>CAJNDO010000061.1 GCA_905221545.1 bacterium | reverse complement strand
GGGGGGGGGGGGGGGGGGGGGGGGGGGGGGGGGGGGGGGGGGGGGGGGGGGGGGGGGGGGGGGGGGGGGGGGGGGGGG
>CAJNDO010000060.1 GCA_905221545.1 bacterium | reverse complement strand
CTTGGTTGTGGATCGTATTCGTCTTTTTGTTCTTTCACTTTAACGGTTACGTTCACTTTGTCTTTTGTTCCATCTGGATATGT
>CAJNDO010000059.1 GCA_905221545.1 bacterium | reverse complement strand
GCTGGTTTCTCTGCTGGTTTCTCTGCTGGTTTCTCTGCTGGTTTCTCTGCTGGTTTCTCTGCTGGTTTCTCTGCTGGTTTCTCTGCTGG
>CAJNDO010000058.1 GCA_905221545.1 bacterium | reverse complement strand
AAACCAGCAGAGAAACCAGCAGAGAAACCAGCGGAGAAACCAGCAGAGAAACCAGCAGAGAAACCAGCAGAGAAACCAGCAGAGAAACCAGC
>CAJNDO010000057.1 GCA_905221545.1 bacterium | reverse complement strand
CCAGATGGAACAAAAGACAAAGTGAACGTAACCGTTAAAGTGAAAGAACAAAAAGACGAATACGATCCACAACCAAGCACTCCAAATCAAGAAGT
>CAJNDO010000056.1 GCA_905221545.1 bacterium | reverse complement strand
TGTGGAGTCTCTGGTGTTTCTCCTGGTTTCGGTTGTGGAGTCTCTGGTGTTTCTCCTGGTTTCGGTTGTGGAGTCTCTGGTGTTTCTCCTGGTTTCGGTTGTGGAGT
>CAJNDO010000055.1 GCA_905221545.1 bacterium | reverse complement strand
GGTTTCTCTGCTGGTTTCTCTGCTGGTTTCTCTGCTGGTTTCTCCGCTGGTTTCTCTGCTGGTTTCTCTGCTGGTTTCTCTGCTGGTTTCTCTGCTGGTTTCTCCGCTGGTTTCTCTGCTGG
>CAJNDO010000054.1 GCA_905221545.1 bacterium | reverse complement strand
ATGTGACTACGACTACTCCTGGTTTGTCTCCTGGTGTAGTTGTATTCACTGGAGTTTCCCATTCATAGGTTGTTCCTTCTGGTAGACCTGTCTTATTGACACTTGCTCCTGCATCTGGTGTGCC
>CAJNDO010000053.1 GCA_905221545.1 bacterium | reverse complement strand
AAAGTGAACGTAACCGTTAAAGTGAAAGAACAAAAAGACGAATACGATCCACAACCAAGCACTCCAAATCAAGAAGTAAGCCATAACGGCACACCAGATGCAGGAGCAAGTGTCAATAAGACAGGTCTACCA
>CAJNDO010000052.1 GCA_905221545.1 bacterium | reverse complement strand
TAATCATCTGTTAATGGTGTTTCTGTTTTATTTTCTCCTTCACCCTTAACATTAACTACTTTCACCAATGCTTTTTGTGGATTTCCTTCATACGTAATCGGTGTATCCTTACCTGGTGTTTCTGGCACTGGTG
>CAJNDO010000051.1 GCA_905221545.1 bacterium | reverse complement strand
CCAGCAGAGAAACCAGCGGAGAAACCAGCAGAGAAACCAGCAGAGAAACCAGCAGAGAAACCAGCAGAGAAACCAGCAGAGAAACCAGCGGAGAAACCAGCAGAGAAACCAGCAGAGAAACCAGCAGAGAAACC
>CAJNDO010000050.1 GCA_905221545.1 bacterium | reverse complement strand
AAAGACAAAGACATCTACACCCCAGAGTACGACAAAGGAAATGGCAAACCAGGTGGCACTGTTGAATTACCATTGAAAGAGAAAGCTGGAAAAGAAATTCCAGAAGGAACTAAGTTCGAAAGTGATACTCCAGGCATCAC
>CAJNDO010000049.1 GCA_905221545.1 bacterium | reverse complement strand
ACTCCAAATCAAGAAGTAAGCCATAACGGCACACCAGATGCAGGAGCAAGTGTCAATAAGACAGGTCTACCATCAGGAACAACCTATGAATGGGAAACTCCAGTGAATACAACTACACCAGGAGACAAACCAGGAGTAGTCGTAGT
>CAJNDO010000048.1 GCA_905221545.1 bacterium | reverse complement strand
CCACCTGGTTTGCCATTTCCTTTGTCGTACTCTGGGGTGTAGATGTCTTTGTCTTTCTCTCTAACCGTTACTTCCACTGGAACGATATCTTTTGATCCATCTGGGTAAGTTACGGTAATTGTACCTGTAATCTTATCGCCTGGTTT
>CAJNDO010000047.1 GCA_905221545.1 bacterium | reverse complement strand
TGTGGATCGTATTCGTCTTTTTGTTCTTTCACTTTAACGGTTACGTTCACTTTGTCTTTTGTTCCATCTGGATATGTAACTACGACTACTCCTGGTTTGTCTCCTGGTGTAGTTGTATTCACTGGAGTTTCCCATTCATAGGTTGTTCCT
>CAJNDO010000046.1 GCA_905221545.1 bacterium | reverse complement strand
AGGAACAACCTATGAATGGGAAACTCCAGTGAATACAACTACACCAGGAGACAAACCAGGAGTAGTCGTAGTCACATATCCAGATGGAACAAAAGACAAAGTGAACGTAACCGTTAAAGTGAAAGAACAAAAAGACGAATACGATCCACA
>CAJNDO010000045.1 GCA_905221545.1 bacterium | reverse complement strand
CTCGCTCGTTCGACCTACTACTATCATTTGAAACAGCTAGACAAACCAGATAAGGATCAAAAGCTTAAAGCTGAAATCCAAGCTATTTTTACTGAGCACAAAGGAAATTATGGCTATCGCCGAATAACTCTTGAATTGAGGAATCGTGGTCATAT
>CAJNDO010000044.1 GCA_905221545.1 bacterium | reverse complement strand
GTTCAAAGCGGGTGACGAGAATCGAACTCGCGACAACAGCTTGGAAGGCTGTAGTTTTACCACTAAACTACACCCGCATAAATACTATTAATAAAAATGGCGCGAGACGGAATCGAACCGCCGACACATGGAGCTTCAATCCATTGCTCTACCAACTGAGCTACCGAGCCTT
>CAJNDO010000043.1 GCA_905221545.1 bacterium | reverse complement strand
AAAGTGAACGTAACCGTTAAAGTGAAAGAACAAAAAGACGAATACGATCCACAACCAAGCACTCCAAATCAAGAAGTGAGCCATAACGGCACACCAGATGCAGGAGCAAGTGTCAATAAGACAGGTCTACCATCAGGAACAACCTATGAATGGGAAACTCCAGTGAATACAACTACACCAGGAGACAAACCAGGAGTAGTCGTAGT
>CAJNDO010000042.1 GCA_905221545.1 bacterium | reverse complement strand
AGGGAAGTGACAGCAGGTGTCAATGGAGAAACTGTTAAGACAACTACTTATGAACTAAACCCAACAACAGGTGAAGTGACAGCAAATGAACCAACAAGTGAAACTACAAATCCAGTTACACGTGTTGTAAAACGTGGTACACAACCAAAAGTAGAGAAAACACCAATTCCGTTTGAAACTCGTTATGAACGTGACGATTCAATTCCAGAAGGGGA
>CAJNDO010000041.1 GCA_905221545.1 bacterium | reverse complement strand
ACTACGACTACTCCTGGTTTGTCTCCTGGTGTAGTTGTATTCACTGGAGTTTCCCATTCATAGGTTGTTCCTGATGGTAGACCTGTCTTATTGACACTTGCTCCTGCATCTGGTGTGCCGTTATGGCTTACTTCTTGATTTGGAGTACTTGGTTGTGGATCGTATTCGTCTTTTTGTTCTTTCACTTTAACGGTTACGTTCACTTTGTCTTTTGTTCCATCTGG
>CAJNDO010000040.1 GCA_905221545.1 bacterium | reverse complement strand
ATGTAACTACGACTACTCCTGGTTTGTCTCCTGGTGTAGTTGTATTCACTGGAGTTTCCCATTCATAGGTTGTTCCTGATGGTAGACCTGTCTTATTGACACTTGCTCCTGCATCTGGAGTGCCGTTATGGCTTACTTCTTGATTTGGAGTACTTGGTTGTGGATCGTATTCGTCTTTTTGTTCTTTCACTTTAACGGTTACGTTCACTTTGTCTTTTGTTCCATCTGG
>CAJNDO010000039.1 GCA_905221545.1 bacterium | reverse complement strand
ATGTAACTACGACTACTCCTGGTTTGTCTCCTGGTGTAGTTGTATTCACTGGAGTTTCCCATTCATAGGTTGTTCCTGCTGGTAGACCTGTCTTATTGACACTTGCTCCTGCATCTGGTGTGCCGTTATGGCTTACTTCTTGATTTGGAGTACTTGGTTGTGGATCGTATTCGTCTTTTTGTTCTTTCACTTTATCGGTTACGTTCACTTTGTCTTTTGTTCCATCTGG
>CAJNDO010000038.1 GCA_905221545.1 bacterium | reverse complement strand
ACTACGACTACTCCTGGTTTGTCTCCTGGTGTAGTTGTATTCACTGGAGTTTCCCATTCATAGGTTGTTCCTGATGGTAGACCTGTCTTATTGACACTTGCTCCTGCATCTGGTGTGCCGTTATGGCTTACTTCTTGATTTGGAGTGCTTGGTTGTGGATCGTATTCGTCTTTTTGTTCTTTCACTTTAACGGTTACGTTCACTTTGTCTTTTGTTCCATCTGGATATGT
>CAJNDO010000037.1 GCA_905221545.1 bacterium | reverse complement strand
CATCAAAAAAGAAAGGACGAAATGTATCCTTTCTAGATTTTAGCTTTTCTTCAACCCACTACAGTTGACAAAGAGCCCTCATTAAAACGGAGAATAAGGGATTCGAACCCTTGCGCCAGTTACCCGACCTAACGATTTAGCAAACCGTCCTCTTCAGCCTCTTGAGTAATTCTCCTATAATGGGCACGAGTGGACTCGAACCACCGACCTCACGCTTATCAGGCGTGCGCTCTAACCACCTGAGCTACGCGCCCAA
>CAJNDO010000036.1 GCA_905221545.1 bacterium | reverse complement strand
GTGATTCCTGGAGTATCACTTTCGAACTTAGTTCCTTCTGGAATTTCTTTTCCAGCTTTCTCTTTCAATGGTAATTCAACAGTGCCACCTGGTTTGCCATTTCCTTTGTCGTACTCTGGGGTGTAGATGTCTTTGTCTTTCTCTCTAACCGTTACTTCCACTGGAACGATATCTTTTGATCCATCTGGGTAAGTTACGGTAATTGTACCTGTAATCTTATCGCCTGGTTTCGCTCCTTCTGGGATTGTGACAGTTACTGTACCATCTTT
>CAJNDO010000035.1 GCA_905221545.1 bacterium | reverse complement strand
GAATTACCATTGAAAGAGAAAGCTGGAAAAGAAATTCCAGAAGGAACTAAGTTCGAAAGTGATACTCCAGGCATCACAGTAGGCAAAGATGGTAAAGTAACTGTCACAATCCCAGAAGGAGCAAAACCAGGCGATAAGATTACAGGTACAATTACCGTAACTTACCCAGATGGATCAAAAGATATCGTTCCAGTGGAAGTAACAGTTAGAGAAAAAGACAAAGACATCTACACCCCAGAGTACGACAAAGGAAATGGCAAACCAGGTGGCACTGTTGAATTACCATTGAA
>CAJNDO010000034.1 GCA_905221545.1 bacterium | reverse complement strand
TTCGAACCCACGCACGCTTTTACACGCCTGACGGTTTTCAAGACCGTTCCCTTCAGCCGGACTTGGGTAATCCTCCATACTATTCAAATGGACCTTGTAGGACTTGAACCTACGACCACTCGGTTATGAGCCGAGAGCTCTAACCAGCTGAGCTAAAGGTCCAACAAGATCTTTATAGCGGCGAAGGGGATCGAACCCCCGACCTCCCGGGTATGAACCGGACGCTCTAGCCAGCTGAGCTACACCGCCATGAATCGGGAAGACAGGATTCGAACCTGCGACACCTTGGTCCCAAACCAAGTACTCTACCAAGCTGAGCTACTTCCCGA
>CAJNDO010000033.1 GCA_905221545.1 bacterium | reverse complement strand
ATGTGACTACGACTACTCCTGGTTTGTCTCCTGGTGTAGTTGTATTCACTGGAGTTTCCCATTCATAGGTTGTTCCTGATGGTAGACCTGTCTTATTGACACTTGCTCCTGCATCTGGAGTGCCTTTATGGCTCACTTCTTGATTTGGAGTGCTTGGTTGTGGATCGTATTCGTCTTTTTGTTCTTTCACTTTAACGGTTACGTTCACTTTGTCTTTTGTTCCATCTGGATATGTAACTACGACTACTCCTGGTTTGTCTCCTGGTGTAGTTGTATTCACTGGAGTTTCCCATTCATAGGTTGTTCCTTCTGGTAGACCTGTCTTATTGACACTTGCTCCTGCATCTGGTGTGCCGTTATGGCTCACTTCTTGATTTGGAGTGCTTGGTTGTGGATCGTATTCGTCTTTTTGTTCTTTCACTTTAACGGTTACGTTCACTTT
>CAJNDO010000032.1 GCA_905221545.1 bacterium | reverse complement strand
CCAGATGGAACAAAAGACAAAGTGAACGTAACCGTTAAAGTGAAAGAACAAAAAGACGAATACGATCCACAACCAAGTACTCCAAATCAAGAAGTAAGCCATAACGGCACACCAGATGCAGGAGCAAGTGTCAATAAGACAGGTCTACCAGAAGGAACAACCTATGAATGGGAAACTCCAGTGAATACAACTACACCAGGAGACAAACCAGGAGTAGTCGTAGTTACATATCCAGATGGAACAAAAGACAAAGTGAACGTAACCGTTAAAGTGAAAGAACAAAAAGACGAATACGATCCACAACCAAGCACTCCAAATCAAGAAGTGAGCCATAAAGGCACTCCAGATGCCGGAGCAAGTGTCAATAAGACAGGTCTACCAGAAGGAACAACCTATGAATGGGAAACTCCAGTGAATACAACTACACCAGGAGACAAACCAGGAGTAGTCGTAGTTACAT
>CAJNDO010000031.1 GCA_905221545.1 bacterium | reverse complement strand
CCAGATGGAACAAAAGACAAAGTGAACGTAACCGTTAAAGTGAAAGAACAAAAAGACGAATACGATCCACAACCAAGTACTCCAAATCAAGAAGTAAGCCATAACGGCACACCAGATGCAGGAGCAAGTGTCAATAAGACAGGTCTACCAGAAGGAACAACCTATGAATGGGAAACTCCAGTGAATACAACTACACCAGGAGACAAACCAGGAGTAGTCGTAGTTACATATCCAGATGGAACAAAAGACAAAGTGAACGTAACCGTTAAAGTGAAAGAACAAAAAGACGAATACGATCCACAACCAAGCACTCCAAATCAAGAAGTGAGCCATAAAGGCACTCCAGATGCCGGAGCAAGTGTCAATAAGACAGGTCTACCATCAGGAACAACCTATGAATGGGAAACTCCAGTGAATACAACTACACCAGGAGACAAACCAGGAGTAGTCGTAGTTACAT
>CAJNDO010000030.1 GCA_905221545.1 bacterium | reverse complement strand
GTTACGGTAATTGTACCTGTAATCTTATCGCCTGGTTTCGCTCCTTCTGGGATTGTGACAGTTACTGTACCATCTTTGCCTACTGTGATGCCTGGGGTATCACTTTCAAACTTAGTTCCTTCTGGAATTTCTTTTCCAGATTTCTCTTTCAATGGTAATTCAACAGTACCACCTGGTTTGCCATTTCCTTTGTCGTACTCTGGGGTGTAGATGTCTTTGTCTTTCTCTCTAACTGTCACTTCCACTGGAACGATATCTTTTGAACCGTCTGGATACGTTACGGTAATTGTACCTGTAATCTTATCGCCTGGTTTCGCTCCTTCTGGGATTGTGACAGTTACTGTACCATCTTTGCCAACTGTGATGCCTGGGGTATCACTTTCAAACTTAGTTCCTTCTGGAATTTCTTTTCCAGATTTCTCTTTCAATGGTAATTCAACAGTACCACCTGGTTTGCCATTTCCTTTGTCGTACTCTGGGGTGTAGATGTCTTTGTCTTTCTCTCTAAC
>CAJNDO010000029.1 GCA_905221545.1 bacterium | reverse complement strand
CCTTCTGGTAGACCTGTCTTATTGACACTTGCTCCTGCATCTGGTGTGCCGTTATGGCTTACTTCTTGATTTGGAGTACTTGGTTGTGGATCGTATTCGTCTTTTTGTTCTTTCACTTTAACGGTTACGTTCACTTTGTCTTTTGTTCCATCTGGATATGTAACTACGACTACTCCTGGTTTGTCTCCTGGTGTAGTTGTATTCACTGGAGTTTCCCATTCATAGGTTGTTCCTTCTGGTAGACCTGTCTTATTGACACTTGCTCCTGCATCTGGTGTGCCGTTATGGCTTACTTCTTGATTTGGAGTACTTGGTTGTGGATCGTATTCGTCTTTTTGTTCTTTCACTTTAACGGTTACGTTCACTTTGTCTTTTGTTCCATCTGGATATGTAACTACGACTACTCCTGGTTTGTCTCCTGGTGTAGTTGTATTCACTGGAGTTTCCCATTCATAGGTTGTTCCTTCTGGTAGACCTGTCTTATTGACACTTGCTCCTGCATCTGGTGTGCCGTTATGGCTTACTTCTTGATTTGGAGTACTTGGTTGTGGATCGTATTCGTCTTTTTGTTCTTTCACTTTAACGGTTACGTTCACTTTGTCTTTTGTTCCATCTGG
>CAJNDO010000028.1 GCA_905221545.1 bacterium | reverse complement strand
GAATTACCATTGAAAGAGAAAGCTGGAAAAGAAATTCCAGAAGGAACTAAGTTCGAAAGTGATACTCCAGGAATCACAGTAGGCAAAGATGGTACAGTAACTGTCACAATCCCAGAAGGAGCAAAACCAGGTGATAAGATTACAGGTACAATTACCGTAACTTACCCAGATGGATCAAAAGATATTGTTCCAGTGGAAGTAATAGTTAGAGAGAAAGACAAAGACATCTACACCCCAGAGTACGACAAAGGAAATGGCAAACCAGGTGGCACTGTTGAATTACCATTGAAAGAGAAATCTGGAAAAGAAATTCCAGAAGGAACTAAGTTCGAAAGTGATACTCCAGGAATCACAGTAGGCAAAGATGGTAAAGTAACTGTCACAATCCCAGAAGGAGCAAAACCAGGTGATAAGATTACAGGTACAATTACCGTAACTTACCCAGATGGATCAAAAGATATCGTTCCAGTGGAAGTAACAGTTAGAGAAAAAGACAAAGACATCTACACCCCAGAGTACGACAAAGGAAATGGGAAACCAGGTGGCACTGTCGAATTACCATTGAAAGAGAAAGCTGGAAAAGAAATTCCAGAAGGAACTAAGTTCGAAAGTGATACTCCAGGCATCAC
>CAJNDO010000027.1 GCA_905221545.1 bacterium | reverse complement strand
ATTTCAGCTTTAAGCTTTTGATCCTTATCTGGTTTGTCTAGCTGTTTCAAATGATAGTAGTAGGTCGAACGAGCGAGTTTAATGGTTTTTAGAAGAATATCTAACGAAAAATCAGTGATTAATTCTTGAACAATTTCTGTCTTTCTTCTTTCTCTTTTTCCTCCTTCAAGCGGAGTTCTCTCAACTTTTTTAGGACAGCATTCTCCGCTCTCAGATACTCGTTTTCTGCTTGAAGTCGTTCTAACTCTGTCATCTCTTCGGGTTTCTTCTTTGGTTTACGTCCCATTTTAGATGGTCTCCCTTTTGTTTTCTCAACAATAGTATACCCGTTTTTCTTGTATTGTGCCATCCAATTTGGAAGCATACCACGATTTGGGAGAGCATATTCGAGAGAAACTCTATCTTGAGACCAGTTTTCATGTAGGACTTTATCAATCATTTCTTGTTTTAATTCAGGAGAATAGTAACGATTTTTTTCTTTTTTGACGAACTCTATTCCATAACGATCAATCAATTTAATCATGTACCTAATATTAGAATTGTTTATCCCAAATTTATTTGAAAGCTTCTCTAAGCTATATCCTTGTTTTCTAAGTTCATAGATCTGAACTTTATCATCATAAGTTAATTTCATAATAAAAGCACCCCAAAAGTTAGATTTTTTCTGTCTAACTTTTGGGGTGCAGTTCA
>CAJNDO010000026.1 GCA_905221545.1 bacterium | reverse complement strand
TGTACTGACCCCAAAAAGTTGGACAAATAATTATTGAAAGGATTTAGTTCTGTATTGGACAGGACTAAGTCCTTTTAGTTTTACCTTAATTCGTTTGTTGTTGTAGTAATCGATATAGTCTATAATGGCTTGTTCCAATTGATTAAGTGATTTAAAGTTTTTCTCATGGCCATAAAACATTTCGGATTTTAAAATGCCAAAGAAAGATTCCATCATACCGTTGTCTGGGCTGTTGCCCTTTCGTGACATAGATGCTTGAATTCCCTTACTCTCTAGGAACCGATGATAAGAATCGTGTTGGTATTGCCAACCTTGGTCACTATGGAGAATCGTATTCTCGTAGTGTTTCTCTGTGAAGGCCTGTTCCAACATCGTTTTTACTTGTTCTAAATTAGGAGAACAAGAAAGATCAAAAGCAATAATTTCGCTGTTAAAGCCATCTAAAACAGGCGATAAATACAATTTCTGCGTGCTATTTGGAATGGCAAACTCTGTCACATCCGTATAACACTTTTCCATTGGTCTCGATGCTTCAAACTGGCGTTGAATGAGATTCTCTGCTTTCTTGCCAATCTCTCCTTGGTAGGAAGAATACTTTCGTTTACGGCGAATTCGAGCATTTAAACCAAGGATTTTCATCAGACGTTGGACCTTCTTATGGTTTACTATATGACCACGATTCCTCAATTCAAGAGTTATTCGGCGATAGCCATAATTTCCTTTGTGCTCAGTAAAAATAGCTTG
>CAJNDO010000025.1 GCA_905221545.1 bacterium | reverse complement strand
GGCTCTTTGTCAACTGTAGTGGGTTGAAGAAAAGCTAAGCTCGAGAAAGGACAAATTTCGTCCTTTCTTTTTTGATGTTCAGAGCGATAAAAATCCGTTTTTTGAAGTTTTCAAAGTTCTGAAAACCAAAGGCATTGCGCTTGATAAGCTTGATGAGATTATTAGTGGCTTCCAATTTTGCGTTAGAATAGGGTAGTTGAAGAGCGTTGACAATTTTCTCTTTGTCCTTGATAAAGGTTTTAAAAACAGTCTGAAAAAGAGGATGAGCCAGCTTAAGATTGTCCTCAATAAGTCCGAAAAATTTCTCTGGTTCCTTATTCTGAAAGTGAAAAAGCAAGAGCTGATAGAGATTATAGTGGTGTTTCAACTCTTCTGAATAGCTCAAAAGCTTGTCTAGAATCTCTTTATTCGTTAAGTGCATACGAAAAGTAGGGCGATAAAATCGTTTATCACTCAGTTTACGACTATCTTGTTGAATGAGCTTCCAGTAACGTTTGATGGCTTTGTATTCATGGGATTTTCGATCGAACTGATTCATGATTTGAACACGGACACGACTTATAGCACGGCTGAGATGTTGGATAATATGGAAACGATCTAGAACGATTTTAGCACATGGGAAAAGCTGTTTAGCTAAGGCATAGTAGGGACTAAACATATCCATAGTAATGATTTTCACTCGACATCGGACGGCTCTATCATATTTAAGAAAGTGATCACGAATGACAGCTTGTGTTCTACCCTCAAGAACAGTGATGATGTTGAGATTATCAAAATCTTGTGCAATAAAACTCATCTTTCCCTTAGTGAAGGCATACTCGTCCCAGGACATAATCTCAGGAAGACGAGAAAAATCATGCTTAAAGTGGAAATCATTGAGCTTTCGAATGACAGTTGAAGTTGAAATGGAAAGCTGATGGGCAATATCGGTCATAGAAGTCTTTTCAATTAACTTTTGCGCAATCTTTTGGTTGATAATACGAGGAATTTGATGATTCTTCTTGACGAGAGAAGTCTCAGCTACCATCATTTTCAAACAATGATAGCACTTGAAACGACGCTTTCTAAATAGAATTCTAGTAGGCATACCAGTCGTTTTGAGGTAAGGAATCTTAGAAGGTTTTTGAAAGTCATATTTTTTCATTTGACTTCCACAATAAGGACAAGATGGAGCATCGTAGTCCAGTTTGGCGATGATTTCTTTGTGTGTATCCCTATTGATGATATCTATAATTTGAATATTAGGGTCTTTAATGTCTAGTAGTTTTGTGATAAAATGTAATTGTTCCATATGATTCTTTCTAATGAGTTGTTTGATTGCTTTTCATTATAGGTCATATGGGACTTTTTTTCTACACAAAAAAGCTCCATAATATCTATAGGGATTTACCCACTACAAATATTATAGAGCC
>CAJNDO010000024.1 GCA_905221545.1 bacterium | reverse complement strand
GGCTCTTTGTCAACTGTAGTGGGTTGAAGAAAAGCTAAAATCTAGAAAGGATACATTTCGTCCTTTCTTTTTTGATGTTGAGAGCGATAAAAATCCGTTTTTTGAAGTTTTTAAAGTTCCTAAAACCAAAGGCATTTCGTTTAATAAGCTTAATGAGATTATTCGTTGCTTCCAATTTGGCGTTGGAATAGGATAATTGAAGAGCGTTGATAATCTTCTCTTTATCCTTGAGAAAAGTTTTAAAGACAGTCTGAAAAAGGGGATGAACCTGTTTTAGATTGTCTTCGATAAGTCCGAAAAATTTGTCTGGCTCCTTGTTCTGAAAGTGAAAGAGTAAGAGTTGATAGACATTGTAGTGGTGTTTCAAGTCTTCTGAATAGCTCAAAAGCTTATCTAGAATTTCTTTATTCGTCAAGTGCATACGAAAAGTAGGGCGATAAAATCGTTTATCACTCAATTTACGACTATCTTGTTGAATGAGTTTCCAGTAGCGTTTAATAGCCTTATATTCATGGGATTTTCGCTCAAATTGATTCATGATTTGAACACGGACACGACTTATAGCACGGCTTAAGTGTTGCACAATATGAAAACGATCTAGAACAATTTTAGCACATGGAAAAAGCTGTTTAGCCAAGTCATAATAAGGACTAAACATATCCATCGTAATGATTTCCACCTGACAACGGACAGCTCTATCGTATCGAAGAAAGTGATTTCGGATGATAGCCTGTGTTCTTCCTTCAAGAACGGTGATAATGTTGAGATTATCAAAGTCTTGTGCAATGAAACTCATCTTTCCTTTAGTGAAGGCATACTCGTCCCAGGACATAATCTTTGGAAGACGAGAAAAATCATGCTTAAAGTTGAAATCATTGAGCTTTCGAATGACAGTTGAAGTTGAAATGGAAAGCTGATGGGCAATATCTGTCATAGAAGTTTTTTCAATCAATTTTTGCGTAATTTTTTGGTTGATAATACGAGGGATTTGATGATTTTTCTTTACTAGAGGAGTCTCAGCGACCGCTATTTTCGAGCACTGGTAGCACTTAAAACGGCGTTTTTTAAGGAGGATTCTAGTGGGCATACCAGTCGTTTCGAGGTAAGGAATTTTAGAAGTCTTTTGAAAGTCATATTTCTTCATTTGACTTCTGCAATCAGGGCAAGATGGGGCCTCATAATCCAGTTTAGCGATGATTTCCTTGTGTGTATCCCTATTGATGATATCCATAAATTGGATATTTGGGTCTTTGATATCGAGTAGTTTTGTGATAAAATGTAATTGTTCCATATGAATCTTTCTAATGAGTTGTTTGGTCGCTTTTCATTATAGATCATATGGAACTTTTTTTCTACAACAAAATAGGCTCCATAATATCTACAGGGGATTTACCCACTACAAATATTATAGAGCCT
>CAJNDO010000023.1 GCA_905221545.1 bacterium | reverse complement strand
TACTTTCACCAATGCTTTTTGTGGATTTCCTTCATACGTAATCGGTGTATCCTTACCTGGTGTTTCTGGCACTGGTGGTACTTTGTATCCATTTTCTGGATGGTTTGGATCAACTGGTTCTAACGGTTTGTCTCCGATTTTTGGTGTGTATCCAGGTACATATGGAATCACTGGTGTTCCAGGTGTGATTGGTTGTCCTGGTTCAGGATATACCGGTGTTCCAGGTGTTGTTGGATCTGTCGGATTGTTTGGATATGGTCTTGGATCGAAATTCGTTCCTTCTGGTGGTGTTACACCTGTTGGTGGTGTTAATGTCCATGATCCTAACTTCGTATAGACCACATTTAGAGTTTGATTTTCAGAGGTTGCTTCTAAGTTTTCACTTGCTACTACTCTTGTTCCATCTGCTGATACCAAATTACCTTGTGAGTCTTGGTTTGATTTTAAGATGTATCCTTTTACTACTGGTGATATTACTTCAGCGAATGTTGTGTCATTATCTTTAGCTGTCCATTTTCCATAAGTAATCTCACCTGTTACTACGTTAATCTTAGCTTCACGTGTAAAGGTTACTTTATCTGTTTTTGGATCTTTTGTTTCTTTACCGTTATCCGTATATGTTAGCTTAGTTCCTGATTCATCAACGTAGTTAATTGTACGTGTTACTTCTTTTGTAGTTTCCGCATTCTTAACTTTATTGATTAAATCCTCTGTCCATACTGGTATTTTTGGATCAACAGGAGTGTTAGGGTCTACCGGCACATCTGGATCAATTGGTTTTCCAGGTTTAAGTGGTTTATCATCAGTTGGCGGTGTTACTGGTACTAGTTTTTCATGTACTTTCAACGTTACTGTTTGTGTTGGATCTTGACCTTCTGTATCCTTATCCTTATCGAATTTTTCTTTTATAAAGTTCAGTACATCATCTTTATTTTCAATTACATATCCACGTTTTTCTAAGTCTGCAATCTTATCTGTTACCGAGTCATCTGGAATTTCTTCTCCAGTTTTACCGTTGATGTTTACATTATCTTTTGTTAATGGAGTTTCTGTTTTCACCCCATCTTTTTCTTCAACCTTAACTACTTTCACCAATGCTTTTTGTGGATCTGCCACGTATGTGATTGGTGTATCCTCACCTGGTGTTGTTGGCACTGGTGGTACCTTATATCCATTTTCTGGATGGTTTGGATCAACCGGTTCTAACGGTTTGTCTCCGATTTTTGGTGTGTATCCAGGTACGTGCGGAATTACCGGTGTGCCTGGAGTGATTGGTTGTCCTGGTTCAGGATATACCGGTGTTCCAGGTGTTGTTGGATCTGTCGGATTGTTTGGATATGGTCTTGGATCGAAATTCGTTCCTTCTGGTGGTGTTACACCTGTTGGTGGTGTTAATGTCCATGATCCTAACTTCGTATAGACCACATTTAGAGTTTGATTTTCAGAGGTTGCTTCTAAGTTTTCACTTGCTACTACTCTTGTTCCATCTGCTGATACCAAATTACCTTGTGAGTCTTGGTTTGATTTTAAGATGTATCCTTTTACTACTGGTGATATTACTTCAGCGAATGTTGTGTCATTATCTTTAGCTGTCCATTTTCCATAAGTAATCTCACCTGTTACTACGTTAATCTTAGCTTCACGTGTAAAGGTTACTTTATCTGTTTTTGGATCTTTTGTTTCTTTACCGTTATCCGTATATGTTAGCTTAGTTCCTGATTCATCAACGTAGTTAATTGTACGTGTTACTTCTTTTGTAGTTTCCGCATTCTTAACTTTATTGATTAAATCCTCTGTCCATACTGGTATTTTTGGATCAACAGGAGTGTTAGGGTCTACCGGCACATCTGGATCAATTGGTTTTCCAGGTTTAAGTGGTTTATCATCAGTTGGCGGTGTTACTGGTACTAGTTTTTCATGTACTTTCAACGTTGTGTTTTGTGTTGGATCTTGACCTTCTGTATCTTTTTCCTTATCGAATTTGTTATTAATATAGTTTAGTACTTCATCTCTATTATCAATCACATATCCGCGTTTTTCTAACTCTGCTATCTTAGCTGTTACTGATCCAGTTGGAATTTGATCTCCAGTTTTACCGTTGATGTTTACATAATCATCTGTTAATGGTGTTTCTGTTTTATTTTCTCCTTCACCCTTAACATTAACTACTTTCACCAATGCTTTTTG
>CAJNDO010000022.1 GCA_905221545.1 bacterium | reverse complement strand
TTCAAAAAAGTTTCAAAAAAGTGTTGACAAGCGAAAGCGACTGTGATATACTAATATAGTTGTCGCTTGAGAGAAGCGAGTGACAAAGACCTTTGAAAACTGAACAAGACGAACCAATGTGCAGGGCACTACAACAACTGTTGTAGTACTGAACAATGAAAAAACAATAAATCTGTCAGTGACAGAAATGAGTGAGAACTCAAACTTTTAATGAGAGTTTGATCCTGGCTCAGGACGAACGCTGGCGGCGTGCCTAATACATGCAAGTAGAACGCTGAAGGAGGAGCTTGCTTCTCCGGATGAGTTGCGAACGGGTGAGTAACGCGTAGGTAACCTGCCTGGTAGCGGGGGATAACTATTGGAAACGATAGCTAATACCGCATAACAGTAGATGTTGCATGACATTTGCTTAAAAGGTGCAATTGCATCACTACCAGATGGACCTGCGTTGTATTAGCTAGTTGGTGGGGTAACGGCTCACCAAGGCGACGATACATAGCCGACCTGAGAGGGTGATCGGCCACACTGGGACTGAGACACGGCCCAGACTCCTACGGGAGGCAGCAGTAGGGAATCTTCGGCAATGGACGGAAGTCTGACCGAGCAACGCCGCGTGAGTGAAGAAGGTTTTCGGATCGTAAAGCTCTGTTGTAAGAGAAGAACGAGTGTGAGAGTGGAAAGTTCACACTGTGACGGTATCTTACCAGAAAGGGACGGCTAACTACGTGCCAGCAGCCGCGGTAATACGTAGGTCCCGAGCGTTGTCCGGATTTATTGGGCGTAAAGCGAGCGCAGGCGGTTAGATAAGTCTGAAGTTAAAGGCTGTGGCTTAACCATAGTACGCTTTGGAAACTGTTTAACTTGAGTGCAAGAGGGGAGAGTGGAATTCCATGTGTAGCGGTGAAATGCGTAGATATATGGAGGAACACCGGTGGCGAAAGCGGCTCTCTGGCTTGTAACTGACGCTGAGGCTCGAAAGCGTGGGGAGCAAACAGGATTAGATACCCTGGTAGTCCACGCCGTAAACGATGAGTGCTAGGTGTTAGACCCTTTCCGGGGTTTAGTGCCGCAGCTAACGCATTAAGCACTCCGCCTGGGGAGTACGACCGCAAGGTTGAAACTCAAAGGAATTGACGGGGGCCCGCACAAGCGGTGGAGCATGTGGTTTAATTCGAAGCAACGCGAAGAACCTTACCAGGTCTTGACATCCCTCTGATCGCTCTAGAGATAGAGCTTTCCTTCGGGACAGAGGTGACAGGTGGTGCATGGTTGTCGTCAGCTCGTGTCGTGAGATGTTGGGTTAAGTCCCGCAACGAGCGCAACCCCTATTGTTAGTTGCCATCATTCAGTTGGGCACTCTAGCGAGACTGCCGGTAATAAACCGGAGGAAGGTGGGGATGACGTCAAATCATCATGCCCCTTATGACCTGGGCTACACACGTGCTACAATGGCTGGTACAACGAGTCGCAAGCCGGTGACGGCAAGCTAATCTCTTAAAGCCAGTCTCAGTTCGGATTGTAGGCTGCAACTCGCCTACATGAAGTCGGAATCGCTAGTAATCGCGGATCAGCACGCCGCGGTGAATACGTTCCCGGGCCTTGTACACACCGCCCGTCACACCACGAGAGTTTGTAACACCCGAAGTCGGTGAGGTAACCGTAAGGAGCCAGCCGCCTAAGGTGGGATAGATGATTGGGGTGAAGTCGTAACAAGGTAGCCGTATCGGAAGGTGCGGCTGGATCACCTCCTTTCTAAGGATAAGGAACTGTGCATTGGTCTTGTTTAGTCTTGAGAGGTCTTGTGGGGCCTTAGCTCAGCTGGGAGAGCGCCTGCTTTGCACGCAGGAGGTCAGCGGTTCGATCCCGCTAGGCTCCATTGGTGAGAGATCACCAAGTAATGCACATTGAAAATTGAATATCTATATCAAATAGTAACAAGAAAATAAACCGAAACGCTGTAGTATTAAAAGAGTTTATGACTGAAAGGTCAAAAATAAGGTTAAGTTAATAAGGGCGCACGGTGGATGCCTTGGCACTAGGAGCCGAAGAAGGACGTGACAAACGACGATATGCCTTGGGTAGCTGTAAGTAAGCGATGATCCAGGGATTTCCGAATGGGGGAACCCAACAGGTACTACCTGTTACCCGCATCTGTTAAGGATGTGAGGAGGAAGACGCAGTGAACTGAAACATCTAAGTAGCTGCAGGAAGAGAAAGCAAAAGCGATTGCCTTAGTAGCGGCGAGCGAAACGGCAGAAGGGCAAACCGAAGAGTTTACTCTTCGGGGTTGTAGGACTGCAATGTGGACTCAAAGATTATAGAAGAATGATTTGGGAAGATCAGCCAAAGAGAGTAATAGCCTCGTATTTAAAATAGTCTTTGTACCTAGCAGTATCCTGAGTACGGCGGGACACGAGAAATCCCGTCGGAATCTGGGAGGACCATCTCCCAACCCTAAATACTCCCTAGTGACCGATAGTGAACCAGTACCGTGAGGGAAAGGTGAAAAGCACCCCGGGAGGGGAGTGAAATAGAACCTGAAACCGTGTGCCTACAACAAGTTCGAGCCCGTTAATGGGTGAGAGCGTGCCTTTTGTAGAATGAACCGGCGAGTTACGTTATGATGCGAGGTTAAGTTGAAGAGACGGAGCCGTAGGGAAACCGAGTCTGAATAGGGCGGATTAGTATCATGACGTAGACCCGAAACCATGTGACCTACCCATGAGCAGGTTGAAGGTGCGGTAAGACGCACTGGAGGACCGAACCAGGGCACGTTGAAAAGTGCTTGGATGACTTGTGGGTAGCGGAGAAATTCCAAACGAACTTGGAGATAGCTGGTTCTCTCCGAAATAGCTTTAGGGCTAGCGTCGACATTAAGATTCTTGGAGGTAGAGCACTGTTTGGGTGAGGGGTCCATCCCGGATTACCAATCTCAGATAAACTCCGAATGCCAATGAATTATGGTCGGCAGTCAGACTGCGAGTGCTAAGATCCGTAGTCGAAAGGGAAACAGCCCAGACCACCAGCTAAGGTCCCAAAATAATTGTTAAGTGGAAAAGGATGTGGGGTTGCACAGACAACTAGGATGTTAGCTTAGAAGCAGCTATTCATTCAAAGAGTGCGTAATAGCTCACTAGTCGAGTGACCCTGCGCCGAAAATGTACCGGGGCTAAAACAATTTACCGAAGCTGTGGATACCTTTATAGGTATGGTAGGAGAGCGTTCTATGTGTGATGAAGGTGTACCGTGAGGAGTGCTGGAACGCATAGAAGTGAGAATGCCGGTATGAGTAGCGAAAGACAGGTGAGAATCCTGTCCACCGTAAGACTAAGGTTTCCAGGGGAAGGCTCGTCCGCCCTGGGTTAGTCGGGACCTAAGGAGAGACCGAAAGGTGTATCCGATGGACAACAGGTTGATATTCCTGTACTAGAGTATGTAGTGATGGAGGGACGCAGTAGGCTAACTAAAGCAGACGATTGGAAGTGTCTGTCTAAGCAGTGAGGTGTGATATGAGTCAAATGCTTATATCTATAACATTGAGCTGTGATGGGGAGCGAAGTTTAGTAGCGAAGTTAGTGACGTCACACTGCCAAGAAAAGCTTCTAGCGTTTAAACATACTCTACCCGTACCGCAAACCGACACAGGTAGTCGAGGCGAGTAGCCTCAGGTGAGCGAGAGAACTCTCGTTAAGGAACTCGGCAAAATGACCCCGTAACTTCGGGAGAAGGGGTGCTGACTTTAAGTCAGCCGCAGTGAATAGGCCCAAGCAACTGTTTATCAAAAACACAGCTCTCTGCTAAATCGTAAGATGATGTATAGGGGGTGACGCCTGCCCGGTGCTGGAAGGTTAAGAGGAGTGCTTAGCGTAAGCGAAGGTATGAATTGAAGCCCCAGTAAACGGCGGCCGTAACTATAACGGTCCTAAGGTAGCGAAATTCCTTGTCGGGTAAGTTCCGACCCGCACGAAAGGCGTAATGATTTGGGCACTGTCTCAACGAGAGACTCGGTGAAATTTTAGTACCTGTGAAGATGCAGGTTACCCGCGACAGGACGGAAAGACCCCATGGAGCTTTACTGCAGTTTGATATTGAGTGTCTGTACCACATGTACAGGATAGGTAGGAGTCTAAGAGATCGGGACGCCAGTTTCGAAGGAGACGTTGTTGGGATACTACCCTTGTGTTATGGCCACTCTAACCCGGATAGGTGATCCCTATCGGAGACAGTGTCTGACGGGCAGTTTGACTGGGGCGGTCGCCTCCTAAAAGGTAACGGAGGCGCCCAAAGGTTCCCTCAGAATGGTTGGAAATCATTCGCAGAGTGTAAAGGTATAAGGGAGCTTGACTGCGAGAGCTACAACTCGAGCAGGGACGAAAGTCGGGCTTAGTGATCCGGTGGTTCCGTATGGAAGGGCCATCGCTCAACGGATAAAAGCTACCCTGGGGATAACAGGCTTATCTCCCCCAAGAGTTCACATCGACGGGGAGGTTTGGCACCTCGATGTCGGCTCGTCGCATCCTGGGGCTGTAGTCGGTCCCAAGGGTTGGGCTGTTCGCCCATTAAAGCGGCACGCGAGCTGGGTTCAGAACGTCGTGAGACAGTTCGGTCCCTATCCGTCGCGGGCGTAGGAAATTTGAGAGGATCTGCTCCTAGTACGAGAGGACCAGAGTGGACTTACCGCTGGTGTACCAGTTGTCTTGCCAAAGGCATCGCTGGGTAGCTATGTAGGGAAGGGATAAACGCTGAAAGCATCTAAGTGTGAAACCCACCTCAAGATGAGATTTCCCATGATTTTATATCAGTAAGAGCCCTGAGAGATGATCAGGTAGATAGGTTAGAAGTGGAAGTGTGGCGACACATGTAGCGGACTAATACTAATAGCTCGAGGACTTATCCAAAGTAACTGAGAATATGAAAGCGTAAGGTTTTCTTGATTTGAATAGATATTCAATTTTGAGTAGGTATTACTCAGAGTTAAGTGACGATAGCCTAGGAGATACACCTGTACCCATGCCGAACACAGAAGTTAAGCCCTAGAACGCCGGAAGTAGTTGGGGGTTGCCCCCTGTGAGATATGGAAGTCGCTTAGCT
>CAJNDO010000021.1 GCA_905221545.1 bacterium | reverse complement strand
CATATGGGACTTTTTTTCTACACAAAAAAGCTCCATAATATCTATAGGGATTTACCCACTACAAATATTATAGAGCCAATAAAAGTAAAAAGAGCCGTTGGGCTCTTTTTGTTTATAGATTTTTTAAGACTTTCCTTAAGTAATGACGGACGGTAGCGACCTTCTTCGAAGTTCCAGACCTAAACTTTGAGCCTAGGTCTCAAAGTTTCCGGATACCTGAAACCAAGCTGTTTCAGGTGTTTTCATTACGGTGGAAAGTCTTCGATTTAGTTATGAAATGGAGAATAATACTCTTCGAAAATCTCTTCAAACCACGTCAGCGTTGCCTTGCCGTACTCAAGTACAGCCTGCGGCTAGCTTCCTAGTTTGCTCTTTAATTTTCATTGAGTATAAACAAAAAGAGCCGTCGGGCTCTTTTTACTTATCTTCGATTTCCTGTGTTTCTTTTATCACAGCTAGTCTAGTCTGGATATCCTTTTCCAAGACCTTAAACTTGTAAGTCAGGTCTTCTTGGTATTCCTTGATGAGTTCTTTTTGCTGGTCAATGATTTGCAGGCTATTTTGGATAATATCTACATCGTCCTTGATAGCTTGAACGCGGTCAGTGGTATTCAAGACTTCATCTGTGATGGTTTGGCGATTTTTTGTGACCAGATAACTTCCGGCTGCAGCTCCTGCAAATAGCAATAGATTGGATAATTTCATAGCAACTCCTTAGGCATTTTTGATGGTTTCAGCGACTTGAGCAAGTTTGTCAAAGTCTGGTTCGTGGGCGATAAAATCAATCTTGAGGTCATCGTCCGCACTGTAGCGAGGCACGAGGTGAACGTGGGTATGAAAGACAGTTTGCCCTGCGATTTCTTCACAGTTAGCAATGATATTCATACCAGCGGCCTTGGTAGCTTTCATGACTTTTTGAGCCACTTTTGGCACCTGGGCAAAGAGTTGGCTGGCGCTAGTAGCATCCATTTCTAAAAGATTGCGATAGTGTTCTTTTGGTACGACCAAGGTGTGTCCTGGTGTCACTTGAGAGATATCAAGAAAGGCAAGAACCTGCTCATCTTCATATACTTTTGAAGCAGGAATTTCCCCTGCAATGATTTTACAAAAAATGCAATCTGACATAAAATCTACCTCTACTGTATTGAATTTTGATATAATATAGCTACATTATACCAGATTTGGAGAAAATATGTTAGAAATTAAAAACCTGACAGGTGGCTATGTTCATGTTCCTGTCTTGAAAGATGTGTCCTTTACTGTTGAAAGTGGGCAACTGGTCGGTCTGATTGGTCTCAATGGTGCTGGGAAATCGACGACTATTAATGAGATTATCGGTTTGTTGACACCTTATAGTGGCTCCATCAATATCAATGGTCTGACCCTGCAAGAAGATGCAACGAGCTACCGCAAGCAAATTGGCTACATTCCTGAGACGCCTAGTCTGTATGAGGAATTGACTCTCAGAGAGCATATCGAAACGGTTGCCATGGCTTATGGTATTGAGCAGAAAGTGGCTTTTGATCGAGTAGAACCTTTGTTAAAAATGTTCCGTTTGGACCAGAAATTAGACTGGTTTCCTGTTCATTTTTCAAAAGGGATGAAGCAGAAGGTCATGATTATCTGTGCTTTTGTGGTGGATCCAAGTCTTTTCATCGTGGATGAGCCTTTCCTTGGTCTTGATCCGTTGGCTATTTCTGACTTGATTCAGCTTTTGGAAGTGGAAAAGCAAAAAGGCAAGTCTATTCTCATGAGTACCCACGTGCTGGATTCGGCGGAGAGGATGTGTGATGCTTTTGTCATTCTTCACAAAGGGGAAGTGCGTGCTAAGGGAAATCTCCTGCAACTGCGCGAAGCTTTTGACATGCCTGAGGCTAGTTTGAATGATATTTACTTGGCTCTGACCAAAGAGGAGGAGCTATGAAAGACTTGTTTTTAAAGAGAAAGCAGGCTTTTCGTAAGGAGTGTGTTGGTTATCTGCGCTATGTTCTCAATGACCACTTTGTCTTGTTCCTGCTTGTCTTGCTGGGGTTTTTAGCTTACCAGTACAGTCAACTCTTACAACATTTTCCTGAAAATCATTGGCCTATCCTTTTATTTGTAGGAATTACGTCTGTTTTACTTTTGCTTTGGGGAGGAATTGCCACCTATATGGAGGCTCCAGACAAGCTCTTTCTCTTGGTTGGAGAAGAGGAAATCAAATTCCATCTCAAGCGTCAAACTGGTATTTCTCTAGCCTTTTGGCTCTTTGTCCAGACCCTTTTCTTGCTTTTATTTGCGCCTTTATTTTTAGCCATGGGTTCTGGCTTGCTAGTTTTTCTGGTCTATGTGCTTTTATTGGGAGTAGGTAAATATTTCCTCTTTCGTCAAAAGGCCAGCAAATTTTTCACTGAAACTGGTCTCAACTGGGACTATGTTATTTCTCAAGAAAGCAAGCGCAAGCAAGTCTTGCTTCGTTTCTTTGCTCTCTTTACGCAGGTCAAGGGAATTTCAAACAGCGTTAAGCGTCGTGCCTATCTGGACTTTATCCTAAAGACTGTTCAAAAAGTACCTGGAAAGATTTGGCAAAATCTCTATCTGCGTTCTTATTTGCGAAATGGAGATCTCTTTGCCCTCAGTCTCCGTCTGCTCTTACTTTCCTTGCTGGCGCAGGTCTTTATCGAGCAAGCTTGGATTGCGACAGCGGTGGTAGTCTTGTTTAACTATCTCTTGCTCTTTCAGTTGTTGGCCCTCTATCACGCCTTTGACTACCAGTATTTGACCCAACTCTTTCCGCTGGATAAGGGGCAAAAGGAAAAAGGCTTGCAGGCGGTAGTCCGAGGATTGATCAGTTTGGTCTTAGTAGTGGAATTAGTCGTCGGCCTTGTGACCTTTCAAGAAAAACTGGCCCTTCTAGCCTTGCTGGGAGCTGGTTTGATTTTACAAGTCTTGTACCTGCCTTATCAGGTGAGACGTCAGATGCAGGACTAAAACGTACTTATATGACACTAAAAAAGAAGTTGAGTTCAAATTTAGCTCAGCTTCTTTTATTTTCTACAAGAGAATGGTTGGTCCGTAGAGACTCAACTTGGTCTTGACCTGGTCAAAGTGGAAGCGGTCATAGGCCCGCCAAGCTGCGCGAGTTGGAGCATCTGGATCAAGAGCGCTGAGTCCCATGAGAAGACTGGAAGTCTGGTAAAATTTTTCCAGTTCAATCAAGACTCGATTATCCACTGTTTCAGCCTTGGCTAGAAAACCAAGAATAGAGTTTAATTGCTCCTGAAAGCGGACATCGTCAGCGGTTGCCCGTTTGCATGCTTGATAGGCTTTGTTTAAGTCCGTAATCAAAGTCTGAGCTCTTTTGATGGGGTCTGTATCTGTCATGAGAATTCCTCCTCTAATCTGGGTGCTAGTTTTGATTATAGCAATTGTATTTTGATACTGTCAGTCTATCACTTTTATCTCCTTTTTCGCCTTCAAATCTTTAATTGTTCTTGAAATGTCTTGAATGGCAATGAGTAGATTTTATGATAAAATAGTTGTAACCTCATCATGATGTTGTAGAAAAATAATCCTTTTAGGAGCTTTCAAAGACTGTTTAGGATTGGGTGTGCTTGTGCTAGACCTTTTCTGTTATTCTTTTCTTAGGAGGAGAATCCAATGAAACATATGATTATTCAGACACAGAAAACAGTCTATAAAGTAAACGTCGACGATATCTACTATATCCAAATGCATCCAACTAAAGCACATACCGTACAGATTGTTACAGAAGAAGCTAGTTTTAATATGGTTCAAAATTTAAGTAATCTTGAGAACCAATATGGGGAAACCTTGATGAGATGTCATCGAAATTGTTTGGTCAATCTTGATAAAGTAAAATCGATTGATTTTCAAGAAAGAATCCTTTTTCTTGGAGAAGAAGGTCAATACGCTGTCAAGTATTCCAGACGTCGCTATAGAGAAATTCGTCAAAAATGGTTGAAAGAGGGAGAGTAAAAAGATGAGAATATTTGTTTTAGAAGATGATTTTTCCCAGCAGACTAGGATTGAAACGACGATTGAGAAACTTTTGAAAGCACATCATATCACTCCCAGCTCTTTTGAGATCTTTGGCAAGCCAGACCAACTGCTGGCAGAGGTGCATGAGAAGGGATCCCATCAGCTATTCTTTTTGGACATTGAGATTCGAAATGAGGAGATGAAAGGCTTAGAAGTGGCAAGAAAGATTCGGGATCGGGACCCTTATGCCTTGATCGTCTTTGTGACGACTCACTCGGAGTTTATGCCCCTGTCCTTTCGCTATCAAGTCTCTGCTTTAGACTACATTGATAAGGCTCTTTCGGCAGAGGAGTTTGAATCTCGGATCGAGACAGCCCTTCTCTATGCCAATAGTCAAGATAGTAAAAGTCTGGCGGAAGATTGCTTTTACTTTAAATCAAAATTTGCCCAATTCCAGTATCCTTTTAAAGAGGTTTATTATCTCGAAACATCGCCCAGAGCTCATCGTGTCATTCTCTATACCAAGACGGATAGGCTGGAATTTACGGCGAGTTTAGAGGAAGTTCTCAAGCAGGAGCCCCGTCTCTTGCAATGCCATCGCTCTTTTCTCATCAATCCAGCCAATGTGGTTCGTTTAGATAAGAAAGAAAAACTACTTTACTTTCCCAATGGTGGAAGCTGTCTGATTGCGCGCTATAAGGTCAGGGAAGTGTCTGAGGCTATCAATAACTTACACTGAGTGAGGAGAATTTATGTATATTTTTTGGATGATATTGTATTCACTAGCTATTAGTGGGCTAGAAATTATCATGTTCTTTAAGGTAGATGGAATTAGTCTCACTTTCGATAGAATTTTTAAGGCCTTTCTTCTAAAATTTCTTATAGCAGCAATTGTTACAACTTTTAAATTTTTAGTCTTGACTGACTATCTGTCATACTTTATAGAACCCTTGTTCGGCATCAGCTTGTCTTCCTTATTGTTAAGAGGGCTTCCTAAAAAATTCCTTTTCTTTTATGGTCTCTTTCCAATTGTATTGATGGATATTTTTTACAGAAGTGTCTCCTATTTTGTGTTTCCGTTTTTGGGGAAAGGGCTTGTAGATGGATATGGAAATCCTCTCTTTTTGTTGATTATGATATTCGTTTACTCCATAGTATTAGTCTTTTTGAAATGGTTGGACTATGATTTCACTAGCTTGAGAAGGGAGAGCCTAGATAAAGATTTTCAAAAATCCTTGACTAAGATTAACTGGATAATGGGGGCTTACTTTCTAGTCATGGAAAGTCTGTCTTACTTTGAATATGCATACGATATCCAATCAAAGACTGTTCGCCATCTCATCCTAGTTTTTTACCTCCTTTTTTTTATGGGGATTATCAAGAAATTGGATACCTATTTGAAGGAAAAACTTCAGGAGAAACTGAACCAAGAGCAGACCTTGCGCTACAGAGATATGGAACGCTATAGTCGACATATAGAGGAACTTTACAAGGAAGTACGGAGCTTTCGCCATGACTACACCAACCTCTTGACCAGCTTACGTCTGGGCATTGAAGAGGAGGATATGGAGCAGATAAAAGAGGTCTATGGCTCCGTCTTAAAGGATTCCAGTCAGAAATTGCAGGACAATAAATATGACCTTGGTCGATTGGTGAATATTCGTGATAAATCCCTCAAAAGTCTTCTAGCAGGGAAATTTCTAAAAGCCAGAGATAAGAACATAGTCTTTAATGTCGAAGTTCCTGAGGAGATTCAGGTAGAGGGGATGAGTTTGCTTGATTTTCTAACCATTGTGTCTATCCTTTGTGACAATGCTATTGAAGCCAGTGCAGAGGCCAGTCAACCTCATGTTTCAATCGCCTTTTTAAAAAATGGAGCACAGGAGACCTTTATCATCGAAAATTCCATCAGAGAAGAGGGTATAGATGTTTCTGAAATCTTCTCTTTTGGAGTTAGTTCTAAAGGAGAGGACCGAGGTGTTGGGCTCTATACCGTCATGAAAATTGTGGAAAGTCATCCCAATACCAGTCTCAATACCACCTGTCAAGATCAAGTTTTTCGTCAGGTTTTAACGGTTCACTTGCTGCCGGTTGGTCATTAGAAAATTTGTGAAAAAAGATTGGCAGAAGTTAGCAGTTGAAGTCTGTTTTTAGTCAGTTTTATTTTTACCATAGTATGCGAGGTATATTAAATGAATAAGAAATCCTTTTTTATCATCTGCTCTACGTTGATCATAGCATCAAATCTTCTCATGTTTTCCGTGGTGAACAAGGGAGAAGAAACAGGGAGCAATCTGTTTGTGATTGCTATAGCCTGTGTTTTACTACCAGCCTTTTTATATGCGGTTGAAAATCAACTGACTTCATTGGTAAGAGTAGAATCAATACTCCTGATTCAGTTGACAGTTATATCCCTACTCCGTCTTATCAATAGAATAGGGAGTACGCCTGAAATCTTCAACATTATCATTACCTTTATCGCTTTGGCAAGTGGGACAGCTGCTATCCTTGTTGCGATTATGAGAATATATGAGAACATACGGAAGTGAGGGTGAGTAGTTCTCTATTTTGTATTTTTACATTATCAAGTTCCCTCAGGGCAAGTATGTTTGAACTGCACCCCAAAAGTTAGACAGAAAAAATCTAACTTTTGGGGTGCTTTTATTATGAAATTAACTTATGATGAT
>CAJNDO010000020.1 GCA_905221545.1 bacterium | reverse complement strand
ATCATCATAAGTTAATTTCATAATAAAAGCACCCCAAAAGTTAGATTTTTTCTGTCTAACTTTTGGGGTGCAGTTCAAACTGCAACTGCTTTTCTATTCTTGCATAGTGTAACCGACACCACGCACGGTTTTAATGTAGCTTTTCTGACCTTTTACATCCAGCTTGCTACGTAGATAACGGATATAGACATCCACGATATTGGTTTCGGTCGCACTTTCATACTTCCAAACACTTTCCAACAACTGCTCACGAGTTAACACTTTCTTGCTTCCCATAAGAGTAGCCAAAAGATCATACTCACGGCGAGTCAGAGCAATCATCTCCTCGCCACGATAAACGGTATGATGTTCTACATCCATACGCAAATTGCGGTAAGATGTTGGAACCTTCATCTGGCTACAGTGTTGGTCGATGAAGTCCCGACCTCGGAAAATCGCTGAAATACGAGCTACCAAATTATCAATAATAACTGGCTTATAGATGTAAGAAACGGCAAAGCGTTGGATTGCCTCAAGCTGGTCTTGCAATTCTTCACGATGGTCCAAGACCATGATGATTGAAGCTGGCTTAGTCCGACTCAGCCTATCTGCAAAATCCTGGGCTGTCATATCCCCCAGACGAGCATTCAATAAAATCAAGTCATAGTCTGTCTGAAGAGCCATGGAGAGGGCTTTTTGCCCCTCCTCAACCTGATCAACTCGGTATTGCTCTTTTTGGAGTTCCAAACTTAAAAAATGAGCTAGATTTCGTTCTTTCTCAAGTAATAAAATCCGTTTCCCCATGGCAGACCTACTTATTTTTCGTCATACCAAGAGTAGTGGAATGTTCCTTCTTTGTCTTTACGTTGGTAAGTGTGGGCACCAAAGTAGTCACGTTGCGCTTGGATCAAGTTAGCTGGAAGGTCAGCTGAACGGTAGCTATCAAAGTAAGTAATAGCTGCTGAGAAAGTTGGCACTGGTACACCAGCTTGAACAGCAAGAGCTACGATGTCACGCACTGCTTGTTGGTACTTAGCAGTAACATCCAAGAAGTACTCATCCAAAAGAAGGTTAGCAAGGTCTGTATCACGGTTGTAAGCATCTGTAATCTTTTGCAAGAAACGAGAACGGATGATACAGCCATCACGCCAGATAGATGCGATGTCCGCAAATGGCAAGTTCCAGTTGTTTTCTTTAGAAGCTACACGCAATTGAGCAAAACCTTGTGCGTATGAAATGATTTTTGAGAAGTAAAGAGCTTGACGGATCTTTTCAATCAACTCAGCCTTGTCTCCTTCAAATTTGAAGGCAGCTGGTTTTGGAAGAACCTTGCTAGCATGCACACGTTCTTCTTTGTAAGTTGAAATGTATCGTGCAAATACTGACTCAGTGATGAGTGACAATGGGACACCAAGGTCAAGTGATGATTGGCTAGTCCATTTACCAGTTCCCTTGTTACCTGCAGCATCAAGGATGTAGTCTACGATTGGTCCATCTTGACCTTCATCGTCTTTACGGCTCAAGATGTCAGCTGTGATTTCGATCAAGTAGCTGTCCAATTCACCCTTGTTCCATTCAGTAAAGATTTCAGCCATATCTTCTGCAGAAAGGCCTAGCAAGTGTTGCATCAAGTCATAGCTTTCTGCGATTAATTGCATATCACCATACTCGATACCGTTGTGAACCATTTTCACATAGTGACCAGCTCCATCAGGACCGATGTAAGTCACACATGGTTTGCCATCTTCTGGTGCTTTAGCTGAGATTTCTTCAAGAACATCAGCAACCAATTCGTAGGCTTCTTTTTGTCCACCAGGCATGATAGAAGGACCTTCAAGGGCACCTTTTTCACCACCAGAAACCCCAGTACCGATAAAGTTGATACCTGAGTTTGCCAATTCTTCATTACGACGGATGGTATCTTTGTAGAAAGTGTTTCCTCCGTCAATCAAGATATCACCTTTGTCAAGGTGTGGAAGAAGGGCTTGGATAGTAGCATCTGTACCAGGTCCAGCTTGAACCATGAGCATGATGCGACGAGGTTTTTCGATTGAGTTTACAAAACTTTCAACGTCATAGCTTGGCACAAAGTTCTTTTCAGGATGGCAAGCAATTACATCTTCAGTTTTTTCTTTACTACGATTGTAGATAGCAACTGTGTAACCACGAGATTCAATATTAAGGGCAAGGTTACGGCCCATTACGGCCATACCAACGACACCAAAGTTAGCTTTTGTCATTTGACACTCCTCTTGTTTAATTTGTTTTATTTTATCATTTTTACTTTTGAAAAGAAAGAATTTTGTAACGACTGCTTAATAGTCCAAGGCATCCGCATGTCCAGAACCATTTCCAACAAAGTAGCCTGTCTTACAGTTAAGGGTAAAGAGATAGGTTCCGTCTGGCTTGTAGAGGTTGTAATAGCCATTGCCATTAACGATATTGACACGTTCGAGGATGTATTGATTTCCAGTGATATAACCACGTGAACGTGAAGTCGCTAGAATTTGTTCCAAGACACCATCAGTGAAATCCCAGGCAGAGTTATTACTATCATCAATAGCAGATTGATTGTAGGCAACACGACTGGCACTTCTTTGGACAGCAACTCCTGCACTTGAAACGCCCATATTGACTTCACTGCGAGTACTTCTAGTCTCATTTGAACTCGCATTTGAACTACTTGGTTTTGTCTCACTAGTTGTATTTGAACTTGCTTGACTAGAGCTTGAACTGCTAGTTTGACTTGAACTTGAGCTGGAAGCACTTGTTTGCTGGCTCTTACCAAGGCTAATTGCCTTATCTAGCAATTTATCTAGCTCCGTATTGCCAGTTTTAATATCTGTAAATTTAGCATTCGATTTAGCTTTTGCATTGGTATCCAAGACACCATCCACAATAGCTGGTTTTTCAAATTGTGCATTGACATCTTGAATGGCCTTGATTTGCATTGTTAGACTATCATACTTAGATTTGGCAAGCGTATGTTCACGGCTACCTTCTAGCTTATCAAGTAAGGTCTTGAATTGGCTCAGTTTATCAAACTGGCTATTTTTCAAAGCTGTTTTATTGCTATCTGTATAGAAGGCATCGTATTGGCTATTAAAATCATCCACATCTGATTGATTGGCTGTAGTTGATTGAGCAGTTTGAATTTCCTTGGTCGAGCGATTTACTTGACGATAGACATAATAAGCACTGACACAGATAATCACTGATACAAGCGCCAAAGCGGTCAAAACAAAGCCTTTTTTACTTTTCTTTTCTGAGTCCTCTTGATCCAGACGAGAAAAAATTTGCTCCTCTTCCACTTCCTCAGTCATTTCTGCTAAATTTTCATCCTCTAGCACTATAGGATCCCAGTCTTTATCCTCATCGTCCAAAGGCAGTGGAGGTAAGATAGCTTCAGAAGATGGAACTTCCTCTGAAGAGGCTTCCGACTCCTCTACAGCTTCACGCACTTCTTGGATTAAATCATCCAGACTCTGAGTTTCGACTAACTCCTCTTTTTTGTATTGGCGAGTCGCAAACTTATCTGCTTCAATTTCATCTTTGTGTTGTTTGACATACTTGTCCAAAATGGAATCTTCAGGCAAGACTCCTGCTTCCACTTCTTCATTTTTACGAATCGCTTGACCAACTGTTAACTCTTTTGCTTCATCAAAATCAAATTGAGGTTCTTGATGTTCTGCCTTATGACGATTCCGTCTTTTCTTACTCATGAGTTTTCCTTTCTACTTTACTTCCTGACGTTTCACACGCTGACCAAAATATTGATACAGATCCACTTTCAAGGTTCCGTTGTATAACTTTCGCTTCTTATCTGCTTGGCTACCATACTTGCTTTCAAATGCTTCATCACTAGTTAGGATAAATTTGCTCCAAGTTTTGAGCGGTGCAAATACTTGACCCATTTCAGCATAAAGCTTGGTAACCCCTGCATCATCTGACAAGCGTTCCCCATAAGGCGGATTTGAGATAATCACACCATTGATTTTATCAGAACGTAAATCCTGCACGCGCATCTGCTTAAAAGTAATATCCCCTGAAACACCAGCTGCCTGAGCATTAGCTTTAGCAATTTCCACCATGCGAGCATCAATATCACAGCCCATGATATCCAGCTCAAGCTCACGGTCTACTTTTTTAGCCGCTTCTGTGCGCACTTCCTGAACCAAGCGGTCGCTGACCCAGTTCCATTCCTCAAATGCAAAAGAGCGACGAAGACCAGGCGCCATCTTTCGAGCAATCATGACTGCCTCGATACAGAAAGTTCCTGAACCACAGGTCGGATCAATCAAAGGCTTGTCTGGATACCAGTTAGAAAGTTGTAAAATAGCTGCCGCCATGTTTTCCTTGATAGGAGCGCCACCTTTTTCGGTACGATAGCCACGTTTAAAGAGGCTGGAGCCTGTCGTATCAATCATGACAGTTGCCACATCTTTCAGAATAGAGACCTCAATCTTGAACTCCGGACCAGTTTCCATCAGAGGAACTCCTTCTGGGCGGGCATAGTGTTTCTGCAATTTCTTAACAACAGCCTTCTTTGAAATTGCCTGCACACTTGGTTCATTGTGTAGCTTAGATTTAACACATTTGGCTTTTGAAATCGGGAAACGTGCCCCAAGCGGTAAATAATTTTCCCAATCTAGGGCAAAAACTCCCTGGAATAGTTCCTCAAAAGTCTTAGCTGGGAAAGTTCCTACGATAATCTTGATACGATCTGCTGCCCGAAGCCAGAGGTTGGTCTTGATAATGGCTCTCGCGTCTCCTTGAAAACGAACACGTCCATTTTCAACCTGACAATCGTAGCCCAACTCTCGCACTTCACGACCCACAACAGCTTCAAGGCCCGCTGCAGCAGTCGCGATTAAATTAAATTCTTTTTTCATTTTCAGTCTTATAAGACCTTTCTATATGTCCACTTTAAAAAATGAGGTTGAGAAAATTTCTCAGCCCCAACCTATATGCAATTTTCTATAAGCCATGTTTTGTTCCAGAAGTGACTAGGACCACTTCCTTCGATAATCATCTGTCTACCACTAACAGCTCTAGCTGATAGCAGTCAGAATACTACGTTCGTTTCCGCGTACTCCATGCCCCGACCAAAATTTGGGTTGCTAGCTTGAGGGGTTTACCGCGTTCCACTCTCTCCGTTTCCAGAAAGACTCCGTCACTGTGGCACTTTCAAGCTTACTCTGACCTATCCAAGGACTTAGCCATTTCAACTGCCGTAACGATTTCTCGTCCCTAGGCTTATGGTTTCGCCTAGCACAAACACTACAGGCATCACAGCCTGTGCTAGCATGGACTTTCCTCATGAGAAGAAATTCTCCTCACGCGATTATCCAAAAATTGCACATCTCAAATAACTACTTAGAAATCTGAGTTATCTAAAATTTGTTTACCAAACACTTCTTTTTCAAGACGATTCAAGCGTTTCAAAATATCAAAATTCGTCATAGAACTTGTAGTTGCCGCTTCAATAGGCTCTGCTTGAACTGGTGAAGGTTTCGGTTTACGAGCTAATTCTTCCTTCAAATCCGCAATTTCCTGACGAAGTGACTTGACCAAGGCAGCATAGGTTTCATAGTCCTTAATAACATCGTCTAAAAACTCATCAACTTCTACCTTGCTATACCCACGGACTTCACGTCCAAACTCTTGTTCAAAAATATCTTTCGCTGAAAAAATAATACTTGCCATGTCTCTCTCCATTCTCAGTTGCTAGTATTATTATATAAAAAAAGGCAAACAAAAATCAAGGTCAAAGCTTCAATTTTCGGAAAAATTTTCAGCAAGTTCATTTAGTTGATCAAATGTTAATCTCTTTATAAAATAGTCCTCTTGATTTTTCATCTTTTGGTAAAAATAAGCTAGTTTCGTTTCATTTTCTTCATCATAAAAAAGATAGGAACTGTTCGTGTTTTCCAGTAAAAACTGCTGGTAATCTCTTAACTGCCCCTTGTGTTCATAGCGAGGATAGGCATATTTGACAAAGTCTACCTGCTTAAAGCGGCTCAGTTTCATCTGATTGCCTTCATTCCAATTTTCCCCATGAGTTTCAAAAGCAAAAATGGTGGCCAACTGGAAATCGTACTCTGTCTTCATCTCCTGAGCAACCTCTAAAACCCAATATTCAAAGCCCAAAGCCCCTGTAAATACAAGCCAAGTCACCCCATCTGCTGCCATAGTTTCTAAATCCCTACGTATCGCTTTTTTAATCAATTTAAGACGAGGATCCTTGTCAGAAAACAAACCCAAATCAAAAGCAGAATAGCCCAAAACCAAAGCTGTAGTCATTTTTAACCCTTTCTGTGCAAATTTATGATATAATAGAGTGATGTTATTGTACCAATAAGGAGAATTATGGTCAACTATCCTCATAAAATTTCATCACAAAAAAGACAAACATCTCTTTCTCAACCCAAAAATTTCGCAAATCGAGGAATGTCTTTTGAAAAGATGATCAATTCTACCAACGACTACTATTTGTCTCAGGGCTTGGCTGTTATACACAAGAAACCAACCCCTATTCAAATCGTACGAGTGGACTATCCACAACGAAGTCGTGCCAAGATTGTTGAAGCCTATTTTCGACAAGCTTCAACGACAGACTATTCTGGCGTTTATAAGGGATATTACATCGACTTTGAAGCCAAGGAAACAAAACAAAAACGTGCGATTCCGATGAAAAATTTCCATCCACATCAGATTCAGCATATGGAACAAGTCCTTGCCCAACAAGGAATCTGCTTTGTCCTTCTTCACTTTTCTTCTCTGCAAGAAACCTACTTATTGCCGGCATTCGATTTGATTCGCTTCTATCATCAAGATAAGGGACAAAAATCAATGCCACTTGGATATATTCGAGAATATGGATATGAAATCAAGGCTGGTGCCTTCCCTCAAATTCCCTATCTCAATGTTATCAAAGAACATTTATTAGGTGGTAAAACAAGATGAACAAACAAACTATCCTGCGAATAGCTAAGTATGTGAGTATCTGCTTCTTAACTTTATTTATCACAGCAGTTATGCTGGGAGGAGGCATATTTCTCTATTACGTCAGCAAAGCCCCAGCCCTATCTGAGAGCAAATTAGTCGCAACCACGTCTAGTAAGATTTTCGATAGTAAAAACGAACTGATTGCCGATCTGGGCTCTGAACGCCGAGTAAACGCTCAGGCCAACGAAATTCCTACTGATTTGGTCAAGGCTATCGTATCGATCGAAGACCATCGTTTTTTCGATCATCGCGGTGTCGATACCATCCGAATTATAGGAGCTTTTTTACGTAACTTACAAAACAACTCCCTCCAGGGAGGATCAACCCTTACCCAACAATTAATTAAGTTGACCTATTTCTCAACTTCCACTTCTGATCAGACCATTTCACGTAAAGCCCAGGAAGCTTGGTTGGCTGTTCAATTAGAGCAAAAAACCACAAAACAAGAAATTCTGACCTACTACGTGAATAAAGTTTACATGTCTAACGGAAACTATGGAATGCAGACGGCTGCCCAAAACTATTACGGCAAAGATTTGAGAGAACTATCACTACCTCAACTTGCCCTACTAGCAGGAATGCCACAGGCTCCGAATCAATACGATCCCTATTCTCATCCAGAAGCTGCCCTTGACCGTCGTAACTTGGTACTTTCAGAGATGAAAGGTCAAGGCTACATTTCTGCCGAACAGTATGAGAAGGCTATTAATACCCCTATTACTGATGGACTCCAAAGTTTGAAATCAGTCAATAGCTATCCAGCATATATGGACAATTATCTCAAAGAGGTTATCGACCAAGTAGAACAAGAAACTGGCTATAACCTTCTAACTACTGGGATGGATGTTTACACAAATGTAGACCAAGAAGCTCAAAAACATCTGTGGGATATCTACAACTCCGATCAATACGTCTCTTACCCTGACGATGATTTGCAAGTCGCATCCACGGTCGTAGATGTTTCAAATGGTAAAGTCATTGCCCAACTTGGAGCTCGTCACCAAGCAAGTAACGTTTCATTTGGTACCAACCAAGCTGTGGAAACCAATCGTGACTGGGGTTCAACAATGAAACCAATCACCGATTATGCACCTGCCATAGAATACGGTGTTTATGATTCCACTGCAACTATGGTTAATGATATTCCTTATAACTATCCAGGAACAAGCACACCTGTCTACAACTGGGATCGAGCATATTTCGGTAATATTACTCTGCAATATGCCCTTCAACAATCTCGTAACGTACCTGCCGTTGAGACACTAAACAAGGTTGGTTTAGATAAAGCCAAAAGTTTCCTAAACGGTTTGGGAATCGACTATCCAAGTATTCACTACTCAAATGCTATTTCAAGTAATACTACCGAATCTAGCAAACAGTACGGGGCAAGTAGTGAAAAAATGGCCACTGCCTATGCCGCATTCGCGAACGGCGGTATTTACCACAAACCAATGTATATCAATAAGGTTGTCTTTAGCGATGGTAGCGAGAAAGAATTTTCTGACCCTGGCACAAGAGCCATGAAAGAAACGACTGCTTACATGATGACAGAGATGATGAAAACAGTCTTGACTTACGGAACTGGTCGCGGTGCCTACCTACCTTGGCTTCCTCAAGCTGGTAAAACAGGTACCTCGAACTATACAGATGAAGAAATCGAAAACCATATCAAGACGACTCAGTTTGTAGCACCTGATGAAATGTTTGTAGGTTATACACGTAAATATTCAATGGCTGTATGGACAGGCTACACCAATCGTCTCACACCAATTGTAGGGGATGGTCTCACAGTTGCTGCCAAAGTCTATCGTGCTATGATGACTTCCCTCTCTCAAAATGACCATCCTGGAGATTGGACAATGCCTGAAGGAGTCTACAGAAGTGGTGAATTCGTCTTTTTGAACGGTGCCAAGAATGCTTGGACTACACCTTCTACCCAACAAACACAGTCAGTAGAGAACCCCTCTACAACAGCTGAAAGTTCAACTACACAGGCAAACACCACAGTAGGACAACAACCCAACAGTGCTCCAGTAACTGATCCAAATCAAGGACAGCCTGTACAACAAGCACCACAAACTCCTCAATTTCAACAACAACCACAACAGTAAAAAAAGGCTCTTTGTCAACTGTAGTGGGTTGAAGAAAAGCTAAGCTCGAGAAAGGACAAATTTCGTCCTTTCTTTTTTGATG
>CAJNDO010000019.1 GCA_905221545.1 bacterium | reverse complement strand
CATCAAAAAAGAAAGGACGAAATTTGTCCTTTCTCGAGCTTAGCTTTTCTTCAACCCACTACAGTTGACAAAGAGCCAAATTTTGAAACTATTGTATCAAAACCGAAAGGAGCTTTTTCATTTTTCCCTTATTTGGGAAAATTAATCTTTGACAAATTTTTCGTAATGTTCCTGATAATAGGCTACTTGCTCTGGAAGACCTAACACATCAAAAATATGCATGGCCTCTTGCATCTGCTTACAGCCTTCTGTAAATTGTCCTTTTTGGTACAAGGCAAAGCCTTTTAAGTAATGTAAAATATTCCGTTCATACAGACTAATGTTTTTACCAATAATCTTCTCTGTATAAGCCTCAAAATAACTTGCATTATCAAAGGAAGAATGCTCCAAACAATGCTGGTAACAATTAAGAGCCAAAATCAACACTAATCTCTTATGGCGACCAATCTCTTGGTAAAATTCTTCCCTCTCTATAACTTCTCTACCTATCCGTGTAACATAGTCCACATTGTAGAAACTATAGAGATTCCCAAAAAGAATCAACTCATACATGGTCCATTCCTCTGTTTTGAAAAGATAATCTGCTACCTTATCCAAATCATCCTGTTTCATATCATAACTCGAATCTCTTTGACAAATCAGACCTTGTAGCAAAATCCAGTTCAGCTCAAAATAAAGGGGAGTCGTCGAACTCTTAGCTTTTTCAAGTTGTTCACTTTGAAGCTTTTGAAAACCTGCAATATCGTTTGAATAGTAAAGAGGCACAATTTGTCCCATCATGGCAATATGTTCATGATTATGAAAATTTCTTGCCTTATCCACGAAATTTTCGATTGTGACATGAATGTTATCCAAAATCTCAAAGAAACGTGAGACTGCTAAGTCAGACTCCCCAAGCTCAAAGCGAGATAACTGAGAGGTTGAACAGGACTCGCCTGCGGCCTCCTTTAAGGAATAATTGCCACTTGTCCGAAATTCACGAAATACTTTTCCAAGATGTTCCATCTTTACACCTGCTCTGATAGTTCTTCCCACTCAACCATTGCTTCTTCCTGACGATGGCTGATTTTGTCCAGCTCAGCCTGTAATTCCATGAGTTTACCTGCATCGTTGGTTTCCAACATTTGCTCAGAAATAGCTTGGCTTTGACTTTCTAACTCTTCGATTTCAGTTTCTAGACTTTCAATTTGTCGCATGAGCTTACGAACTTCTTTTTGACTTTCTTTCTGAGCTTGATAGTCATTAACTGGACTTGCTTCTTTTGCTTGATTGCTGGTTGAATCTTCCTCTATCTGACTGACTTCCATTTCAGCCTTTTTATCGACATAATAGTCGTAATCTCCAAGGTAGAGAGTTGAGCCATTCTCTGACAATTCCAGTACATGAGTTGCCACACGATTGATAAAGTAACGGTCGTGGCTGACAAAGAGCAAGGTTCCATCAAAGTCAATCAAGGCATTTTCCAACACTTCCTTGCTATCAATATCCAAGTGGTTGGTCGGCTCGTCAAGAATCAGGAAGTTGTTGTTTTCCATAGACAATTTAGCCAAAAGCAAACGAGCTTTCTCGCCACCTGACAGCATGCCAACTGATTTTTTAGCATCATCTCCTGAGAAAAGGAAAGCGCCAAGACGGTTACGGATCTCAACTTCTGGTGTCAGTTTAAAATCATTCCAGAGTTCATCCAGTACCGTATTACTTGCTGTCAGCTTGCTTTGGGTCTGGTCATAGTAACCAACCTCCACATTAGCGCCAAATCGCTTTTCACCCTTGATAAAAGGAATCTGCTCCACAATAGACTTGATAAAGGTTGATTTTCCAATACCATTGGGACCAACGATAGCAACTGCGTTCATCTTACGAAGGTCTAAGTTGATAGGCTCTGACAATATTTCCCCATCATAGCCAATAGCCGCATTTTCGACAGTCAGGACAACATTACCAGAGCTTTTTTCAGACTGGAAGGTCATATTGGCTGCTTTCTTGCCCGCTTCCGGCTTGTCCAAACGCTCCATTTTTTCCAGTTGTTTACGTCGAGATTGGGCTCGTTTGGTCGTTGAAGCACGGACTAAATTGCGATTAACAAAATCTTCCAGAGCAGCGATCTCCTTCTGCTGCTTTTCATAGTTTTTTGCCTCAGTAGCCAGCTTTTGCTCCTTCAGCTCAACAAAACGAGAGTAATTGCCCACGTAACGATCCAAGGAATGCTTGGTCAAATCCAGCGTAATCGTCGCAACCTTGTCCAAGAAATAACGGTCGTGGCTGACGATAATGAGGGCACCGCTATAGTTTACCAAGTAATTCTCTAGCCAGGCAATGGTTTCGATATCCAAATGGTTGGTTGGCTCGTCCAAGACCAAGAGATTTGGCTTTTCAAGAAGCATTTTAGCAAGAGCCAGACGGGTGTTTTGACCACCAGAAAGCTCGGCAATTTTCATCTGCCACATAGATTCGTCAAACTTGAAACCATTCAAGATAGCTCGAATATCAGCTTCATAGGTAAAGCCGCCTGCTTGACGAAAATTCTCAGATAAGCGATCGTAATCTGACATCAGTTTATCCAAGTCCTCACCAGTCTTTTCACCCATCTCCAACTCCATCTGACGAAGTTGTTTCTCCGTCCGACGTAAGTCATCAAAGACATGAAGCATCTCATCGTAGATGGTATTTTCAGACTCAAAACGGCTATCTTGGGCTAGGTAAGACAGAGAAATATCTTTTTTCTTATTGATTTCTCCGCTAGTTGGCTCCTCTTCTCCAACCAAAATCTTCAAAAGAGTAGACTTACCTGCTCCATTTTTCCCAACGAGGGCAATCCGATCTCGTTCATCAACCTGCAGGTTGATATTATCAAAAAGAACTTCTCCTGCAAAAGAACGTTCAATTTTATTAGCTTGTAAAATAATCATACAAGTAGTATAGCATGTTTCCCTAAGGCATTCAAGATAATGGTAAGTATTAACCCAAATATCCTAGAAAAATCGGCTCTACTTATTCTCAGTATTCAAAAATATTTGGATTAGAAACTCTATTTATTTTGCAAGATAGCTGATAAAACATTTTTACTCGTTTACAATAACGCCTCAAACTCAGCCACAGTCATACCCAACTGCTGACTGGCTACCTCCGAAGTCAAAAGACCTTGACGGACTAGATTTGCTAACATCGCGAAACCACCTTCAACTTTCCCACGCTCTAGACCTTGTTCAATACCTTCTGCTCTAGCTGTTTCCAAGGCATAGTCCTGCGCTAACAAGGCTTGTTCTTCACGTCTGCGTTGTTCACTAAACATTTTCCTGTCCTCCTCGGCCCAGCTCTTGTAGTCTAGCAGTTGGTCTGCCTGGCTGATGGCTCGCTCGGGTTCCTGGGTAAAGGGTTTGTTCCCGAAAAACTCCAACCATGGCTTGCGAACGCTATCCTTGCTGGTTTCTCTGTATTTTTGTAATTCCAAGAATGCCATCTTGACTAGATGGTTTTCTTGTCCATTAGTTGTGATGGTTAAAACTTCACCTGTCGTGTCTTCTCGCATACTAAAGCTATGAAAAGCCAAATCATCTTGGAAATAATTGCTGTCCACAATTGCGATTGCGTATACTGGTGCGATGTGTTTGTAACTTTGATGAGTATTGCCTTCTTGCTGACGAATTTTTTCAAGGTTTTGATTGACCTGACTGCACAAGTAAGCCCACAAACGATTGATGAAAAAATTCTGATGATGTACCTGAATCTCAATAATTACTTGCGTTCCATTATCCAACTCTGCCAAGACGTCTATACTAGTGTAGAAATCCTGAGCCGAGTAGGGCAGGGAAGGTAGTACATGAATATTACTTCCCTCCAAAATGGTTACATTTTTGGCTGGCAATTCCAACATATCGCGAATAAATTGACAAGTGATTTCTGGATTACTAAAAATCTTCTTAGCAACCAAATCGTTAGTCGGGCTGATGCCCGGATGTCTTAAAATCATCCATTTCCTCCTTCTATTATACCATATTTTTAAATCTAATTTTGATAGATTCGATGGTTCTATCTATTTATTCGGAAAAGAAAGGAGAAAGTTCTAACTTTCCTAACAAAAAAGATAGCCAATCTCTTTTACATCAAGAAATTTAGCTATCCTTTTTAGTTGTTTTCATATCGTGTTATAGTTACAGATTTCTCACTTATGTCTTTCTAACAAGGCCTCAAACTCAGCCACAGTCATACCCAACTGCTGACTTGCAACCTCAGGTGTTAGAAGACCTTGACGTACTAAATTTACTAAACCTACTTTTAATCCCTCTTCAATCCCCTCAGCTCGCCCACGCTCAAGACCACGTTCCAACCCTTGTTCAATACCTTCTGCTCTAGCTGTTTCCAAGGCATAGTCCTGTGCTAACAAGGCTTGTTCTTCGCGTCTGCGCTGTTCACTAAACATTTTCCTATCCTCCTCGGACCAGCTCTTGTAGTCCAGCAGTTGGTCTGCTTGGCTGATGGCTCGCTCGGGTTGTTGAGTAAAGGGTTTGTTCCCAAAAAACTCTAACCACGGCTTGCGAACCTCGTCTTTGCTGGTTTCTCTGTATTTTTTTAGTTCCAAGAATGCCATCTTGACTAGATGGTTTTCTTGTCCATTGTTTGTAATTGTTAAGACCTCACCTGTCGTGTCCTCTCGCATGCTAAAGCTATGGAAAGCCAAATCATCTGAGAAATAATTACTATCTACAATAGCGATAGCGTATACTGGTGCGATATATTTGTAACTCTGATGAGTATCACCTTCTCGTTGACGAATTTTTTCTAGGTTTTGATTGACCTGACTGCACAAGTAAGCCCACAAACGATTAATGAAAAAATTCTGATGATGAACTTGTATTTCGATAATAACCTGTGTCCCATTATCCAACTCCGCCAAGACGTCTATACTTGTATAGAAATCCTGCGCCGAGTAGGGGAGAGAAGGCAAGACGTGAATGTTACTCCCCTCCAAAATGGTTACATTTTTGGCTGGCAAGTCCAGCATATCGCGAATAAATTGACAAGTGATTTCTGGATTGCTAAAGATTTTCTTAGCAACCAAATCGTTAGTTGGGCTGATGCCCGGATGACGTACAGTCATATTTGCTCTCCTTTCATTATAGCACATTTTTTAATCTAATTTACTAGATTTGATGTTTCTATCTATTTATTCGGAAAAAGAGTAGAAAAAACAAAAGAAATCTCAAACTTTATAGCAAAATGAAATAAACTCTGAATAAATAGGATAGTAAAGTCGAATCAATTTCTAGCAAGTTTTATAAGTTATAATGTTCTACTCTGAATTTAAGATAACATATAATTTAAAGAGACTGGGCCAAAACTCAACTTCCGGAGAAAATGAAGTAAATCTTCCCACAATAAAACGCATAGTCTCAAGTTTTTCAATACCTGATACTATGCGTTTTTCTGATTTGAGAGGCTTTTTTCTCAGCCTCTTCTTAATCTTAGCTTTTCTCAACCTGCTAGAGTTGATAAAGAGCTTTATTTTTCATCTTCTTTCTTCTTGAAGAAGCCTAGTCCTAGACCAGCTAACAAGGTCATGATACCAGCACTAGCTAAGCTAGCATTAGCTTCTGTACCTGTGTTTGGCAACTCTGCTTTATCAGATGTTTTGGTATATGTTGCACTGTCTACTGTCTTTTCTGATGTAGCTGTAGCCACTGCCTCACCTTTTTGTTCTGAAACTTTAGATGGTGCTGGGCTTGGAGTTTGTTCTGGACTTGGAGTTTGAGCTTGCTTGGTTCTAAACACATGAACTGTCAAGTCATCTCCCTCACGATGACTCTCAACAAAGTCATAGCCTTCAATCTCACCAGCTTCTTGCTTATCAACTGATGGAACTTTCAAGTCTTTTCCATTTTCATCGCGCCATACTGTACGAACCACTGGAGTTTCAGCTTTGCTTGGTTTCTCTGGGGTTATTTTTCCAGGGATTTCCGGTGTCGGTCTAGTTGGATTCTCTGGCGTTGGTTTAACTGGTGTTGAAACTTTCTTAAAGATATGTTTGATTACATTTCCTTCAAGAATACTTTCTTTCCATTCATAACCTGTAAAGATTCCTTTCTCATGAATTCCCTTTTCACTTGATTTTAAGGCACTTCCAGTTTCGTCAATCCATTCCGTAGTTCCAACAAATTCTTCTAAGTCAAGGATATTCGGCATAACTCTAACAATCTTACTTTGTTTGTTCTTATGTTTTGTTTGTGTATCTACCCATGTCTTCGGTTGAACTTGCTTACTTGGAATATAAACAAGACCATCTGTCGGATTAATTGTAACTCCATCTGGAGCTTTTTCAATCTTCCACTTACCAGCTTCATCTTTCTTCGTCACGATTGTTTCTTTTTCAGTACTATTTCGTTTCGTAAAGGTGATAGATAAAGTATCCGCATCTTTAGTTGGCACTCCAACTTCTACAGTATTTCCTCCTGGACGTTCTACAATTCTTGGTGTTGGTGGAAGAACATTTAGTGCATCTTCTGGTTTCACTGGTGTTCCATCTGGTTTTGTTGGTTCACCTGGCTGAGCTGGTTGCACTGGTGTTCCACTAGGTTTTGTTGGTTCACCTGGCTGAGCTGGTTGCACTGGTGTTCCCTCAGGTTTTGGTTTTGGAGTTTCCGGTGTTTCTCCTGGTTTTGGTTGTGGAGTCTCCGGTGTTTCTCCTGGTTTTGGTTGCGGAGTTTCCGGTGTTTCTCCTGGTTTTGGTTGTGGAGTCTCTGGTGTTTCTCCTGGTTTTGGTTGTGGAGTCTCTGGTGTTTCGCCTGGTTTTGGTTGTGGAGTTTCCGGTGTTTCTCCTGGTTTTGGTTTTGGAGTTTCCGGTGTTTCTCCTGGTTTCGGTTGTGGAGTCTCCGGTGTTTCTCCTGGTTTTGGTTGTGGAGTCTCTGGTGTTTCTCCTGGTTTCGGTTGTGGAGTCTCTGGTGTTTCTCCTGGTTTCGGTTGTGGAGTCTCTGGTGTTTCTCCTGGTTTCGGTTGTGGAGTCTCTGGTGTTCCCTCAGGTTTTGGTTTTGGAGTTTCCGGTGTTTCTCCTGGTTTTGGTTGTGGAGTCTCCGGTGTTTCTCCTGGTTTTGGTTGCGGAGTTTCCGGTGTTTCTCCTGGCTGAACTGGTTGCGTTGGTGCTCCATAAGGAGTGGTTGGTTGTCCTGGTTTTGGTTTTGGAGTCTCTGGTTTGTCTCCTGGTTTCGGTTGAGTACCACGTTTTACAACACGTGTAACTGGATTTGTAGTTTCACTTGTTGGTTCATTTGCTGTCACTTCACCTGTTGTTGGGTTTAGTTCATAAGTAGTTGTCTTAACAGTTTCTCCATTGACACCTGCTGTCACTTCCCTTTCTTCCCCTTCTGGAATTGAATCGTCACGTTCATAACGAGTTTCAAACGGAATTGGTGTTTTCTCTACTTTTGGTTGTGTTCCCTTTTTAACAACTCGTGTTACTGCATTTGTTGTTACACTTGTTGGTTCATTTGCAGTTACTTCACCTGTTGTTGGGTTTAGTTCATAAGTAGTTGTCTTAACAGTTTCACCATTCTTACCTGCTGTTACTTCTTCTTCTGTTCCTTCTGGAACTGAATCATCACGTTCGTAAGTTGTTTCAAATGGAATTTCTGTTCTTTCTACTTTTGGCTGTGTACCACGTTTTACAACACGAGTTACAGGGTTTGTTGTTTCACTTGTTGGTGTATTAGCAGTTACATCACCTGTTTTAGGATTCACTTCATAAGTAGTTGTTGTGACCTTTTCACCATTGACACCAGCTGTGGTTTCACGTTCTTCTCCTTTTGGAATAGAGTCATCACGTTCGTAGGTTGTTTCAAATGGAATTGGTGTTTTCTCTACTTTCGGTTGTGTACCACGTTTTACAACACGTGTAACAGGATTTGTTGTTGCTGTTGTTGGTTCATTTGCAGTTACTTCACCTGTTGTTGGGTTTAGTTCATAAGTAGTTGTTTTAACAGTTTCACCATTCTTACCTGCTGTTACTTCCCTTTCTTCTCCTTCTGGAATAGAGTCATCACGTTCGTAAGTTGTTTCAAACGGAATTGGCGTTCTTTCTACTTTCGGTTGTGTTCCACGTTTTACAACTCTTGTTACAGGGTTTGTAGTTTCACTCGTTGGTTCATTTGCCGTTACTTCTCCTGTTTTAGGATTCACTTCATAAGTAGTCGTTGTTACCTTTTCACCTGGAACACCGGCTGTTGTTTCACGTTCTTCTCCTTCTGGAATAGAGTCATCACGTTCGTAAGTTGTTTCAAACGGAATTGGCGTTCTTTCTACTTTCGGTTGTGTTCCACGTTTTACAACTCTTGTTGTAGGGTTTGTTGTTGCTGTTGTTGGTTCATTTGGAGTTACTTCACCTGTTGTTACGTTTAGTTCATAAGTCGTTGTCTTAACAGTTTCTCCATTGACACCTGCTGTTACTTCTTCTTCTGTTCCTTCTGGAACTGAGTCATCACGTTTGTAAGTTGTTTCAAACGGAATTGGTGTTCTTTCTACTTTTGGTTTAGTCCCAACTTCATAAATATCATCGACTTTGTCGGCTGTATCTTCTTCGTTAACATGGATACGATAATACTTAGATAAGACAACTGTCCCATCTTCTTTCACAACATTTTCTTCTGCCTTTGGATCTGCTGTTATTGGTTTATTAGCCTCTACAATAGTATCCTGATCATCAATCTCACCATCAGCTCCATCGGGTTTTCCATCGTTATTTTTGTCATATATATTAGTAATATTCGTTAACCCTGCATCAACACGATGAGGATATTTAGGGTCAATTTCACTTACTCTAGGTTCTTTCAAATCTGGAATATTTGGATCATTAAGATCTTCACCTGCATGCTCATTTATAGTATCAGCATCAGCCCTTTTATATTTGTCATCAATCACTCCATCCTCATCTTCATCATATAATTTTTTAAACAATCCTTCCATAGGATTATCATAAAAATAACCAAAAATATTATTTTCAGTTAACTCTGGATCATCATCTTTTGGTTCAGCTTTTAAGATAAAACTTCTACCATCATGACCTGTTTCTTTCAATACTGGCGTATGACTTTCGATTTCATCATTTCTTACATATTTTTTACCTTTAGGCACTCGAACTTCATACCCCTCACTTGCAGCAGAAATATCTGTAACAGGTTGTCCACCTGATTCATTACCTGAAGCATAAACTGTAACACTTGGTGCCATAATCGCAGCACCAGCTAGGGTAATGACAGTCGCCACTACACAGGAACCGAAAACTTTTCCGATTTTGCGTAAGGCATATTTTTTATTCTTAGTTGATTGTCTTGACATATTTTCCTCAATTTTATATTTATGTTAGTTTATAGATTGTTGACTCCAAGCCAAAAGTCGGATCATTCATCCAACTTTTGGCAGGAAGCAACATTTTCTATATTATTCGGATTCATCTTCTTTTTTCTTGAAGAATCCTAGTCCTAGACCAGCTAACAAGGTCAAGAGACCTGCACCAGCTAAGCCAGCATTGGCTTTGGTACCTGTATTTGGCAACTCCTCTCTCTTACCTGTCTCGTAAGTCGGAACTTCTGGGTCTGGATTCACTGGAGTTTCAGGACTTGGAGTATCTGGTTCTGGTATTGGAGTCTCTTGGTTCGGTAGTTCTGGACTTGGTGTCGGAACATTTGGATGCTCTGGATTTGGTTGTGGTCTTGGCTCCTCAGGTCTACCTGGAATTGGCTCATCAGGAAGAACTGGCGGTATCTTTTCAAATCTATGAATCGTTACACCATCTTTCGTTGTAGTCGTAATCAATCTATATCCAGGAATATTTCCTGCTTCATGAGTACCTGGTTGGTCTGGTTTAATTGGATTACCATCTTTATCAAACCATACTGTAATCTTGTATTCTGGTTTGTCTACTGATGGTGTTCCATTAAAGTAGATGTGTATAATTTTATCTCCTTCAAGGATACTTTCTAACCAAACGTAATTATCAAATTTTTCTTTCTCATGAACACCTTTTTCAAGAGGTTTCAATACTTTTCCATTTACGTCAATCCATTCCGTAGTTCCAACAAATTCTTTTAAGTCAAGGATATTCGGCATGACTCTAACAATCTTACTTAGTTTGTATTTATGTTTTGTTTGCGTTTCTACCCATGTCTTCGGTTGAACTTGCTTACTTGGAATATAAACAAGACCATTTGTTGGATTGATTGTAACTCCTTTTGGAGCTTTTTCAATCTTCCATGTACCATCTTTATCTTTCTTCGTAACGATAGTTTCTTTTTCAGTACTATTTCGTTTTGTAAATGTAATAGATAATGTATCCGCATCTTTATTTGGTACTGAAACTTCCACAGTATTTCCACCTGAACGTTCCACAATTCTTGGTGTTGGTGGAATAACGTTGATTTGACGCAATTTCACAGTAAAGACTTGAGACGGATCTTTTCCTTCTTCATCTTTTACTTTGTCAAATGTTGCTCCATCTTTCAGTGGATTTTCTACCACTTCGTAATCACCATTAGTAGTTGGGTCCCCAGTTAGTTTCTTCAATTCTTCGTTGAAGGCATTTGTTGGGATTGTTTGTCCTGTAATACCTGTAGTAGTGATTCTTGAAGTTACAAGTTCAGTTTCTTTTCCATCTTCACCTACGACAACAAACTTGATGATAGCTTTTTGTTTAGGTGTATCTGGATTTGGTTTGACTGTAACTGTGTAGATTTGATCTACACTACTATCCTTATCGAAAATTCTATCTTTTTCTTCTGGATAAGTGCTTGACTCTACTGTATAACCTTTAGCTTTTAGCTCTTCAATTGTTGAAGATACTAATCCAGCTTGTGTGAATTTCTCACCTGACTTACCAGATTCTAAAATAGTCGGCGCTACTACATTCCCTTTATCGTCTACAAAGTTCACGATAACTTTTTGGCCATCTTTTACATACGTGATTGGAATATCCTTAGATGGATCTGTTGGTATATTCGGCACTTCATATCCACCGTTTGGAGTTGGATCTAACGGTTTCAGTGGGTTCGTTGGACTCACTGGTTTCGTTGGGTCTGTTGGCACCATTGGTGTATATCCTGGGATTGTAGGTACTTTCGGCTTATCAGTTCCTGGTTTCGTCGGATCTGTAGGATCATTTGGATATGGTTTAGGTGTTAAATCAGTTCCAGTTGGAGGTGTTACTCCTTCTGGAATTCTTGGCACCCATGAACCAAGTTTTTTGTAAACTACTTCGATAGCTTTATCTTTAGTATTTTGATCAACTGTTTCAGAAGCGACTTCTTTTTGGTTAGTATCTTTTAGGATGTAACCAGGTACTACTGGAGATGTTACTTTTTCAAAATTCTCTCCCTTAGCAACCCATGTTGAATCATGAGTCACTTCGCCTGTTACAGCATTCACCTTAGCTCCACGAGTAAATGTCGCTTTGTTAATGACTGGTGATGTTGTTTCTTTACCATTAGCAGTATAAGTAATTCTATTTCCATCTTCATCAACATAAGTGATTGTACGCGAAACTTCTTTCTTAGTAACTAGTTGCTTGATTAACTCTTCCGTCCATTTTGGTCCTTCAGGATTATTAGGGTCAATTGGTTTTCCTGGCTCCGGTTTTGGATTATCTTCATTTTTCGGTTGAGTTGGATCAAATGGTTTCACTGGCTCAACGTGTGGCACTAGTGTCACCTTGTAGTATTGATCAACCTTAGGATCATTGTCAAATGTTCCTTTAGATGGATAATTATTACTTACAACGTCATATCCTTGTGCTCTCAACTTCGCAATTGTTGTAGCTACTTCACCGTCTTTTGTAAGTGGTGTGTTTGAATCACCTGTATCTGTTACTGGTGGCTCGATTTCTTTTCCACTTGGATCTACAAAGCTTGTAATTGCACGTTGTTGTCCGTCTTTTACATACGTAATTGGTGTATCTTGACCTGGTGTTGTTGGCACTGGTGGTACGTTATATCCTTTTTCTGGATGGTTTGGATCCACCGGTGTTAACGGTACTAGTGGGTTTTCTGGACTCACTGGTTTTGTTGGGTCTTTTGGTATTACCGGAGTATGTCCTGGTACTTGCGGAAGTACTGGTACTTTCGGACTGTTTGGATCGTTTGGATCTTGTGGTTTTTCCGGATTTGGTGTTACCACTTTACTTGGATCCTGTGGATCGTTGTCATACGGTGTTGGACTTGGTGGAGTTACTCCTTCTGGTACTTTTGGTACATATGAACCTACTTTAGTGTAAGTCACCGTGATTGTTTCATCTTTTGCATCTGATTTAACAGTTTCTTTCTCAACTACTTTTTGAGTTGGGTCTTTTAAGATATAACCTTTAACTACTGGTGATTTCACCGCATCAAATGTACTATCTCCACCAACTGCATTCCAGTCTCCATAAGTAATCTCACCTGTTACTACGTTAATCTTAGCTTCACGTGTGAATGTAACTTTGTCTGTTGATGGTTCAGAAACTTTATTTCCAGCCTCATCAACATAGTTGATCGTACGTGTTACTTGTTTTGTAGTTTCTAGTTTGTTGATTAAGTCCTCTGTCCATCTTGGAATAGTTGGATCATTTGGATTATTTGGATCTACTGGTGTAGTTGGATCAATTGGTGTTCCAGGTGTAATTGGTTTGTCGTCTGTTGGTGGTGTCACAGGCACAAGTTTTTCATGTACTTTCAAGTTGAATACTTGCGTTGGATCTCCATCTGTTGGATCTTTTTCTTTATCGAATTTTTGATCTTTCAACAAGTCTTTATTCTCAACTACATATCCACGTTTTTCTAGGTCTGCAATCTTATCTTCTAAAGATTTTGTTGGAATTGCTGAATCTGTTGTTCCGTTATCAATACTTACTTTCTCTTTTGGTAATTCTACCTCTGTTCCTGTTGTTGTATTGAATACTTTCACCAATGCTTTTTGTGGATTTCCTTCATACGTAATCGGTGTATCCTTACCTGGTGTTTCTGGCACTGGTG
>CAJNDO010000018.1 GCA_905221545.1 bacterium | reverse complement strand
AAAAGGACTCAGTCCTGTGCAATACAGAACTAAATCCTTCGGATAAATTAATTGTCTAACTTTTTGGGGTCAGTACAAAGTTACTTTTTCTCTATTTTAATTTCATACGACAAGAACGGTGCCTTTCCTGACCAGTTTGTTTTTCATAGCCCGGACGTAATTTTTCATCTGGGATGACCTGTTCATCCTGCAAAAGAGCCAACGAATGGTATTGTTGTAAATACTCATCACATTCATCACACCAGCGTTGGTCTTCTGGATCCCAAAAAATGGTCATCAAATCACTTCTGCTTTTATAAAGAGGGGATTCTTGTTCCAATCGAAACCAGCAAGTTTTGTAGTATTTGAGAGCATCATAATACTGGTCAAATTTCTTACTTGCTACAATATCTTCTTCCCAACCTTCTAAGAACCACCACGGTTCAAAATCTCCGTACATTTCTATAACACGATACATATTCATTCATTCCTTTGTACCGTATATTATAACCAATTCCGCCAAACAAGGAAAGAAATATGCTCATTTCTTAATTTTTTGATAAAAAATCCAGCCATCTGATGGATGACTGAATTTCTATTTGCTTATATGATAAAAACTTTTTGTTTCTTAGGATTCTGAGATATCGTTTTCGATGATGACCTTAATAGCATGGTGGTCTGCTGCCTTACCGAAGACTTCATAGGCTTTTTCAATTTCACTGAGTTTGAAATAGTGAGTGACCAATTTTTCTGGTTCAATCTTATGACTTTCAAGAGCTTTCAACAATTGTGGAGTTGTATTTGTAGATACCAAACCAGTTGTTACATTGATGTTACGAATCCAAAGTTTATCCAAATCGAATTCAACTGGTTTACCATGTACACCACAGTTAGCAACTGTTCCGTCTACACCGATAATCTTTTGACAGAAGTCAAATGTTGCAGGAATACCAACAGCTTCGATAGCAACATCTACACCACGGCCATCTGTCAAATCATAAATTTCTTTAATGGCTTTTTCAGGGTCTGAAGAATTAACCTTATGAGTTGCACCGAATGATAAAGCTGTTTCCAAGCGGTTATCGTCTAAGTCTACCATAATCAATTTAGCTGGTGAGTAGAACTGAGCTGTCAAAAGAGCAGCCAATCCAACTGGTCCTGAACCAATAATGGCTACACTACAACCAGGTTCTACCTTCCCTTTCAAGACACCAATTTCATATCCAGTAGGCAGAATGTCTGATAGCATAACCAAGGCTTCATCTGACAAGTCTTCTGGAGTGTGGTAAAGAGTGTTATCTGCATGAGGGACACGTAGATATTCAGCCTGCATACCATCAATCAAGTGACCGAAAATCCAGCCCCCTTCGTCTTCACAGTGGGCATAAATTCCTCTTTTACAGTAGTAACATTTACCACAGGCACAGACACAAGAAATCAAAACCTTGTCGCCTTTTTTGAAGTTAGAAACTCCTTCTCCAACTTCTTCAACAATCCCAATTCCTTCGTGACCAAGAATGGTACCACTTTGACAAGCAGGAACATCCCCTTTGATAATATGGAGGTCTGTTCCACAAATAGTGGTTTTTACGATACGCACAATAGCGTCTGTTGGCTTGCGAATAATTGGTTTATCTACATCAACAAAAGAAGCAAGTCCTGGTTTAACATAAGTATAGGCTTTCATAAAGCACTCCTCCGTTTTTTTATTTGTACTATTTATAATATAATTGTAAGCCTTTTCATTTGTTTGTTCAAGCTTTTTTGTGATTTTTTTAACTTTTTCGTTTACCGGTAAAGTGCCATACATAAAAAAGCAGAAGCTAGTCTCTAACTTCTGCTTTCTCTCTTATGCTTGATATCGTTTTACACCATCGAGGTAGGTTGCTACCAATTCCAAATCTTTATCTAGTACGATAAAGTCAGCGTCGTAGCCTTCACGGATTTGACCACAAACATCATCAATGTGAACAGATTTTGCTGGGTTAAGGCTAGCCATCATGACCGCTTCGTGTGGATTTGCAATACCCCACTCGACTACATTTCTCATACCATCTTTAAGTTTGAGGATAGAACCTGCCAAATTACCAGTAGATTTGAGACGTGCAGTTCCATTTGCTACTACAACAGGGAATTCTCCCAACATATAGTCACCGTCTTCAAGCCCACCAGCTGTCATACAGTCCGTAATAAGAGCGATGTTTTCTGTCCCCTTTTGCTTAATTAAAATCTCACAAGCTTTTGGATCTACGTGGTGACCATCACAAATTAATTCTGCGTAAGTATGTGGGAGCTCATACATAGCTCCTACCATACCTAGTTCGCGGTGTGTTAAACCACGCATCCCATTATAGGCATGTACCCATACACTAGCTCCAGCATCAACTGCCTTCTTAGCTTGTTCAAATGTCGCATCTGAGTGTCCAAGTGCAACTGTCACACCTTCACCTGTAATAGTACGTACAAAATCTTCCACCCCATCACGTTCTGGTGCAATAGCGATTTTATTTAGCATCCCTTTTGCAGCATCCTGCCAAGAATGAAACTCCTCAACACCCGGGTCTCTCATATAAGTTGGATTTTGTGCCCCCTTAAAAGTTTCTGTGAAATATGGACCTTCATAATAAATCCCACGAATCTTAGCACCTGTTGCTTCTTTATAATGGTTTCCAAGATTTTCAGTGACTGCAAGCAATTGCTCATAAGTGGCTGTTAAAGTTGTGGGCAAGAAACTGGTAACACCGGTACTAAGAAGTCCTTCGCTCATAGTATGCAATGTACCTTCAATGTTGTTGTCCATCACATCTACACCTGCATATCCATGAATATGAGTATCCACAAGACCTGGTGCAATGCTATAACCAGTATAGTCAAGAACCTCTGCTCCTTCAGGAATTTGATCCACATGTTTCCCAAATTTGCCATCAACAAGTTCTAAGTACCCACCGCGACGAATGCCAAATGGATAGAAAAACTGATCCGCTTTAACGTAATTAGGCATAATAATGACCTCCTTAAAAGATTACTTTTGATATTTATTATGTCAATTACATTATAAACCTTTCTGATTCATTTGTAAATGGTATAGACCTATTTTCTAGAGATATTTTAAAAGAGCTGGATTTCTCCAACTCTTCTCTTTTTAATACAAGTTATTTTGATTTGACTGGTTTGTCTTGAGCTGTTTGCAAGGCTGTAGCAATGGTATCTGCATACAATTTAGCTCCTGCTTCAATTTTACTAGTGTCACTTCCAAAATGAACCTGGTCTGTTCCTGTCCAGATCTCTGGATGTTCCTTAGCAGCTTGATTCCAATCTGCTATTGTGATGTAAGGTGTCTTCTCTGCCAATTCTCTCATATAGGCAGCAGCCTTCTCAACGATAGCGTAGGTCTCTTTTGTCTTATCTCCCTCATAAGGAGTCACCAAAACCATATGGTGTCCCTTAGGAAGATTTTTCACGATACTATCCCAGTCATCCTTGTAATTCTCAGGATTATTTACCCCAGTCGCAATGACCACCATCTTAGGTAAAAATTTATTCTGGCTATTGTTTAGCATGATTTCATTGGCAGTCTTAGTTGTTCTGCTGACTTGTGCATTAATCTGTGCCCCAGGAAGAGCTGTCTGCAAAGCTGTGTTAGCTCTTAGAGCCACTGAATCACCAATTAACATAGTTCCATCAGCAATTCCCAAACTATTTGCATCTGCCCGTTCTGCCATCACCTTGGTCTGGCCAATATTGGTTGCAGCTTGCTTCAAGCCATTGACAGTTAAATCTGTCTCAAAAGCTCCCACTTGTGGTGCCATCACAGTCACTAAGAAAACTATGAAGGCCAAGATTCCTGTACTTGCTGCAAGGATTGTATGGATATAAGGCAGGGGACGAAGTGCTTGGATAATAGGTGTGTTCTTTCCTGCAATCCAAGGTTCTAACACATAGAATGACAGGCTGGCAAATCCATAAGAAAACAGCAAAGTCAGTAAGACAGCAAAAAGATTTGATGTCAACTGTGAGAAAATGATATAGAAAGGCCAATGGAAGAGATAAACTGCATAGCTAGTATCCGCTAAAAAGCTGATAATCTTTGGTTCCTGCATATTAGGAGTCTTTTCATGTAAGACACGCGTCGCCAAAATCATAGCAAGAGCTGCAAGACTGGCAAGCAAGAAGCCGATGAGATAGGCAAAGAGATAGGTGAATTTGACAAAGAAGGTCAAAAGAACTAGGAAAGCAAATCCTCCTCCAAAAACCATCAAGGTCTTGCGTAAATCCCAGATTCTATCCAACTGCTTGACGAGGGAAGTCGTCTGACGAACACCTACAATCGTTGCTAGGATACTCCCCAAAAAGAATGGATAGACATGAGTTAAACTGGAGAAATAAACAGAGGAATAAGAAGTTACTAGAAAACTACCAATAAACATGGAGAAGAAGCTGATCAAGAAGGCAGCAGCAGATAAGAGAAAGACCATTCCTCTCAACTGACCATTTGATCTAGACTGTTTAGATAAGAACCAAACTGCCAACCCCCAAAGAATATAGTAGTGAACTTCAACAGCCAAACTCCAATTATGAACAAACAAATGTGGAATGAACTGAGACTCATAACTTCCACCTGTTAGCAGTTCATAGAAGTTGGTCATAAATCCTAAGACACCCGCAATCTGGCCACCAATTCCAGCCACATAATCTTGGCGAATCAAGAAAGTAAAAGGCATGATCACCAAGACCATCAAAACCACAGGTGGCACAATCCGATAAAAGCGTCTCCTAAAAAATCCTACCAAATCAATCTCATGATTTTTAGAAAATTCTTCGATGAGTAAAGCTGTAATCAGGAATCCTGAAAATGTGAAAAAGACATCTACCCCGAAAAATCCTCCAGGAAAGATCGTCTGAAAAAAATGATACAAGAGTACCAGGAGTAAACCTGTAATCCTAATCAAGGAAAACCATTTAATGCGCATACGAGTTTATTCTTCCTTTCGTTATACACTTTATTCTATCAAAAAAAGAAGAAAAATCCCAAGAGAAAACTTAGGATTTTTAGCTTATATCCATTCCATTTTAGAAATTACGACCTGACTTATTATAACCATATTTTTCAACAAAATACTCACGGAATTCCAAAAGATTGTCATCCATGATGGCTTGTCGCACTTGCTTCATCAGGTTAAGCAAGAAGTAAAGATTGTGGTAGCTAGTCAAGCGGATACCGAAGGTTTCATCAGCCTTGAGCAGGTGACGAAGGTAGGCACGTGTATAGTTCTTACATGTGTAGCAATCACACTCAGGATCCAGTGGCGTAAAGTCCTCAGCAAACTGGGCATTTTTGACAACCAAACGTCCCTGACTAGTCATACAAGTCCCGTTACGAGCGATTCGAGTCGGCAAAACACAGTCAAACATATCTACACCACGAATCACCCCATCAATCAGGCTATCTGGCGCTCCCACACCCATCAAATAGCGAGGTTTATTTTCAGGTAGCAGTTGGGTTGTAAAGTCCAAAACCGCATTCATCTCTTTGTGGGTTTCTCCCACTGCCAAACCACCGATAGAGTAGCCTGGAAAGTCCATGCTGACAAGATCATGAGCCGATTGGCGACGAAGGTCTTCAAATCCTGCCCCCTGCACAATCCCAAACAAACCTTGGTCATGTGGACGACGGTGAGCCTTCAAACCACGTTCAGCCCAACGGCTAGTACGCTCGATTGATTTCTTAACGTAGTCGTAAGGTTGATAAAACTGAGGACATTCGTCAAAGGACATCATGATGTCTGAACCCAGATTGTTCTGAATAGAAATAGCCTTCTCTGGAGACAAGAACATCTTAGAACCATTGAGATGGTTTTTAAAGGTTACCCCTTCTTCTGTGATATTACGGCTATCAGCTAGAGAATAAACCTGGAAACCACCACTATCCGTCAAGATTGGCTGATCCCAATTCATGAACTTATGGAGACCACCTGCGCGTGCAATAAGTTCATCTCCAGGACGCAGCCAGAGATGATAAGTGTTTGATAGGATAATCCCTGAACCCATCTCCTTCAATTCTTCAGGTGACTGAGTTTTGACAGTGGCTTGAGTTCCAACTGGCATAAACATAGGCGTCGGGAAGGTGCCGTGGGGAGTGATGATTTCTCCCAGACGAGCTCCCGTGTGTTTTTCTTTCTTAATCAAACGATATTTGATTGGTGAATCTGACATTTTTTTACCTCCGAAACTGGGAAAGACAGTCCCAGTTCATACTTTGTGCCCAAGGGCATACTGTATGATTTTATCAAAAAAAGCTGGAACTGTCACGAACTATGGTATAATGAGAGAATGAAATACCCAAAAATTGATTTAAAAACCATTCGTCTGCAGGCCAGACAATTTCAGGCTGAAAATCCCCGCCTCTTTCTCGTCTATCTCTTACCTAGCATGCTGGTCATCTTGTCTGGCTTCCTTAATCCCTTAGAGCGCATCAACGAGAGTGTTTTAGAACAACCCTTTTTAAGCGTGTTTGGCCATGTATTCCAAGCCTACCTTTTTCCGATATTAGTCTCCTTTGTCGGGACGATACTTCTAACCAGTTCAGTTTATACAACGCTGAAACTCATCAAGAATTCTGATACAGAACTATCCGTTAAAAATAGTCTGGCTCTCTTTAACGAAGAGCACTTTTCACAAACCTTTTTGACTCTTCTTCTCAAACGTTTCTATCTTTTCTTATGGAGTATTCCTAGTTTACTCGGGATTTACTTCCTCTTTTACAGTAGCTTTCTAGCAAAGAAATTCGTTGCAATCCATCCTGAATTTCCCAATCTGGATCTCACGTCAGTTGAAACTGAGCGTTTCCTCATGACCTTTGGTCTTTACTTCCTAGCAAGTATCCTCTTGATGATTGTCGGAAATAGTCTCTATATCCCACAATACTATGCTTATTCACAGGTAGAATTTCTCCTCTGTGACACACTAGACTTGGGACAAGCTAAACCAGGACAAATCCTTAAAACCAGCCGTTTCCTGATGAAAGGTTACAAGTTTCAGCGTTTTGTCCTAGACTTACAACTCCTTCCTTGGTACTTCCTCAATTGGATTACCTTTGGAATTGCTAGTTTCTCACTCCTGCCCTACATTCAAATCAATAAAATAATTTTCTACCGAGCAGTACTGGCTCGAAAACGTCCAAAAGCTTGAAGGTTTTCCCTCAAGCTTTTTTCTATCAATGAGTTTCTCCGCCTACCAACTTGAGATCCTGATCTCCATGTTCTATCATGGCGTCGATTGCCGCTCCTATCCCCCGCCTAATATCCACTAAACTCATAGCTGGAGTAGTCGGTCGATTCACCACCTGTTCCATCATATAAGGAATATGCATAAACCCCGCCCTAACATGTGGAAATTTCTTTTCTACCAAATAGAGGGCCTGATACATCAAATGATTGCAGACAAAAGTCCCTGCCGTATTGGAAACAGAGGCCGGCAAGCCCTCTTTTTTTATAGCTTGGACCATCGCTTTAATCGGTAAACTACTAAAATAGGCCGAGGCCCCATCTGGACGAATAGGAAGATCAATCGGTTGATTGCCTTCATTATCAGGAATACGTGCATCATCTTGATTAATGGCCACTCGTTCTGGCGTCAAACTAGATCTTCCACCTGCTTGACCGATACAAAGGACAAAGTCAGGTTGATAACGACTCATTTCTTCTTCCAATACTTGGGCCGATTTGTGAAAAACTGTCGGCACTTCTAGCCAACGGACCTCAGCACCATGAATTTCAGCTGGTAAACCTTTAACGGCCTCCAAGGCTGGATTGACCTTTTCCCCTCCAAAGGGCTCAAAACCTGTCACTAATACTTTCATTTCTAACTCCTCAAAACCAATTCAATGAGACTCTTTTCTTAAAAACAAGTATAACATATTTTCCTTATTCTGGAATGAAAAGTACTAGCGAGACTAGAATGACCTTTAAGTTTATTTAAAGAGGAGAATACTAATCAAGGCCAAAATAGCTGGTCCACCTTGCTTCAAAATAATTTTCTTATCTGCTGTTAGAGAGCCATAAGTCGCCGCACCAATCACAAATAGGACAAAAATAGTCACAATTTCTAAATTCTGTGAGAAATAAATCCCATACAAGAGAAAGACTCCTAGCAAAGCATTATAAATTCCTTGATTTTTAAACAATGAACTTACTGACGGACGAGCTAGTTCTTCCTTTTCCATGTTAAAAACACGACTAGTCGCATCTGATTGCGTAGCAATACTTTCCAAATAAAAAATGTAAAAATGCTCCAAAGCAACGATCGTTGCTAAAATGATTGTCATAATTGACATATTTTTCTCCTTAAATCTCTATATTTTCAATACCCAAAACCAATTTATTTAATAAACGGCTGAGTTCTGTTCTCTCAGACTCTGTTAAGATGCTTTCCATCTCTTGCTTAACCTTGATATGTTGCAGAGGGGGATTTACCACTAACTGCTCCTTGGCATACTTCGTAGCCTCTACCAACACTTCTCGCTGATTTTCAGGATTGCGATGACGCTCCACCAAACCTTCCTTTTCCAAAATCTTGAAATGCCGGGTTAAAGCAGCTTGATCAATTTTCAAACGCTCCTGAACCGCCATTTGATTACAAGGGGAATTCTCCAGCAAAAACAGTAACATCTGATACCGCGTCAAACTAATCCCAAGCCTTTTTTCAAACAATTGCGTACTCGCCTGCTCAGACAAGCGGAGTTGATACAGTAAATCTTGAATCTCTAGCATTTCTTCCTCTTTTTATTGATTTATCAATAGTTGATAAATCAATTGTATTATAAAGTAAAATAGATTGCAATAATTATGCTTCAATCATTGCAAAAATTTTCCATTCAAATTGATAAAAAAACGAACGAGACTCGCTTCCTATCACGAAAGCTAGATCACATTCGTCAAAATGATATTACCAAGTCTGATTTATCCATTCATTGAAATGTGAACGTGATCATAGTGATTTTCTGTCACGCTACCACGGTCTGGCATTGGGTTCCAAGTATTAGCTGGTCCATATTTGCTATCGAATGGAGCATAGAAACGTTGTTTCCAGATGATATAACTGATACCACGGCTAGCCATGTTTTGAATAGCATATTCCGCAATCTTATCCCCTAGTTCTGAACCTTCTGGTACCATAAAATCGATAGCCAAACCTTTTCCGTGATCTCCACTGTCTCCTGGACGGTAACCGCTAAAGGATGTGATGCCAAACAAGTTGGCAATTTCTTCTTTAAAGGCAGCCGTTTGTGGTTGAAGGCCTGCATTTTCAGATTTCGCTACTGCCAGTCCAGCATAATCAGGCGCAGCTGGAGCCGCGTAAGTTGTTGAAACTGGTTTTGTCTCTTCTGGTTGATAAGTAGAAACTGCTGGTGTAGTTTCACTTACTGATGCTTCTTTTGTTTCTTCTGAACTTGTTGTAGTTGTTTCCACTGTTGACTCAGCTTGAGGGCTGACTTGTGTTTTCTCTTTCTCAGCTGGAGTCATTGACTGAGGAGCTGCTTCTTCAACTGGACTGGTTGTTTCGACTGTTTGCTCCGCTGACGTAGAAGAGTCTGTAGATGGTGCCACTTCTTCTGCAGCAGTCACTGTCTCTGTAACTTCTGAATTTGATGCTACTTCTTTTGTGCTTGGAGCTTCTACCGCTTTTGGAACTTCTGCAATCGGTTGAGAAAGATCTGCAACCTGAACAGTTTGATCATCAACAGTCACTTGATTGGTTGTCAAATCCGCTGTCGCAGTTGTCACTTCTTCACTAGAGTCTGCTTGAGGAGTTTGGATTTCAACTTCTGTTACTTCTTCTGATTCATTGACAGTTGTTGTCAAAACAGTTTCTGGGAAAATCAAGTCCATATTCGTGATTTTATTCAAATTCGCAAGAACTGTGACATCTACACCAAAGGCTTCTGCAATGGTGCTCAAAGTATCACCATACTGAACTATATAACTTGTTTTGTTGTCCGTTTTAGTCAAATCGTTTTGGATTTGCTCAACACTACGTGCAGTCCAAAGAACTTCTTCTGCTTGAGTTGCCAATACTGGGGCAAATGACAAGGCCACTGTTGATGCTAATAACATTTTTTTCTTCATTCTTTCAACTTCCTTTCAAATGAGTACCTGTCTATCATAACACAAAAAGAGCAGAAAAAAAGCCCTCTCGGGCCTATTTAACAGAACTGTCTATTCCTTGTAACAAACTCGGTTACTTGAAATAGTTTGTTAGGTCTCTGTCATAAAACTGACACAATCTTATCGTTCTCAATCCCCAAAAATGTAAGGAATATCTGCTAGTTCTTGAATTCTATGATTGCCTTCATAAGTCGACTCTAAAAAGTTGATACTTTGAATCCCACTATTCTGAGCAAATTCCACATCCAGAGTCCGATCCCCTATATAATAGGTCTTCTCAGGATCCAACTGATAATTGTCTAACAGATAGGTAGCCGCTTCTGGACTTGGCTTCCGCGCAAAGCCACTCTGACTGGTTAAAATCTCTGTAAAATAGGATTCCAACCCCAAGTCTCTTAGAATGGTAAAAGCATTGTCTCCCTTATGAGTGTAAACAAAGTTCCGAATCCCTACTTGGTCTGCCCAAGCCAACACCTCACGCGCACCTGGCATTAAGACTACCTGGGCATTCTTTTCAGCCAAACTCTGGGCACGCACCTCATTTAGCTCTTCCACACCTAGTTTTCGCTCTTCTGCCACCTGCACAAGCAAATCCTGCACCGAATACTTGAGGATAAACTCTCTCACTTTCTCCTTATCATAAGGAATAGAAAACTGAGCAAAAGTCTCCTCAATCCCTGACAAAATCGCTTCGTAAGAGTCCAATAAAGTCCCATCTAAATCCCAAATAAAAGCTGTTTTTTGCATTTCCTATCCTTTCAAGCTCATATAACGCTGGTAGCGGTAGCGTAGAAATAACCAACGAAAACCATTATCCAAAAGAGTTCCTGCCCAAATACCAGGCAAACCCCAACCAAAAACAATCCCCATCAGATATCCTGTTCCAATGCGAATACACCACATTCCTATACTTGTCGCATAAAAGGGAAGCCGGGCATTGCCCAAACCCTGCCAAACTGCCGTATAGATGACTGTTCCTATCGTCATAGGAGTTCCAAGTAGTGAAAAAAGTGTCACTAGAACACTAGCCTCAACTGCTAGAGGATCAGTCGTATAGAGATGAGTCAGTGGTATCCCTAAGGCATAGATACTGAAGGTAAAAGGCAACATGAGAATCAGAGAAAGCCAAAAGGTTTGCTTACTCAAACTAGCGACTCTTTTCCAATCATCCTCTCCAACTGCTCGAGCTACCAGCATGACCGTTGCCGTAGCAACGCCAAAGGCAGGCATGTAGTTAAACTGGGTCAAGACTTCTCCGACCGCATTTCCAGCCACTGCCTCCGTCCCAAAAGACACAACCAAAGCAATGATAACGACATCTCCAGCCCTCATCATAAGCCGCTCTCCAGCTGCTGGTAAAGCCAAGGTCAACAGTTCCTTATCTAAACCAAAAGTCGGTTTCGTATAAGGAAGTTTTAATCGTGACCACAAAATCACAAGACCAACCAAACGAGACAGAATAGTCCCCCAAGCAACACCCGCTATCCCCATATCAAGGATAAAAATAGCTAGACTGGAAAAGAGAATATTCAAGGCATTTGACAAGAGACTAACATAAAGAGGCAGACGTGGATTATGCGTTGCCCGAATCAAGGCTCCCAGACTGGTCATTAATCCCAAAAGAACAATCGAACCACCTACCAAAGATAGGTAGAGTCCTCCACTTTCGGCCACATCTCTCTCCGTTCCCAAGAGTCCAATCATCTCTTGCCCAGCGAAGATGGACAAAGCTCCTAAAAGAAAACTTACTAGTAAAGTAATTTTCAACGCCTCAGTCACATGATAGGCTAGCTTAGACTGATCCTTCTGCCCCAAACTTTTTGAAATAACACTAGAAATAGCTGCCCCCAGAGCAATGAAAATCGCCTGATAAATCGTGATAATATTACCAGCTACTGAAACACCTGAAATAGCTATCAATCCTAAATGAGCAACCAAATAACTGTCCACCATTCCCATGAGCATCTGCAAAAAGTTTTCACCCATAGCTGGCAAGGCAATATTAAGAATGTCTTTATTTTTCTTAAACAATCTCTCCTCCTGATGAAAAGAAACTCAGTTGGTTTCCCAACCGAGTTTACTCCCTCTGTCTTAAAGTCCTAGATAAGCCTCCACCGCTGCTTGCATATCAGTAGCTGCCACGGTTGTCTTGTGACGAACTGGAGCTGTTTCAAGGCCATCAACTGCTGGTGGCACCGTAACTCCTGAGATTTCATGTAATTGAGCCAAGGCTTCAAAGTCAGTCAAGCCTACTTTCCCTGTTACAGCCTCTACTGCAACCACTGGGAACTTATAAGGACTAGCTGTTGAAGCAATCACTGTCTTAGTCACATCGCCAGTAGCCGCTTGGTATTTCTTATAAACTGCCGAGGCAACCGCCGTATGTGGATCCTCGATATAAGAATCTGACTCATAAACACGCTTGATTTCTGCCGCTGTTTCTTCCTCAGTCGCATATTCAGCTGCAAAGAGATCAAGAATCTCTGCATCAAAATTAGTCAACTCATATTGACCTTGTGTATTCAAGGCATTCATGAGTTCAGCTGTCTTAACCGCATTATTACCCAAAAGGTGGAAAATGAGACGCTCCAAGTTTGAAGATACCAGGATATCCATAGATGGACTAGTTGTTACCTTAAACTCACGCTTCTTGTCGTAAACACGTGTCTTGAAGAAGTCTGTCAAAACATTGTTGTCATTTGAAGCACAGATCAATTTACCAACTGGTAGACCAATTTGCTTGGCATAAAAGGCAGCCAAGATATTTCCAAAGTTTCCTGTTGGTACTGTGAAGTTGACCTTTTCACCAGCCACAATCTCACCAGTCTTAACCAACTGAGCGTAAGCATAAACATAATAAACAATTTGTGGTACCAAACGACCAATGTTCATAGAGTTAGCTGATGAAAATTGCAACTTGTTGGCAGCTAATCTTTCACGAAGAGCCACATCGTTAAACATATGTTTCACATTTGTTTGCGCATCGTCAAAGTTACCGTCAATGGCGATAACATGAGTATTGTCGCCAGTCTGAGTAGTCATTTGCAGCTCTTGTACCTTGCTGACACCATCCTTTGGATAAAAGACGATAATCTCAGTTCCAGGCACATCGGCAAATCCTGCCATAGCAGCTTTCCCAGTATCACCAGATGTGGCTGTCAAAATGACAATCTTGTTCTCCAAGCCATGTTTCTTAGCAGCAGTCGTCATAAAGTATGGCAAGATAGACAAGGCCATATCCTTAAAGGCAATCGTTGAACCATGGAACAGTTCCAAGTTGTATTGCCCGTCTAATTTCACCAAAGGCGCGATAGCTGGAGTATCAAACTTGCTATCGTAGGCATTGTTGATACAGTAATCCAACTCCTCAGCTGTAAAGTCATCCAAAAATGCTGACAAAACTAACTTAGCAACTTCCTGATAAGAAGCATTTCCCAATTTGTTAAAATCCAAACCTACCTTTGGATAAGTAACTGGTGTAAACAAACCACCATCCGTTGCCAAACCTTGCAAAATTGCCTGGCTAGCAGTTACTGTATTGTTGGCATCACGCGTTGATTGATAAACTAATGTCATTACTCTCTATCCTTTATCTATAGTCTCTTCCATTATATCATGATTTTTCAGAAAATTCTCCCTTTATAAGAGAAATTATAGTCCCAATTCTTCTTGCAAAGGCTCTAAATAAATCATTTCTTGTTTATTTCTCATCTTCAGTCCTTCATCAGCTAGCAAGAGTAAATCTTTTGAAAACTCTATAATCGCAGTTTTCTCCTCATCTGTTAGCTTTTTCTTAGAAAATTGCCGCCTTAAAGACTTATAATTTCTCCCAAATGCTTTAAAGAAAGGGGCTGTTTCTAAGTAAGATTCAAGTTTGTCTAAATTAACTAATAATCCCAAGTGAAAAGCTGCTGAAGTAAAAGTCCTATCAAGTGGCTGTGTACACACACTACGAAACTCAACAGTTCCTCGAGTCGTTAAGTCTTGGTACTGATAACTACGATGAGTTTCGAAATCCTTCTCCTGAGGGTAAATAAGAACCTCATCACCATTAAGAGCAAATGCCTGGATTTCAGGCGTAGCTAAATAGTCCCTTACCTGAATAGGATAAAAATAATAGATCCGCCCATCACGTTCCGCAGTAAAAATTGCAGAATGATCTAGATAGTCAAAAAAATCAGCTTCATCATTAAAGAGTCTAGCATTAACCCCAACATTCTCTGTATAGATACCATGCATGGATTCTTCCCAAAAAATATCCCTTGAAATTTTCGAATCCCAATCTGCCCCCGAAAACTCAGAATTTGCAAATAAATAAGCTTTAGCTGCTTCAATTTGGGTAAAAGCATTAATCACCCGTAAGTAGTTGGATTTTGAGACATCCAGCTGAACCTGGCTCCCACAGATAAAAGCACCATATTCAGGGAAATGATGTAAATCTGATTTAATAACATTTCTACTCAAATTCAAATAATCCATCAACATCTGGTAGCGTGGATAAGCCACTGGATAATTCTCATTTTTATCCCAGTTGGGATGAATGCCACAGCCAACAATAGCATGATTTGATTCAGCTAACTTTTTCTGGATCACTACCATATAATTGTTAAAACGATTTTCGACCTCTTGAATCGTTTCAGCCTTACCAAATGCAAACTCAATCGTTGTATAGGAAACTTCAAATAAAATAGCATCCTGACTTATCGGATCCACTAACTGGATAGGATTTCCAAAATCATCTAACTTCTCTACAATAAAATCTAAAGCAGAAACTAAATAATGAAATAGTTCCTTTATAACATCAACATCTGTAGCAAGCCCCTCTAAATTTGCAACAGGATATTCCAGCTCAATCCCAATAAATAATTCAGGATTTTCTTTAATATTTTTCAAATACCGATGTTTTAATAAATCGATAGAACGAGACATACTACCCTACACTTTCATACTCTAAATAAAATTTGAATAACTACTATTATACCAAAAATAATACAAAAAAGGAACGAAGATTAACTACGTTCCTAACTCTATACTATACCGGCGGCCGGGGTCGAACCGGCACGTCCTTGCGGACACTGGATTTTGAGTCCAGCGCGTCTGCCAATTCCGCCACGCCGGCAAATAGTAACTGGGGTAGCTGGATTCGAACCAACGCATGAGGGAGTCAAAGTCCCTTGCCTTACCGCTTGGCTATACCCCAATAATATAAAATAGGCGAGTGATGGGGATCGAACCCACGCATGCCAGAGCCACAATCTGGTGTGTTAACCACTTCACCACACCCGCCACAATTCTATTAACACGGGCAGTAGGAATTGAACCCACACTGAAGGTTTTGGAGACCTTAGTTCTACCTTTAAACTATGCCCGTAAAATGGAAGGGGAGGGATTCGAACCCCCGAACCCGAAGGAGCGGATTTACAGTCCGCCGCGTTTAGCCTCTTCGCTACCCTTCCAAAATATATAATGGCGCGAGACGGAATCGAACCGCCGACACATGGAGCTTCAATCCATTGCTCTACCAACTGAGCTACCGAGCCTTATTGCGGGAGCAGGATTTGAACCTACGACCTTCGGGTTATGAGCCCGACGAGCTACCGAGCTGCTCCATCCCGCGTTAATAAAAAGGAGGATGTGGGATTCGAACCCACGCACGCTTTTACACGCCTGACGGTTTTCAAGACCGTTCCCTTCAGCCGGACTTGGGTAATCCTCCAAAATAGTTTAGCCGGGAACAAACCCGTGTCCTCTTAGTGAAAAGATAATATTTCAATTCTCTAGTAATGGACTAAATACTATGGGCACGAGTGGACTCGAACCACCGACCTCACGCTTATCAGGCGTGCGCTCTAACCACCTGAGCTACGCGCCCAAGTTAAAAACTTGGTAAAAAGAACAAAGTTCAAAGCGGGTGACGAGAATCGAACTCGCGACAACAGCTTGGAAGGCTGTAGTTTTACCACTAAACTACACCCGCTTAAATGGGAGTTAACGGGATCGAACCGCTGACCCTCTGCTTGTAAGGCAGATGCTCTCCCAGCTGAGCTAAACTCCCTAGAGCTAAGCGACTTCCATATCTCACAGGGGGCAACCCCCAACTACTTCCGGCGTTCTAGGGCTTAACTTCTGTGTTCG
>CAJNDO010000017.1 GCA_905221545.1 bacterium | reverse complement strand
GGTTTCTCTGCTGGTTTCTCTGCTGGTTTCTCTGCTGGTTTCTCCGCTGGTTTCTCTGCTGGTTTCTCTGCTGGTTTTTCCGCTGGTTTCCCTGCCGGTTTTTCCGCTGGTTTCTCTTTAGCTTTATCTTCTTCTGCAGCTTTCTTATTTAATTCATCGATAAATTTTTCAGCTTGTTTTGCAGTTAAGCCTTTTTTAAAGCCTTCTACAATTTGTTTTCTTGTTTCATCTGATGCTGCTTTTAATGCTGCAATTGTATCAGCTTTTGCTTTTGCTTCTTCTGGACTATTAGTTTCAGCTTTTTCTAATTCTGCGATTGCTGCTTTCAATGCTGCATCATAGTTCGCTAAAAATTCTTCCTGAGCTGCTTTCTCTTTTTCTGCAGCCTCTTTATCTTCTTCTGCTGCTTTCTTATTTAATTCATCGATAAATTTTTCAGCTTGTTTTGCAGTTAAGCCTTTTTTGAAGCCTTCTACAATTTGTTTTCTTGTTTCATCTGATGCTGCTTTTAATGCTGCAATTGTATCAGCTTTTGCTTTTGCTTCTTCTGGACTATTAGTTTCAGCTTTTTCTAATTCTGCGATTGCTGCTTTCAATGCTGCATCATAGTTCGCTAAAAATTCTTCCTGAGCTGCTTTCTCTTTTTCTGCAGCCTCTTTATCTTCTTCTGCTGCTTTCTTATTTAATTCATCGATAAATTTTTCAGCTTGTTTTGCAGTTAAGCCTTTTTTGAAGCCTTCTACAATTTGTTTTCTTGTTTCATCTGATGCTGCTTTTAATGCTGTAATTGTATCAGCTTTTGCTTTTGCTTCTTCTGGACTATTAGTTTCAGCTTTTTCTAATTCTGCAACTGCTTTTTCTAACGCTTTATCATAATTCTCTAAGAATTCATCTTGTGCTGCTTTTTCTTCAGCTTCTTCTGCTAATTTTTTATTTTCATCATCGATTGCTTTTTCAGCTTCTTCTGCAGTTAAGCCTTGTTTGAAACCTTCTTCGATTTTAGCTCTTGTTTTCTCTGCTTCTGCTTTTAATTTTGCAATCGTATCTCGAATTTGTTCTTGTATTTCAGGATTATTTTTTGCATCTTCTTCTAATTTTGCAATCGTATCCTTTAATGCCTTGTCAAAATTAGCTAAAAATGCTGCTTGTGCGTCTGCCTCTTCCTTAGCTTCTTTTTCCTCTGCAGCTTCCTCTTCTTTAGCAACTCTTTCTACTTCTTTTTCAGCTTCTTCTACAGTTAAACCTTCTTCTTTGAAGCGTTTTTCATAATCAGCTCTCTTATCTGCTGCTTGTCTTTTTAATTCATCAATATACCCTTGAATTTGTTCTTTTATTTCAGGATTATTTTTTGCATCTTCTTCTAATTCTTTAACTGTAGTTTCTAAAGCTTTATCAAAATTATCTAAAAATTCTTTTTGTGCTGATTCTTTATTTTCAGCTGGTTGACTACTAGCTACAGGTTGACCTTCCGCTTTTACAACCGACGGTTGAGATACAACAAATGCTGATCCTAAAACAGCAACACTAGCCAAGCTAGCAGTGAGAAATTTTTTCTTATCCATAACGACCACCTTTAGTACTTTTTTGGTGCTATTTTACCATTTTTTTCCTAAAAATTCAAGAAATCACACTTCAAAATGATAAAGAAATAAGAGGAATTTCCCCTTATTTCTTTATTATATCCATTACACCCACTCACCATTGGCATTTACTGTGTAACCATCGATAGTTGTGTTCACAGCCAAAGCTCCTGATGGGTATGAGTAATACCATTTACCGCTAACTTGGAACCAACCTGTCTTCATAGCGCCTGAACCAGCAAGATAATACCATGTACCACCTTGGTTGAGCCAGCCTGTTTGCATAGCACCTGAAGCATTGAGGTAATACCAATTGCCATCTACAAATTTCCAACCTGTCTGCATAGCACCTGAGCCGTCAAGATAATACCATGTACCATTTTCTTTTATCCATCTAGTACCCATTTTACCTAAACTATCAAAATGATACCAGCTACCATTTATAAATTTCCAGCCTGTCTGCATAGCACCTGAGCCGTTAAGATAGTACCAATTACCATCAACTTGTCTCCAACCAGTTTTCATCACACCAGTTTCATCCAAGTAATACCATGATCCATCTTTGACCCAACCTGTCTTCATTCCATCTTCTTTAGAGAAATAATACCAATCCAGACCAATTTTCTTCCATCCAACATGACGATTTCCCTCATCATCAATGAAGAATTTTTTACCATCAATTAAAACAAAACCTGGTTTAAGGACACCTTCCTCATCTAAGAAATAATGTTTCCCATCTACTGTAATATCCCCTGTTAGACGAACACCTTCTTTTAGATAGTAAGTTTTGTCATCAATCTTAATGAAGCCAGTTTTCTTTTCACCATTTTCAACAAAATAGTAAACCTTATCAGCAACTTTTACAAATCCTAACTGTTTGAAACCATCTTTTTCATCTAGATAGTATTGCTTATCACCTAAAGTCAATAGTCCTTTTTTCATAGCTCCATCAACTTCAAAGTAGTAATTCTTACCATCAATTTTTTGCCAACCAGTAACTTTTTTGCCGTCCTTAATATAGTAGACCTTCCCGTTCTCCGTTTTAAATTGACCTGCAGAAGTAGACTGGTTTTGATTGTTATTTTGGTTAGTATTAGTCGTTGAATTTGAGCGATAGATATGGTAAAGTGTATCACCTTTTAATTCGCCAGTAACGTAAGTATAGTTGGCAATATCCAGACGACTTGTATCTGATGCTGCAGTTCCTGTACGTGGATCCTTAATATCAACTGGAACGTCACTACCAGGTTTATATTCTACAAAACGAACTTTTTTTACTGGAGAATTAGAATTTGTTGTTGAGCCATTATTATTGTTTGTACCAGTACCATTTTGGTTATTGTTCCCATTAGCATTGCTAGTGCTACCATTGTTTTGGTTGTTATCTCTATGGTATGGATTGGTTTGAGTACCAGCATTTGTATTAGAATCAGTAGCTTTTGGAGCATACATATGATACATAATACCATCCTCTTCTCTACTAGAAGTATAGATATAATTTTCAATTTCAGGATGATTCTTAATAGATTCAGCTGTCACAGCAGACCCTGTAAGTGCATCTTTGATATTGACAGGTCCACCATTTTTATATGTTGCATAGTGGACTTCCTTAACAGTAGAAGTTGTTGTAGTCGTTGCTCCCCCTGATTCGGCAGCTTTTACTTGTTGGACCGTAGCCATAGCTAGCACAGAAGTGGCTAGCAAGATACCTGTTAGTGTTTTCTTCATGAGAAGAACCTCCTTTATTAAATGGTTAAATTTATATAGATTATATCCTTTTCCTATAATAAATGCAATAAAAAACATAAAAAGTGTAGAAATATTTAAAAGTAACAAAAAGAGAGCGGTTCAAACCACTCTCTTTGTTATTTTATACCCATTCACCGTTGGCATTTACATAGTAGCCATCGACTGTAGTATTTACTGCAAGGGCACCTGAACTATAAGCATAGTACCACTTACCGCCTACTTGGAACCAACCAGTTACCATAGCACCTGAGCCTTTAAGGTAGTACCATGAATCACCTACTTTAGCCCAACCTGTTTGCATAGCACCTGAACCGTTTAGATAGTACCAAGTGCTACCATCTTGCAACCAACCTGTTTGCATTTCGCCTGAACCGTTTAGGTAATACCAAGTGCTACCATCTTTAACCCACCATTTTTGCATGATGCCTTCAGCGTTAAAGTAATACCACTTACCGCCATCTTGTAACCAGCCAACTTGACGTTTACCTTCTTTATTCACATAAATCCAGTTACTATCAACTTTATTCCAGCCAGCTTTTGTATTAGATTCATCTGTTAAGAAATATGTTTTACCATCAACGGTAATTTCCCCAAACTTACGTTCACCTTCTTCAGTGACATAGTAATACTTGTCGCCAGAACCCTTAATGAGACCTGTCTTACGCTCACCTTCTGCTGTGATATAATACCATTTGCCATCACTATCTTTTACAATACCTGACTTGGTTGTACCATCTTCAGCAAAGAAGTACCATTTAGCATCTACCTTATGAGCTCCAGTTGTCACAATACCTGCTTTAACGAAATAAGTTTTATCGTTTTCTGAGATAATTTCTGTTTTACGAGCACCGCTTTCGTCAAAGTAATATGTTTTTGAACCTACTTTAATAAAACCAGTTTTCTTAACCCCCTGTTGGTCAAGGAAATAGCGCTCAGAGTCGTTTTCAATAACTCCACGAGCCATGATACCCGTCTCAGTATCAAAATAGTAAGTCTTACCATCGACAATAGCCCAACCTTTTACAGGATTTCCTTTATAGTAAAGATAACGATTACCAGCAGACACACGCCATTTTACATCTTTATCAGAAGTTTTATAGCCTTGAGTATTTAACTCACTGACAGACGCATTGGGATCATTTACATGATCCTCAATCTTTGTTCCTTCCTCAACGAATAAGTAGTATTTTCTTCCACCTTCAACAAAGGTACGTTGATATTCAAAACCTTCAATTTTGGGATGTTTAGAAATCGGCTGATTCCCATCTGCATAAAAAACTGTCTGACGTTCCTGTGAACGACCGTTAATTACCGTTACCCATTCTGTCCTATAAACAATTTCTTCTGCAGCACTTACTGGGCTAGCTGTAATTGTAGAATAACTTGTCAAAATGGCTGCGCTTGCCATGGTTAAACCAGCAACTGCTAGAGCTAAAGCTTTTTTATTTTTCATATGAGTATTCTCCATGTTTAAAATTTTAGGTAATAAACCTGGTTCTATTGTATCTTATTTTTTTTAAAAGTTCTAAGAAAAACTGAACTTTTTATGGAAAAAATAAAAAGCAGAAGAAATCTCCTGCTTTTTTGATTAAACTAAATTAGTTAACCCATTCACCGTTTCCGTTTACAGTGTATCCACCTACAGTAGTGTTAACTGCAAGGGCACCTGAAGCGTTAACGTAGTACCATTTGTCTTTAACTTGGAACCATTGGCTAGCTTTCATAGCACCTGATGCTTCAAGGAAGTACCAAGTATCGCCATCTTTAACCCAACCAGTTTGCATTACACCTGATTTGTTTAAGTAGTACCAAGTTCCACCAACGTTAACCCAACCAGTTTGCATTTCACCTTTTTCATTTAGGTAGTACCAGTTTTCATCAATTTGTTTCCAACCAGTAACTTGTTTGTTGTCTTCGTAGTAGTACCATACACCGTTGTCGTCTTTAACCCACTCAGTACGAACAACGTTGTAGCTGTCAGTTTTTTCAACTACCAACTCACCATTAACAAACATAGTTTGTCCGTCTTGAAGAACTTCTTCAGCATCGAGAAGAGTTCCGTTTACAAGTTTTTGTGGAATGAAGTATCCTCTAGGAGCGTTATCAACACGATAAACTACATATCCACCTTCTTTAACTGCAAATTCTACATCACCTGCAGCATCAGTTACACCTTCAACTAAAGCTGGTTTTTTGTGGTTGTCGAAATCTTCTACAGTTGCGTACACTAACGCAGCTACTTGAACGCCTGCGACTGGTTTTCCAAGTTGATCTTTAACATGAACACGAACATGAGTTCCGTTTGAGTAAACTTCTGGTAAAGGTTTACCATCTTTACCGATACGGTGTCTTACATCGTATGGATTTGTAGCTCTTGGAAGTGGTTTACCATCAGCATCTTTATCACCTTTATCAGTTGCAATAAAAGTTGATGATGTTGATCCATCTGAGTAAAGAACAATTCTTTGTGTTCCGATTGTTTTACCTGCAACAGCTGTAAGATTTTTTTCTACAATTGCTTTTGATCCATCAGCTTGTACTTCAACTTCAGCAGCAACGTGGCGAACACCGTCAGCATCTTCTTTTACTTCTGCATTAACTTGTTTTACAACAGTTACTTCATGTCCATATTGATCTTTAATTTTTGAATCTGGGTTGTTAATTGAACCAAATCCACGGATACCTGGATCTTTACGTACATAGTTATCTGCTGCTGAAACAGCTTGTACAGCACCAAATGCTGCAAGAGCGACTGCGCTTGTCAATAAAACTTTTTTCATCGTTTTATCTCCTTTGTTTTTCTTTAAAATATTTTTTCGTAAGACTATCTTACTACCATACAGTATATAAATATTTGCAGGATTTGTCAAGGGTTTTCTTCAATTTTTTAAACTTTTCAGCTTTTTTTTCAAAAAAGGTTAAAAAAACGCCTTTGTGAGATGAAATACCCTTCAAATACTGTATCTCCCAAGTGAAAATCTCACAAATTTCTTAAACCTTGAGTCAAACCTCACATATCTAATCCACATAGATAGTTGGACAGAACTCACTTCTATGGTATTATCCTATAACCCCTTCCAAATGTCAAGCAAAAATGGCAAGTATTTTGAAAATAACTCGCCATTCCATTAACTTTCTACTATTTAAAATGTGACCTCATAGCAAGGACTCAAACTCAGAGACAGTCATGCCTAACTGTTCACTCGCAACCTCAGCTGTCAGAAGACCTTGGCGGACCAGATTCAGTAGCATATACAAACTTCCTTCAACTTTCCCACGCTCTAAGCCTTTCTCCTCAGCTTGTTCCAAGGCATAGTCATGCGCTAACAGGGCTTGTTCTTCGCGCATACGTAGTTGACTAAACATTTTCCTGTCCTCCTCGGACCAGCTTTTATAGTCCAGCAGTTGGTCTGCTTGGCTGATGGCTCGCTCGGGTTCCTGGGTAAAGGGCTTGTTACCGAAAAACTCCAACCATGGCTTGCAAACCTTGTCTTTGCTGGTTTCTCTGTATTTTTTTAGTTCTAAGAAGGCCATCTTGACTAGATGGTTTTCCTAACCGTTAGTGCTAGTCTTACAACAACGCCTCAAACTCAGCGACGGTCATACCTAATTGCTCACTCGCGAATTCGGAAGTTAGAGCATGTTGGCGAACCATGTCCAAGAAAGCAAAGAGTTTTCCTCGTTCAAGGCCCTGTTCAATCCCCTCTGCTCGTCCTCGTTCAAGGCCACGCTCTAAACCTTTTTCAAGACCTTCTGCACGCCCACGTTCAAGACCACGTTCCAAACCTTTTTCTTCAGCTTGTTCCAAGGCATAGTCCTGTGCTAACAAGGCTTGTTCTTCTCGCATACGTAGTTGACTAAACATTTTCCTGTCCTCCTCGGACCAGCTTTTATAGTCCAGCAGTTGGTCTGCTTGGCTAATAGCTCGCTCAGGTTGTTGGGTAAAGGGTTTATTCCCAAAAAACTCCAACCATGGCTTGCGAACCTCGTCTTTGCTGGTTTCTCTGTATTTTTTTAGTTCTAAGAAAGCCATCTTGACCAGATGATTTTCCTGACCATTGTTTGTAATTGTTAAAACCTCACCTGTCGTGTCCTCTCGCATACTGAAACTGTGAAAAGCCAGGTCATCTGAGAAATAATTACTATCGACAATTGCGATGGCATAAACGGGTGCGATGTGTTTGTAACTCTGGTGTGTATCACCTTCTCGCTGACGAATTTTTTCTAGGTTTTGATTGACCTGACTGCACAGGTAAGCCCACAAACGATTGATGAAAAAATTCTGATGATGTACCTGAATCTCGATAATAACTTGAGTTCCATTATCTAGTTCAGCCAAGACGTCTATACTGGTATAGAAATCCTGCGCCGAGTACGGCGTCGAAGGCAAGACGTGAATGTTACTTCCCTCCAAAATGGTCACATTTTTGGCTGGTAAGTCCAGCATATCGCGAATAAATTGACAAGTGATTTCTGGATTGCTAAAGATTTTCTTAGCAAACAAATCATTGGTTGGGCTAATGCCCGGATGTCTGAGAATCATCCTTTTCCTCCTTTTATTATACCACAGTCTTATACTCAATGAAAATCAAAGAGCAAACTAGGAAACTAGCCGCAGGCTGCTCAAAGCACTGCTTTGAGGTTGTAGATAGAACTGATGAAGTCAGTAACCATACCTACGGCAAGGCGACGTTGACGTGGTTTGAATTTGATTTTCGAAGAGTATTAAATCTAGGTTTACTAGATTCGTTGCTACTACCTATTTATTCGTAAAAGAGACGAAAAAACCTGAGAATTATCTCAGGCTTGGTTATTAAATCTTTTTCTCAATACTGAAAAGTGGAGAAAGTGGGCGTTTTTCATGGATACGCACGATAGCATCTCCCAATAGATGAGCGATCGAAATCTGCTCAATCTTATCAATCAAACGCTCTTCTGGCAGATAGATGGTATCCAAAACAACCAATTTCTTAATAGCTGATTTTTGGATATTGTCCATAGCAGGACCAGAAAGAACTGGGTGCGTACAGCTTGCATAGACTTCAACAGCACCAGCTTCTGCAAGGGCATCTGCCGCATGACAAATCGTTCCAGCGGTATCAATCATATCATCAATCAAGATACAAGTCTTGCCTTCAACCTTACCGATGATGTTCATGACTTCACTAGTATTCATCTTATCAACGCTACGACGTTTGTCAATGATAGCAATAGATGTTTTCAAAAATTCTGCCAACTTACGGGCACGAGTCACCCCTCCATGGTCTGGGCTGACAACCACATAGTCAGAACCAACCATGCCACGACGCTCAAAATAATCCGCAATCAGAGGAGCTCCCATCAAGTGATCCACAGGAATATCAAAGAATCCTTGAATCTGCGCAGCATGCAAGTCGATTGTCAATAAACGATCCACCCCAGCTACTTCAAGCATATTTGCAACAAGTTTTGAAGTGATTGGCTCACGCGCTCTCGCCTTTCTATCCTGACGTGCATACCCATAATAAGGCATGACAACATTGACAGATTCTGCACTCGCACGCTTCAAAGCATCCACCATAATCAAAATTTCAAGCAGATTGTCATTTACAGGCGAACTAGTTGATTGTAGGATAAAGACGTGTTTCCCACGGATTGATTCTTCGATGTTGACCTGAATCTCTCCATCTGAAAATTGGCGAACACTTGATTTCCCCAACTCTATCCCAATCTCCTGCGCCACACGTTCTGCCAATTCTTTATTAGAAGAAAGGGCAAACAGCTTTAAATCAGAAAAAGACATGATTTCCTCCGGTATATATGTATCGCTTGTGCTTTTCACAAGATTTTTCCATCTACCATTGTAGCGCTTTTTGCACTATTTTTCAATCAAAAATAAAAGAAGGGCACTATATTTGTACCCTTGCATCATTCTTTTGAAAAATATTCTAGTTCATCAACTCATTGTGCTTCTCAACAAAGCGATAAGCCTGATAAAAACCATAGAGAGTAATAGCCATAACTACTGGAATCGCTAGTGGCAACTCTGTCTCCAACTCCACAAAAGGAGAATTAAACAGGAAGTGAGTTCCCAAGGCTAAACCTAGGAAAATAAGTCCCTGTTTCTTGCCAACTTTCTGCCCTTTATAGGCTCTGTAAAGCAAGTAAACACCTACTACCGCCAAACCTGAAAAAGTCCAGTGAGAAGCAATTCCTGAGATAATACGCTCTAAAATTCTCGAAATAGTAAAGTCAAATCCCTCTGGTAAATCCGTACGAATGTAGCCAATATCCTCAATCATTTGGAATCCCAAACCAGAAGCAATCCCTAGTAAAAACAAAGATTTTAATTTTCGCACAGGAATCAAAGCCAAAACAAAAACAAGTGGCAACAATTTCAACGGCTCTTCTACCAAAGGAGCCACAATAGCACTTTCAAAGGCATTTAAAAATGCACTATCTGGGAAAAGAACACCCAGTAAATCATGGATATAGGTATTCGCAAAGCTAGATAACCAACCTGAAAGGAACATCCCACCCAATAAAGATAAAATCAAGGCATTCTTTGGCAATTCCCATTTTTTCCCAATACGGAAAAGGAAATAAAGAGCCGGAATCATGTAAAAGAGAGCTAGAAAGATAGAAACTCCCATTAGTCTATATTCTGCAGCTGACATCGAACCATCCGTATAGTAGATGGTTTCATACTGTAAACCAATACAGAGCAATAAAATAAAAATAAATAAAATACTGTTTTTCTTCATACACTTTCTTTCTAAATAAAGTATTTACAATTCTACGACTGTCATACTTCCTGTATCCACATCGTAAATAGCACCAGAGATAATGACATCGTCTGGTATTAGGGGAGATTCGATAAGCAGTTGCATATCCTCTCTCACACTCTCTTCTATATCTTGGAAGGGCAAAAAGTCCTGGTCTGACACATCGACACCTAGTTCCTCTTTCAGATACTCCTGAAAAGGACCATTTTCAAAAGTCTGGGCACCACAGTCTGTATGGTGCAATACCACAATCTCTCTTGTCCCCATTTGTTGCTGGGAAATCACCAGCGAACGAATCATGTCCTCGGTCACTCGACCACCTGCATTCCGCAAGATATGAGCATCCCCAAGTGCCAAACCTAGAGCTTGCGCAACGTGCAAACGTGAGTCCATACAGGTCACAATAGCTACTCTTGTTTTTGGTTTAAGTGGCAGATTTAACTGCCCATGTAGGGCAACATAAGCCTGATTGGCTTGCATAAACTGTTCAAAATACGACACGATTCCCTCCTTGAAAATTTGATAGTCAAATATTTCTCCTATCTTATCATTTTTAAGAGGATTTGTCACGGATTATGCAAAGACCTTTTTCAAAACCTCCTGAATCGTTGTCACACCAATGACCTGTATTTCCTTGGGAGGAGTGATTCCTGTCAAGGAATTCTTAGGTACATAAATCTTAGTAAATCCAAGCTTAGCAGCTTCATTGATGCGTTGCTCGATACGATTCACGCGCCGAATCTCTCCTGTCAAGCCCAGTTCGCCTACAAAACATTCCTGAGGATTGGTAGGCTTGTCCTTGTAGCTCGAAGCAATGGCAACTGCAACGGCCAAGTCAATGGCAGGCTCATCCAATTTGACACCGCCAGCAGATTTGAGATAGGCATCCTGATTTTGCAAGAGAAGACCTGCACGCTTTTCCAAAACAGCCATAATCAAGCTAGCACGATTAAAATCAAGCCCTGTCGTAGTACGCTTGGCATTTCCAAACATGGTCGGTGTCACCAAAGCCTGTACCTCCGCTAGAATAGGACGTGTCCCTTCCATGGTCACAACGATTGACGAACCAGTCGCTCCATCCAAACGCTCCTCTAGGAAAACTTGACTCGGATTGAGTACCTCAACCAGACCACCCGACTGCATCTCAAAAATCCCAATCTCATTGGTGGAGCCAAAACGGTTTTTGACCGCTCTCAAAATACGAAAAGTATGGTGGCGCTCCCCTTCAAAGTAAAGCACCGTATCCACCATATGCTCCAACATACGTGGACCAGCCAAGGTTCCTTCCTTGGTCACATGGCCGACGATAAAGATGGCAATGTTATTGGTTTTGGCCAGTTGCATGAGTTCAGCCGTCACCTCACGGACTTGAGACACAGATCCTTGCACCCCTGAAATCTCAGGAGACATAATGGTCTGGATAGAGTCAATAATGAGGAAATCTGGCTGGATGCGCTCCACCTCAGCACGAACACTCTGCATATTGGTCTCTGCATAGAGATAAAACTCGCTATCGATATCACCCAAGCGCTCTGCTCGTAACTTAATCTGCTGGGCAGACTCCTCCCCACTGACATAGAGAACAGTCCCTACTTGAGACAACTGGGTCGAAACTTGTAGGAGAAGCGTTGATTTCCCAATTCCAGGGTCCCCACCGATGAGGACGAGACTTCCTGGTACCACTCCGCCTCCAAGTACACGGTTGAATTCTTCCATCTCTGTCTTAGTTCGATTGACATTGATGGAAGTCACCTCAGCCAGTTTCATGGGCTTGGTTTTCTCCCCTGTCAATGACACACGCGCATTCTTGACCTCGGCAACCTCAACCTCTTCTACAAAAGAAGACCAAGACCCACAGTTGGGGCATCGTCCCAGATACTTAGGTGAATTATATTCACAATTTTGACACACAAATGTCGCTTTTTTCTTTGCGATGATAAACCTCTTTCTATATCTCTAACTCACACTCAATCACTTGGCAAAAATCAATCTTCTCATTTGGCACAAACTGGCGCATAAGCATGTTGTGAGTTACCACTATCACGGTCTGGTAATCTCGATACTTACCCATGCATTCTAGAAAACGAGACTTCATCTCTTCAGCTGTCTCATATTGAACAGGACTATTAGGAATTAACTCCCCATTATTTTCTAGAAACATAGTACGAGCTTTTTCAAAATTATCTGTGCCACTTTCATAGACCTGCCATTCATGTAACAAAGGCTCTACTCTTAAAGGAAGACCCGTAGCACAAACCACATAAGAAGCCGTTTCTAAAGCTCTTGTGACTGCAGAAGATATGATTATTTCAGCTGAAGGGAGTAAAGGATTGGTGCTCAGTTCCTGAGCTTGCTGCCGTCCCTTCTCAGACAAGGGTGCCAAATCTATCCCAAATCCCGTATAAGAACGCTCCTCTAACTCACGGTAATCTGGCTCCCCGTGGCGTACAAAGATAATCTTCATCCTAGTGACCAGTTGAACCAAAACCACCAGTTCGAACTCCATCAGCCGCATCTCCATCTGCAATTAAGAAAGGAGCAAAGACAGCCTGAACAACACGTTCCCCAACTTCAAGAACAACCTCTTGGTCTGTGATATTCTTCATCTGCGCAAAAATATGCCCCTCATTGCCAGGATTTCCATAATAATCCCCATCAATGACCCCAACTGAGTTAATCAAGACTAAGCCCTTCTTACGAGGGTTTGAAGAACGATCATAGAGGTAGAGAACCTCAGTCGGCTGCATATAAGCCTTAACCCCTGTCGGAACCAAGACAATCTCTCCTGGCGCAATAACCGTACGCACAGCAACCTTTAAGTCGTAACCAGCCGCATGCGCTGTCTCACGCTTCGGCAATAAATTTTCATCTGTAAAAGTCGAAACCAATTCAAAACCACGAATTTTCATCATCTTCTCTTTTCTATTATCATTTATTCTAGATTATTCTATCTTATTTATTCGGAAAAAGCACGAAAAAAAGAGCACACAATTCAAATCGCTTAGGGCTGCTGGATTCCTCCCCTGACCCGCTTCACGCAGAACTGTTGCTCCACTGTTTATTATATCACATTCCTATTCATTTTAAAAGAAAAATTATTTTTTCCGTCTATTTCTAAAAAAATCCTGCATAATAGCTGCGCATTCATCTTCCAAAATTCCCGTTTCAACCTCCACACGATGGTTGAGACGCTCATCTGTCAAAATATCGTACAAACTCCCAGCAGCGCCAAATTTCTGGTTTTTAGCCCCATAGACCACGTTTGGAATACGGGCAAGCCCAATCGCCCCACTACACATTACACAAGGCTCAATGGTAACAAAAAGCGTGCAATCTAGCAAGCGCCAGCTCTCCTCACTCAGGTTCGCATTCTCTATAGCCATAATCTCCGCATGCATAACCGCTCGCTGCAGTTCCTCACGCGCATTATGTCCACGACCAATGATTTCCCCATCTTTGACAATCACACAACCAATTGGAATTTCATCGTGTTCAAGAGCAATCTCAGCCTCTCTCAAAGCCTCCCTCATAAAGACTTCTTTTTCTTCAACTGTATAATTCATCCGTTTCCCTTTTCCTACTTATCGATTTTATTATTATATCATGAATCCCAACACAAAAAAAGCCACCGAATGCGGTGACTCTATAGGGAGATTATTATGAAAAAGAAAAGTTTAGGATATTTGTTACAACAAGTTAGGAGGTCTTCTTGTAACTGTCTATAGTATACCCGACCTATCTTAAACAAATCTTAAAAATCTCTTACGACCAAACACTTTCTAAAATATTTGTTTGTTCACGACCAGGACCTACTGAGAAAGTAGAAATACGAACGCCAACCAATTCGCTCACACGACGAACATAGTTACGTGCATTTTCAGGAAGCTCTTCCAAATTACGAACTCCAGTAATATCTTCTGACCAACCTGGCAACTCTTCATAGATAGGCTTGCAACGTTTCAATTGCTCAAGACTAGCTGGATAGTAGTCAATGCGTTGACCATCAAGATCATAAGCCACACAGATTTTCACAGTATCCAAACCACTCAAAACATCGATAGAATTCAAAGAAAGGTTAGTAATACCAGAAACGCGACGGCTATGACGCATGACAACTGAATCAAACCAACCCACACGACGTGGACGACCAGTTGTTGTACCATATTCATGACCGACTTCGCGGATACGTTCTCCCACTTCATCAAACAACTCAGTTGGGAAAGGACCGTCTCCTACACGACTTGTATAGGCTTTACATACACCTACAACCTTGTCAATCTTACTTGGACCAACACCAGAACCAATGGTCACACCACCAGCCACAGGGTTTGAAGACGTAACAAATGGATAAGTACCTTGGTCGATATCTAGCATAACACCTTGTGCACCTTCAAAAAGCACACGTTTACCATTATCAAGCGCATCATTCAAAATAACAGATGTATCGGTCACATATTTCTTGATTTGTTGACCATATTCGTAATATTCTTCAAAAATATCATCGAAAGCAATCGCTTTACTATCATACAATTTTTCAAAGAGACGATTCTTTTCAGCAAGGTTACGTTCTAAACGCTCACGGAAAATGTCTTTATCCAAAAGATCTGCAATACGAATTCCCACACGAGCAGCCTTGTCCATATAAGCTGGACCAATTCCCTTAATTGTAGTACCAATCTTATTGTCGCCCTTAGCTTCTTCTTGCAAACGATCCAACTCGATATGATAAGGCAAAATAACATGCGCACGATCAGAAATACGCAAGTTATCAGTTGTAACACCTTCCTCATGAAGATAGCTCAACTCTTTTACAAGAGATTTAGGATTTACAACCATACCGTTCCCAATAACAGAAATTTTTTCAGGGAAGAAAATCCCAGATGGAATCAAGTGCAACTTAAATTTCTTACCATCAATCACAATCGTGTGCCCTGCATTATCACCACCTTGGTAACGTGCAATCACTTCTGCATTTGCTGAAAGGAAGTCTGTAATCTTCCCTTTACCTTCATCACCCCACTGGGTACCTACAACAACAACTGAAGTCATAATCTTGTCTGAGCCCTCAGGCTCTTCCTTTCTCACATACATGGCAGGAATCTCACCCGCAATTATATCTTACAATTTATTATAAGAAAAAATCGCCTTTTTATCAAGAAGAAACAATAGAAAGATTTTCTATTTCCAACTATTAAAAAATATTATAGAAAAATTAACAGCTATTTATCATAATTATTCCGTAAAAGAGTAAATTCGTTCGGGAATTCACTCGTTCTATCTTAACAAGAAATAAAACCTCGATTCATTATCATCTTTTCAAGATACAAACGATAAGCAACACGATAATGGTAAACGATAAAATCCCTACGACACCCAATACCATATCGAACTAAATAATAAATCAAAAATTTAAAATGAAAATGTTCCCATTCCCAATTATTATCAAAGAAAGTAGCATACTCTTCTTCGATACTGTCATAGAAATCAGTCATCTGATCATAGATACTTTGTAGCATAAGCATACACTCCTTTACTTTTTATGACCTTATTCTAACAAAAAATTATAAAAAGTTAGTAACAATTCCTGAATTGCTCAAATACCAACCTCAACAAAATAAAAAATGAGAAAGATAGACATAATAGAAACAAATATCTTAAATAAATTTCAAACCATTAAAGACCTAAAAAGGTCTCCTTAAAATTTTTAGATTTACAATATTTTTATTGGTTAAATCTACTAAAGATATTATGGTTTTAATTTTGTAGTATAAAAAATTCCAAATAATTTATACTAAATAACTCATTAAAAATAAACACCAAATTGCGACCATAGTCAAGCAGAAAATTACTCAAAATTAATCGAGAAAGTCCCTATGACAGCTATTACAGAAAGTCTATCTATCTCTACTTCGACAGTCATTCGTAAATTGAAAGCATTCAAGACTGATCTATCTTTCCTTCCAAATCACATTGCTTGGGAGGAATACAGCTTCAAGAAAGGAAAGTTGAGCTTCGTTGCGCAGGACTTTGATTCCAGAGAGATCGTATAATGAGATTCTCGCAAAGCTCCTTGCATACTCTCAAGAAAATAGAGAACACTATCAACTCTTACTCTTTCACTTTCAGAACAAGGAGCCAGACAAATTTTTCGGACTTATTGAGGACAATCTAAAACAGGTTCATCCCCTTTTTCAGACTGTCTTTAAAACTTTTCTCAAGGATAAAGAGAAGATTATCAACGCTCTTCAATTATCCTATTCCAACGCCAAATTGGAATCAACGAATAATCTCATTAAGCTTATCAAACGAAATGCCTTTGGTTTTAGGAACTTTGAAAACTTCAAAAAACGGATTTTTATCGCTCTCAACATCAAAAAAGAAAGGACGAAATGTGTCCTTTCTCGATCTTAACTTTTCTTCAACCCACTACAGTTGACAAAGAGCCTTATTAATTAGATAACAAAAAAGAGGTCGAAACCTCCTTTTATTAACTACTCCGCCAGTAGGACTCGAACCTACGACATCATGATTAACAGTCATGCGCTACTACCAACTGAGCTATGGCGGAATAAAGCTAAGCGACTTCCATATCTCACAGGGGGCAACCCCCAACTACTTCCGGCGTTCTAGGGCTTAACTTCTGTGTTCG
>CAJNDO010000016.1 GCA_905221545.1 bacterium | reverse complement strand
CATATGGGACTTTTTTTCTACACAAAAAAGCTCCATAATATCTATAGGGATTTACCCACTACAAATATTATAGAGCCACTTTTTTCTCTTTCCTGAATGTGTTATAATAGTCCATGCTGTGGCTGGAGCCTTTTCAGCCTATTTATTAAGACAATATGAGGAGAAAGATGAAAGAAAAAGGATTTTGGGAGGGGGCGCAGGCAGCCATGCCAACGGCCCTTGGTTATATCAGTATCGGACTGGCCTGTGGGATTATTGGTGCGCCCTATGTGACACCTGTTGAGATGGGCTTGATGAGCCTCTTTGTTTATGCTGGGAGTGCCCAGTTTGCCATGTTAGCCTTGATTGCAGTTCAGGCGCCTGTGGCAGCTATTGCTATGACGGTCTTTTTGATCAATTTGCGTCTCTTTTTGCTGAGCTTGCATGCATCGACCTATTTCCGTCATACCAGTCTCTGGCAAAATATTGGTATGTCTAGTCTCTTGACAGATGAGACCTATGGTGTTTTGATGGGCGAATTGGCCCATACAGACAAGGTCAATCCGATGTGGATGCATGGAAACAATCTCAACAGCTATGTGGCTTGGTTTGTGGGGACAGTGGTCGGAACGGCTCTGGGTGGTCTGCTACCAAATCCAGAAATCTTTGGTTTGGATTTTGCCCTGGTTGGGATGTTCATCGGAATTTTTGCTTCGCAATTCCAGATTATGCAAAGACGGATTCCTGTCCGCAATCTGCTCATTATCCTAGCAGTTGTTGCGGTGTCCTTCTTTTTACTCTTGACAGTGGTGTCTCAGTCGCTAGCTGTTCTGTTTGCGACGCTACTTGGTTGTAGCATGGGGGTGATTTTAGATGGTCAGTAAGTATCTTTTATTAGCAGTTATTTTCTCTGGTCTTGTGACTTGGATTCCCCGTATGATTCCCTTCATCTTGGTCAAGTATAAGGGCTTGCCTGGAATCGTTGAGCGTTTTTTGAAGTTCTTACCCGTTTCTATTATCTTTGCCTTGATTCTTTCAAGCGTAGTAACAGGCAAGGTTGGGAGTCTTCCTCAAATTAAATGGCTAGACTTCTTGGCAGTCTTTCCGACGGCTTGGGTAGCCTTTCGCTACCGTAATCTAGTCGGAACGGTTCTCTTTGGAGTTGTTTTGATTGCAGTCTTGCGTTTGGTCTTTTAAATCAGCCATAAAGAAAACTTATCACAGAGATAGATATCATATAATGGCGTAAATGCTCTTTTTCTGTTAAGATTATAAGGTATTTTATTTTGGAGGAAATGACATGAAAAAAATCGTTAAATACTCATCTCTTGCTGCCCTAGGGCTTATTGCTGCAGGTGTGCTAGCAGCTTGCTCAGGTGGTGCGAAAAAAGAAGGAGAAGCAGCTAGCAAGAAAGAAATTATCGTTGCAACTAATGCTTCACCAAAACCATTCAACTATGAAGAAAATGGTGAATTGACTGGTTATGAAATTGAAGTGGTTCGCGCTATCTTTAAAGACTCTGACAAGTATGATGTCAAGTTTGAGAAGACAGAGTGGTCAGGTGTCTTTGCAGGACTTGACGCTGACCGTTACCAAATGGCCGTTAACAACATCAGCTACACTAAAGAACGCGCGGAGAAATACCTTTATGCAGCCCCAACTGCTAAAAACCCTAACGTTCTTGTAGTGAAAAAAGACGACTCTAGCATCAAATCGCTTGATGATATCGGTGGAAAATCAACAGAAGTTGTTCAAGGGACAACATCTGCTAAACAGTTGGAAGACTACAACAAACAACACTCAGATAATCCAACTGTCCTTAACTATACTAGAGCAGACTTCCAACAAATCATGGGACGCTTGAGCGATGGTCAGTTTGACTACAAGATTTTTGATAAAATCGGTGTTGAAACAGTCATCAAGAACCAAGGCTTGGACAACTTGAAAGTCATTGAACTTCCAAGCGACCAACAACCTTACGTTTACCCACTTCTTGCTAAAGGTCAAGATGAGTTGAAAACATTTGTAGACAAACGTATCCAAGAACTCTACAAAGACGGAACTCTTGAAAAGTTGTCTAAACAATTCTTCGGCGACACTTATCTACCAGCAGAAGCTGATATTAAATAATTTCTTGAAATCATCCATTCTGAGTAAGGTGGATGATTTCTCAGTTTTTAGGGATATAGTTTTAAACTATATATCTGGCTATCTAATAACAATTTGTGAAATCAAACAAATTGTGAGATACTAGTACGGTATTATTTTTAAGGAGAAAGAATCATGAAAATTAAAAAATGGCTTGGTGTAGCAGCTGTTGCTACAGTCGCAGGTTTGGCTCTTGCAGCTTGCGGAAACTCAGAAAAGAAAGCAGACAATGCAACAACTATTAAAATCGCAACGGTTAACCGTAGCGGTTCTGAAGAAAAACGTTGGGACAAAATCCAAGAATTGGTTAAAAAAGATGGTATCACTTTGGAATTTACAGAGTTCACAGACTACTCACAACCAAACAAGGCAACTGCTGATGGCGAAGTAGACTTGAACGCTTTCCAACACTATAACTTCTTGAACAACTGGAACAAAGAAAACGGAAAAGACCTTGTAGCGATTGCTGATACTTACATCTCTCCAATCCGCCTTTACTCAGGTTTGAATGGAAGTGACAACAAGTACACTAAAGTAGAAGACATCCCAGCAAACGGAGAAATCGCTGTACCGAACGATGCTACAAACGAAAGCCGTGCGCTTTACTTGCTTCAATCAGCTGGCTTGATTAAATTGGACGTTTCAGGAACTGCTCTTGCAACAGTTGCTAACATCAAAGAGAATCCAAAGAACTTGAAAATCACTGAATTGGATGCTAGCCAAACAGCTCGTTCATTGTCATCGGTTGATGCTGCCGTTGTAAACAATACCTTCGTTACAGAAGCAAAATTGGACTACAAGAAAGCACTTTTCAAAGAACAAGCTGATGAAAATTCAAAACAATGGTACAACATCATCGTTGCGAAAAAAGATTGGGAAACATCACCAAAAGCTGATGCTATCAAGAAAGTGATCGCAGCTTACCACACAGATGAGGTGAAAAAAGTTATCGAAGAAACATCAGACGGTTTGGATCAACCAGTTTGGTAATAAGAAACAGGGAGGTGGGAGAGAAAATTCCACCTCTTGCTTTTGTATAGAGCATGGATTGTCAGGAAGAGTAGTTCATAGAAAGGTAGAGAGAATATGGTTTTTCCTAGCGAACAAGAACAGATTGAAAAATTTGAAAAGGATCAGGTAGCCCAGCATTATTTTGAGGTTTTGCGTACCTTGATTTCTAAGAAGTCGGTCTTTGCCCAACAGGTTGGACTTAAGGAAGTCGCAAACTATCTGGGGGAGATTTTCAAGCGTGTTGGGGCTGAAGTGGAGATTGATGAGACTTACACGGCGCCTTTTGTCATGGCGCATTTCAAGAGTTCGCGTCCAGACGCCAAGACCCTGATTTTCTATAACCACTATGACACTGTGCCAGCGGACGGGGATCAGGTCTGGACAGAGGATCCTTTTACGCTTTCGGTCCGCAATGGCTTCATGTATGGGCGTGGGGTTGATGACGACAAGGGTCATATCACAGCTCGTTTGAGTGCTTTGAGAAAATATATGCAGGACCATGATGATCTGCCTGTCAATATCAGTTTTATCATGGAGGGAGCGGAGGAATCGGCTTCGACAGACCTAGATAAGTATCTGGAAAAACATGCGGACAAACTCCGTGGGGCGGATTTGTTGGTCTGGGAACAAGGGACCAAGAATGCCTTGGAACAGCTAGAAATTTCTGGTGGAAATAAGGGGATTGTGACCTTTGATGCCAAGGTGAAAAGTGCTGATGTGGATATCCACTCTAGTTATGGTGGGGTTGTAGAATCATCTCCTTGGTATCTCCTTCAAGCCTTACAGTCTCTTCGCGCTGCAGATGGTCGTATCTTGGTTGAAGGTTTGTACGGAGAAGTTCAAGAACCAAATGAACGAGAATTGGCCTTGGTGGACACTTACGCCCAACGAAATCCAGGGGAAATCAGCCAGATTTATGGTTTGGAATTACCTCTCTTACAAGAGGACCGCGCAGCCTTTCTAAAACGTTTCTTTTTTGAACCTGCTCTCAATATCGAAGGAATTCAGTCAGGCTATCAAGGACAAGGCGTTAAAACGATTTTGCCAGCAGAAGCCAGTGCTAAGTTAGAAGTTCGTTTGGTTCCTGGTCTAGAACCGCATGATGTTCTGGAAAAAATTCGGAAACAGCTAGACAAAAATGGCTTTGATAAGGTAGAATTATACTATACCTTGGGAGAGATGAGCTATCGAAGCGATATGAGCGCGCCAGCCATTCTCAATGTAATCGAGTTGGCCAAGAAATTCTATCCACAGGGCGTTTCAGTCTTGCCGACAACAGCGGGGACAGGGCCTATGCATACGGTTTTTGATGCCCTAGAGGTACCAATGGTGGCCTTCGGTCTAGGAAATGCTAATAGTCGAGACCACGGTGGGGATGAAAATGTGCGAATCGCCGATTATTACACCCATATTGAATTAGTAGAGGAGCTGATTAGAAGCTATGAGTAGAGATATTATCAAGTTAGATCAGATCGATGTGACTTTTCATCAAAAGAAGAGAACCATCACAGCGGTCAAGGATGTGACTATTCACATCCAAGAAGGGGATATCTACGGAATCGTTGGATATTCTGGAGCAGGGAAATCAACCCTTGTACGGGTGATTAACCTCTTGCAAAAACCATCTGCAGGGAAAATTACCATTGACGACGATGTGATTTTTGATGGTAAGGTGACCTTGACGGCCGAGCAGTTGCGTCGTAAACGTCAAGATATCGGAATGATTTTCCAGCATTTTAACCTGATGAGCCAGAAGACGGCAGAGGAGAATGTAGCCTTTGCCCTCAAACACTCTGGACTCAGCAAGGAAGAAAAGAAGGCTAAAGTAGCCAAGTTGTTGGACTTGGTTGGCTTGGCGGACCGTGCTGAAAACTACCCTTCACAACTATCTGGAGGGCAAAAACAGCGTGTAGCCATTGCGCGTGCCTTGGCAAATGATCCGAAAATCTTGATTTCAGATGAGTCAACTTCTGCCCTCGATCCGAAGACAACCAAGCAGATTTTGGCCTTGTTGCAAGATTTGAACCAAAAATTAGGCTTAACTGTTGTCTTGATTACGCATGAAATGCAGATTGTCAAAGACATTGCCAATCGTGTAGCAGTTATGCAGGACGGGCATTTGATTGAAGAGGGCAGCGTCCTTGAAATCTTCTCAGACCCTAAACAACCTTTGACTCAAGACTTTATCTCAACAGCTACAGGTATTGACGAAGCCATGGTCAAGATTGAGAAGCAAGAAATCGTGGAACACTTGTCTGAAAACAGCCTCTTAGTGCAACTCAAGTATGCAGGTGCTTCAACAGACGAGCCACTTTTAAATGAATTGTACAAGCATTATCAAGTAACGGCTAATATTCTCTATGGAAATATCGAAATTCTCGATGGCACTCCTGTTGGAGAATTGGTTGTAGTCTTGTCAGGTGAAAAAGCAGCGCTAGCAGGTGCCCAAGAGGCCATTCGTCAAGCAGGTGTGCAGCTAAAAGTATTGAAGGGAGGACAGTAAGATGGAATCATTGATTCAAACCTATTTACCAAATGTCTATAAAATGGGCTGGGCTGGTCAAGCAGGCTGGGGAACAGCCATCTATCTAACTCTTTATATGACAGTTCTTTCCTTCATCATCGGAGGGTTCTTGGGTCTAGTGGCAGGTCTTTTCCTTGTCTTGACAGCGCCAGGTGGTGTCTTGGAAAATAAGGCCGTTTTTTGGATTTTGGATAAGATTACCTCTATTTTCCGTGCGGTGCCATTTATCATTCTCTTGGCAGTCTTGTCACCCTTCTCACACCTAATCGTAGGGACAAGTATCGGGCCAAATGCGGCTATTGTACCCCTATCTTTTGCGGTCTTTGCCTTCTTTGCCCGTCAGGTGCAGGTTGTCTTGGCTGAGCTAGATGGCGGTGTTATTGAGGCGGCTCAAGCTAGCGGAGCGACATTCTGGGATATCGTAGGTGTTTACCTATCAGAAGGTCTTCCAGATTTGATCCGTGTGACGACTGTAACCTTGATTTCCCTTGTTGGTGAAACAGCTATGGCCGGTGCGGTTGGAGCTGGTGGTATCGGTAACGTGGCCATCGCTTATGGATTTAACCGCTATAATCATGATGTGACTATCTTGGCAACCATCATTATCATTTTGATTATCTTTGCAATCCAATTCTTGGGAGACTTCTTGACCAAGAAATTGAGCCATAAATAAAAAAGAGCCGTGTGGCTCTTTTTTAGTAATCAGATTTTCTGTGCCAATTTTTTACTCAAGGCTTGTCCAATCAAGGCACCCACTAGGGCTCCGATGACAATACTTGCTATAAATAGAAGGATGGTTCCAGGGTTTGGCGCAACCATGATACGGTCGATATATTCTTGGGATTTTCCTCTTGCTAGAAGGGTTGCCATATAGGCTTTGGGCGCAATCCACATAAGTAAGATTGGGCCAGTTGAGCTGAAGGCAAAAATAATAAAAGAAAGAAAGTTCTTTGTTTGGTCCTTGTATTTTCCGAGGTTAGCTACTCCATCTGCTAGGAGACCACAGATAATTCCAGGAAGGAAGGCACCGGCACCGTGTTTAGTTCCCAAGAAAAAGAGGGCAATGACAAGGCCGATAGTGGTAATGGCTCCAAAGCGCGGAACTTTTGCGACTAGGATCATATAGATGCTACCGCCGACAAGGGCAGTAAAGGCAGGCGCATAAAACATGTTTCCAGTTTGGTCAAAGAGATTGCCCAAAAGGACACCAATCCCCATGCAGAGGAAGTAAAGAACTGCAAAAAGCAGTGTAGTTAAGATAGATTTTTTCATGAATTGTCTCCTGATAATTTTTTCACAATTCTCATTTTACCATGGTTTGATGGGATTGTAAATGGATACTAGAAGTTTTTGAAAACGCTTGAAATATGATATAATAGTTTCATAGTTATTTTTAGGAGGATATCATGGGGAGATTTTTAGACTTTGTCTTTAATCGTTTCTTTTTAGGGATGATTGCGACAGCCTTCTTTTGGCTATTAACTTTGGCAGGAGGGATTATTCTTGGTTTAGCGCCGGCTAGTGCCACCTTGATGAGCTTGTATGCAGAACATGGTTATAGCTTTCGGGAATATAGTTTGAAGGAGGCCTGGTCTCTTTACAAGCAAAATTTTGTCTCCAGCAACCTGATTTTTTATAGCTTTTTAGGGGTGGATTTAGTTTTGGTCTATGGCTTGTATCTCTTGGTGCAATTGCCTCATCAGACTATTATTCATTTGATTGCGACTTTTTTGAATGTCCTAGTAGTTGCCCTGCTCTTTTTGGCCTACACAGTGTCTTTGAAACTACAAGTTTATTTTGATTTGTCCTATCGAAATAGTCTCAAACTATCCTTGGTTGGCATCTTTATGAGTCTAGCAGCTGTGGCCAAGGTTCTCCTTGGAACTGTGCTACTTGTGGCAATTGGTTACTATATGCCTGCTCTTCTCTTCTTTGTAGGAATTGGGATGTGGCATTTCTTTATCAGTGATATGTTGGAACCAGTCTATGAAAGTATCCATGAAAAATTGGCGACAAAGTAGGATGAAGCAGTTTTGGCTACATACGCTTCTGCGAACCTACAGTTCAGTTATGATCATTATTATTGCGAGTTTTGCAATCTTACTCTCTTACGCTGACTGGGATTCACGGGAAAAGGAAGCCCAGAGAGTAGCCCAGCGTGTAACCACTCGAACAGTCGAAGAGGTGGAGTATTATTATCGCGAGTCAGCTCAGCTAGCTCAAGATTTAGTAGCCAATCAAGACCGGATACAAGGGGTTTATAAGTACTTTAGCCTGTCAACTTCTGAGTATTTTTATTGGCTGTTGGAGCATCAAGCTGCTTCGTCAACTTCTATTTCTCTGTATGAAAATATTGATGATCTTTATGTCCAAAATGACTATATAACGGGTGTTGCAATCGTCTTACAGGACTTTAAAGAAGTGTATGTTTCGAGCAGAAACGAGAGAGGTGGTCATACGGTACTTGCGGAAGGCTTTAAACCGGAGGCCAATAGTTTTGGAGTTCCTATTTTAGACCCAGCGACGGATCAATCTATAGGGGTTGTTTACATCTCCTTGGATCCAGAAATCTTATACCATGCTGTGGACAATACCCGAGGTCATATCCCGATGGCTGTTACTGTGACTTCACCTTTTGATACGGAGATTTTTCATATTGGTGAGAGGGTCAATAGGGAGCATGAGAACTGGTTTGTTGGTGTGACCTCTCATGGCTATCAGGTTCAGGTGGCAGTTCCCAAAAACTTTGTTTTGCAAGGAACAGTGACCAGCTCTGCTTTGATTGTAGGCTTGAGCCTTCTCTTTATTGTCATTCTCTATCTGACTTTGAGGCAGACCTTTGCCAACTATCAAAAGCAGGTAGTGGATTTGGTGGATTCCATCCAGGCTATTGCCCAAGGGGAGGAAGGTCTTCGTATTGACACACTTGAAAAGGACCAGGAATTGCTCCTAATCGCAGAGACCACCAATGATATGTTGGACCGTTTGGAAAAGAATATCCATGATATTTATCAGCTAGAACTTAGTCAAAAAGATGCCAATATGCGAGCTCTACAGGCTCAAATCAATCCTCATTTCATGTATAATACGCTGGAATTCTTGCGTATGTATGCAGTTATGCAGAGTCAAGACGAGTTGGCGGATATCATTTATGAGTTCAGTAGTCTCTTGCGGAACAATATTTCTGACGAAAGAGAAACCCTTCTCAAACAGGAATTGGAATTTTGTCGTAAATACAGCTATCTCTGCATGGTTCGCTATCCTAAGTCTATTGCCTATGGTTTCAAGATAGATCCAGAGTTAGAGAATATGAAGATTCCTAAGTTCACCTTACAACCGTTAGTAGAAAACTATTTCGCACATGGTGTTGACCACAGACGGACAGATAATGTGATTAGTATCAAGGCTCTCAAACAGGATGGCTTTGTGGAAATTTTAGTGGTTGATAACGGCCGTGGAATGCCGGCTGAAAAGCTGGTAAATCTCCGAGAAAAACTAAGTCAGAGACATTTTGAACACCAAGCCAGCTACAGTGACCAAAGGCAGTCTATTGGGATTGTCAATGTACACGAGCGTTTTGTGCTCTATTTTGGGGATCGCTATGCCATTAGTGTAGAGTCTGCGGAGCAAGCAGGTGTTCAGTATCGTATTACAATTCAAGATGAGTAGAAAGGGAGAAAATGTATAAAGTATTATTAGTAGATGATGAGTACATGGTGACAGAAGGTCTGAAACGTTTGATTCCCTTTGATAAGTGGAATATGGAGGTCGTCGCAACAGCCAGTCATGCCGATGAAGCTCTAGAATATGTGCAGGAAAATCCTGTTGATGTGGTCATTTCCGATGTCAATATGCCAGACAAAACAGGGCTTGAGATGATCAAGGAAATGAAAGAGATCTTACCAGATGCTGCCTATATCTTGCTCTCAGGTTATCAGGAGTTTGATTACGTCAAAAGAGCCATGAACCTTAGTGTTGTGGACTATCTGGTCAAGCCTGTTGATAAGGTAGAGTTGGGTAATCTACTGGAGAAGATTGCAGGTCAGCTCAGCGAGAGAGGAAAGAAAAGTCAGACCCTCAGTCAAGATTTAGATGAGGCTGGATTTGTTAGTTATTTAGGAGGTAAGGAGAACTGGTGGATAGGTCTATCCAAGGAAAAACAAGGTTCCTTCACCATTCCCTACTATGTCTTGGGTCAAGACCGGCAGATTTTCATTTCTGACCAACCCCTAGAAGGTTTAGTTGTTACTCCCTTTGAAGCTCCTTATCAAGAACACTTTGAACGCTGGAAGCTGAATGCTGAGAAAGCCCTCTTTTACGGCTCTGTAAATCTGCAGCAGTCGGAGAGCCTCTTTGCCTATTATGAACCGATTTATAGGGTTATCATTCAGGGAAATCTCAATCAAATCGTGGAAGAGTTAAATCTCTTGGAGAAGGTAGTTCTTGAAAATACACCCCGTGTTCCGATTACCAAACAGCTTTTTATCCAGTTTGTCATGGATGTCTTTCACTTGTTTGAACATCTCAAAGCTGATGATATGACGGACATTGTCAAAACTATTCATGCTATTCAATCCTTCGATGAATTGGTTCCTTATATCAAGGAAACTCTGACTCGCTTCTTTGGCCAATATCGTATGAATGAAAATGTGGTCAGTGTGCTGGAAGTGATTGGGCGTGATTATCAGAAAGAACTTTCCCTCAAGGATATCAGTAAGGATCTCTTTATCAATCCTGTTTATCTGGGACAGTTGATCAAGCGAGAAACCAATTCGACCTTCGCAGAATTACTAAACAAACAACGCATTAAGGCCGCCCAGCAACTCTTACTTTCAACTAGTGACAGTATCGAAGATATTTGTTATGCTGTTGGTTACAGTAACGTTGGATATTTCTATAAAGTGTTCCGAAAATTGTGCGGAAAATCACCAAAAGCCTACCGAAAACAGGTAGAAACTATACTGTAAAATTTGTATCCCTTTACAAAAAGTGCTATAATATCAATAATAACATCAGGAGGTTCTATCATGAAAAAGAAACCGATTTATCTATGGGTCTTGCTAATCTTGTCTGCCCTTATTTCAGCTACGTCTCTGTTTGGAATGTTGAGTCCCTTACCTAGCAAAGAAGCCCTTCGTGCCGCTCAGAAACAAGTTGCAGGGGTCAGTGCTCAGCAATTAGAAGACCAGCTTAATTACACCTATAGAGTAGCAGAATCAACTCATTCTATTTTTAATATGGCCTTGATTGTGCTATCTGCTATTTTAGTTGCAGTAGCGATTGTGTTCCTTGTTCGTAAGAATTTGCAATATGCAAACTACACTTATGTCGGCTATGTTTTGCTAGCCATTATTGGTTCGATTTATGGCTATGTTGGTTTACAAGACGCTGTGCAGTTAGTTCACGATGAGACCATGCGTTTAGGGATAAGTGTTATTTCACAAGCCGCTAGCATTTTCTCTATCGTCATCAATGTTCTCTTCCTGGCTCTTGTCTTCTACAAGATGTGGCGTCAGCAGAAAGCCTTGGCAGAAGAAGAGGAAACAGAAGAACTTGCTTAAGTATTGACAAAAAAGAACTATCAAGATACAATCTTGGTAGTTCTTTTTCGATGAAAAATAAAATCATGGAGGTACATATGAAGACAATTTCTTTAGTTTATATCAGTCTGAGTGGGAATACTGAGAGTTTTGTGACACGCTTGAAAGACTATCTCTTGTCCCAGTATGAGGGGATTGAAGTTCAAAAGATTCATATTAAGGATTTGGTCAAGGAAGGCCAAGATTTTTATGAGATGGACCATCCCTATGTCACTTTTTTGCCGACCTATCTCGAAGGTGGGAATGGCGTGGATAACGGAGACGTTGAGATTTTGACGACACCCGTTGGGGATTTTATCGCCTATGGCGACAATGCTAGTAAGTGTTTTGGCGTAGTTGGTTCAGGAAACCGTAACTTTAATAACCAATACTGCCTGACAGCCAAGCAATACAGTCAACGTTTCGGTTTCCCTGTCTTGGCTGACTTTGAAATGCGAGGTATGCTGGGAGATATCAAGCATGTGGCTGCAATTATTGCGGATTTGTATGAGTTGGAAAAGGAAAATTAAGGTAGTTATAAGAGGCAGTTGGAATTTGCTAACTGCTTTTTGATTATAAGCAGTCTTTAAGAAGGTAAAAAAGCATAAGTTCAAGTCTTCAAAACCTTGTTCTTATGCTTTTTATCATAGAAATATTTGCTGAATGTTCTCTTGAAATGAAACCTTATACTCAATGAAAATCAAAGAGCAAAGTAGGAAACTAGCCGCAGGCTGTACTTGAGTACGGCAAGGCGACGTTGACGTGGTTTGAATTTGATTTGCGAAGAGTATTATCTTCATCTCACGCTTGTCAGTTAACCTGCTTTTCCGATTGCGAGTGCGTAGATAAAGAAGATGGCGAAGCCGAAGAGGAAAATCAATCCTGCAATGGCAAGGTGTTTGAGCCAAGAAGGAAGATTTTTGTTTTCACGCGTTACCAAGGCGTAGTTCAAAAGAGCGAAGAATGGTGTTGTCAGGAAAGAACCAATCATAGCAAAGCGGAGCATGGTTGAAACCTGACCAGCGAAGAACTTGATAATGATGATACCGATGATAGCAGTGATGGTCATCCAGATGTTCAAAGATTTACGATTGTCTTCTTTTTGACTGATTAGCAGTCGTAGAGATTCCTGATTGACGCGAGAGTAACCATCGATAACAGTGATAACTGTTCCAAAGATACACAGGAAGGCAATAAAGGTAATCAAGTAACGGGACCATTCGCCAAGAACAGAGGCATACATGCCCACGAATTGAGAGATGTATTTGGCTGAAGCGGCTTCAACTGCCTGTCCTGTAGGATACTGAATCAGTGCTCCTAGTGCCACAAAGAATACAGCTAGGATAGCTGTTCCAATATAACCAACGTTAAAGTCGAATAGGGCGTCCTCGGTGTTAAAGTTGACGGTCTTTTTCTTTTCAGCAGACCAAAGTGAGTTGATGGCTGAAATTTCAATAGGAGCAGGCATCCATCCTAGGAGGGAGACGATGAAGGGTAGAGCTGCCATTTGCCAAGGTGTTTTCTCGACAAAATTAGAACTGTATTCTGGATGCTTGACCGCCGCGATGATAACTGCAAGAACAGTTGCAATGGTCAAAGCTGACATGATCCATTTTGCCATACCGTCTAAGAGTTTGTAGCCTCCAAAGAGTAACATAGCCCAAATGATGGCAACGAGAATGAGGGACCACTGAGTGATGCTAAGACCGATCATCGGAAAGGCGCTGGCGATGATAGCTGAGCACAGAATGGCGACACCAGCTGTGTTGACCATAGCCGAAAAGACATTTAGGATAAAGAAAATCCAGAGATAGAGTTTTCCTTTTTCGGCATAACCTTCAACCAAAGTCTTTCCAGTATCAGCTGTGTATTCAGCACCAAAACGGAAAAATGGATATTTAAAGACATTGGCTAAGATGACCAAGAGAAGTAGCGACCACCCATAAGAACCACCAGCTTGAGTGGAAGATACAATGTGAGAACCTCCAACAGCGGCAGAAGCCATTAGGATTCCAGGTCCCATTGCTTTTAGTTTACTTGTCCAGGTTGATTGATTTAACGAAATAGCTTGCGACATGATAGATACTCCTTTTTGAATTTTCAGAATAATCTGGATATGTAATCTATATTCTACAAAAAACTTTGGGAAAATGCAAGAATATTTTGAAAAAAGATAGAAAATTACAGAAAATTTACAAAGAAGACCTGAAAATAACTGCTATGGTAGTAAGGTGCAGCAGGATAAAGAAAAACCGAGAAGTTTCTTTCTCGGCTTTGCTTATTATGAGGCTCTTACTTTCTATGCTCCAAGAGTTGATTGATATGGTCTACTTTTTTAGCTTCTCTTTTATAGAGAATAGCCCAAATGATGAGGTAGACAATTGCGAACTCAAGTATGAGCTGGAGATAGAAGATCCAGTGGAAGGGGAACCAACCAGCCAGAGTTGCTAGTGGGACAAAGCCAGCCAGCATGAGGAAGAAATGGGTCAGAGTGGCACGAAGCATGCTCCAGTCACGGCTGAATAATCGTTTACCAAAGTTGAAGAGAATACCGATAGCCGCCCAGATAAGAGTACAGTAGAGCAAGACCAGGGCACCGTGAACCTGATGTTGAGCCATCACTTGGCCGATGATAGAGTAGGGATTTAGTGGTGCGTAGGTATTTGGTGCATAAATGAGTGAAAAGATGATAGAGAGGATGAGACCGATAAGAACACCGGTGGCTGCGTCGTGGAAGATTTGTTTTTTCATAGTTCTAATTTCTCCTTGATGGTTTTTAGATAACGGCGTGAAGAGTAGGTGAAGCTTTCGTTTTTTAAGAAAATTTCAACCAGACCGTTGGGGGTGAGCTTGAGGTGAGAGATGGAATCGATATTGATGATTTCTGATTGGGAAATTTGGATAAAATTGCTTGGCAAGAGTTCAAGGACTTGATAGAGCCGTAAATCAATGTTGTAGGTCTGACTTGCTGTTTCTGCTAGAACCTTCCGATTCTCGATATAGAAGCGTTGTATCTTACCAATCTTAACTAGATAGACCTGATCATCAATCTTTCCTTTGATTGTTTCTTTTTGGTCAAGATTTTCTGCGAACTCGATGACTTTCTGGATTTTATCGGTTTCTTGAGGTGCTTGGACAATCAGTCTTTCCTCTTCGTAAGTTTCACTAATCTGTAGTTCTACTTTCATAAATTTCTCTCCTTGTTTTTCATACAAAATTGTGATCACTTCTTGTACACCTTTATTAAACACTATTTTTCAGCCCCTTGCAAGGGACTTTGTCTATGTGGAGGGATTTGGCTCCTATGTGGTGCTTGCTTTTCTGTCCTATCTGAAATATGGTATAATAGCACTAATCAATTTCTAGGAAAATAGATACGGAAAGGGGCTGAAAAATGTCTCATATTATTGAATTGCCAGAGGTGTTGGCAAACCAGATCGCAGCTGGAGAGGTTATCGAGCGTCCAGCTAGCGTTGTTAAGGAGCTGGTAGAAAACGCCATTGATGCGGGCTCTAGTCAGATTATCATTGAGATTGAGGAAGCTGGTCTCAAGAAAATCCAAATCACAGATAATGGCCATGGAATTGCCCACGATGAGGTGGAATTGGCCCTGCGTCGCCATGCGACCAGTAAGATAAAAAATCAAGCAGATCTCTTTCGGATTCGGACGCTTGGTTTTCGTGGTGAAGCCCTTCCTTCTATCGCGTCTGTTAGTGTTCTGACCCTTTTGACAGCAGTTGAGGGCGCAAGTCACGGAACCAAGCTAGTCGCGCGTGGGGGAGAAGTTGAGGAAGTCATCCCGGCAACTAGTCCTGTGGGGACCAAGGTTTGTGTGGAGGACCTCTTTTTCAACACGCCTGCCCGCCTTAAGTATATGAAGAGCCAGCAAGCAGAGTTGTCTCATATCATTGATATTGTCAACCGTCTGGGCTTGGCCCATCCTGAGATTTCTTTCAGCTTGATTAGTGATGGTAAGGAAATGACACGAACAGCGGGAACAGGTCAATTGCGCCAAGCTATCGCAGGGATTTACGGTTTGGCGAGTGCCAAGAAGATGATTGAAATTGAGAATTCTGATCTTGATTTCGAAATTTCAGGCTTTGTTTCCCTGCCTGAGTTGACTCGGGCCAATCGCAATTATATCAGTCTCTTCATCAATGGTCGTTATATCAAGAACTTTTTACTCAATCGTGCTATTTTAGATGGTTACGGAAGTAAGCTCATGGTGGGACGCTTTCCGTTGGCTGTCATTCACATTCATATCGACCCTTATCTAGCGGATGTCAATGTGCATCCAACCAAGCAAGAGGTGCGGATTTCCAAGGAAAAAGAACTGATGACCCTGGTTTCAGAAGCTATTGCAAATAGTCTCAAGGAGCAAACTTTGATACCTGATGCCTTAGAGAATCTTGCCAAATCGACTGTGCGCAATCGTGAGAAGGTGGAGCAAACTATTCTCCCACTCAAAGAAAATACGCTCTACTATGAGAAAACTGAGCCGACAAGACCTAGTCAAGCTGAGGTGGCTGATTATCAGGTTGAATTAACTGAGGAAGGAAAGGATTTAACCCTGTTTGCCAAGGAAACCTTGGATCAGCTGACCAAGCCAGCAAAACTGCATTTTGCAGAGAGAAAGCCTGCTAATTATGATCAGCTAGATCACCCAGAGCTAGATTTAGCCAGTCTGGATAAGGCCTATGATAAGCTGGAGCGAGAAGAATCATCCAGCTTTCCAGAGTTAGAATTTTTCGGACAAATGCATGGAACCTATCTCTTTGCCCAAGGGCGAGATGGACTGTACATCATAGACCAACATGCGGCTCAGGAACGGGTCAAGTACGAGGAGTATCGTGAAAGCATTGGCAATGTTGACCAGAGCCAGCAGCAACTCCTAGTGCCCTATATCTTTGAATTTCCAGCGGATGACACCCTTCGTCTCAAGGAAAGAATGGCACATTTGGAGGAAGTGGGCGTCTTTCTAGCAGAGTACGGGGAAAATCAATTCATCTTACGTGAACATCCTATTTGGATGGCAGAAGAAGAGATTGAATCAGGCATCTATGAGATGTGTGATATGCTACTCTTGACCAAGGAAGTTTCTATCAAGAAATACCGAGCAGAGTTGGCTATTATGATGTCCTGCAAACGGTCTATCAAGGCCAACCATCGTATTGACGACCATTCGGCTAGACAGCTCCTCTATCAGCTCTCTCAATGTGACAATCCCTATAACTGTCCTCACGGACGTCCTGTTTTGGTGCATTTTACCAAGTCGGATATGGAAAAAATGTTCCGACGCATTCAGGAAAATCACACTAGTCTCCGTGAGTTGGGGAAATATTAAACGAATACTCTTTGAAAATCTCTTCAAACCAGGTCAGCTCTATCTGCAACCTCAAAACAGTGTTTTGAGCAACCTGTGGCTAGCTTTCTAGTTTGCTTTTGATTTTCATTGAGCATAAAAGGAAAACTATGTACGAATATTTAAAAGGAATCATTACCAAAATCACTGCTAAATACATTGTTCTTGAAGTCAACGGTATCGGTTATATCCTGCATGTGGCCAATCCCTATGCTTACTCAGGACAAGTCAATCAAGAAGCTCAAATTTATGTGCATCAGGTCGTACGTGAGGATGCCCATCTACTTTATGGATTTCGCTCAGAAGATGAGAAAAAGCTCTTTCTCAGTCTGATTTCGGTCTCTGGGATTGGTCCTGTATCAGCTCTTGCTATTATCGCTGCCGATGACAATGCTGGCTTGGTTCAAGCAATTGAAACTAAGAACATCACCTACTTGACCAAATTCCCTAAAATTGGCAAGAAAACAGCCCAGCAGATGGTGCTGGACTTGGAAGGCAAGGTAGTAGTTGCAGGAGATGACCTTCCTGCTAAGGTAGCAGTGCAAGCTAGCGCTGAAAACCAAGAATTGGAAGAAGCCATGGAAGCCATGTTGGCTCTGGGCTACAAGGCAACAGAGCTCAAGAAAATCAAGAAATTCTTTGAAGGAACGACAGATACAGCTGAGAACTATATCAAGTCTGCCCTCAAAATGTTGGTCAAATAGGAGCAGAGCATGACAAAACGTTGTTCGTGGGTCAAGATGACCAATCCGCTCTACATTGCCTATCATGATGAGGAATGGGGTCAGCCCCTCCATGATGACCAAGCATTGTTTGAGTTGTTGTGTATGGAAACCTATCAGGCAGGCCTGTCTTGGGAAACGGTGCTCAACAAACGACATGCTTTCCTAGAAGCCTTTCATGGCTATCAAATTCAAGCGGTCGCAGAGATGACTGATACCGAATTGGAAAACTTGCTGGAGAATCCAGCCATCATCCGAAATAGAGCCAAGATTTTTGCTACACGCGCTAACGCCCAAGCATTTTTACGACTACAGGAAGAATATGGCTCTTTTGATGCCTATCTTTGGTCCTTTGTTGAGGGGAAAACGATCGTTAACGATGTTCCCGATTACCGCCAAGCCCCAGCTAAAACACCTCTGTCTGAGAAATTAGCCAAAGATCTCAAAAAACAAGGTTTCAAGTTCACAGGCCCAGTCGCCGTCTTGTCTTTTCTACAAGCAGCAGGGCTGGTTGATGACCATGAGAATGATTGTGAGTGGGAAAGCAGTCACTAGTGTGTACAGATAGCTAGCATATATGAGAATATATAAAAAGCTGAGAAATTATCCTCAGCTTTATTTGTTATAATCAAAGTGGATGACTTGCTCCTGTGCATCTACATAGGCGTGAACGCCAAAGGGAACAATGGCTCTTGGAGTTGCGTGGCCGACATTCAAATTATAGACAATCGGGATATTGCTATCAATGATATCCAATAGTGCGTCTTTATAGTCGTCATAGAAAGTTTCATCCATAGGTTTCCCAACCAAGAGTCCGCTGATGACCTCGAATATCCCAGTGTCCTTCAAAGTCTGCAACATCTTTTTGAAGTCTTCTGGCTCAGGCTTTTCTTCGCTTGTTTCTAGCAAGAGGATTTTTCCTTCCCATTCTGACAAGTCAGGGAAAAGTTTGTACTTTTGGCAGAGCTCCGTGCTGTCTGCGTATCGAGAGTTGTCAAAGATATCGTAGAGGGATTCAAGGCAACCGCCGAGGATTTTCCCCTCGAACTGGGCATTTCCTTGCAACAAGTCAAAACCAGTATTTGCATGACTGACACGAGGTGTCCCCAGAGCCTTGGGACTGAAGTCAGTTCGTTCCTCATACCAAACGTCACTAGGGCGGATTTCTGATATTTTTCCTGTTTCTATCAATTCTTTAAAGTAGTGGAGGCTATAGGTCAGCATTTCCTCATCCAATTCACAAATGTCTGCTAAGAAGGATTGACCATAAAAAGTCTTGATTCCTAGTTTATGCAACATGAGATGGTTCATGGTTGTATCCGAGAAGCCAAGAAAAATTTTTTGTTTGATAACCTTTTCTAGTTGGTCATTTTCAAAAAGATAAGGTAGTAAGCGATAGGTATCGTCTCCACCGATGGCACATAGGATCATATCGATGCTATCATCAGAAAAGGCTTGCATCAAGTCCTCCGCACGCGCTTCAGGATGGTCCTTGATAAAGTCTAAGCCTTTTAACGAATGGGGTAAAAAGATAGGATTGACTCCCAGGTCCTTGAGACGTTGGACACCTAAGTCCACTTCGTGTTTGACAAAGTCCTCTCCGATAATGCCACTAGATAAACTAACAATACCAATAGTAGAAATCATATTTTATCCTCCTAGAAATAGATTGAGCCTATTTTATCACAAAAGATAAGAGAAAGCTATGTGGGATTTCAGAAGAATGCTTTTAAATCAAGAAAGTAGTAAAAAAGCAACCGCATCTGTACTGACCCCAAAAAGTTGGACAAATAATTATTGAAAGGATTTAGTTCTGTATTGGACAGGACTAAGTCCTTTTA
>CAJNDO010000015.1 GCA_905221545.1 bacterium | reverse complement strand
ACTTATATACAATTCCTTGGACTTCTTCATACATTTTTTTAAGCATAAGCTTCCCCCTTTCTAGATACAGTCTAACAAATCAAGAACTTAATTGGGGACATTTCGCCTATTCTGTTCCCTTTAGCTCCTCAACTGCACAAAAAGAGAGGACTTGCCTCTCTTTGGGTTATAATTCTGCAATTTGGTTTAGGTTTACTTCTGCAACTGTGTCATTACCAAACATAGAGATAATCATCTTCACTTTATTGTTATCAATCTCTGTAATCTTACCAGTATAATCTGCAAAAGCACCATCGATAATACGTACAGTTTGACCGACTTCAACATCGATATCAAACTCTTGTACAGTTCGTCCCATAGAAACCAAGATATCACGAATTTCTTGTTCCAATAATGGTGTTGGTTTTGATCTGTTCCCGTGTGATCCGACAAATCCTGTAACGTTTGGTGTATTTCGAACAACAAACCAAGCTTCATCTGTCATCACCATTTCTACAAGAACATAACCTGGAAAGCGATTTTCTTCTACTTCTTTTCTCTTTCCATTTTTTTCAACTTGCACTGTTTGTGTTGGAATTTCAACACGTAAAATGTTATCCAACATATTGTAGGTTTGCGCACGTTGTAATAGATTTTCTTTTACCTTATTTTCATAACCAGAATAAGTTTGTAAGACAAACCATCCTTTATCAAAACTATCCATGATACTTCCTTTCATAAATAGAAAACTTTTAGTGTGGTTAATGCCACTAGTCTTCTAAAAAATGTTAATAAATCGAATCAATCCTGAAACAATCAACTTGTCAAAAATATAAATAATCACAACAAAGAAAGCAGTGTATTCCATGATAGAACGAAAATCTCTCCAGCTTTCCTTGCGAGTTGGCCATGTTGTGTCTTTAAGAAGTCTAAAAATATCTCCAATAAAACGCATCGCTCTCTCCTATCTCGTTTCTCTGTGTGTAGTGTACTTGCCACAATGCTTACAAAATTTATTTACTTCTAGTCGTGTAGGCTTGGGGTTTCCGCTGATCTTGATTGAATAGTTTCTCGAACCACAAACCGCACAAGCTAGGCTTGCTTTTTTTAATGCCATAACGCCTCCATCTTATCTATTATAACAAGAAAGCTAGGCTTTGACAAGCATCTTAACGAAATAGATTGACTACCGAATCCCAGATTGTTTGAGCCTTTTCCTTAATCTTGGCATCCGAGATAGCCCGACTAGCCTCATCTACTAGACTTTGCGCACGTCCTCGAATATCAGACAAATTATCATCTGTCTGGCTATTATCATTGGTTTGTACTTGTCTTTTTGTGTTAGCTGGTGCAATTCCATTTTGCTTATAAGCATTTTCAACTGTAAAGGTACTTCCTGGCGTATAAGGTAAAATGGTATTTGCAATATTTCTAAAGACATGAGCTGCACCGTTTGATGTAGAACCCGCTAGATAATGATTTTCATCAGTGGTCGGAAAACCAAGCCAGTGGCTAATCACTACATCTGGAGTATAACCAATTACCCACTGATCACTTGTGTATTCAGGATTAAAAACAGCTTCAGTTGTTCCAGTTTTCCCTGCCATGACATAGTCAGCAGGCGATGAACTAATACCCGTTCCATTGGTGAATGTCCCCAACATCATACTGGTCATCTTATCAGCTACAGACTTATCAATCACCCGTTTTTGTGAATTTTTATGGCTTGCAATAACCTGTCCGCTAGCATTTTCAATTCTACTAATAAAATGAGCTTCAGGCATTAAACCTTCATTTGCAAAGGCAGCGTATGCTTGAGCCATTTGAAGAGGGTTGGTTTCAACACCGCTTCCCAAGGCGATACCAAGAACACGGTCGACTTTTTCCATGTTGAGTCCAAATTTTTCTCCTGCTTCAAAAGCCTTATCTACACCCAAATCATTAACAGTAGCAACAGCCGGTAGATTAAGCGATTCTGCCAGGGCTTGATACATTGGAACTTCTCGACTCGTTTTGATCCCTGCATAGTTATCAACTTTATAGCTGTCATACTGCATGGTATGGTTATCCAACTGTTTGTTCAAAGCCCAACCTGCCTCAACTGCCGGCGTATAAACAACTAAAGGCTTAATTGTAGAACCAGGGCTACGTTTGGATTGGGTAGCATAGTTGAAATTACGGAATCCAGTTTTATCATTATCAGCAACTTGCCCGACAACCCCACGAACTCCCCCTGTTTTCGGTTCGAGAGCTACACTTCCTGATTGAGCAAATGTTCCATCCTCTGCTCTCGGAAATAGTGAGGTGTTTTCATAGACAACCTGCATATTTGCTTGGTAGTTTTGGTCCAGTTCTGTGTAAATGCGGTAGCCATTATTTACGATTTCTTCCTCTGTTAGATTATACTTAGAAACAGCTTCATTCACCACCGCATCAAAATAAGAGGGGTAACGGTAATCTGAAATTTTCCCTTCATACTTATCGTGCAATTGCGAAGTCATATCAACTTCTGCAGCTTCGGTTTCTTGGTTTTTATCAATGTATCCTGCTGCAACCATATTTTGTAAGACAGTGTCGCGACGATTGGTAGAATCCTCTACAGAATTCAAGGGGTTATACAGTTCCGGTCCTTTGAGCATCCCTGCCAGAGTCGCAGCTTGATCCAAACTCACTTCTGACGCAGAAACTCCAAAGTATTTCTTACTCGCATCTTCTACACCCCACACACCATTTCCAAAATAGGCGTTATTAAGGTACATGGTTAAGATCTGATCCTTACTATATTTTTTTGTTAATTCTAAGGCAAGGAAAAATTCTTTTGCTTTTCTCTCAACAGTTTGATCCTGCGACAGATAGGCATTTTTAGCCAGCTGTTGGGTAATAGTAGAACCACCACCTGAACGACCAGCAGTGACAATCGCCAAGAAGAAACGACCATAGTTAATCCCGTCATTTTTATAGAAGGAACGGTCTTCTGTCGCAATAACGGCATTCTGCAAATTTTTACTGATATCAGTCAATTCAACATAAGTTCCTTTTTGACCAGACAAAGCACCAGCCTCTTTTTCTTCACGGTCAAAAATGAGAGTTCGAGTTTTCAAGGCATTTTGCAAATCATTGACATTGGTTGACTTGGCTACAGCAAACAAATAGGTTCCAACTAGTAAGCCTGCGCTCAACCCCAGTATAATAACAATCTTTGTTAGATGATAGCGACGCCAGAATTTTCGAATTGGACCCACTTGGGCTAATTTTTTTCGATCACTACGAGAGCGACGTAAGCTAGTCGAATCAGAAGCCTCTCGTTCACTTGTTTCTTTTTTAAAAAGAGAAAGAAATTTCTCGAATAATTTATCTAATTTCATGCGTTTATTTTATCATCTTCATCATAGGAACTCAAGAATTTAGCTATTTCCTATCCAAATAGGACTTTTTTTGTTACAATATCTGTATGAAATTCACATTTACATTACCCGCCTCTTTGCCTCAAATGACGGTAAAGCAATTACTAGAGGAGCAACTCCTCATCCCTAGAAAAATCCGTCATTTTTTGAGAGTCAAGAAGCATATTTTGATAAATCGAGAAGAGGTTCACTGGAACGAGATGGTGAAACCTGGAGATGTTTGCCAGTTGACTTTTGACGAGGAAGATTATCCAAAAAAGGCAATTCCTTTGGGCAACCCTGAACTCGTTCAGGAGGTTTATCAAGACCAACACTTGATTATTGTAAACAAACCTGAGGGGATGAAAACCCACGGTAACAAACCAAACGAAATTGCTCTTCTTAACCATGTCAGTGCCTACGTTGGCCAGACCTGTTATGTCGTTCATCGTCTGGACATGGAAACCAGCGGCTTAGTCCTCTTTGCCAAAAATCCTTTTATCCTGCCCATTCTCAACCGCTTATTAGAGAAAAAAGAGATTTTTAGAGAATATTGGGCACTTGTTGATAGAAATATCAGCAGCAAAGAGCTTGTTTTCAGGGACAAAATCGGACGTGATCGTCATGATCGCAGAAAACGAATAGTTGATACAAAACATGGGCAATATGCTGAAACGCATGTAAACAGATTAAAGCAATTTCCAAACAAAACTTCCTTGGTTCGTTGCAAACTAAAAACAGGACGAACCCATCAAATACGTGTCCACCTTTCTCATCATAACTTTCCTATCTTGGGTGACCCTCTCTATAATAGTAAATCAAAATCAAGTCGACTTATGCTTCATGCCTTCCGACTTTCCTTTACCCATCCGCTTACATTAGAGAAATTAACTTTCACTACCCTTTCAGATACCTTTGAAAAAGAGTTAAAAAAGAATGGATGATTGTGTCATCCATTTTTAAATATTTAAAAAGCAAGACCAAGAGGCCTTGCTTCTTACCGACTCAAGAATTATTTAGCGATTTTTGCGAAGTATTCAAGAGTACGAACAAGTTGTGCAGTGTATGACATTTCGTTGTCGTACCATGATACAACTTTAACCAATTGTTTACCGTCAACGTCAAGAACTTTAGTTTGAGTTGCGTCAAACAATGAACCGTAAGACATACCTACGATATCTGAAGATACGATTGGATCTTCTGTGTAACCGTATGATTCGTTTGAAGCTGCTTTCATAGCTGCATTCACTTCATCAACAGTAACGTTCTTTTCAAGAACTGCTACCAATTCAGTAACTGATCCAGTTGGAGTTGGAACGCGTTGTGCAGATCCGTCAAGTTTACCGTTCAATTCTGGGATTACAAGACCGATAGCTTTAGCAGCACCAGTTGAGTTAGGAACGATGTTTGCAGCACCAGCGCGAGCACGGCGAAGGTCACCACCACGGTGTGGTCCGTCAAGGATCATTTGGTCACCAGTGTAAGCGTGGATAGTAGTCATCAATCCTTCTACAACACCAAAGTTGTCTTGAAGAGCTTTAGCCATTGGAGCCAAACAGTTTGTAGTACATGAAGCACCTGAGATAACTGTTTCAGTACCGTCAAGAACGTCATGGTTAGTGTTGAATACAACTGTTTTAACGTCGTTTCCACCAGGAGCAGTGATAACAACTTTCTTAGCACCACCAGCGTGCAAGTGTTTTTCAGCAGCTGCTTTCTTAGCAAAGAAACCAGTAGCTTCAAGAACGATTTCTACACCGTCGTTAGCCCAGTCGATTTGTTCTGGATCACGTTCAGCAGAAACTTTGATGAATTTACCGTTAACTTCAAATCCACCTTCTTTAACTTCAACAGTACCGTCGAAACGACCTTGAGTTGTGTCGTATTTCAACAAGTGTGCAAGCATAACTGGATCTGTAAGGTCGTTGATACGAGTAACTTCAACACCTTCTACGTTTTGGATACGACGGAAAGCAAGACGACCGATACGTCCGAAACCGTTAATACCAACTTTAACTACCATTAGTGATTTCCTCCTTATGAAAATCATGAAATTTTTATTGTGAAAAGAGTAACTTGAATCACTACAAATCACCTTTCAACAAACCTATTATATAACTATTTAAGTTTAATTGCAAGTACGGGCGTTGTTTTTTGTCTCCACCTTACTTATTTTTCTTTCTTTTCTAAAAGCCCATACTGCTGTTTTTCCTTGTCTAAATAGTCATTTCCCATTTTTCTTTTCAGATAAAAATCTAAAATAGAAAGCTAAAATTTATTTTCGATACTCCAATTTAACAAAAAAGAGACAGGAAATTCCTGCCTCTAGGCTGATAAACAATTATTTACGGCGTCCTGGTCTTTCTTTGTAACCATAGTAAGAATCTTCGATGATTTCTTGCATGTGGTCAACCATTGGAAGACGTGGGTTAGCTGGTGAACATTGATCTTCATAAGCAAGGAAGGCCAATTCACGAGAATGTTCTTTCCATTCTTTTTCATCAATTCCTTGTGCTTTGAAGTTCATTTGGATACCTACGCGCTCACCAAGTTCGTAGACAGCTTTTGCGTAAGATTCCACACCTTCTTCTGGAGTAGAAGCTGGAAGTCCAAGCATGCGTGCGATATCTTGGTATTTTTCATCTGCACGGTAGTAGTTGTACTTAGGCCATGTTGCTGTCTTAGCTGGACGTGTACCGTTGTAGCGGATGACGTATGGAAGCAAGATTGCATTTGTACGACCGTGGATTGTGTGGAATTGCGCACCAATCTTATGAGCCATTGAGTGAGAAATACCTAGGAAGGCATTGGCAAAGGCCATACCAGCGATTGTTGAAGCGTTATGCATTTTCTCACGTGAATGGAAGTCTGCGTTCTTAACTGAGCTTTCAAGGTTTTCAAATACAAGCTTGATGGCTTGAAGCGCAAGACCGTCAGTGTAGTCGCTAGCCATTTGTGATACGTAAGCTTCAGTCGCGTGGGTCAATACGTCCATACCAGTATCAGCAGCTACAAATCCAGGAACTGTCAATACCAAAGCAGGGTCTACGATTGCCACAGTTGGTGTCAATGAGTAGTCAGCGATTGGGTATTTACGGTTGTTTGCTTTATCAGAGATAACGGCAAATGGTGTTACTTCAGATCCTGTACCAGATGTAGTTGGAATCGCGATGAATTTAGTCTTCTTACCAAGCAATGGGAATTTGAAGGCACGTTTACGGATATCCATAAATTTTTGAACAAGATCACGGAAGTCCACTTCTGGTTGTTCGTAGAAGAGCCACATTACTTTAGCAGCATCCATTGGAGATCCACCACCAAGAGCGATGATTGTATCTGGTTTGAAGGCACGCATAATCTCAGTACCACGGTTTACAGTTGTGATATCTGGATCTGGTTCTACATCAGCAAAGATTTGGTAAACCACCTTATTGCGACGAAGGTCAAGTTGTTCGATGATACGATCAAGGAAACCAAGCTCTACCATGGCATGGTCAGTAACGATCATGACACGTTCAACGTCACGACATTTTTGAAGGTATTGAATTGAATCACGTTCAAAGTATGTTTTTGAAGGAAGTTTCATCCATTGCATGTTATTTCTCCGTCTTCCGACTTTTTTGATATTCAAGAGGTTAATGGCACTAACGTTATCCCCAACTGAGTTGCGTCCGTAAGAACCACATCCAAGTGTCAATGATGGCAAGAAGGCATTGTAAACGTCCCCGATACCACCGAAAGTAGAAGGTGAGTTACAGATAACACGAATAGCTTTAACAGCTTTACCAAATTCTTTAGTCAATTCTTCATCAGCTGTGTGGATGGCTGCTGAGTGCCCAAGACCGTTAAATTCAACCATTTGACGAGCCTTAGTAATACCATCTTCACGGCTTTCAGATTTCAAAACTGCGATAACTGGTGACAATTTTTCACGAGTCAATGGCTCGTTTTCACCAACTTCTTTACATTCTGCAGCAAGAATGTTTGTTCCTTCTGGAACTGTAAATCCTGCTTGCTCTGCAATCCAAGTTGCTGGTTTACCAACGATGTCAGCGTTCAATTTCGCACCAGCACAGTTTTTGCTGTTTGCTTTCACGCCGAAGCAGAATTCTTCAAGAAGAGCTTTTTCTTTTTTGTTTACAAAGTAAGTGTGGTAAGATTTGAACTCTGCTACAAATTCATCGTAAATTTCTTTATCAATGATAACCGCTTGTTCAGATGCACAGACCATACCGTTATCAAATGATTTAGACATAACGATATCGTGTGCTGCTTGACGGATATTTGCTGATTTTTCAACATAAGCTGGAACGTTACCAGCACCTACCCCAAGAGCTGGTTTACCACATGAGTAAGCCGCTTTAACCATGGCATTACCACCTGTTGCAAGGATTGTCGCAACACCTTCGTGGTTCATAAGAGCACTTGTTGCTTCCATAGATGGTTGAGTAATCCATTGCACACAGTTTTCAGGAGCACCAGCTGCGATAGCTGCATCGCGGACGATACGAGCTGCATGTGCAGATGATTCTTGTGCTGATGGATGGAAGGCAAAGACGATTGGATTACGTGTCTTCAATGAAATCAATGATTTAAAGATTGCTGTTGATGTTGGGTTTGTTGTAGGAGTGATACCACAGACAACACCAACCGGTTCAGCGATGAGAGTCAATCCTGTTACATCGTCTTCTTCGATAACGCCAACTGTTTTAGTGTGACGCATGTTGTTTACCACGTGTTCACAAGCAAACAAGTTCTTAGTCGCTTTATCTTCGAATACACCACGTCCTGTTTCTTCAAAGGCATGTAAAGCCAATTCTCCGTGGGCATCCAAAGCTGCTACTGATGCTTTGGCAACGATGTAGTCAACTCGCTCTTGATCTAACTTACGCATTTCTTCAAGGGCAACTAGAGCTTTTTGCACCAACCCATCGACATGCTTTTCAGCAGCGAGTTTCTTTTCCTCTGGTGTCATAGTTTTTTTATCAGCCATATTTTCCTCCATAGCTTTCAAGGATTTAATCCTTTGTTAATTTTTTCACAAGTTTATTATAACGCATTATTTCAAGTTTGTAAACAGTTTCATAAACATTTCACAAAGAATTTTTAAACTCTTGTGAAATTTTTCTCATTTTCTTTTCTTATCACGCTTTTTCTTTAAAGTTTGTGAAATTTATTTCAAATATTTTTTATTTCACAAACTTGCTTGGAAGAGGGACTTGGAAAGAAAGGGATTTGCAGGTAAGCGCTTACTTCGCGCTTCTAATAATACCTCCTTTGATAAGGAGGCTTTATTTTTGTTGAAAAACGCCTTGTTTAAAAGTCCCTTCATAAACAACTTCTTGTTCTGTTGTTAGTTTTCCTTTTCCTTCAGCCTGACCATTTACAAAATCACCTTCGTAGGTCCAGCCTTCTTTGGATTGAAAGGTACCTTTTCCGTTGAAGGCTCCATTGTTGAAACCACCTGTATATTGGTCTCCATTTTGGAAGGTAATGGTTCCTTGGCCATTCATTTTACCACGGACAAGACTGCCGTCGTAAACAATCGTTCCATTATCAAGTTTTAGAACACCTTTTCCGGGAATATTTAGAAAAAAGACGAGTACCGCACAGAAAACAATGGCAACTACTGCTATAATCTCTAAACGTGGACGAGTCAGATAGACACGATACTTTTCGTAAAAATTCTTAAGATTTTCCACCTTCACTCTCCTTTTCTAAACGTTCTAGCCAAGTTTGACACCCCTCTTGAACACGCTGATAGGTTTCTTCAAAATCTCCTGTATACCAAGGATCTGGAACACTTTCAGATGCGAATGAGTAAATCTTATCTTGACAGTCTACTGGACACATCCGACGCAGGTCAGAAACATTTGAAGCATCCATGCCGATAATATAATCAAAGGCTTCAAAATCTTCCTTACTAATCTGAAGCGATGTCTTGTTCTTGTCATAAGGAATCTGATACTGTTGAAAAATTTCCTGAGTACCCTTATGAATCGGATTGCCATGTTCCCAAGAAGAAGTCGCTCGACTTTGGATTTCGTAGTTAACTGTCATTGATTTCATAACAAACTCGGCCATAGGGCTGCGGCAAATATTCCCCAGACAGACAAAGACTAGTTTTTTCATCCCATTTCCTTTCTTTTATAGAAAAACGGGAGTTCGTGATCCCGTCTTATTTTTCAATTGCACCTTCGAGTGAAGCTGTTTCTTTAAGTGGTAATACGGTCTTGATAGCAGCTAGTTCAAAAGTCAAGTAAACTCCATCTACATCAAGAACAATCGTTTTCTTCTCCGTATCTACTTCATCAACTGTTCCGTAAAGTCCACCGATTGTAATAACTTCATAGCCTTTTTGTAGTTTATTTAAGCTTTCCATACGTTTTTGTGCTTGTTTCTTTTGAGAGCGTTGCGTAAAGAACATCAAGCCCACCATAGCCACAAGAATGATTAAAAATGTATATTGTGATTCCATTATATTCTCCTTTGTCTTTTACATAGGACTACTATATCAAATTTCAGCTACTTTTACAAGATTGTACCTTGCTTTTCTAGTAAGAAAAACCAGAGCTTGCGCTCTGATTTTTAGGATTATTTCAAGTTTTGAACGACTTTTACAAGATTTTCGACAGTAAAGCCATATTCTGCCAATACTTTTGGTGCTGGGGCAGAGGCTCCGAAGGTATCAATACCGAGAACGGCACCATCAAGACCAACGTATTTGTACCAGTTTTGAGTCGCACCCATTTCAACTGCAACACGACGGCGGACTGCATTTGGAAGAATTTCTTCCTTGTATGCTGCATCTTGTTTATCAAAGACATCTGTAGATGGCATGCTGACTACGCGGACTTTTGCACCTTGACTAGCCAATTCTTTGGCAGCTGCGACAGCAAGATTGACCTCTGAACCTGTTGCAATCAAGATGGTATCAAAGTCTGCTGCATTTTCATAAACAACATAGGCACCTTTTGCAACCTTGTCAAAGTCTGTTCCCTCTTCGACAGTCAAGTTTTGACGGGTCAAGACAAGGGCGGTTGGTGTTTTCTCACTTGTCACTGCAAGGTACCAAGCTGCTTGCGTTTCACGCGCATCTGCTGGGCGGAAAACATTTAGATTTGGCATAGCACGAAGACCTGCTAAGTGCTCAACGGGTTCGTGCGTTGGGCCATCTTCCCCAACCGCAATAGAATCGTGGGTAAAGACATAAGTCACAGGAAGTCCTTGCAAGGCTGACAAACGGACTGCTGCCTTCACATAGTCAGAGAAGACGAAGAAAGTTCCACCGTATACACGAAGTCCACCGTGAAGAGCCATCCCGTTCAAGATCGTTCCCATTGCAAATTCACGAACACCAAACTGAATGTTACGGTTCAATCGATTAGCATCGTCTTGAAGTCCATCTGTTTTAATGTAAGTCATGTTTGAGTGAGCAAGGTCAGCTGATCCACCCAAGAAAGTTGGCAATTTAGCAGCTACAACGTTCAAGGCATCTTGGCTTGAATTACGAGTTGCTTGAGAGAAGCCATTTTCTAAGGCTGGGAAGTCTGCTGGAGTCACTTCAACTGGATCACGTCCATCGATAATTGCTTCTACTTCTGCTGCCAGTTCTGGATGAGCTTCTTTATAGTCAGCAACTAGTTTTGTCCAAGCTTGATAAGCTGATGCGCCACGGTCTGCAACATGTTCTTTGAAATCAGCATAAACTTCAGCTGGAATTTCAAATGGTTCATAGTCCCAACCGAGCGCTCGGCGAGTAGCCGCAGTTTCATCTGCTCCAAGAGGAGCACCGTGTACAGCATTAGTTCCTTGTTTGTTTGGAGAACCGTATCCAATAACAGTCTTCACTTCAATCAAAGATGGTTTACCTGAAGCTTTAGCTGTTTCGATAGCAGCATGGATAGCTTCCAAGTCTGTTCCATCTTCAACCAAGGCTGTGTGCCAACCGTAAGCATTGTAACGGTCACGAACACTTTCTGTAAAGGAATCCTTTGTCTCACCATCTAAGTTGATGTCATTTGAATCATAAAGAACAACCAATTTGTCCAGTTTTTGCAAACCTGCGTATGAAGCCGCCTCGCTTGAGACACCTTCCATCAAGTCTCCGTCTCCACAGATAACGTAAGTATAGTGGTCAAAGATATTGTAGCCTTCGCGATTGTATTTGGCTGCCAAGAAACGTTCTGCTTGGGCAAAACCAGTAGCAGTTGAGATCCCTTGACCTAAAGGACCTGTCGTAGCATCAATCCCTGCTGTATGGCCAAATTCTGGGTGACCTGGTGTTTTAGAACCCCATTGGCGGAAGCTCTTGATCTCATCCATGCTGACATCTTCAAAACCAGAAAGGTGAAGAAGGGCATAAAGGAGCATTGAACCATGACCTGCTGAAAGAATAAAGCGGTCGCGGTTAATCCAGTTTGGTTGAGCTGGATTGATACGAAGTTGTTTTGTAAAGAGGCTGTAAGCCATTGGAGCCGCTCCCATAACCACACCTGGGTGACCTGAGTTGGCTTTGTTGATAGCGTCAATACCTAGGAAACGGATTGCATTAACAGATAGATTTGACATAGAATTTCCTTTCTATTTGAGGTGATTATTGGATCACACATTCTATTTTACTATTATATGAAAAAATACATAGAATAGCAATAAATCAATTCGACTCTAGATAAGTCTCGTGATTTCTACCCTCTGGTCGCCTGATAGTAGGGAAGTAAGCGTTCATATGCTTCTTCTAATTTTTCTAAAATTGCTTCTAATGATTGAGTTTCTATAAAAGAAATATCTGCTTTAACTAACACTTTTCGAACTTCCTGATTGGATAGTTTATTTCTTAAAATTTGACGGTTCTCCTCAGTAGCATCCCATCTTTGACTTTGACCATCTGAGTAGGCTAGATAATAAATCCCTTTAACGGTTGGAATGTCTAAAGCCTTGGCTTGCTTGTCTAAGGTCTGTTCGTCTTTCTTGCGCTCGATGAAACTGACCTCTAAAGAAATTCCAAAGTCAGCAGATGTTCCATACAAACGTAAAGCTAGCATAGACTCTGTCATTTTCCCCTCACGCTGTAGATAAACCCAAAAATGTGGTCGTAAACGCTGCGCTTGGTTCATCCACTGACTGATCTGTTGGAGTTGCCATTCTGGATGACTGGCTTGAAATGCTTTAGCCAGTTCTGCAAAATCCTTTCGAGCCTCTTGGCCTTTATGGCGCAATTCCAGCATTTTCTCTCGTTCTTCCCCAACTTTATCTGGATTACGGTACTGCAAACCCGCAAAGTCTAGATAGTCTCTTATCTTATTCAACATCCGTTTAACCTCCTCTAGCTAGCAAAAAATCAGGATAAACCTGATTTTACTTATTCTGTATCTACAACGACATAGCGATTTGGCTCGTCACCCTCAGAGTAACTCGTCACGCCATCCATACGTGAAATAATACGATGAATAATCTTGCGTTCACTATTCGACATTGGATCTGTTTGATGACTACGTCCTTCTTCTAAAACACGAGTCGCCAATTTTTGAGCATAAGTCTGCAAGACTTCTGCACGGTGTTCAACATAATCATTGACATTGATTGTGATGTAGAAGGTTCTTGAATAACGGTTATAAAGATAATTTTGAGCCAATAACTGCAAGGCCTTCAAGACTTTACCATGGTAACCGATAATACGGCCTGGTTCGTTGGTGTCAATTTGTAGATTGATGCTACGACGGTTATAATCATTTGAAAGTGTGGCTTCAACATCCATGTCATCAATAATTGTTTGAACATAAGTCGTTACTTCCGTAGCTACTTGTTCAATATCAAAGCTCGGTTCCACCTTTAAGCCCAAGTCTTCTAGTTCTTGACTTTCAGTTTGCTCAGCTTGGCTTTCAATACTAGGAGTTTCTACTTTTTCTTCGAGGTCAGTTTCTTCAAGTTGTAATTCATTTAAAATCTCAATGTGACCAGTTTCTTCTAAGATCGTGCTGGCATGTCTTTCATGTTTTAAGATTTCAGCCTTGACTTCATCAGAAATACCTTGGCCTTCCTCTTCAATCTTTTTAATTGCTTCTACAACATGCCCCAAATCAACGGTCGCTTCACTAACTGTTTTAACGGGCTCATTCAAATCATTGATTTGCTTTGGAACTCCCTTTACAGCTTGTTGATTTGCTTTTACAACTGTCGTTTCACTAATAGCATCAATATCCACTTGGGCTGGTTTTTTACCAAATAAACCAAGAAATCCTTTTTTCTCGCGAGAAATGACTTTGATATGAGCCTTCATTCTTGGAATATCTAATTCTTTCAATCCTTTCTGGATTGCTTCTTCAACAGTTGAACCTGTAAATACTACCATTACCAGATTCCTCCTTATTATTTCGTTTTCTGAGCCTTTTTCTTGGCTTTTCTTTTTCTATTTTCCAAATCTTTTTGTGCCTGTACTACGGCCTCGCGCTCTGCGATAATCTTGAATGGATTATTCAGGAAATAGGTTTGCAAGACTTGATAAGCATTGGACACTGCCCAGTAGAGAGCAACTCCGCTCGGAGCATAAACCCCAAAGATAAAGATTAAGACTGGAATCCCGTACATCATCGCAGTCGTAGCTCCGTTACGCTCAGACAAGGCTTTATTGGATAACCAGGTACTTAAAAAGGTGAATACTGCTGCTAAAATCGGAAGCACGAATGTTGTATCCACATCACCAAGATTAATCCATAAGAAATGACCTGTCTTCAAAAAGTCAACCCTTGATAGGGCTTGGAACAAGGCCAAGATAAGCGGCATCTGAATCAAAATCGGCCAAAGAGAATCCGACTGTCTGACACCCATTTCTTTAAAGACTTTACGCATTTCCTGCTCTAGCTTGGTTCTGCTTTCCATATCTCGACCCGGATATTGTTCTCGCAACGCCTTAATGCGAGGTTGAGCTTCCTGCATTTTTCTAGAAGCCACCATTTGCACTTGAAAGACTGGCAAGAGCACTGTACGAATCAAGATTGTAAAGAGAATAATCCCCACTCCGATACTGATATCAAACGATAAAAAGCGAATGACCTCTGCAAAGAAGTAAACCAATTTACTCCAAAAATCAGTCGAATTTGCCGTAATATCGCTAGTTGTCCCATTAGTTGCACAGGCTGTCATGATAAATAGAGATAGACCTAGCAAACTAGTCAACTGTAATTTCTTTTTCACTCCCATTTCCTTCCTGGTAAATCTTTGATAATTTTAATACGTGGAGTAGGTTTTTCTCCATCTCTGCGTATCCCAAGGTTTCGACCCCTTTTCGAGCAATGACAACAAAGTCGACATCTTCTACCAGACTCCCTTTTGCATTCTGGATAATATGCCGAATCCGTCGCTTGATTTGATTTCTAGTGACGGCATTCCCCAGTTTTTTGCTAACTGATAGACCTACTCGAAAATGGTTTTTCTGGTTTTCTAATTGGTAGACAACAAATTTGCGATTAGCAAAACTTGTCCCCTCCTTGAAAATCGCCTTAAAATCTTTCTCTCTTTTTACACGAAAGTTTTTCTTCAAAACTCAACTCCATCTATTAAATTACTACTATTATACCATATTTTTCAAAAAAGCCAATCATAGCAAGGTTTTGGACAATTTCATCAGAAAAAGAAGCTGGAAAAATCACTTTTCCAACTCCTTGTACGGAATATTTTTTCTAATTTTTGTTATTTTTTCAAGCGTTCAACGTCACGGGCAATGACCAATTCTTCATCTGTTGGAATAACCAAGACACGGATTTTAGCTGCTTCTGTTGAGATATCCCCTGTAACACCGAAGACGTTCTTTTCTGGGTCAACATCACAGCCGAACCAAGAGATACCTGAGATAACATCCTTACGTACAACAGCTGCATTTTCTCCGATACCTGCTGTGAAGATAATAGCATCTGCTCCATTTAGGACCGCAAGGTATTGGCCGATATGTTTTTGGATACGATCAACATACATTTCATAGGCTAAAGTGGCATCATGATCCCCTTCTTCCATAGCAGCAATCACATCGCGCATATCACTAGACTTGCCTGAAACACCCATAAGCCCTGATTCACGATTAAGGACGTGACTAATGTCTTCAGGCGTGTTAAAGTCCTCTGTATATTGCATTAGGTAAGGAATGATAGCTGGGTCAATATCCCCTGTACGAGTTCCCATCATCACACCGCCAAGTGGAGTGAAGCCCATTGAAGTATCGACAGATTGACCACCCTTAACTGCTGTAATAGATGCTCCATTACCGATGTGGCAAGTAATCAATTTCAAGTCTTCTAATGGACGTCCCAAGAGTTTTGCAGCTTCTCCTGCTACAAACTGGTGACTTGTACCGTGGGCACCGTATTTACGAACCTTGTTTTCTGTGTAATATTTTGTTGGTAGAGGGTAGCGATAAGCTTTCTCTGGCATACTTGTATGGAATGAAGTATCAAAAACAACTACACTGGTAATGTCTGGCAACAATTCCTTGAAGGCACGAACACCTGCTGCATTGGCTGGATTGTGGAGAGGAGCTAACAAACTCAACTCTTCAACTTTTTCTAATACATCACCTTCAACAACTGTTGATTCTTTGAAATATTCTCCACCTGCCACAACACGGTGTCCAACACCTGTGATCTCATCATAAGCCTTGATAATATCGAAACGAATCAAGTCATCCAATAAGATTTTAACGGCTTGCGTATGATTTTCGATATCCAAAATTTGTTGTTCAGAACGGCCATCAAATTTTACAGTTGAAATTGAATCTTTCAAACCGATACGTTCAATCAAGCCTTTCGCCAATACTTTTTCTTCTGGCATTAAGTATAATTGCCATTTTAAACTTGAACTTCCTGCGTTGATTGCAATTGTTTTTGTCATAACAAGACTCCTCTTTTAAGCGTTTTCATCTATTATAACAAAATCTATTTTATATTTCAGTACCTTGAGTCCATTTTTGAAAATTTTCTTTAAATTTCATTAAAACACTTGCATCTTGTAAGCTGGCAAGCGGATAAACAAAAGGCTCTACTGCTGTTTCACTTTTCTTCTGTAAGATAAAAATCGTCTTAGATTGTTTGGCATTAGCAAAGAGATTTTCAGGCAGACTGATCATGGCAACTAGATTCGCCTCCTCTTTCAACCAGCCTTTCAATAAATCACTTTGAGGACTGGTCAACAAATCACTCGGAGCTAGAAAAATAGCATATCCATCTGACTTGAGGTACTTAAGTCCTTGTTCCATGAGCAAGTGGTGGGCGTAGGTATGTTCTTGACTAGAAGAAACTTGATGGCGCGCTGCAACGGCATCATCAGGATAATAGCCAACAGGCAAGTCGCTGATGACCACGTCGCTTTCTTTGAGCATTTGTGGACGAACGGCATCTCCTTGGACAAAGCCAGCCTGCAAACCAATCACATCTGCCATGCTAGCTGCCAAATCAATCAGCAAATCATCTACTTCCATTCCCAAGTAATCCACTTTTTTAGCAAGCGAGGTCAAGAAAGTAGCACCCAGAATCCCCATCCCGGAACCCATTTCGAGGATAGTTATGTCCTCCTCTTTAAACAACTCTTCCACAATAAACACCAAAAGTAAAGCAATGGCATCTGGTGTAAACTGGTGATTGGCCTGTAGGGGCTCTGTCTGCCCAGCCTTCATCAAGAGAAATTGGTAGGTCTTGAGCCATTCTTCTTTGCGTAGGGCTAAACGCTTAAGGACCTGATTGTTCTCTTTGACCTGATTTAGCTCAGTCTCACCATCCAGATAGATGCTGTTTTGCTCCACCAAGGCGTCATAAAAATTGGTCGCCAAATCACTTTGGATGATTTGGACATTCTCTAGTAAATAGGTATAAGCTTGTTCAATTTTTTCAAAATCCATATTCCTATCTTATCAAATTTCCCTTCTTTTTTCCATCCTTATAAAAAATCACTCCCTGACTAGGCGAGTGATTTTTGGGATACTGTTAAAAAGAGTTCTGAGTAATTTCCTTGAAACAGGTCCTCAGCACTATAGAGGATCTGACTATGCACAGATGAAAAACCGTGCTCAATTAACTTGTTTTCCAATGCAGGCAATTCAAAGCCGTGATGGTTAGCTTCCATCTTGGTAAAATCGGCAATGAGGAGTTGTCCATCTTTCCTCAAATGTTGATGAAACAGTGAGAAAGCTGCAGCCAAATCAGTCATATGATGAAGAACACGACAAACAACAATGAGATCAAACTCTTTCTCCAAGGGTTTTTCCAGTAAATCTTGTTCCAAAAACTGGATATTCTTGATGTCTTGCTGCTCCGCTTTCAAACGAGCTTGCTCCAGCATTTTCTCAGAAATGTCTACAAGAGTGACAGACTTAGCCTGCTTGGCTAGGGGCAAGGCTAAGAGCCCCGTCCCACCACCGAAATCCAAAATTTCTTTGTCTGATAGAAGATCAATCTGTTTCTCGACTGCTTGACAAACCAAGTTTGCAAGAAAGATATTTTTAGGAGAATTGAAAGTTTCTGCTTTGTGGTTAAAATCATGTTTCATATTTTTAGTTTAGCACAAAGTAGTTTGATTGGCTAGGAATTATCTTTCTTTTCAGGCTTCTCTTCTGATTTTTTCTTCTCCGCTTGATTTCTTGGATCAGTCGCTGCCTCTTTCTTTTCATCTGTTTTCTCTTCTTTGATTTTGACTGAAGGAAATAGGAACTCATATTGGCTCCTAGGTGTACGAACCGTCGTCACCAAGCCTGTTTTCTTGTTTTGATAGCTTACCTGACCTAGGTTAAAGACCTGTTCTCCACTTTCTTGCTTAGCTTTATCCTTGGTTCGCTTGGCCATGGCAAAAGCGATTAACTTTTCTTTATTTAAAGCATAGTCTTGATAGTGGGCGACTTGTCTGTTCAAGTAAAATTGTAACAAAAGACTAAAAATGGCTGCCATGGTGACTGCATAAAGGAGAACTCCTGCCTTAACTTTTTTCTTTTTCCACACGATAGATGAACTCCCTTTCTAAGCCTTTCTGAAACTGGAAACGAAAACGAACCAATTGCTTATCCTCTGTAATCTGTGCTGATTTGAGTCCATAAACTATGGGCTGATAGCCTCGTCCACTGGCATCGGTTTTCCGAAAATCATCTGATTTTGACTTGCCTATTGCAATTTCCTTGCCATCCTGCTTCATATAAATGCGATTGCCTTCCACTTTTTCGAACCGCGAACGGTCTAATTCTGCCTCCAGCTGGTCCACAAACAAGAGCCACTCTTTTTGCTCGCTTTGTTGCTGGTAGCGAACTTCTGAAATAAGGAGCTGACTCATGGCTTGAAAGAGAAGTAAGCTCCCACTGATGACAATGAGGGCAATCAGGGATTCTAACAGGGTAAAAGCCTTGATTTTATGGCTCTTTGATAGCCAACAACTGTTCTGAACCATGATAAACCTCCAATCCCTTTTCACTAGAAAACACCTGAATCTCAACTCCGTTGATGTTTACCTGATTTTGACCTGTCTGCAGGGCCATCTTAGCTACACGCAAGACTTCTTCTTTCTGCAAGATTTTTGCTTCTTCTTGCCTATTTTTCTGAATTTGTCCCAAAAGAAGAGTCGCAATACTGGCAAAGATAGCTAGAGCGACTACTGCTTCCAGTAAAATCACTGCCCTAATTTTTTGTTTCCTTAATGCGTTTAATTTTTCCATTTCCTAGATATAATTGATAACGAATCGCTCCTTTACTGGTCTGAAATTCAACCTTAGCCAGGGACGAATTGCCCCCAGCTCGATCAAATGTAATACTTTGGCCTGATGATGCTTGAATGCCTTTAGGAACTGTCAACTTTTGACTGCCATTGCTGATTGTCTGCCCATCTAAGTTTAGACTAGTCTTTTGCTGACTGCCTACACTGCGTCTTTGAGTTTCCCGATAAAGTTCTTCAAACTCCATAAAGAAAATTTGCTCCTCTACCGCCGCAAAAGTGGACTGGACAGATCCAGACAAGCCCAAGGCTACGATACTGACAAGTCCCAAAACCAAGAGACTTTCCAGCATGGTAAAGGCCTTAATCTGCAACGGTTTGACTGGTATTTTGTTTAGCATGGTATTCTTTATAAGCTTTAGCCTGTTCTTCTGTGATTCGCCCATCTGCTTGTAACTTACTTAGGCTAGCATCTTCATTTTTATCTAAGCTATAAAGCTCTGCCTGGCTTTCTACCACCTTAACAACAGCAGCTTTTCCTTTATCATTGACCGCCTCTTTTTGCTTGGTCAAATTAGGTACAAAGAGCAAGAGAAGCACGCTGATGATGAGCAAGACCACCAACATTTCCACAAGCGTGAAAGCTTTCACTTTCGCTTTTTTCAAGAATGTCATCATTTTTTTCATTTTAAAAATTTACCTCCATATTTTGATACATGGGCATTAGCATTGCCGCATAAAGTAAAACGATAATCAGAGCCACAAAGATAAAGACCAGTGGCTGCACCAGATTCATGGTGCGGTTGACTCGGGTAAAAAAGGCTTCCCAAGTTTTTTCCGCGTAGATTTCCAACTCACTCCCCAGCTTGGACTTGACTTCCCCATACTCGATGATGAGACTCAACTCCTTTTTAAAGAAAGGATAGGTTCCTATGGTTTGAGAAAATTCACGGCCATTTTGTAGGGCTTGAGCCAGGTCTTGACCGATTTCTTTAAAGAGCTGGGAACCTTGTTCCTGCATCATCTGAAATATCTGCGTCAACTCCATCCCTTGAGAAATCATATTGCCCCATTCACGCGCATAATAGGCTGTCAAATAGGTCTGCACAAAGATTCCAAGAAAAGGAAAGCGTGCCAACATCGAAAAGACCCGCATCTTCGAACTTCTTTTATAAAAAGTGAGTGCTAAAAGGACACCTACTGAGACAAACCCTACCATTCCTAGAAAGATTTGTGGCAGATTACCAATAATTTGGGTGGCAATATTGCTACTATCCAGTTGTGGTAGTAGATAGTTTCGCAGTCCCAGCATAATTAAGAGAAGAAAACCCAGCAAAATCAAGGGATAGGTCGCTACTTCAATTAATTTTTTCTTGACCTTGGCCAGATTGTCCAGATATTCTTCTATCTTTCCCAAACTCAGGTGGAGATTCCCATGAACTTCAGCTAGGGATAACTGAGTGACAATCGCACTTGAAAAGCCCAAACTTTCCATCATTTCTGAGAATGATTTCCCCTGAGACAAACCTGTGCGCATCTGGGTCACACACTGCTTGTCCAACAAGGCACTCCTATCTAGAAAGGAGATAGTCTCCACCAGATGAAAACCGCTGGAAAAGAGATTGTTAAACAAGGTGATGATATTTTTTTGCTTAGCTGTAGCTAATTTTTTCCGTTTCAGCCTGAAGACTTGTGATATGTCCATCTTCAAGAAGCTGGTCAATCTGTTCATTCCAGCTAGTTGGCTGGTGTTCTTGATAGTCTTTGTTTGCAAAGTCAACGATTCCTCCTCCCCCGACTAATCTCTGGTAGCAGACGCCTTGCAGAACGACTGCTAATTCCTCCTCACTCACACCCAACTCCAGCAGACGCTCATAAACACCTCGGATACTCTTGGCGTGAATGGTTGAAAAGACTGTCGCCCCTGTCAAACTAGCTCTGACCACTGCACGCGCCGTCTCGCTGTCTCGAATTTCTCCGATAATCAAGAGATCTGGTCGATGACGCAAGGAAAGTTTGATTAGATTTTCATAGGTTAGTCCGATTGCTTCATTTAACTGCAACTGGAGCATGTCGTCCTGCTTGATTTCGACTGGATCTTCGATGGACATGACTTGTTGCCCCTTAAAAAGGGACTTAGCTAATTCATGCATCAAGGTTGTCTTGCCACTACCGACTGGACCAGCAAAGAGATAGAGACCACGTTGCCTGTACTGCTTGCCCAATTCATCAATATCCTGAAACCAAAAATGCAAATCCTGCTCCTCATCATGCAACAAGCGAATCACTAAACTCTCATGTCCTCGATAATCGCCTACGGTAGATAAACGTAGGGATGCTATCTTCTGGTCATATTCATAATCACAGGAACCTAGCTGACTACGTCGCTTTTCTCCCACATTCATACCCGCCACAAACTTAAAGTGGCTGATAACGGCCGCAAATTTTTCAAAATCATAGCAACCAATTTTACAGCGCTCGTCTCCCACCCTCATATGAAGCTCATAGGCGTCTAACTTAGGGACAAAATAAATATCCTGCGCTCCTTTTTTACGAGCGGAACGAATGATTTCTTGTGCAATTTCTTGAACCATACTTACCTCCTCACCTATACTATTCGCAAAGATTTGGGAAAATAAAAAAAAGCAACTCCAAAAAGTGAACTGCACCCCAAAAGTTAGACAGAAAAAATCTAACTTTTGGGGTGCTTTTATTATGAAATTAACTTATGATGAT
>CAJNDO010000014.1 GCA_905221545.1 bacterium | reverse complement strand
CATATGGGACTTTTTTTCTACACAAAAAAGCTCCATAATATCTATAGGGATTTACCCACTACAAATATTATAGAGCCCAAAATTTGAGAGGAGTTTTTATATGAATCGCTATGCAGTACAGTTGATCAGTCGTGGAGCTGTTAACAAGATAGGGAATATGCTCTATGATTATGGAAATAGTGTCTGGTTGGCTTCCATGGGGACTATCGGACAGACAGTTTTAGGAATATATCAGATTTCTGAGCTCGTCACATCTATTCTCGTAAATCCCTTTGGTGGAGTCATTTCAGACCGTTTTTCTCGTCGTAAGATTTTAATGGTGGCAGACCTTGTTTGTGGGATTCTTTGTCTGGCTATTTCTTTCATAAGGGATGACAGCTGGATGATTGGAGCTTTGATTGTTGCTAATATTGTGCAGGCGATTGCTTTTGCCTTTTCTAGACCTGCAAATAAGGCCATTATCACAGAATTGGTAGAGAGGGATGAACTGGTCCTCTACAATTCTCGTTTGGAGTTGGTCTTGCAGGTTGTCAGTGTGAGTTCCCCTGTACTTTCTTTTCTGGTCTTACAATTCGCAAGTCTTCGCATTACCTTGGTATTAGATGCCCTTAGTTTTTTTCTCGCTTTTGGTTTGGTAGCCTTGCTTCCAAAGAAAGAAGAGAAGACTTTGGGTGAGAAGAAACTTACATTCAAAGTTATTTTTTCTGATATCAAGGAGGGGGTTCACTATATTGTGAAGCAAAAGGAAATCTTCTTTTTATTAGTCATGGCTTCAAGTGTCAATTTTTTCTTCGCAGCCTTTAATTATCTCCTTCCCTTTTCAAATCAGCTCTATGGGGTTCAAGGTGCCTATGCCACTATTTTAACAATGGGTGCTATCGGATCTATTGTTGGGGCTTTGTTAGCTAGTAAGATTAAAGCTAGTATGGAAATGCTTTTATTTTTATTGGCACTGACTGGACTTGGAGTGATGATAATGGGTTTCGCCCTCCCACCCTATCTTGCTTTTTCAGGGAATTTCATTTGTGAACTATTTATGACGATGTTTAATATTCACTTTTTTACTCAAGTACAAACCAAGGTTGATGGTGAATATCTGGGCAGAGTCCTTAGTTCGATTTATACCTTAGCTATACTTTTTATGCCAATTGCAACAGGTTTAATGACCTGGCTTTCAAGTGTTCATCTTTACTCTTTCTTGATTATAGGACTAGGAGTTGTCATCTTATCCTTCTTAGCTCTAAGCTATGTTCGAACTCATTTTAAAAAAGAGATATAAGTCTGTTTGAGTTTTAAAAATAATTCTAATCTAAGTGTTTTTTCCGCCCTTCTCGTTTGTGAGGAGGGCTTAGTTTATGGTAAAATGGTTTTATGAATAAAAGAATGAATGAGTTAGTCGCCATGCTTAATCGCTATGCGACTGAGTACTATACCAGCGACAATCCGTCGGTTTCGGACAGTGAGTATGACCGCCTTTACCGTGAGTTGGTTGAGTTGGAGACTGCCTATCCAGATCAAGTATTAGCAGACAGTCCGACCCATCGTGTTGGTGGCAAGGTTTTAGATGGTTTTGAAAAATACAGTCATCAGTATCCTCTTTATAGTTTGCAGGATGCTTTTTCACGTGAGGAGCTTGATGCTTTTGATGCGCGTGTTCGTAAGGAAGTGGCCCATCCTACCTATATTTGTGAGCTGAAAATCGATGGCTTATCTATCTCGTTGACTTATGAAAAGGGGATTTTAGTTGCAGGTGCAACGCGTGGAGATGGTTCTATTGGGGAGAATATCACTGAAAACCTCAAACGTGTTAAGGACATTCCTTTGACTTTGCCAGAAGAGTTAGATATCACAGTTCGTGGGGAATGTTACATGCCACGCTCTTCTTTTGACCAGGTTAATAAAGCTCGCCAAGAAAATGGAGAACCTGAATTTGCCAATCCTCGAAATGCGGCGGCAGGAACCCTGCGTCAGTTGGATACAGCAGTAGTTGCCAAGCGTAATCTTGCCACTTTCCTCTATCAAGAAGCCAGCCCTTCAACTCGTGATAGTCAAGAAAAGGTTTTGAAGCACCTAGAACAGCTTGGTTTTGTAGTCAATTCTAAGCGAATTCTGGCTGAAAGCATGGATGAGATTTGGAATTTTATCCAAAAAGTAGGACAGGAGCGAGACAATCTGCCCTATGATATCGATGGGGTGGTGATTAAGGTCAATGATCTAGCAGGCCAAGAAGAGCTTGGCTTTACCGTTAAGGCTCCAAAGTGGGCAGTAGCCTACAAGTTTCCTGCTGAGGAAAAAGAAGCTCAGCTCCTGTCAGTTGACTGGACAGTAGGCCGTACGGGCGTTGTGACCCCAACTGCTAATCTGACTCCCGTTCAGCTTGCTGGTACAACTGTTAGCCGTGCGACCCTTCACAACGTGGATTATATTGCTGAAAAAGATATCCGCAAGGACGATACGGTTATCGTCTATAAGGCTGGAGATATTATCCCTGCTGTTTTGCGTGTAGTAGAGTCCAAACGGATTTCTGAAGAAAAACTAGATATCCCTACAAACTGCCCAAGTTGTGATTCTGACTTGTTGCACTTTGAAGATGAAGTGGCTCTCCGTTGTATCAATCCGCGTTGTCCTGCTCAAATCATGGAAGGTTTGATTCACTTTGCCTCTCGTGATGCCATGAATATTACAGGTCTTGGTCCTTCAGTAGTTGAAAAACTCTTTGATGCCAATCTGGTTAAGGACGTGGCGGATATTTATCGTTTGAAAGAAGAAGATTTCCTCCTTTTAGAGGGTGTTAAGGAAAAGTCTGCTGCTAAACTTTATCAGGCCATCCAAGCTTCCAAGGAAAATTCTGCTGAAAAGCTCTTATTCGGTTTGGGAATTCGCCATGTCGGCAGTAAGGCCAGTCAGCTCTTACTTCAACATTTCCACTCGGTTGAAAATCTGGCTCAGGCAGATCCAGAGGAAGTTGCTAGTATTGAAAGCCTAGGGGGTGTGATAGCCAAGAGTCTTCAGACTTATTTTGCGACAGAGGGCTCTGAAATTCTCCTTAAAGAATTGAAAGAAGCTGGGGTCAATCTGGACTATAAAGGACAGACTGTAGTAGCGGATGCAGCCTTGTCAGGCTTAACAGTTGTATTGACTGGAAAATTGGAACGTCTCAAGCGCTCAGAAGCTAAAAGTAAACTCGAAAGTCTGGGTGCCAAGGTAACAGGCAGTGTTTCTAAAAAGACCGACCTTGTCGTTGCTGGTGCAGATGCTGGAAGTAAACTTCAAAAAGCACAGGAACTCGGTATTGAGGTTCGAGACGAAACTTGGCTAGAAAGTTTGTAACAATGACAGAAGATAGAAAACGTGCGCGTTTAATTTATAACCCAACCTCAGGGCAGGAAATTATCAAGAAAAATATAGCAGAAGTGCTGGATGTTTTGGAAGATATTGGCTATGAAACCAGTGCCTTTCAAACGACTCCAGAACCTCTTTCAGCACAAAAAGAAGCTGAGAGAGCAGCCAAAGCTGGTTTTGATTTGATTATTGCTGCAGGTGGTGATGGAACAATTAATGAAGTAGTCAATGGGGTTGCCTCGCTCGACAAGAGGCCTCGGCTTGCCATTATTCCAACAGGGACGACTAATGATTATGCGCGTGCCCTAAAAATTCCAATGGGTGATCCTGTTGCGGCTGCTCAGATTATTGCTAAAAATGAGACCATTCATATGGATATTGGACGAGCTTTTGGCGACAAATATTTTATTAATATTGCCGCTGCAGGTACTCTGACTGAATTGACTTACAGTGTTCCAAGTGAAGTCAAGACGCGTCTGGGTTATTTTGCCTATGTTGCTAAAGGCATTGAAATGTTTCCTAAGACTAAGGTTCGTCCAGTGAGAATCACACACGATCAGGGGGTCTTTGAAGGAGAGGTGTCCTTGATTTTTGTTGCCCTGACCAATTCCATTGGAGGGTTTGAGCAGTTAGCGCCTGATACCAAGTTAGACGATGGAAATTTTACTCTGATTTTGGTCAAGACAGACAAGCTATTTGATATGTTGGGCTTATTGATACAGGCCATTAATGGTGGGCAGCATGTCTCAGATGTCAATATCGAATACCTCAAAACGAGCAAACTGCGTTTAGAAGTTTTAGATGACCAGGAACCATTTATGCTGAACCTAGATGGGGAATATGGAGGAGATACCCCAGTTGAACTTCAAGTCTGTCATCATCACATCGAATTTTTTGTCAATCGAGACGAGATTGGTCAAGAATTTATTAGTGAGACAGAAACAAATTAAAAAAAGGAAAAATAAAAATGTATAACTACCCTATGCGCATTCATTACCATCGCAAGAATGGTGAATACGACACTTGCTCTTTTGTGAAGAGTAAGGATCAACGAATTGATTTACTGACTTATAAAGAGGATTATTTTGGTGCTTTATTTAGTTTTGAACACCCAAGTGTTCATCCCTTAGAAAGCTTGAATTTTGTGGTTCATACTGGCCAAACCAGTAAAGAATATGCCATCCGTTTTAATCACTATCCTCTCTTAACAGAGGTCTGGATTTTGGAAGGGGATGATAGAATTTATTATTCTGAAAATCCTGCTATTGCCAGTCCTTTCTATAAAAATCAAAATCCTTTTGCCTTTGACAAGGCTATCAATAGTGCTAGTTTCGACCACCACTGGGGCTACCAAGGGGAATTGGGGTGCCGTGTAGAGGATAATCAGGCTCATTTCGCCCTCTGGGCTCCAACAGCGACAGAAGTGCAGGTTGTCGTTTATGAATCAGCTGCTAATAATGCACCTGTTTGGAAGACTTTTGAGATGGAGCGAGGCAATAGCTACTCTTATAACCATAAGGACAATACTATTGGTGTCTGGAGTTTGGATGTTGAGGAAGATTTGACTGGTAAGGCTTATCAGTATCAAGTCCAATTCCCTCATCACCAAACCTTGACACGCGATCCTTATACCATCGCGACCAGTCCTGATGGCAAACGTTCAGCTATTCTAAGCCATGCAGAAAAGCAAGTTGAAAACTTCGAGGTCAAGCACGGTTCAGAGGCTACTTGGCGCTTGGCAAATCCATGTAAGGCAGTCATTTGTGAAATGCACATTCGTGATTTGACAAAATCACCGACCTCAGGTGTGGATGAACATCTTCGAGGAACTTTCTTAGGTGCGGCTCAGACAGGGACGGTTAACCAGTACGGCCAGTCAACTGCTTTTGATTACATCCAAGAGATCGGCTACAATTATGTTCAGTTGCAACCAATTGCAGACCGTCATAAAGAATACGATGAGGATGGGAATGTAACCTATAACTGGGGTTATGACCCACAAAACTATAATGCTCCAGAAACGAGCCTTTCAACCAATCCAGATGATCCAGCTCAGGTTATTCGTGATTTAAAAACTATGATTCAAGCCTATCACGATGCGGGTATTGGTGTCATTATGGATGTGGTCTATAACCATACCTTCTCAGTTGTTGATGCACCTTTCCAAACAACTGTACCTGACTACTATTATCGTATGAATCCAGATGGTACCTTCCAGAATGGAACGGGTGTTGGAAATGAAACAGCCAGTGAACATGAAATGTTCCGCAAGTATATGATTGATTCTCTTCTATACTGGGTGCAGGAATACAATATTGACGGTTTCCGTTTTGACTTGATGGGGATTCATGATGTCAAGACCATGCAGATGATTCGTCAAAGTTTGGATGAAATCGACCCTAACATTATCCTCTATGGAGAAGGATGGGATATGGGGACAGGTCTTGCCCCTTATGATAAGGCTAAGAAAGACAATGCCTACGAAATGCCAAATATTGGTTTCTTTAATGACAATCAGCGAGATGCTGTTAAAGGTGGAGAAGTTTATGGTGCTATCAAATCAGGTTTTGTTAGTGGTGCTGCGACAGAGCCAATTCTAGCCAAAGCAATCCTAGGCAGTCGTGAACTAGGAACCTATACACATCCAAATCAAGTACTCAACTATGTGGAGGCCCATGACAATTACAATCTTCACGATTTGTTGGCAACCCTTCATCCAGACCAAAGTTCTGAGCAAATCATGCGTAAGGTTGAGACAGCCACAGCCATGAATCTGCTCATGCAGGGAATGGCCTTTATGGAAATCGGTCAAGAATTTGGTCGTACCAAACTAGTTGCGACTGGTGAAAATGGTGAGTTGACCCATGATGATAGAGAGCGTGCTATGAATAGCTATAATGCTCCAGACAGTGTCAACCAAGTAAACTGGGACTTGATTAATGAGCGTCAAGATAGTATTGAGTTTATCCGTCAAATTATTCGATTGAAGACAGAAACCTGTGCCTTTTCTTACCCTACTTATGATGAAATTTACCATCATGTTTTTGTTCATTCAGCAAATGAACATAGTGGTTTGATTGTCTATGAGATTCAAGGGAAAGACCATTTACTGGTTGTATTTAATGCTAAAGGGAAGCCCTTCCAGTTTGAAAATGCTGGAAATCTAGAACTCTTGGTGACCAATAGCCATTTAGATGATAAAGATATGGTTGGCGGTGTTAGTGCCAGCGTCTATAAAGTTTTGTAGAAAAGATTTGATAGGAAGTAAATGAAAGCAAGGAGATAAAATGGAAAAAGTAAAACGAATTTACGTATCATTGATTTTAGCTTTAATGTCAGTTATATTAATTGGATGTTCAATAAAAAGTGATAACGGAACCTATACTTATGAACCCTCTACAGAGGAAGTTTCTAAATTAGCAGAAAATCAAGGAGATTTTGCTACAACTTTTGGATCAGTATTGGGGGAAAGTGTTAAATTATCGGTTTCAATCACAATTAATGATGATAAAGGAAATATAAAAATTTCAAGTACAATAATGGGATTTAAGAACGATCAAAACTACGATGTTAAAGTAGATCAATCTAAAAAAGTAATGACCCCAGTAGGAGGAGGCACTGAGGTACCTTATAAGATTTCGGGTGATAATTTAACTTTTGATATCTCAAAAGTTGATAGCAAAGATGCATCAAATCTAAAAGTTATTGAAAATGCTATTTTTAAACGTCAAAAATAGGCCTTATATTTCTTCGGTCATAATCTAATAATCATCTTTGTTGTGATATAAGTGGAGATTATAGGAATCGAAAGATAGAGCTGTTTTTAATGTTTAAAATATTGACAAAGGTTTAGTTCGTCTAAGCCTTTTCTTTTTGTATAGTGAATTGAAATAAGATGTGAACAAATCGACTAGGAAAGTTAAATTAATTTCTAGAAATGTTTTAGCAACCACGGCGTACTATTCTAGCTTCGATCCACTATACTTATACTCTTCGAAAATTTCTTTAAACCACGTCAGCTCTATCTGCAACCTCAAAGCAGTTCTTTGAGCAACCTACGGCTAGCTTCCTAGTTTGCTCTTTGATTTTCATTGAGTATTACTGCTTAACAAGAGTGTTCAAATTGTTTGAAAAATCAAGCTTGTGAAAATAATCTCAAAAATATTGTAAAAAGGGTTGTAATTTTCTGAAAATTTGGTAAAATATATCTTAATCATTTTCAGGAGGACGAGAATTTGACAAGATATCAGAATTTAGTAAATGGAGAATGGAAATCATCTGAAAAAGAAATTACGATTTATTCACCAATCAATCAAGAAGAATTAGGGACAGTTCCAGCTATGAGTCAAGCTGAAGTAGATGAGGCTATGCAAGCTGCGCGTGCAGCCCTCCCTGCATGGCGGGCTTTAGCACCAGTTGAGCGTGCAGCCTATTTGCATAAGACAGCAGCTATTTTGGAACGTGATAAAGAAAAAATTGGTACAATTCTTGCCAAAGAGGTTGCTAAAGGGATTAAAGCAGCAATTGGAGAAGTAGTGCGTACAGCAGACTTGATTCGCTATGCTGCTGAGGAAGGGCTACGTATCACTGGACAAGCAATGGAAGGTGGTGGTTTTGAAGCAGCAAGTAAAAACAAACTGGCTATTGTCCGTCGTGAGCCGGTTGGAGTCGTGCTAGCTATTGCTCCCTTTAACTATCCAGTCAACCTTTCTGGATCTAAGATTGCTCCGGCCTTAATTGCAGGGAATGTGGTTATGTTTAAGCCACCAACACAAGGTTCCATTTCTGGCCTCTTGCTGGCTAAAGCCTTTGAAGAAGCAGGGATTCCAGCAGGTGTTTTCAATACGATTACGGGACGTGGTTCAGAAATTGGGGATTATATCATTGAGCACAAAGAAGTCAACTTCATCAACTTTACAGGTTCAACTCCAATCGGAGAACGTATTGGTCGTTTAGCTGGTATGCGTCCTATTATGTTAGAACTTGGTGGAAAAGATGCAGCTCTAGTACTAGAAGATGCAGATTTGGAACACGCTGCCAAGCAAATCGTTGCAGGAGCCTTTAGCTACTCAGGACAACGTTGCACGGCCATTAAACGTGTCATTGTTCTCGAAAGTGTAGCAGATCAATTAGCTACTTTGCTTCAGGAAGAAGTTTCTAAATTAACAGTTGGTGATCCATTTGACAATGCTGATATTACACCTGTTATTGACAATGCTTCAGCCGACTTCATTTGGGGCTTGATTGAGGATGCACAAGAAAAAGGTGCTCAGGCTCTTACACCAATCAAACGTGAGGGCAATCTTCTCTGGCCAGTACTTTTTGACCAAGTTACAAAAGATATGAAAGTAGCATGGGAAGAGCCATTTGGTCCTGTTTTACCAATTATCCGTGTGGCTAGTGTAGAAGAAGCAATTGCCTTTGCCAACGAATCTGAATTCGGCCTTCAATCCTCAGTCTTTACAAATGATTTCAAAAAGGCCTTTGAAATCGCTGAAAAACTTGAAGTGGGAACAGTCCATATTAATAATAAAACTCAGCGTGGTCCAGATAATTTCCCATTCCTTGGTGTCAAAGGTTCTGGTGCTGGTGTTCAAGGAATTAAATATAGCATTGAAGCGATGACAAATGTCAAATCCATTGTTTTTGATATGAAATAAAATGTAAAATCAGGAAATTGTTTTCCTGGTTTTATTTTTCACATAAAAACAATGCTACATTTGGATAAAATACGAACTTTGTGATATGATAGTAATCAAAAAGAGGACGTTTTCACAAACTATCTGTCATTCCTTGATTTATAAGTGAATGGATAAGTTCATTTTTTGAAGATTTTCAAAAGAATTTTTACCAAATATGGTAATTTACTTGAATCTTCCATAAAAAGGTAGTATAATAAATCTATAGAAAACGCTTACAGAAAAAGGGAGGTATTATGGATAAAAGAGAAGCTTTGCGCACCTTTATGACAGGAGAAAATTTTCATCTTCAGCATTATTTAGGAGCACATAGGGAAGAACTAAATGGAGAGTACGGTTATACATTTCGTGTGTGGGCTCCCAACGCCCAGGCTGTCCACTTGGTGGGGGATTTTACCAATTGGGTAGAAAATCAAATTCCAATGGAACGAAATGAATTTGGTGTCTGGGAAGTCTTTACCAGCCTTGCTCATGAAGGCCAAATTTACAAGTACCATATCACACGTGCAAATGGTCATCAGCTGATGAAGATTGATCCTTTGGCTGTACGGTATGAGGCACGTCCGGGTACTGGAGCTATTTTAACAGAGATTCCAGAAAAGAAATGGAAGGATGGGCTTTGGTTAGCTCGCAGAAAACGTTGGACTTTCTTTGAACGTCCTGTCAATATCTACGAAGTTCATGCTGGATCGTGGAAGAGAAATCCAGATGGAAGTCCTTATAGTTTTGCTCAATTGAAAGATGAACTCATTCCTTACTTAGTTGAGATGAACTATACTCATATTGAGTTTATGCCCTTGATGTCCCACCCACTAGGTTTGAGTTGGGGTTACCAGCTTATGGGGTACTTCGCTTTAGAGCATGCTTATGGTCGCCCTGAAGAGTTTCAAGATTTTGTTGAGGAATGTCACTTAAACAATATTGGGGTTATTGTAGACTGGGTACCTGGTCATTTCACCATCAATGATGATGCCTTGGCTTATTATGATGGGACACCAACTTTTGAATACCAAGACCATAATAAGGCTCATAACTATGGTTGGGGAGCACTCAATTTTGACCTTGGAAAGAATGAAGTCCAGTCTTTCTTGATTTCTAGCATTAAGTTTTGGATTGACTTTTACCATCTAGATGGTATTCGAGTGGATGCAGTTAGTAACATGCTCTATCTTGACTACGATGATGCTCCATGGACACCTAATAAAGATGGTGGAAATCTCAACTATGAAGGATATTATTTCCTTCAACGCTTGAATGATGTCATTAAACTAGCACATCCAGATGTGATGATGATTGCGGAAGAAAGTTCGTCAGCAACCAAGATTACGGGAATGAAAGAGCTTGGTGGTCTAGGATTTGACTACAAGTGGAATATGGGCTGGATGAATGATATCCTCCGATTCTACGAAGAAGACCCTATTTACCGTAAGTATGACTTTAATTTGGTGACTTTCAGCTTTATGTATGTTTTCAATGAAAACTATCTCCTACCATTCTCGCACGATGAAGTGGTTCACGGTAAGAAGAGTATGATGCATAAGATGTGGGGAGATCGTTACAATCAATTCGCAGGTTTGCGCAATATCTATACGTACCAAATTTGTCACCCTGGTAAGAAATTGCTCTTCATGGGTAGCGAATACGGCCAATTCCTAGAATGGAGATCTGAAGAGCAGTTGGAATGGTCTAATCTAGAAGACCCTATGAATGCTAAGATGAAGTATTTCACTTCTCAGCTTAATCAATTCTACAAAGACCATCGCTGTCTGTGGGAAATCGATACCAGCTATGATGGTATTGAAATCATTGATGCGGATAATCGAGACCAGAGTGTTCTTTCCTTCATCCGTAAGGGTAAGAAGGGCGACATGCTAGTCTGCGTCTTTAATATGGCACCTGTTGAACGAAAAGATTTTACAATCGGATTGCCTGTCGCAGGGATTTATGAAGAAGTCTGGAATACTGAGTTAGAAGAGTGGGGAGGCGTTTGGAAAGAACATAATCAAACTGTTCAAACGCAAGAAGGACTATGGAAAGATTATGAGCAGACCTTGACCTTTACCCTACCTGCTATGGGAGCAAGTGTATGGAAAATCAAACGTCGCTTGAAATCTGCAAAAACCGTCACAAGTAAAAACCAAAAAGGAGTAGAAAATGAAGAATGAAATGTTAGCTTTGATTCTTGCTGGTGGGCAAGGAACTCGTCTCGGTAAACTCACTCAAAGCATCGCAAAACCAGCTGTGCAATTTGGTGGGCGCTACCGTATCATTGACTTTGCTCTTTCAAACTGTGCCAACTCAGGAATTCACAATGTTGGAGTCATTACACAGTACCAGCCACTTGCTCTCAACAACCATATCGGGAACGGTTCAAGCTGGGGACTAGACGGTATCAATTCTGGTGTCTCTATTCTTCAACCTTATTCTGCAAGTGAAGGAAATCGTTGGTTCGAAGGGACTAGTCACGCTATTTACCAAAATATCGACTATATTGACAGTGTCAATCCTGAGTACGTCTTGATTCTCTCTGGAGACCACATCTACAAAATGGACTATGATGATATGCTCCAGTCTCACAAGGATAATAACGCCAGCTTGACAGTAGCGGTTTTAGACGTCCCTCTTAAAGAAGCTAGTCGTTTTGGTATCATGAATACAGATGCCAATAACCGCATTGTTGAATTTGAAGAAAAACCAGCTCAACCTAAATCTACCAAAGCTTCTATGGGAATTTACATCTTTGATTGGCAACGTCTCCGCAATATGCTTGTTGCTGCTGAAAAGAGCAATGTCGATATGTCAGACTTTGGTAAAAATGTCATTCCAAATTACCTTGAGTCAGGTGAAAGTGTCTATGCTTATGAATTTAATGGTTACTGGAAAGACGTTGGTACGATTGAGTCACTTTGGGAAGCCAACATGGAGTACATTTCTCCAGAAAATGCCTTGGATAGCCGTAACCGTCAATGGAAGATTTACTCAAGAAACTTGATTTCGCCACCAAACTTCCTTGGTGCAAATGCTGATGTGGAAGACTCATTAGTTGTAGACGGATGTTTTGTTGATGGAACGGTTAAACATTCTATCCTTTCAACAGGGGCACAAGTTCGCGAAGGGGCAGAAGTAGTAGATTCAGTTATCATGAGTGGAGCTATTATTGGAAACGGAGCTAAAATCAAACGTGCCATTATTGGTGAAGGTGCGGTTATTTCTGACGGTGTCGAAATTGATGGAACAGAAGAAGTACAAGTTGTAGGATATAATGAAGTAGTGGGGGTAGCAACAGATGAAGATTGATAAATATTCTGCCATTTTAGGAAATACAGTTGGTTTTCATGATATGTCAACATTGACGGACCACCGTCCAGTAGCTAGTTTGCCATTTGGTGGGAAATATCGTTTGATTGACTTCCCGCTTTCTAGTCTTGCTAATGCAGGTGTCCGTAGTGTCTTTGGTATTTTCCAACAAGACAATATCAGCTCCGTCTTTGACCATATTCGTTCAGGACGCGAGTGGGGCTTGTCAACTCTTCTAAGTCACTATTATCTAGGTATTTACAATACCCGTGTGGAAAGTAGTACAGTTGGAAAAGAATACTACCAACAGCTTCTTACTTATTTGAAACGTTCTGGCTCAAACCAAACAGTTTCACTCAACTGCGATGTCTTGATTAACATTGATTTGAACCAAGTTTTCCACCTACACAGTACAACAAAAGGGCCTATCACTGTAGTTTATAAAAAACTAGCTAAGAAAGACATTTCAGAAGTAAACGCAATCTTGGAAGTGGATGAAACAGACCATGTTCGTTCTCATAAACTCTTTGATAGCAAGTTACCAGATCAAATCTATAACATGTCCACAGATATCTTTGTCGTTGATACACCTTGGTTGATTGAACGCTTGGAAGAAGAAGCTAAAAAAGAACATCCAGAGAAGTTGCGCTATGTTTTACGGGATTTGGCTGCAAAAGAAGGGGCTTTTGCCTACGAGTACACAGGTTATCTAGCCAACATTCATTCTGTAGAGTCTTATTATCAAGCGAATATTGATATGCTTGAATCACAAAAATTCTACTCTCTTTTCTCACCAAACCAAAAGATTTATACAAAGGTCAAAAACGAAGAGCCAACTTACTATGCCAATACATCTAAGGTAAGTACTTCTCAGTTTGCCTCTGGTAGTATCATTGAAGGCCAAGTGGCTAATTCCGTTCTATCACGTAATATTCATGTCCATAAGGATAGCCTAGTTAAAGATAGCCTGCTCTTCCCTCGTGTTGTTATTGGAGAAGGGGCTCAGGTCGAATATGCTATCTTGGACAAGGGTGTTGAAGTTGAGCCTGGTGTTGTGATTCGAGGAACTGCAGAACATCCAGTTGTCGTTAAGAAAGGTAGCAAAGTAATAGAGGATATTCATTCATGAAAATTTTATTTGTAGCAGCTGAGGGTGCACCCTTTTCAAAAACAGGTGGTTTGGGAGACGTTATTGGCGCTCTTCCCAAATCACTGGTAAAAGCTGGGCACGAAGTTGCAGTGATTTTACCCTACTATGACATGGTAGAGGCTAAATTTGGAAATCAAATTGAAGATGTTCTTCATTTTGAGGTGAGCGTCGGTTGGCGTAGACAGTACTGTGGGATTAAGAAAACCGTCTTAAACGGTGTGACCTTCTACTTTATTGACAGCCAATATTATTTCTTCCGTGGTCATGTTTATGGTGATTTTGACGATGGGGAACGTTTCGCTTTCTTCCAACTGGCTGCTATCGAGGCTATGGAAAGGATTGACTTTATTCCTGACCTTCTTCATGTTCATGACTACCATACAGCCATGATTCCTTTCTTGTTAAAGGAAAAATACCGTTGGATTCAAGCTTATCAAGGAATTAAAACTGTTTTAACCATTCATAATTTGGAATTCCAAGGACAATTTTCAGAAGGAATGTTATGGGATTTGTTTGGAGTTGGCTTTGAACGTTACGCTGATGGAACCCTTCGCTGGAACAACTGTCTGAACTGGATGAAGGCAGGTATTCTCTATGCGGACCGTGTTTCAACAGTTTCGCCTAGTTATGCTCATGAAATTATGACCAGTCAGTTCGGATGTAACTTGGATCAGATTCTTCGAATGGAGTCCGGCAAGGTATCTGGTATTGTGAATGGGATTGATGCTGACCTTTATAATCCTCAGACGGATGCTCTTTTAGACTATCATTTTAGTCAAGAAGATTTGTCTGGGAAAGCCCAAAACAAGGCAAAATTGCAAGAAAGAGTTGGCTTGCCTGTTAGAGCTGACGTGCCATTGGTGGGAATTGTTTCTCGTTTGACACGTCAAAAAGGTTTTGATGTCGTGGTCGAAAGTTTGCATCATATCTTGCAAAATGATGTTCAGATTGTTCTTTTGGGAACTGGAGATCCAGCCTTTGAAGGTGCTTTCTCATGGTTTGCTCAGATTTACCCAGACAAGCTATCAGCAAATATCACTTTTGATGTCAAACTTGCTCAAGAAATCTACGCTGCTTGTGACCTCTTCCTCATGCCGAGTCGTTTTGAACCATGTGGCTTGTCTCAAATGATGGCGATGCGGTACGGAACCTTGCCATTGGTTCATGAAGTTGGTGGTTTGCGAGATACTGTCCGCGCTTTCAATCCAATTGAAGGAAGCGGTACAGGCTTTAGCTTTGACAATCTATCTCCTTATTGGTTAAATTGGACTTTCCAAACAGCATTGGACTTGTATAGGAACCATCCTGACGTTTGGAGAAACTTACAAAAACAAGCTATGGAGTGTGATTTCTCATGGGATACAGCCTGCAAATCATACCTTGACTTGTACCATAGTTTAGTTAACTAATAGATAAAATCGTATGATGACTTCATACGATTTTTAGGCTATCTAGAGAGGAGAATTTATGTCTCAAGTAAAAGTCTTGTGTGTCATGGATGTTGACGGCACCTTAATCCTAGAAGAAGTGATTGACCTTTTGGGAAGAGAGGCAGGTTGTGAGGAGGAAATTGCGCAGCTTACAAGTCAGGCGATGCAAGGGGAGTTGGACTTTGAAAGCAGTTTAAGAAAAAGAGTGTCCTTGTTGAAAGGTCTTCCTGTTTCGGTCTTTGAGAAAGTTTTTAACTCTATTCATTTAACGCCAAATGCCCAGGAATTCATTTCCATTCTCCAAAAGAATGGCATCCTAGTAGGTCTGGTGTCTGGTGGATTTACACCAATAGTTGAGAGACTAGCAAAATCCCTTAGTATTACCTATTTCTCTGCCAACCAACTTGAAGTCAAAGACGGTCTTCTAACAGGAAAATTAGTTGGAGCAATTATAAGCCCTGAACTCAAACAAGCAACTCTAGAACAATGGAGAAAGGAACTAAAACTTCCTATAGAAAGAACAGTTGCAATCGGTGACGGAGCCAATGATTTATTAATGCTAAAGTCTGCAGGACTGGGAATCGCCTTTTGTGCCAAAGAAGTGCTCAAAAAAGAAATACCGAATCATGTTGACAAGAGGGATTTTTTAGAAGTTCTTCCTTTGATTGACTTTTTAGAATGAGGGAAAATATGAAGATTGTAATTGCACCAGATTCATTTAAGGAAAGTTTGACCGCTGATCAGGTAGCTGAAGCTATTAAAAGAGGTTTCCAACAATCAATAGCAGATGTAGACTGTCTCCTCTGCCCTGTTGGTGATGGGGGAGAAGGCACTGTAGATGCTATCCGACATTCTCTTGACCTAGAAGAAAAATGGATTCAAGTGACAGGACCTTTTGGTCAAGAAGAAGTCATGCGCTATTTTCAAAAAGGGGAACTGGCGCTATTTGAAGTTGCCGATTTGGTCGGCCTTGGAAAAATTCCGCTGGAGAAACGAAATCCACTGCAAATCCAAACTCGTGGTATTGGAGAGTTGATTCGCCATCTCATTGTTAAAGGGATTAAAGATATCTATATCGGAGTTGGTGGCACGGCCAGTAATGATGGAGGACTGGGGATTGCTGCTGGTTTAGGTTATCAATTTTATGATAGGGATGGAAATGCCTTGACTGCTTGCGGTCAGACCTTACTAAACTTAGCTTCTGTTTCAACAGAAAACTGCTATAAAATTCCTGAAGATGTTCACATTCGTATTTTAGCAGATGTCGTGAGTCCCTTATGTGGACATCAAGGTGCAACCTACACTTTTGGAAAGCAAAAAGGCCTAGATCCTACTATGTTTGAGGCAGTAGATCAGGCAATCCAAGATTTTTATGAAAAAGTCTCCCTTGCAACATTGAAAATTAAAGGAGCAGGAGCTGGTGGAGGCATTGCTGGTGGTTTGTGTGCCTTTGCTCAAGCAAGTATCGTATCTGGGATTGACACCTGTTTAGATTTGATTGACTTTGATAAGAAAGTTTCAGATGCCGATTTGGTTATCGTTGGTGAAGGAAGACTAGATCGTCAAAGTTTAGCAGGGAAAGCGCCTATAGGCGTAGCAAAAAGAACCCCTGTTGGAGTTCCTGTTATTGCTATTTGCGGTAGTCTTGATGAAGATTTACCTTCCCTACCATTTGAAAATATCCAAGCTGCCTTTTCTATTTTGGAGAAAAGTGAACCTTTAGAAGATAGTTTAAAAAATGCCAGTTTCTATTTAGAGCATACGGTCGCCAATATTGGACATTTATTAAAGCTGCCTAAGATTTAGCCAAACCATTTCTTCCAGATGGATGTTTTGGCAGGTTCTTCCTTTTTACCTTCCCAAAGTTTTGCAAAAGCAAGTCGAAGGTCTTTTTCTTCTACTTGAACTGGTGCATTCGTATGAATAATCAGACCGAAAGGAGAAGAAGTGTGTTCTTCAGATACTATAGTAGCTTGACTATTGGTTTCTTTTGCTTCTTTCAAGTAGAAAACTTGCTTGTCAAATTCGATAGTTGGGGAAATCTTCACAAATAGTGGCTCAGCCTTTTCTTGAAGGTTTTCTAAGATAGATAAAAATCCTTTTTCTAATTGAGGGCTATTTGCCGTGTCAATATCTGCATACCCAAGAACTCTTTCCTCAAAAGTACCAAGATAGCGTCTTTGCTCATCTGGATTTAATTTTGGCCCACCATGAGCTTTTTCAAGTAATTGTTTTGATAAATCTGTCATGAAAACAGTATATCATAAAAGTTAGAATAAAACAGACAAAAGAAAGCGATTACTTTATAAAGTTAAGGAAAATTTGCACAAAGATAACGTTTTTTCTTGAAAAAGGAGGGGTTTTAAGGTATTATAGAGGTGTAAAAAATTTAACTCATAAGGAGAGTAAAAAATGTCAATTATTACTGATGTTTACGCTCGCGAAGTCCTAGACTCACGCGGTAACCCAACACTTGAAGTAGAAGTTTACACTGAATCAGGTGCTTTCGGACGTGGTATGGTTCCATCAGGAGCTTCTACTGGTGAACACGAAGCAGTTGAACTTCGCGACGGTGACAAATCTCGTTACGGTGGTCTTGGTACACAAAAAGCTGTTGACAACGTAAATAACATCATTGCTGAAGCTATCATCGGCTACGATGTACGTGACCAACAAGCTATCGACCGTGCTATGATCGCACTTGACGGTACTCCTAACAAAGGTAAATTGGGTGCTAACGCAATCCTTGGTGTGTCTATCGCTGTAGCTCGTGCTGCTGCTGACTACCTTGAAATCCCACTTTACAGCTACCTTGGTGGATTCAACACTAAAGTTCTTCCAACTCCAATGATGAACATCATCAACGGTGGTTCTCACTCTGACGCTCCAATCGCTTTCCAAGAATTCATGATCGTACCTGCTGGTGCGCCATCATTCAAAGAAGCTCTTCGTTGGGGTGCTGAAATCTTCCACGCTCTTAAGAAAATCCTTAAATCTCGTGGTTTGGAAACAGCCGTAGGTGACGAAGGTGGATTTGCTCCTCGTTTTGAAGGAACTGAAGACGGAGTTGAAACTATCCTTGCTGCTATCGAAGCTGCTGGATATGCTCCTGGTAAAGACGTATTTATCGGATTTGACTGTGCTTCATCAGAATTCTACGATAAAGAACGTAAAGTTTACGACTACACTAAATTCGAAGGTGAAGGCGCTGCTGTACGTACTGCTGCAGAACAAATCGATTACCTTGAAGAATTGGTAAACAAATACCCAATCATCACTATCGAAGATGGTATGGATGAAAACGACTGGGACGGTTGGAAAGCTCTTACTGAACGTCTTGGTGGTAAAGTTCAATTGGTTGGTGACGACTTCTTCGTAACAAACACTTCTTACCTTGAAAAAGGTATTGCAGAAGGTGCTGCTAACTCAATCCTTATCAAAGTTAACCAAATCGGTACTCTTACTGAAACATTTGACGCTATCGAAATGGCGAAAGAAGCTGGTTACACTGCTGTTGTATCACACCGTTCAGGTGAAACTGAAGATTCAACAATCGCTGACATCGCAGTTGCAACTAACGCAGGACAAATCAAGACTGGTTCACTTTCACGTACAGACCGTATTGCTAAATATAACCAATTGCTTCGCATCGAAGACCAACTTGGTGGAGTAGCAGAATACCGTGGATTGAAATCATTCTACAACCTTAAGAAATAATCGTTGATTTAACAACGTTTCTAGCCCCTCGGATATATTCCGAAGGGCTATTTTTGTGTTCGAGGGGCATAAAAGGGGCAAATAGCAATTTGAGAAAGATTAGTAATTCAGAAAATAACTCATCAACTCCGATCCAATAAAATTGAAAAGGATGGAAAAAAGGATAAATTTATGATATACTTTATTTTAAGGACCTTATTAGAAATCTTGAAAGAGTATTAAAAACTTATAATGAGAAAAATTATTATCAATGGTGGATTACCACTGCAAGGTGAAATCACTATTAGTGGTGCTAAAAATAGCGTTGTGGCCTTAATTCCAGCTATTATATTGGCTGATGATGTAGTGACTTTGGATTGTGTTCCAGATATTTCGGATGTAGCCAGTCTTGTCGAAATTATGGAATTGATGGGAGCTACTGTTAAGCGTTATGACGATGTCTTGGAGATTGATCCAAGAGGTGTTCAAAACATTCCAATGCCTTATGGTAAAATTAACAGTCTTCGTGCATCTTACTATTTTTATGGGAGCCTCTTAGGCCGATTTGGTGAAGCAACAGTTGGTTTACCGGGAGGATGTGATCTTGGTCCTCGTCCGATTGACCTACACCTTAAGGCATTTGAGGCCATGGGAGCTAAGGTTAGCTACGAAGGGGATACCATGAAGTTGTCTTCTAAAGAGATTGGTCTTCATGGTGCAAGTATTTACATGGATACGGTTAGTGTGGGGGCAACGATTAATACGATGATTGCTGCAGTTAAAGCAAATGGTCGTACCATTATTGAAAATGCAGCCCGTGAGCCTGAGATTATTGATGTAGCTACTCTCTTGAATAATATGGGTGCCCATATCCGTGGTGCAGGAACTAATATCATCATTATTGATGGTGTTGACAAATTACATGGAACCCGTCATCAGGTGATTCCAGACCGCATTGAAGCTGGAACATATATTTCTTTAGCTGCTGCAGTTGGCAAGGGGATTCGTATAAATAATGTTCTTTACGAACACCTAGAAGGATTTATTGCTAAGTTGGAAGAAATGGGAGTTAGAATGACTGTATCTGAAGACAGCATTTTTGTCGAAGAGCAGTCTAATTTGAAAGCAATCAATATTAAGACAGCTCCTTACCCAGGCTTTGCAACTGATTTGCAACAACCTATTACCCCACTTTTACTAAGAACGAATGGTCGTGGTACAATTGTCGATACGATTTACGAAAAACGTGTAAATCATGTTTTTGAACTAGCAAAGATGGATGCGGACATTTCGACAACAAATGGTCATATTTTGTACACAGGTGGAAGTGATTTGCGTGGGGCAAGTGTTAAAGCAACTGACCTGAGAGCTGGTGCAGCTTTAGTTATTGCTGGCTTGATGGCCGAGGGGCAAACTGAAATTACCAATATCGAGTTTATCTTACGTGGTTATTCTGATATTATCGAAAAATTACGTAATCTAGGAGCAGATATTAGACTTGTTGAGGATTAAACCGTAGAGGTGTTTATGAATATTTGGACCAAATTAGCAATGTTTTCTTTTTTTGAAACGGATCGCTTGTATTTGCGTCCTTTCTTTTTTAGTGATAGTCAAGACTTCCATGAGATAGCCTCAAATCCTGAAAATTTACAATTTATTTTCCCGACTCAGGCAAGTCTAGAAGAGAGTCAATATGCGTTGGCCAACTATTTTATGAAGGCTCCTTTGGGAGTATGGGCTATTTGTGACAAGAAATCTGAGGAAATGATTGGTTCTGTTAAGTTTGAAAAGCTTGATGAAATCAAAAAAGAAGCTGAGCTTGGTTATTTTTTGAGAAAAGATGCTTGGTCGCAAGGATTTATGACAGAAGTTGTTAGAAAAATTTGTCAACTTTCTTTTGAGGAATTTGGTTTAAAACAATTATCCATCATTACCCACCTCGAAAATGAAGCAAGTCAAAAGGTTGCTCTTAAGTCTGGATTTAGTTTGTTCCGTCAGTTTAAGGGAAGTGATCGCTACACAAGAAAAATGCGGGATTATCTTGAATTTCGGTATGTAAAAGGAGAATTCAATGAGTAAGCATCAGGAAATTCTAAGCTATTTAGAGGAATTACCAGTAGGTAAAAGGGTCAGTGTTCGTAGCATTTCAAACCATCTGGGAGTCAGTGATGGAACGGCTTATCGTGCTATCAAGGAAGCTGAAAATCGTGGAATTGTGGAGACCCGTCCTAGAAGTGGAACAATTCGCGTCAAATCCCAGAAAGTTGCGATTGAAAGATTAACATTTGCTGAAATTGCAGAAGTGACTTCTTCTGAGGTTCTGGCTGGGCAAGAAGGTTTAGAGAGAGAATTTAGTAAGTTTTCAATCGGTGCAATGACTGAACAAAATATCTTGTCATACCTTCACGATGGGGGGCTCTTGATTGTCGGAGACCGTACCCGTATCCAATTACTAGCGCTGGAAAATGAAAATGCAGTTCTGGTTACGGGTGGTTTTCATGTTCATGATGATGTTCTTAAACTGGCCAATCAAAAAGGGATTCCTGTTCTGAGAAGCAAGCATGATACTTTCACCGTTGCAACCATGATCAATAAAGCCTTGTCAAATGTTCAAATTAAGACGGATATTCTGACAGTTGAGAAACTTTATCGTCCGAGTCATGAGTATGGTTTTCTGAGAGAGACCGACACCGTTAAAGATTATTTGGACTTAGTTCGTAAGAATCGTAGCAGTCGTTTCCCTGTTATCAATCAACATCAGGTCGTTGTTGGAGTTGTAACCATGAGAGACGCTGGTGATAAGTCACCAAGTACCACAATTGACAAGGTCATGTCTCGTAGTCTATTTTTAGTTGGTTTATCGACAAATATTGCAAATGTGAGTCAACGGATGATTGCTGAAGACTTTGAAATGGTACCGGTTGTTCGGAATAATCAAACCTTGCTTGGAGTTGTGACACGACGAGATGTCATGGAGAAGATGAGTCGTTCCCAAGTTTCGGCTCTACCGACTTTTTCTGAGCAGATTGGACAAAAACTCTCTTATCACCATGATGAAGTAGTCATTACAGTGGAACCCTTTATGCTTGAAAAAAACGGTGTTTTGGCTAATGGCGTATTGGCAGAAATCTTGACTCATATGACCCAAGATTTAGTTGTAAATAGTGGTCGTAATCTCATCATCGAGCAGATGCTGATCTACTTTTTACAGGCTGTTCAGATTGATGATATACTGCGCATTCAAGCACGCATTATCCATCATACTAGACGGTCAGCTATTATTGATTACGATATTTATCACGGTCATCAGATTGTTTCAAAAGCAAATGTGACCGTTAAAATTAATTAGAAACTAGGAGAAAAGATGATAACATTAAAATCAGCTCGTGAAATCGAAGCTATGGACAAGGCTGGTGATTTCCTGGCAAGTATTCATATCGGCTTACGTGATTTGATTAAGCCAGGCGTAGATATGTGGGAAGTTGAAGAATACGTTCGCCGTCGTTGTAAAGAAGAAAATTTCCTTCCGCTTCAGATTGGGGTTGACGGTGCCATGATGGACTATCCTTATGCTACCTGCTGCTCTCTTAATGATGAAGTGGCTCACGCTTTCCCTCGTCACTATACCTTGAAAGATGGTGATTTGCTCAAGGTTGATATGGTTTTGGGAGGTCCAATTGCCAAATCTGATCTGAATGTCTCAAAATTAAACTTCAACAATGTCGAGCAAATGAAAAAATACACTCAGAGCTATTCTGGTGGTCTAGCAGACTCATGTTGGGCTTACGCCGTAGGTACACCGTCCGAAGAAGTGAAAAACTTGATGGATGTAACCAAAGAAGCTATGTACAAGGGGATTGAGCAAGCTGTTGTTGGAAATCGTATCGGTGATATCGGTGCGGCTATTCAAGAATACGCTGAAAGCCGTGGTTATGGTGTAGTGCGTGATTTGGTTGGACATGGTGTTGGTCCAACAATGCACGAGGAGCCAATGGTTCCTAACTATGGTATTGCTGGTCGTGGACTCCGTCTTCGTGAAGGCATGGTACTGACTATCGAACCAATGATTAATACTGGTGACTGGGAAATTGATACAGATATGAAGACTGGTTGGGCGCATAAGACCATCGACGGTGGCCTATCTTGTCAATATGAACACCAGTTCGTGATTACAAAAGATGGACCTGTTATCTTGACTAGTCAAGGTGAAGAAGGAACTTATTAAAAGAAAGTGAAAAGACTGCTGGAAATTCATTTCCTATAGAATTCAGTAGATCTTTTCATGATAAAACGCATTGTATCAAGCTTTTAAGTGCCTGATATAATGCGTTTTTCTGATTTTAAAAATATAATTCTTCAAAAATAGGCACTTCAGGTTAAAAAAACGACATTTCAGATTTTCTGTTCCAGAAATAGCTATCACTATGATATAATTATTTTATGATTATTACTATTCCTATAAAAAACCAAAAAGATATTGGCACACCATCTGATTCAGTCGTTGTTCTCGGCTATTTTGATGGTATACACAAGGGGCATCAAGAATTATTTCGTGTTGCCAATAAGGCTGCGAGAAAAGATTTATTGCCTATCGTCGTTATGACCTTTAATGAATCTCCAAAAATCGCTTTAGAGCCTTATCATCCTGATCTGTTTTTACATATTTTGAATCCTGCTGAACGTGAGAGGAAATTAAAGCGTGAAGGCGTAGAAGAATTATATCTCCTTGATTTTAGTAGTCAATTCGCTAGTCTTACTGCAGAAGAATTTTTTGCAACTTATATCAAGGCTATGAATGCCAAAATTATTGTTGCAGGTTTTGATTATACATTTGGTTCTGACCAAAAAACGGCAGAAGACTTAAAGGATTACTTTGATGGAGAAGTCATTATCGTCCCACCTGTAGAAGATGAGAAAGGAAAGATTAGTTCAACTCGTATCCGTCAAGCTATTTTGGACGGAAATGTGAAAGAAGCAGGAGAACTTTTGGGGGCACCGCTTCCATCAAGAGGTATGGTGGTTCATGGTAATGCTCGTGGTCGTACGATTGGTTATCCAACAGCTAATTTGGTGCTTTTAGACCGTACTTATATGCCAGCAGACGGTGTTTATGTCGTTGATGTTGAGATTCAAAGACAGAAGTATCGTGCCATGGCTAGTGTTGGAAAAAATGTGACCTTTGATGGAGAAGAAGCACGTTTTGAAGTCAATATTTTTGATTTTAATCAAGATATTTATGGGGAAACCGTCATGGTTTATTGGCTTGATCGCATTCGAGACATGACTAAATTTGACTCAGTTGATCAATTAGTGGATCAGTTAAAGGCAGATGAAGAAGTTGCTCGGAATTGGTCTTAATAGCTTGAGTAAATAAAACAAAAAAGAGGTAACTACAAGACCTCTTTTTATTCTTTTTCAAAGGTAAATCCTTCTCCAAGGATTTCATGGGCTTCTGTAATAGTTATAAAGGCTTGAGGATCGATTCGATGAATCATTTCCTTCATTTTCACAATTTCATTTCTGCCGACAATACAGTAGATGATTTTTAAATTTTCTTTACTATAGTAGCCTTGACCTGAGATGAAAGTAACACCTCTTCCTAGGTCATCATTAATCGCTTTAGCAAGTTGGTCAGGACGTTTTGTGATAATCATAAAGCCTTTACCAGCGTAGCCACCTTCGCCAATCAAATCAATGACACGCGAAACGATAAAATCAAATAAGAGCGTGTAGGAAACCAATCTCAAATCCTTGAAGATAAGGAGAATAAGCATGAGAATACAAAAATCTAAGATAAAGAGCAGTTTCCCCATGGATATATGAGTGTATTTATTGAGAATACGAGCTAGAATATCAGTTCCGCCCGTCGTACCTCCAGCATTAAAGATAATTCCGAGGCCAATTCCCAATAGAATTCCCGCTATAAGAGCTGTGATTAGTAAATCACCTTGAAGATCAATATGAAGGGGAACACGTTCAAAAAAAGCCAACCAGGCGGACAAAGCTAAGGTTCCAAGCAAACTAGAATAGAGAGATTTTACTCCAAAGATCTTCCAAGCCAAGATGAAAAGGGGAATATTAATCAGCAGGTTCATGAGGGAAACAGGGATTTTAAAAAGATAAAAGGTGATGAGGGTAATACCTGTCGCCCCTCCTTCAAAGAGATGATGGGGAACTACAAAATAAGTCAGTCCAAAAGCATAAATAGCAGCACCTAGTAAAATGGTAAAAATGGGGTAAATTTTTTTAATCATAGGACACCTCTTTTCTTATAAGTTGATTATATCAAATTTTTACGGAAAATTTGATTGACTCCATTAGGATTTTTAATCTTTTTTTGATATAATTAGAAGTAAGAAAACCAATCTGAATCCTAAAATAGAAAGATTGATACTATGACAAAAATTAAGATTGTAACCGATTCATCTGTTACTATTGAACCAGAACTCGTAAAACAATTAGATATTACAATTGTTCCATTATCTGTAATGATTGATAATGTTGTTTATTCTGATGCTGATTTGAAAGAAGAAGGTAAATTTCTTCAGTTGATGCAAGCAAGTAAGAACCTTCCGAAAACAAGTCAACCACCTGTAGGTGTCTTCGCTGAAGTTTTTGAAGACCTATGCAAGGATGGTAGCCAGATTCTTGCTATTCATATGTCCCATGCTCTTTCTGGTACTGTAGAAGCAGCGCGCCAAGGTGCCAGCTTATCTACTGCCGACGTGACAGTTATTGATAGCTCCTTCACTGACCAAGCCTTGAAATTCCAAGTTGTTGAGGCTGCGAAGTTAGCACAAGAAGGCAAAGAGTTGGAGGAAATTTTATCTCATGTAGAAGAGGTTAAAAACCATACGGAGCTCTATATTGGTGTTTCTACTCTAGAAAATCTAGTAAAAGGTGGACGAATTGGCCGTGTAACTGGATTGTTGAGCTCACTTCTCAATATCCGTGTTGTCATGCAAATGAAGGACCATGAATTGCAGCCAATGGTTAAAGGCCGTGGTGCTAAAACCTTTAAAAAATGGTTGGATGAGTTGAGAACATCACTCTCTGAACGTTCTGTAGCAGAGATTGGAATTTCATATTCTGGTAGTGCTGATTGGGCAAAAGAGATGAAAGAAAGCTTACAAGCTTATGTTGAACAGCCAATTTCTGTTTTGGAAACGGGTTCCATTATTCAAACTCACACAGGTGAGAACGCTTGGGCTATTTTGGTACGTTACCACTCCTAAAAAAATAAAGAAAATGGGAAGAAATAGCGTTTTTAACTTGACCTAAAAGGGATTTTAGGATATGATTATATTTGTTAATTAGAAATTAATTTGGAGGAATCATTAACATGGCAAACAAACAAGATTTGATCGCTAAAGTAGCAGAAGCTACAGAATTGACTAAGAAAGACTCAGCAGCAGCAGTTGAAGCTGTATTCGCAGCAGTAGCTGACTACCTTGCAGCTGGTGAAAAAGTTCAATTGATCGGTTTTGGTAACTTTGAAGTTCGTGAACGTGCTGCTCGTAAAGGTCGCAACCCACAAACTGGTAAAGAAATCACAATTGCAGCTTCTAAAGTTCCAGCATTCAAAGCTGGTAAAGCTCTTAAAGACGCTGTTAAATAATCAGCCTTTAAAAAGCCTGTCATATCAAGCATTTGAGCTTGTGTGATGGGCTTTTTTGTGTTCTTAGGGCATTTTTGGGGCAAAATCTGAATTAACTAGTGGCAGAAAAGGTCATTCAAAAATAGGCTAATTCAATTTGCGTAGCAGAAATCATACAAATAAAATTGATTATAGTAAAATAGGATTAGAAATCTTAAGAAAGTTGGTTCTTTATTGGAAACGATAGTATTTTCAATCTCCGTTTTTCTAGCAGGTGTTTTATCCTTTTTTTCTCCTTGTATTTTTCCACTTCTGCCAGTTTATGCTGGGATTTTATTGGATGATCAGGAAAGCGCAAAAAGTTTTTCCTTGTTTGGGAGAAAGGTTCTTTGGTCCGGTTTGATTCGAACACTTTGCTTTATCGCAGGTATCTCTCTTATTTTCTTTATTCTAGGCTTTGGTGCTGGTTACTTTGGTCATATTCTCTATGCAAATTGGTTTCGATATGTCATGGGAGCTATTATTATCATTTTGGGTCTTCACCAGATGGAAATTTTTCATTTTAAGAAATTAGAGGTTCAAAAAAGCTTTACTTTTAAGAAATCAGAAGCCAATCGTTATTGGGCAGCCTTTTTACTCGGTATTACCTTTAGCTTTGGTTGGACGCCTTGTATTGGTCCAGTTTTAAGTTCTGTTTTAGCGCTTGCGGCTTCTGGGGGCAATGGTGCTTGGCAAGGAGCTATCTATACCTTGATTTACACTCTGGGGATGGCCATTCCTTTCTTGGTTTTGGCTCTAGCTTCAGGTGTAGTCATGCCTTATTTTAGTAAAATCAAACGTCATATGATGCTACTGAAGAAAATTGGTGGTTTCCTCATTATTTTAATGGGAATTTTGTTAATACTAGGACAAGTAAATATTCTAGCTGGAATTTTTGAATAAAGGAGAACAAATGAAAAAAGCAATGTTTGCTGGTTTAAGCCTTTTGTCATTAGTCGTATTGATGGCCTGTGGTGAGGAAGAGACTAAAAAAACTCAAGCCCCACAACAGCCAAAACAAGAAACGACTGTACAACAAATCGCTGTTGGAAAAGAGGCTCCAGACTTTACCTTGCAATCAATGGATGGTAAAGAAGTTAAGTTATCGGATTATAAGGGTAAAAAGGTTTACTTGAAGTTTTGGGCTTCATGGTGTGGTCCATGTAAGAAAAGTATGCCTGAGTTGATGGAATTAGCTGCGAAACCAGATCGTGATTTCGAAATTCTTAGTGTCATTGCACCAGGAATTCAAGGTGAAAAAACCGTTGAGCAATTCCCACAATGGTTCCAAGAACAAGGATATAAGGATATCCCAGTTCTTTATGATACCAAAGCAACCACCTTCCAAGCTTATCAAATTAGAAGCATTCCTACAGAATACCTAATTGATAGTCAAGGGAAGATTGGAAAGATTCAATTTGGTGCTATCAGCAATGCGGATGCAGAAGCAGCTTTTAAAGCAATGAACTAGAATCGATAAAATCTGATTACAAGATGTAGTCAGATTTTTTTAGAAAATTATTTTATAAATATTCACAAATCTCCTATATTTATGGTAAAATAGAATCATCAGTTTATTTTGGAGTCAAAGATGAATATATTTAGAACAAAGAATGTAAGTTTGGATAAAACGGAGATGCACAGGCATTTGAAGTTATGGGATCTGATTTTGCTGGGTATCGGAGCCATGGTAGGGACAGGTGTCTTTACAATCACAGGTACTGCAGCTGCAACGCTTGCTGGTCCAGCTCTAGTGATTTCAATCGTTATTTCTGCCTTGTGTGTGGGATTATCAGCCCTCTTTTTTGCAGAATTTGCTTCACGAGTACCTGCTACAGGTGGTGCCTACAGTTATCTCTATGCTATTTTAGGAGAATTTCCAGCTTGGTTGGCTGGCTGGTTAACCATGATGGAATTCATGACAGCTATATCTGGTGTGGCTTCGGGTTGGGCAGCTTATTTTAAAGGCTTGCTCTCTCAATATGGGATAGCCCTTCCTCAGGCTTTAAATGGTACCTTTAATCCTCAAGCAGGGACATTTGTTGATTTATTGCCTATTCTTGTCTTGGTCTTGGTGACTTCGCTTGTTTTACTAAATGCTAAAGCAGCTTTACGCTTTAATTCAATTTTGGTCATTCTGAAATTCTCGGCTTTAGCTCTCTTTATTTTAGTAGGAATTTGGCATATCAAGCTTGATAATTGGAGCAATTTTGCTCCTTACGGTTTTGGACAAATCTATGGTGCTAGTACTGGTATTATGGCTGGTGCATCCTTGATGTTCTTTGGATTTTTGGGATTTGAATCCATCTCAATGGCTGTAGATGAGGTCAAGACTCCTCAAAAAAATATTCCTAGAGGGATTGTCTTATCGCTTTCTATCGTAACCATTCTTTATGCCTTGGTGACGCTTGTCTTGACTGGTGTGGTTCACTATAGTCATCTAAATGTCGATGATGCCGTTGCCTTTGCCCTTCGTAGTGTTGGGATTAGTTGGGCAGCCAACTATGTGTCATTAGTGGCTATCTTGACCTTGATTACAGTTTGTATTTCGATGACCTATGCCCTATCGCGTATGATTTACAGTTTAGCACGTGACGGCTTGATGCCTGCTGCCTTTAAAGAACTAACGAAGACTAGCAAGGTACCAAAGAATGCTACTATCTTAACGGGGCTAGCTTCAGCAGTAGCAGCAGGAATGTTTCCGTTAGCTAGTATCGCAGCCTTCTTAAATATTTGTACCTTGGCATACTTGATTATGCTTGCTTACGGCTTGATTCGCTTACGGAGAGAAAAGGGGATGCCCAAAGCTGGAGAATTTAAAACACCATTGGTACCCTTATTACCAATTTTATCAATCATCATTTGTTTATCCTTTATGTTGCAGTATAATATGGAAACTTGGATTGCTTTCCTAGTTGCATTGTTGATAGGAAGTATTATTTACTTCACTTATGGCTATAAGCATTCTACCATAGAAGAATAAAGTGAGAATCTGTTGAGTTGTTGAAACTCAGCAGATTTTTATATGTGAAAGAAATTTCAATTTTTTTCTTAAAATAGCTTGACAGATTAAATTTTTAGGAGTAGAATGTTTACCGGTTAATTAAATAGTTAAGGGGTTATCCATGAAGAAACAAAGTTTATTTTTAGTATTGTTAAGTGTTTTTCTTTTATTGCTAGGTGCTTGTGGTCAAAAGGAAAGTCAGACAGGGAAAGGGATGAAAATTGTAACCAGTTTTTATCCCATCTACGCTATGGTCAAGGAAGTATCTGGAGATTTGAATGATGTTCGGATGATTCAGTCAAGTAGTGGGATTCACTCCTTTGAACCTTCGGCAAATGACATCGCGGCCATCTATGATGCAGATGTCTTTGTTTACCATTCTCATACGCTCGAATCTTGGGCAGGAAGTTTGGATCCCAATCTTAAAAAATCCAAAGTTAAGGTTTTAGAGGCTTCAGAGGGAATGACTTTAGACCGAGTCCCAGGGCTAGAAGATGTGGAAGCAGGGGATGGGGTTGATGAAAAAACGCTCTATGACCCTCACACTTGGCTAGATCCTGAAAAAGCTGGCGAAGAAGCGCAAATTATCGCTGATAAACTTTCAGAGGTGGATAGTGAGCATAAAGAAACTTACCAGAAAAATGCGCAAGCCTTTATCAAAAAAGCTCAAGAATTGACTAAGAAATTCCAGCCTAAATTTGAAAAAGCGAGTCAGAAAACCTTTGTAACACAACATACAGCATTTTCTTATCTTGCTAAGCGATTTGGACTCAATCAACTTGGTATTGCAGGTATTTCTCCTGAACAAGAACCGAGTCCAAGACAACTAACAGAAATTCAGGAATTTGTTAAAACCTATAAGGTTAAAACGATTTTTACAGAAAGTAATGCTTCTTCAAAAGTAGCCGAAACTCTTGTCAAATCAACAGGTGTGGGTCTTAAAACTCTGAATCCTTTAGAGGCAGACCCACAAAATGACAAGACTTATTTAGAAAATCTGGAAGAAAATATGAGTGTTCTAGCAGAAGAATTGAAATGAGGAAAGAATGAAAATCAATAAAAAATATGTAGCAGGTTCAGTGGCAGTCCTTGCCCTAAGTGTTTGTTCCTATGAGCTTGGACGGTATCAAGCTGGTCAAGTTAAGAAAGAGTCTAATCGAATTGCTTATATAGACGGTGACCAGGCTGGTCAAAAGGCAGAGAATTTGACACCAGATGAAGTCAGTAAGAGAGAGGGAATCAACGCAGAACAAATCGTCATCAAGATCACGGATCAAGGTTATGTGACCTCTCATGGAGACCATTATCATTACTATAATGGGAAGGTTCCTTATGATGCCATCATCAGTGAAGAACTGCTGATGAAAGATCCGAATTATCAGTTGAAGGATTCAGACATTGTCAATGAAATCAAGGGCGGTTATGTGATTAAGGTAGACGGGAAATACTATGTTTACCTTAAAGATGCGGCTCATGCGGACAATATTCGGACAAAAGAAGAGATTAAACGTCAGAAGCAGGAACATAGTCATAATCATAATGCAAGCATAGATAATGCTGTTGCTGCTGCCAGAGCCCAAGGACGCTATACGACGGATGATGGGTATATCTTCAATGCATCTGATATCATTGAGGATACGGGTGATGCTTATATCGTTCCTCATGGCAATCACTTCCATTATATTCCTAAGAGTGACTTGTCTGCTAGTGAATTAGCTGCAGCCCAAGCCTTCTTATCTGGAAAAGGTGGCCAATTAAGTACCGTTGAATATCGTTCAAGCAGAGCTGAAACAAGATCTAGTGTCAGAACGAGTCAATCTGAGTCTCCTCAAAATCCTGCAACAGCTCCTGAGAGTCAAAATGAGGACTTGGATAGTCTCCTTCAAGAATTGTACGCCTTGCCACTTAGCCAACGTCATGTGGAGTCTGATGGCTTAGTGTTTGACCCAGCACAGATTACAAAACGTACAGCCAATGGTGTGGCAGTGCCTCACGGGGATCATTTCCATTTCATTCCTTATTCGCAAATGTCTGCTTTGGAAGAAAAATTGGCCCGAAATCTGCCAATTGGAGGTCAGCCTGTTCAAAGTCATTCTGACAATTCGAAACCAAGCAGTACAGATAAACCAAGTTCAACACCAAGTTCAACGATTAAACCAAACTTTAATCTCAATACGCAAGCATCAAATCGAGGAACTGGAGGAGCCTATACAACGGATGATGGGTATGTCTTTAGTCCGACAGATGTGATTGAAGATACAGGCGACGCTTTTGTTGTACCGCATGGCAATCATTTCCACTATATACCTAAGAGTGATTTGTCAGCAGGAGAATTGGCCGCTGCTCAAGCTTATTGGAATGGTAAACAAGGCTCACATTCTGCTACAAGTTCAAGTAAACCAAGTAGCAATGACTCAAATCCAGCTCAACCAAGTTTGATAGAGACTCCAAATCTGACTGTCACACCAACTTATCATCAAAATCAAGGGGAAGACATTCCAACACTTTTAAGTGAATTGTATGCCAAACCTTTGTCAGAACGCCATGTGGAATCGGATGGTCTAGTCTTTGATCCAGCACAGATCATCAAACGTACAGCTAACGGTGTGGCAGTGCCTCACGGAGACCATTATCACTTTATTCCTTATTCACAAATGTCTGATTTAGAGCAGAAGATTGCAAGAATGATTCCGTTAAAAGGGCAAAATGGATTAAATCAAATTGGTACAGATATTAAACCTTTAGTATCAAAAGAAGTAGTACATAAGTTCTTAGGACAACCAATCAAAGCATATGGAAAAGGTTTAGATGGTAAGCCTTATGATACGAGTGATGGATATATATTTACCAAAAATTCAATTGATTCCGTTGATAAATCAGGTGTTATTGCCAAACACGGAAATCATTTCCATTATATGGGATATGGTGAATTAGAACAATTCGAATTGGATGAGGTTGCTAAATGGATTCAAGAGACTGGTAAAAATCCAGCTGACATCGTTTCTTCAGTTCACTCACATGATAAAGAAAAACCAAAGTTTGATTATAAAAAAGTAACTAGTAAAGTTTCTAGAAATAGTAAAGTTGGTTATATAATTAATGAAGGTGGGAAAGATTATTTTTATTCACGTGAAGAACTCGATCTTACTCAAATAGCTTTTTCTGAGCAGGAACTAATGCTTAAAGATAAAGATACTTATCGTTATGATATTGTAGAAACAGAAGTTAAACCAAAATTAGCTGTGGATGTATCTAGCTTGCCTATGCATGCAGCGAATACTACATATGATACTGGAAGTTCCTTCATTATTCCACATATCGATCACATTCATGTCGTACCATATTCTTGGTTAAGTAGTGATCAAATAGCAACTATAAAATATGTAATGCAGCATCCTGATGTGCGTCCTGAAGTTTGGTCAAAACCAGGTCATGATGATGCTGGATCTGTTATTGCTAATGTAACTCCTCTTGAAAAACGTCCTGGAATGCAGAACTGGCAAATTATCCATTCTGCGGAAGAAGTTCAGAAAGCACTTAAAGAAGGCAAGTTTGCAACTCCTGATGGATATATTTTTGATCCTCAGGATGTATTGGCAAAGGGAACTTATATTTGGGCAGATAAATCTTTCAGTATTCCAAAAGCTAGCGGTGATTCATTGAGAAGTATCAATCAGTCTGATTTATCAGAGAAAGAGTGGAAACAAGCTCAAGAGTTGATAGCTAAAAGAAATGAAGGAAAAGAAACAACAAATGGTTCTTCTAATTCGCATCTAGTTTCTTCAGATAAGAAATCGGAAACAACGAAAGATGCAACGGATTCAAATAAAGTTGATGAACAACAAAAGGATAATAAATCTCAAAATGAGGCAAATACTACTAGCAGCAATCCTTCAGTAGAAAAAGATGGTGAAGAAGAAAAATCACATACAGAAAATAAAGAAGATGATTATGATGAGATACCAGATTATGGATTAGATAAGGATACTTTAAAAAATCATATAAACCAAATAGCACAAATTGCTCAAATTGATTCTAAATATCTTATTTTTTCATCAGAAGGTGTTCAATTTTATAATAAGAATGGGGATTTAGTAACCTATGATATTAAAACTCTTAAGCAAATAAAACCTTAGAATATGTTGACTGATGGTCATCTAGCTGAAAGGATATTGTTCTATTTTTGGATAGAATAATGTCCTTTTATTTGTTAATAAATAGATGAAATTTCCGGTCAAAAAAATGAAGAAACAAGTTTTTAAGTAATAATTTTATTATCACTCACTAAAATTTCTTGACAGATAAACTTAAAAAAGGTAAACTATTTACTGGTTAATTAATCGGTTAAATAACCGGTTTAGAAAAAAACTATTTAACCGAGAAAAAGAAGTTACGAAATAGCTTCATCATTTATTGAAATGAGGGATTTATGAAATTCAGTAAAAAGTATATAGCAGCTGGATCAGCTGTTATCGTGTCCTTGAGCCTATGTGCTTATGCGCTAAATCAGCACCGATCGCAGGAAAATAAGGACAATAATCGGGTCTCATATGTGGATGGTAGTCAGTCAAGTCAGAAAACTGAAAACCTGACACCAGATCAGGTTAGCCAGAAAGAAGGAATTCAGGCTGAGCAAATTGTAATCAAAATTACAGATCAGGGCTATGTGACGTCACACGGCGACCACTATCATTACTATAATGGGAAAGTTCCTTATGATGCCCTCTTTAGTGAAGAACTTTTGATGAAGGATCCAAACTACCAACTTAAGGATGGAGATATTGTCAATGAGGTCAAAGGTGGTTATATCATCAAGGTCGATGGAAAATATTATGTCTACCTGAAAGATGCAGCTCATGCTGATAATGTTCGAACTAAAGATGAAATCAACCGTCAAAAACAAGAACATGTCAAAGATAATGAGAAGGTCAGCGCTGATGTTGCTGTAGCAAGGTCTCAGGGACGCTATACGACAGATGATGGTTATGTCTTTAATCCAGCTGATATTATCGAAGATACGGGTGATGCTTATATCGTTCCTCACGGAGGACACTATCACTACATTCCAAAAAGTGATTTGTCTGCTAGTGAATTAGCAGCAGCCAAAGCTCATCTAGCTGGCAAAAATACGCAACCGAGTCAGATAAGCTATTCTTCAGCAGCTAGTGACAATAACACGCAATCTGTAGCACAAGGCTCAACTAGCAATCCAGCAAATAAAGCTGAAAATCTCCAAAGTCTTTTGAAGGAACTCTATGATTCACCTAGTGACCAACGTTACAGTGAATCAGACGGTCTGGTTTTTGACCCTGCTAAGATTATCAGTCGCACGGCAAATGGAGTTGCGATTCCGCATGGCGACCATTACCACTTTATTCCTTACAGTAAGCTCTCTGCTTTAGAAGAAAAGATTGCTAGGATGGTGCCTATCGGTGGAACTGGTTCTACGGTCTCTACAAATGAAAAAACTAATGAAGTAGCGTCTAGTCTAGGAAGTCTTTCAAGTAGTCCATCTACTTTGAATCATGCCTCATTGACTACAAATAAGGCTTTCTCTGCAACATCTGATGGCTATATCTTTAATCCAAAAGATATTGTTGAAGAAACAGCAACAGCTTATATCGTCAGACATGGTGACCATTTCCATTACATTCCGAAATCGAACCCAATTGGGCAGCCGACTCTTCCTAACAATACTCTAGCAACACCTTCGCCATCTCTTGCAGCCAATCCTAGTGTTTCACATGAGGAACATGAAGAAGGTGGTCACGGCTTTGATGCCAATCGGATTATTGCTGAAGATAGTTCAGGATTTATCATGAGTCACGGCGACCACAATCATTACTTCTTCAAGAAGGATTTGACAGCTGAACAAATTAAGGCGGCTCAGGACCACTTGAAAGGTGCAAATACAACAACACCAAGTCCAGCTCATGATGACGATCACGACGAAGATGATCATGGACACCATCATGGTGAGGAACACGATCACGGTTTTGATGCCAATCGTGTCATTAGTGAGGATGATCAAGGCTTTGTTATGAGTCATGGTGATCATAATCATTATTTCTTCAAGAAGGATTTGACTGCTGATCAAATCAAGGCAGCGCAAAACCACTTGAAAGGGGCAAATACAACGACACCAAGTCCAGCTCATGATGACGATCACGACGAAGATCATCATGGACATCATCATGGTGAGGAACACGATCACGGTTTTAATGCCAATCGTGTCATCAGTGAGGATGATCAAGGCTTTGTCATGTCACACGGAGATCACAATCATTACTTCTTCAAGAAAGATTTGACACCAGAGCAAATTAAGGCAGCACAGGATCATCTGAAAACACATCATGATGCAGAGCCTGTTCAACCACTTGCAAAATCTGTTGAATCATTCTCTAAAGATGCTAGTGATGAAGAAAAAATAGCTTATATTTCTAAGACCTATGGGGTTCCACTTGAAGCTATTAGAATTTCAAACGGATTCTTTGTATTTGGTAATCCAGATCAAGCCTATGATCCAACTCATATCCATCCCTATGCTGTTCGTAAGGAACATGTTCGACTTCCACTCCAAACTGGCAATCCAGAACTTGATTTCTTAAATGAACTCTATACTACTGCCTTACGTGATGGTGTGTCTCCTTATAGCTTACAGGTAGAAAATGGTAGTTTTGTGATTCCTCATGGTGACCACAATCACTACATCAAGGTTCAAACTAAGGGCTATGAAGTAGCGTTGAAAAACAAGATCCCAGCTCTCCAATCCAACTATCAGCCTGGGGCATTTGATGAGAAAACAGTTTTAGCAAAAGTAGATCAACTTCTAGCTGAAAGCAGAAGCATCTACAAAGATAAGCCTATTGCACAAAGACAGATTGAGTTAGCCTTAGGTCAGTTTACTGAAAATATGAAGAAACTGGCAACAAACTCTACAGCAGGTTATCTTGCAACACTTGAACTCTTTGATAAGCAATATATCCATATTGATGAAAGTGTCAAACCTGTTGAAACAAGCGCTCTAGATAAGAAATATCAGGCCTTGATTGATAAAATCAATACACTAGATACAGACTCTTATGGACTTCCTAAGAAAGACCTACTCGTTCAACTCCAAGAAGCTAAGTTAGCCAAAGATGAGGCTGGTTTAGCAGCGGTTGAATCACAACTTCAAGCCTTGCAAGACTTTAATGATCGTACAGGTGATACAACAGTGGAATACATTAAGTACTTCTATGAGCATGTAAATGATGGTCGTTTAAGTGATGAGCTTCGTAATAAAGTAGCTAATTTAACTTTGACTTTATACCAATCTCAATCCTTCCGTAAGGCTGTGGACTTGAATAAATTGTTCCCGAACATTTATCAAACAAAACAAGAAGTAGAAGATGCTTTGAAAAATCAGTCAACTAGTGCAAAAGTAACTGAAACAGTTTTAGATAAAGAAAAAGTTGATAGCCAATCTGCTAAGCAAGCAATCTATGAATTTTTGAAAGATCTTTATCCTAATCTTAAGAAAGAGGAGCATGTCAATCATGTTAGCAAGGAACAAGTAGAAAACCTCTTGAGCAAGGCAAATCAACTCTTGGAACAAATCCAAGAAGAAGGAATCAGACAATCCTTGGCAGAAGAAGTAGAAAATCTAAAAGTTGCTACAAACAAGGCTGATGCAGACTTGGATGAAGTAAACAGTCAGGTAAAAGATGTCTTGACTCGTATCGCCAGCGCCCTTCAACAAGAAAAGGAAAATGCTGAACAAGATCCTCAGACACTTGTACTCTATCAAAAACTCTACGATATTCTCAGGTCGCTTCACGCATATTTAGAAAGTAATAATGGTTCTGATGAGGACTTTGATAAGGTGGATGCATTATTAGATCAACTTTCTGCTAAGAGTAAAGATAAGGCCGCTTTACTTGAATTGACAAAAGCTATTCTAGTCTTAAATCAAGAAATCAAGTCAAAATCAAGTGCGAGTGAAGAAGCAACTCCAACAACAAATGCCGAGGCAAATGGTGATAAGACAAGTGCTGAGAACCAACCAAACTCAGCTACAGAATCTAACAGTGAAACTGCAGGCAACGAAAACAAACCGAGCAATGCAACAGATTCTAAACCAGATGAATCAACTTCAGAAAAGGAAACAACAGAATCTGCAACAGGTACTGGAAATCAAGCAAAACCAGCAGAGTAAAAAGAAAGGCGAAGTAGCTGAGCTACCTCGTCTTTTTAGTCTTTATAAGCTACGATGCCAATAATCGTATCAACTGCACGTTCCATGGTCTGAAGGCTGACGTATTCAAAACGTCCGTGCATATTTTCTCCACCAGCAAAGATATTTGGAGTAGGGATTCCCATAAAGGAAATCTTAGAGCCGTCTGTCCCTCCACGGATTGGTTCGATAATAGGAGTGATACCCAGATCTTCCATAACAGCTTTTGCAATGGTAATTGGCGTCATATCTTTCTCAATGACTTCTTTCATATTGTAGTACTGGTCTGTCAAGTCTAGGGTGACACGGTTACTACCAAGTTCTTGATTCATTTTATCAGCGATGGACTGCATGGTTGCTTTACGTGATTCAAAGGAATCTTTTTCAAAATCGCGAATGATATAGCTTGCACGCGCCTCCTCGACACTACCTGTCACATCCATAAGATGGTAGAAACCTTGGTAACCATCCGTTAACTCAGGTCGGTCATTTTCTGGAAGTTGATTATGAAAATCAATTGCTAACTGAAGGGCGTTGACCATTTGTCCTTTGGCAGTACCAGGGTGGACATTACGTCCTTGAAAATGCAATTCAGCACCAGCTGCTGAGAAAGTCTCGTATTGAAGTTCTCCTAGCGGACCACCATCAACTGTATAGGCAAAATCTACATCAAAATCTTCTGCATCAAATTTATTGGCACCAACACCGATTTCTTCATCTGGCCCAAAACCAACTCGAATCTCACAGTGCTTGATTTCAGGATGAGCAGTCAGATATTCAATAGCGGTCATAATTTCAGCAATCCCTGACTTGTCATCAGCACCTAGCAAGGTTGTTCCATCGGTTGTGATGAGGGTTTGTCCTGGATATTTTTCAAGACTCTTGAAGTCAGCTGGATCTAATTTAAAACCAGAATTCCCTAGTTCAATTACTCCACCATCATAGTTTTCAATCACCTGCGGATTAACACCTTCGGCATTAAAGTCAGCAGTATCCATGTGGGAGATGAAGCCAATTTTACGTGTTAAAGATGGATCATTGGCTGGCAAAGTTCCAATCGCAAAACCATTTGGAAGGTAGTAGACGTTTTGAAGTCCAACACGTTTCATTTCTGGAATCAGGACATTGGTCGCGAAGTCAACCTGACTCTGTGTACTTGGAGTAGTAGTAGAGTGTTCATCAGAGCGCGTATTGACCTTAACGTAGGTTAAAAAGCGGTCCAAGAGATTTGGATAAGTCATAAAAAACTCCTTTTGAATTCATTTTTTCCATTGTATCATAGAAAGAAGAGAAAAACAAAAGACAGAAGATTGAGAATGTCCCTATGTTAGCGTTTACTTATCAATGAATTAATGATACAATAAACTTGATAAAAACATCACAAGGAAGCAGTTATGAAAAAAGCAATTTTAATGATGACTTTCGGTTCACCAGAAGAGATTACCTTTGAGGGTGTAGCTGATTTTTTCACAAATATTCGTCGTGGGGTGAGACCCCAAGACCACGAGATTCAAACACTCTATGATAATTATGTACGAATTGGAGGTACGCCTCTGCAAAGAATTACTCGTGAAGAGGTTGCCTTGGTTGAATCTAGGCTAGGTAATGAATACAGTGTCTATTTTGCCAATAAGTTTTCCAGTCCCTTTATTCCAGATGTGATTGGTCAGATGGAAGCAGACGGAATTGAGCAGTGTATTTGCTTGATTTTGGAGCCCCATTATTCTTTCTACTCTGTCATGGGCTATGAAAAATTTTTGGAAAGCAAACAAATTCAATTTTTGGTTATTAAGGACTGGTATCAGGAAGAAGCGCTCTTAAACTATTGGGCGGATGAAATTGGTAAGATTTTAAAAGAAGAAGTAAAACAGGACAGTTTTAAAGTCATCTTTTCAGCCCACAGTGTGCCCATTTTTGCCTTGGATTTTGGTGACCCATATATTGACCAAATTTTTGAAAATAGCAAGCTAGTCGCTGAAAAACTGGGCTTGAGTTCAGAACAATATACCAATACTTGGCAGAGTGAAAGTGATATCGGTATTCCATGGATTAAGCCTGATGTCTTGGAGTATCTCAGAGAACAGACAGAACATCCAGACCATTATATTTTTGTCCCTATCAGCTTCATCAGCGAGCACATTGAAGTTTTGTTCGACAATGATGTGGAATGTTATGACTTATGTCAGGAATTTGGAGTAAACTACCATCGTCCACCAATGCCAAATACAGATTCTCGTTTGATTGATGCTTTGGTCAATACAGTTAGAGCCAATGAAAATCAAGAATTTAAGGAATTTCTCCCAGAAGAAGAAACCTTTGATGAATTAGTTCCTTCAGATGAGATGAAAAATATTTTGGCCGAATCTGAAGATTTACAAATGCCAGAATTTGTGAAAAAACTGATTGAGAAAAAAGGTCGGGAGAATGTTAAGATGCCTTATCTGATTAAGAAAATGCTAGAGAAAGCAGGCAAGTTGCCGAAAGAGTAAAGAAAAAGGATTTAGCTTTGTGCTAGATCCTTTTAAACGATTATTTTTTCTCAAGAAGAGCTTTGATTTCTTGAAGTACTTCCAATTCAGTTGGACCAGCTGGTGCTTCCTCTTCAGCAACTTCTTCTTTTTTGGTAAGGTTTTGTGCTTTTTCCATAGCTTTAATCACAAAGAATAGAACAGTACCAACTACAAGGAAGTTGATAACAGCGCTCAAAAAGTTACCGTAAGCAACTCCATTCCATGAAAGTTCAGCAATACGTTCGATTTTTGCAGCTTTCAAAGCAGGGTTCAATAGAAGTGGAGTGATGATATCGTTAACGAATGAAGTTACAATAGCACCAAAAGCAGAGGCAATGATCACACCGACAGCAAGGTCAACAACATTACCACGAAGCAAAAATGCTTTAAGATCTTTTAACATTTTCATTTTACCTTTCAAAAAATTTTTACTCTTCATTATATATTAATTAATAAGTTCTTGCAAGCTATATGCTCAGGAATTTTATTTTTTAAAAATAAAAACCTTACTAAAAATATAATTAAGGATAATTATCAATAATTGTGCAAGGACTGTTTCGATTGCGTTGATTTTATCAAGATTTTCATTTACGAATTGTCCTATAATATGAGGAAACTGGCTTACAAAGAGAAAAGTAAGGAGAAAGTCTAACAGAAAAGTAGAAAGGCGGGCAAGAGTAAATTTCACTAAACGTCTTGGCCAATTCTGCCTAGCTTGCTTAAATACAACCGTATCATTTGTGATAAAGGCAAAGAGGATACCGATAATATTTGCCAGGGCAGTAGCAAGGAGTTCTTGATGACTTAGTTGATAAATGACTAGTCGTGAGAGAATCGAAACTAGAGTTGTTGCAAGGCCAAAAAAGAGATAGGCTAAGATTTCATTGTTAAAAAATTTTTGAATAGGAATTTTCATGGTTTAAGTATAGCATAAAGAAGACTATTGTGCTATACTAGTAAGGTTGAATAAAGCAACCCTTGGTGCTTAGCTTCTTTCACCAAGCATATTACACGCGGACAACCCGCCAAAGGAGAAAAGATGAAAAAATTAACTATTCGTGATGTTGCAGATATTGCAATCGTCGCTGCTATCTATGTCGTTTTGACTGTTACACCGCCTCTAAATGCCATCAGCTATGGTGCTTATCAGTTCCGTATTTCAGAAATGATGAACTTTATGGCTTTTTACAATCCTAAGTACATCATCGGAGTTACCATCGGTTGTATGATTGCCAATTTCTTTAGTTTCGGACTGCTAGATGTCTTTGTTGGTGGTGGATCAACCTTAGTATTCCTCAGTCTAGGTGTTTGGCTTTTTGCAAAATACAGCAAAGATTACCTTTTTAATGGATTAATTCGAAAAGATCATTTCTTCTTTTCAATCCTCTTTTCAATTTCCATGTTTACCATCGCTGCAGAGTTGAATATTGTAGCGCAATTACCATTTTTCCTTACTTGGTTTACAACAGGAGTTGGTGAATTTGCTTCATTGATTATTGGAGCGATTATCATTGGAAAAATTGGTCGTCGAATCGATTTAAGCAAATAGAATTAGACAAGCTGGGTAGTCATTATGTACTGACCCCAAAAAGTTAGACAATTAATTTATCCGAAGGATTTAGTTCTGTATTGCACAGGACTGAGTCCTTTT
>CAJNDO010000013.1 GCA_905221545.1 bacterium | reverse complement strand
GCTTCTCTCAAGCGACAACTATATTAGTATATCACAGTCGCTTTCGCTTGTCAACACTTTTTTGAAACTTTTTTGAACTTTTTTCATCAAGTGCCTCAACCGCAACATACCATAGTCCGTACGGGATTCGAACCCGTGTTACCGCCGTGAAAAGGCGGTGTCTTAACCCCTTGACCAACGGACCAGAGTTGTTATTTTCAACTCTTACTATTATACCGGCTTTTTGTTTTTTGTCAATATCTTTTTTTAAATTTTTTTAATTAATTTTACAACAGCCTCAGTTCGAGCGGTATGAGGGAACATATCGACCGACTGGATATAATGAAGATCATAGACTTCTACTAAGCGCACTAAATCACGAGCCAAGGTCGAAACATTGCAAGAAATATAGACCATTTTTTCTGGCACATAGGTAAGAATTGTATCTAATAACTTATCATCCAGACCTGTACGTGGAGGGTCAACAATTAAAGCATCTGCTCGGTAGCCTTCCTTGTACCAGCGAGGAATAATCTCTTCTGCTGTTCCAGCTTCGTAATGAGTATTATCAAATCCCATTCTTTTAGCATTTCGCTTAGCATCTTCAATGGCTTCTGGAATAATATCCATACCTCTGAGTGTTTTAACTTTCTTTGCAAAGGCAAATCCAATCGTTCCAACTCCACAATAAGCGTCAATCAAATGGTCTTCTTTATCAACATCCAGCGCTTTTACCGCCTCGCTATAGAGTACTTCTGTTTGTTCAGGATTTAGTTGATAGAATGCTCGAGGGGATAGTGAGAATTCATAATCGAGTACACCTTCTTGAATACTCTCTTCTCCCCAGATAATTTCTGTTTTTTCACCATAAATCTCACTGGTTTTAGCTGTATTTGTATTCACAGCTACTGTCACAACTTCTGGAAAATCTTTAACTAAGTCTTTTACTAGTTGGGTTAAATTAAGCTGACGGTTTGTAACAATAATAATCTGAACCTGTCCAGTCTTTCTTGCTCGTCGAACCATAATAGTCCTAACACCTAAAACTTTTCTCTCATCCGTAATTGGAATCTGGTGATAAGTAAGCAATTCTGCTAGGCGATTAGCAATCACTTGGGTTTCCTTGTCTTGTACCAGGCAGTCTTTCAACTCTACTAAATAGTGAGAGTTTTGTGCATATAAGCCCGCCTTGACCTGATTCTTAAATTTTCGAGTCTGAAATTGTAACTTAGCACGATAGTACTTGGGTTCCTGCATACCAATAGTTGGACGAATTTCATAGTTTTCATATCCTGCAGGGGCGAATTTTTTCAGTGCTTGGTGAAGTAGGTCCGTCTTGAACTCCAGCTGCTTATCATAATGCAGGTGCATGATTTGGCATCCTCCGCACTCATTATAAATAGTACAAGCTGGCACAACTCGGAATTTTGACTTCTTATTAACCTTTAGTAATTTTGCTTCAACAAAGTTGCGTTTAATAGAAGTAATCTGACAATAGATATCTTCACCTTTGAGTGCTCCAGGTACAAAGACTAAGGTTTTTTGATAAAAGCCGATTCCCTCACCATTAATTCCCATGCGCTTGATTTTTAATGGTATTTTTTGTTTCACTTTCAGATTCATACCCCTATCTTATCACATTTTGAGTTATTCCGCTACCGCTTGATTTTTATATTTCATTAGTAAGTAAAGGCCTTGATATTGCTGATTTTCTTTAAAATCACATTTCCTTATATTTTCTTTAAATTCTTTAAAAGTTCCTAAAAATGTTCACAAAAAAAGCCCCTCAAAGGAGCCACTATACTATATGATGAGTTCAGCAGGCAAGAAACTAGCACGGTCAAACGTGCTTTTTTATTACCTAGCACCATTATACCACACTATCGCCAACCTATATATATTCGGAAATCTAAAAGCCCCTAGATTCATTTCCAAGGGCTTCTAACTGATTCATGGAGTTTTATATGATGACGCCCTAAAGCGGGGCGCTCTAGACTGCAATCATTCCGCTGATAGCTACTTATAGGCTTCTAGTTCTCCGTTCTCGTGGATTCTCGCAAAGTTTAAGACGGCTATCTATTTATATCTGTGCTAACTAGTGGAGCTAGTACCTGCCATCTCTACGCATTCGCTCATTATTTTCTTTTTTATGTAGCAATAATGAATGATAAAACACTTTCTAGCACGTTCATTCTCTATCCTATTGATATCATGGACAAATGTTTCTAAACCCTCTCTGATTACTTTTTCATGCTTACTAGTCAAATTCCACTGATCAGGTAAGACAAGTTTCCAAGCCTGTTCATCTATCGTAACCTGGTTTTCACTTCCTGCCATCCTCTGGAATCTCAGAAAGTAAGTCATCCGTTTTCTATTGTAAACTACAAGGGTAGGAGCTTAATTTCTTCCCCTAAATATCTTCGTTCTTCAAAACTAATCTTTTTCTGATAAAATGGAAGGTTTTTATCCCCTTTTTGTCTGGAGGTCTCCGACTTGGAAAAAGTTCCCTTCGCCGGTTCCCAAAGTATTCAAAAAAATTTTTTCAACGTAGGGGGAGTCAATATCCTTTCAGTTCTATAAATCTTTTAGCGATTACTTTTCTTCGACTATTTATATAACGAGTAGTTTTATTTAGTTTCTCTGCCACGTCTTCCCAAGTCACACCAGCTTCTAAAAATCTCATTTTAAAGATGAGTAGATCAGTATCAATCAGATTCTCCATCAAGGTATCTACAATTAATTTAAAACCTTCCAGATATCTTAAGGTTAAATCTTCTTCAATTCTAATTATAGTATCTTCAGTAGGACTTGAAACTTTCTTACCCTGAGATCTAATATACGTTTCATTTCCATGTTTCTTGTTATGTATCAACTCTTGTCTTCTCAAGTAAATTTTATTAGCAAGCGTTCTATATCTTTCTAATTCATTATCAATCCCGTCCAAGTCTCTGTTACTAAGGTCATACATAGTCAAGTACCTCCGCTTCGATTTTTAAATTTTCTTCTGTTGCATTCTGTCAATCTGACAAAAAGCGCTAAAAGCCTTTCAACACTCTACTTACCAGGTATCATTGTTTTTAGTTTGATAGCTCTTCAATATAACAATCTAAAGTACTCCCCTCTAATTTATTCCCCAGTTTCTCTTATCTTACATTCTGTGAAACTCACCCCATTCTATAACTTACTGATATACATGGCTTCCAAGCCTATACTCTGTTTTAGTTTATGCTTTCTTCATTTTGTGAAACTAATTTACTGAAATTAAAAACAAGGCCATTTTTGATATAGCTATCAATTTCTTGATATTCAAATCAGCCTTGTTTCTAATGAATTACTCTTTACCTAAATACTCTTTAATCTCACGATATTCCTTAGAAAAATTCATATGCCCACTGACATCAGGATTTAAGAACGGAAGGATACTTGTTGGATTTACTTCTGTCCGATATACTGCAAGAGAATGCTCCTGAGTTATTTCTCCAACTACGCCTTTATGTATTTCTTCTACATCTTTCTTTAGTGCTTGAATTTCATCGTAGGCATCTAAAATTATTCTAAGTTTCTTCTGGTAACGTTTATAGATTTTCTTTTCTTCAGCTCTTCGCTTAGTCTCTTTAAAGATATATTCAAATATCGCTGCCTTTGCCTCCCAGAAATAAGTATCGTACTCTTTCTCTAAAAGATTGATTGATTCACTCATTTTAGTAATTTGTTCTAAAGAAGTAGCATTATCCTCAAGAAAAGAATCAATATTATCAAATGAAATCTTCTTCTCTCCAGTAATTGTTTTTCTTTTTCCTTCCAACTTTGTTCTTGCTTTTGCAATCTTATCTTTTTTATCATCAAGATTTTCTAATGTTGATAATACTTCTCTAATATCCATCCCCTATCTCCTAATTCCATTTTATAAAGAAAGCGCAATCCGTTTCAATTTTCTTCACAACGAAACGAGTATAAAGCATTAAACTCATTCCATAAATAACGGATTCACTTACCCAACGTAAGCTATTTTTATTTCTTTCAAATAAAGTAGCGAAATTGTACAAATCCCCAACGAAAGCAACTTTATCGCCTTTTACTCCTAGTACTTCATCAGATACAACAATAACATCATCAACGTATAAGTTTTCTGAGTATTGTTCCTTCTTGTTAATTTTTAAAATATAATTTCCATCGCTAGATTTCTCTTTATCTAAAAACTTAAATAGTGACTGACTTAATACAAGAGTATTATGACGTTCGGGATTCAAATCGTTTATTGTATCTTTCAATTCGTCAAAATTAGAAACATTTTTTTCAGGTGCTTCTTTTAGAATTTTTCCAATTTCAATATTACGAGTTTTACGACAAAGACGGGTAATTTTGTTACTTAAGAAGTCTGATATATTATATTCTCCATCATCAACTTGTTCAGACGATAAGGAAATACGGCCTGAAAATGTCTTGTGTTCAAACTTGGTTCTAATCTGTTTTTTTCTAAGTTCTACACTTTTACTATCTCTAAACTCTTCTGATTCAAGTTCTGATAGATGTTCATCATCAAAACCTACAGTTTCATATGTCCCACCAGTACCCGTATACTCAATCACATTAACAAGATCCACTAATTCTTTTCCTTCTTCAGGAACGTCATAGATACTTGTTATATCTTGTGATAATATTAAACCTGTTTTTGATTTTTCATCATCAATACTCATTCCTCTACTTCTTACATACTTTTCTACCAAACTAAATTTTTTAGCCATTTTATACTCCTTTATCTCTTTATTGCTCCTCGTTGTTTATAATTTTTTCTAAAATTCTTAGCTCTTAGCTTTTCTTTTAGAACTCTACGAGCTTTTAAAATCATTTTTTCTAGCTGTTGATTCTTTATTTTTGTCAGCATATTTCTCTAGTATTTCGTGTTTCCCATTTTCTAAACTGCCATCCTCTTTTTTACATTTCGAAAATATTTTCTGTCTTTTTTCTGGATCCATAGAAAACTTACTAGCTACCACATACCCTAATGAAGTATCTACCGTCATCTTCTTCACCTCCTTTCTTCTCAAGCAAAAAGGGCATACCACTAGCATCATATGCTTACGGTATGCCCCTGAGTTGTTCTCAATAGACTTATTTTTTAGTTTCTTTTTTGACTAGATGGGTAAATTTCCCATCTGAGTAGAATAAAGTTATCTCTCCAAACCTTGGAACTTTTTCTATCTCTATTATACCACATTTTTCGTAGACAATAAAGCCTTTTTCTGTTGAAAATTTCATTTCATCCATATCTATTAACCTTTCTCTCCCCTCACTGTGTTAATCGTATATCGCTTATCTTTGATTGTGAAAGCCTTAAAAGTGTTCCCTTCTAAACCTTTCAAAATTCTACTTGAATTTCTAGCATTGTATACCGTCCGCAGTTCACTACTATCTAGGTTCGTGTTGAAAATCGTAGTTTCTCGATTATTGATAATATCAAACAAGAAATCTTGTTCCCAGTCACTCTTAGGCGTGATTGTTCCATTTTTTGCCCCAAGATCATCGATGATTAGAAAATCAACATCAACTAGCTTTTTAACTGCCTCATACTCTGTTAAGTTTGCGTTTCTTCCATAAGCCCAACCTTCTTTTATCTGCTTGATAATCTCGGTTAAGCTGACAAACAAGACGCTCTTAGGTTCGTTCTTCTCTCTGAAACTCTCATTGATTTCTTTGGCCAGGGCAAGCGATAAATGACTTTTTCCTATTCCTGTGCTACCGCTAATTAAAGTATTTCCTGTCATACCTCCAAGATACTTCTGGGCTTGCCCCTTTACAAACTCTAACATCTGACGCTCCTCTGTAGTCTTAACAAAGAAATTATCAAATGTCGCTCCTTTTAACTCTTTAGGAATTGTACTATCACGCATTAATACATCATAAGTTTTAAAATACGTTTGTCTATCATCAAACCTCTGTAATAGGTCTTTCTCTTTTTGTTTAATCTCCCCCTTCACACACTCTGGACAAAATGGTTGTATTTTTCTTTCTGAACTCCCTACTACAGGTATAGAAATTTCCCAGTAATTTACCTGATGAATATCACAAACTTTATCTGATATTTTTCTGTTATTAAATTCTTTAAATTGTTCCTTCATCCTTGCAACTCCTAAAATGGTAGGTCTGGGAAGTTATCCTCAGACTTCCCTTTTATGGTTTTAGGCTTTTGATTCAAATAACCGTCAAACTTAGATCCGAAAAGTGTTTCTGGTCTAAGGTATTTAGAAAATTCAGGACTATCCTTCCATTCTGCCGTTTTAATATCTATCACCTGCTTAAAATCTTCAAGTGTATAGCCTTCTTTGAATCGTGCTAGTAAAAGCCTTTTTGTCTTATCAACAAACTTATACCGCTTATTAGCTACTTGATTCAGATAAGCAATAGGAATCCAAAGTTCTTTATGTTTTGTTTTCTCTAAATCTTTTATAGCTGTTTTTTCAAGCCAAGTAGGAAAAGTGAAGTCGGGATTTTCCGACAATATATTATCTAAATATAAATTATTACTCTTACTATTAACTCTATTCTCTTTCTCTATCTCTGTTGGACATGAGTTGGAAACTGTCCCACTATCTTGGACACTCTCCAACCTTACCATATTTTGGGCTTGTTTACGCTGTTCACGTTTATATTTTGCCCAGTTTGTTTCACTTTCTACCATAGCTTTTGCTTGCGATAATGTAGCGTGTCCATCATCGTCTATCTGAATCAGTCCGCATTTTGTAAAATATGCAACCGTCATATTGATATCATCTTCAGAAACATCTAGTTTTAAAGCTAATTCCTGTACCAAACTATCAAAATATCCTTCATAGTACAAAATACAATCATCTTCTAAACTTTCCAACATAAGACGGATATAAATCACTGTCATAGTGTAGCCACCAGGCATATTTTTAAGTCGTTTAATAAAAAGATTATCAAAAAACTTCTTGTCAACTTTTAACCAAAAATATATTTTAGTCTTTGCCATCATCTACCCCCAGGAACTTCAAAATATCCGTAACTTTGTAATAGACTTTTCTAGTCTCTTCTATGGGTGGTTGGTAACGTCTTAGTCCTGCACCTTCCCACTTTTGCAAGGTTTTGTATTTTATATCTAACTCGTCCATGGCTTCCTGTGCTGACATTAAACCAGTTAGTCGTGGTTTAGGTCTTTCTCGGACTGCTAGATAGTTTTCTACTACTGTGCTTATTCTATTGGTTAAATCGTGTTCGCTTTCTTTACTCAAACTAAACATATCCTTCCACCCCTTTCAGTGTTAAATTCATTCTATTCCTCTTTTTCTAGCCTGGTTTATGAAATATCATTTGCCCTTTTATTGCCCTATGTAAAATATCTTCCTGATCCTTTATGATCATCTCAATAGTTTTAAGGACCTTATATCTTATCTCTTTATCCGAAAGTTCATTATCTAATATTCCTAAAATTGTTGATAGATTTTTTATATTACCTATATACAAATTTATAAAAGCCTCTTTAGTTAAACTGGGCTTTTCTAGCTTCTCTTTAAAATCAGTATATAAATTTACTTCACAAGTCATTTAATCGCTCCTTGTTTATTGATGCCTGCAAGTTGGATATATCGCCCATAGTCAGGGCTTAAACTCTCACTAGGTCTATCTCCCAGTTTCCTGTTTTCTTGCTCCAGTTGGGGGCTCTTTTTGCGGTCTCGGTGATTTAGGTAAAGCAGTAAGCCAATCAATACCACCATACAGATTACCGACTGTGTATTGGTCAAATCTAATTCATTCATCTTATGCCCTCGCTTTGTAATTCTTGATATATAACTGTTGGGCTTGATGTTCCATCTTTTGGAAAGCTTCAACTTCTTGAACGGTTACTTTTTTATTGATAAAATCAACGATAAACTGAAAAAAATTCGGATCGTTTACTTTTAAAGCAGCCATGAAGTTATCAAATTCTGCTTGTGTCATTTTTCTTATATTTGGTATTATCATCTGACTTGTACCCCAATTCTTCAAAATTATCACAATTAAGGAGATAAACTGCAATCCCGTCCAACTCTCTATAGAGTTGTTCCATCTGGTCACGAATAACGCCTAACCCCTCTATCATCTGTCCAGATAAGATATCAGTATCTACTCCGTTATTTTTCGCCATTATCAGCGAATTACTCAACTGTCTGACTAATTCAATTCTAGGAAGCACATCTCCAAGTCTGCTCCCTTGCTCTTGAATTTCCTTTATGTTTACTGTCATATTATTTCCTTTTCTTTTGCCTTTTCTTATACAGGTTTCCACCCACTCCAAACGCTGGGCGATTGCCCCAAGTTGGCGAACGCTTGTAGCGGTGTTTCGTGAGTAATTACCCATCTTTCAGCTAAACAAGGCCTTAGAATCACCGTGTCAGCACTTGATTTCAAAACCTTTTCTAATTGCTTGCCTGCTCTTCGGTTTTTCTTTATGTATTTGATAAAATAGCTGTTTTCTGCTATAATCGGAGCATAGAAAAAATTTCTATATCCTTAATCTTGTCGCTTGCTCTCCTCGGTCAAAATTTGAGCAAGTGATTTTTTTATTTTCTTTTTGCATGATTACCACCCGACTGTGGCTTATAAAGCAAGTCTTTACTTTCGATAAGATCCAGAATCCAACTGAATCCCTGTTCCACCGTTTCAAGAAATGCGCCCAGGTCTTCACTGTCCAAAGACTCGTAGTGCATACAAAGATACTCGGCTAGTTGTCTGTCTTTCTCAACTAGCTTTTTAAAATCCTTGGGATACTTAGGAATTTCTAACCCCTTGGCATTTGTAACTGTCTTAAATTCATTTTCCATTTTCTATACTCCTATGATTTAAAAATTAGTTCTTTAATTTCTGAATACCCCCTATTCAAGTTAATCATAGCTATAGCCATATCTTCCAAGCGCTGATAGTTTGTAAGTTCATCACTGGTTAAACTGTCAATACCGTTTCCACTTTCTCGCTCTTGCATGAGTTGAGACTTGTTTTTCCCTGTAGCTCCCTTTAGCAGTAAGTTTGTAAGTGTACTATAGGCATGCTTGGGCGCTTTCTCCCATGATTTAATAGCTTCGGTTAAGGTCTTGCGCTTTGGCTTTTCCAGTTCCCGTTGAAGATAGCGTTTAGAAAGTTCATCACGCATTTCAAAGAATGCTTTGACTAGGTTCATTTTAAATTGCCGTACAGGTTCGGTATTCTTTAGATAAGTGATCAGCAATGTAGCCTGTTGTTCATTCAAACGATAGATTTTCATCGGTCGCCCTCGTCTATCTAATTTACGGATTTCAAATCCGATTATTCCGTAACTTTCAAAATCCTCTTGATGATTTCTTATTAAACTTTGTACTGTATCGTGCTTTACTTCAGCACATTCGGCGATGATTTCGCTCGTAGTATACGGCTCTTTCTTGCCGTCCATGTAAACCAGTTCCATTGGTTCACTCCTTTCTTATTTTGTCAGTGCTTGCCACCTAAAACAGTACCAAGGTAAAGCATTAAAGTAGGATAAAATCGGAGAATATGAACCCCTACAAACCCTTGATACTGCTATAGGTAGCAAGCAAATTACACTAGCGAATATTTAGCTAGATCCGTTTATCAATCCCCAGTGGTAAAGCACCTCATGAGAAATCTGTAAATGTAGAGTAGTATTGCGATTAGTTAGCTCCTTTCTAACTATAAAATAATTCGTCTATTGTTATGTCTGGTTTGATTTCTGCAACCATTGACTTAATCGCTAGACGCTCTTTGTCATTGAATGGCGTTTTACCTAATTCTTTGTTATTATATGACTGTAAAGAAATTTTTAACTTGTCTGCCATCTGTTGTTGAGTCAGTCCTAACATAACTCGATAACCTCTTAGTTTCCCCATAGGTTTCCTCCTTTCTAAAAATGCCCCTCCATAAATAGATTGAAATGTGAAAGGTTGGAGAGAACGGACTTTTTTGTCCTTTACAGACTTTATAATATCAGACACTTTTGTCCGCGTCAAGCATTTTTTTAATTTTTTGCAGACAATTTTGTCTTTTTTTAAAATAAGTGTTATAATTAGCAGTGAAAGGTATTATGATTAATGAATAGATTGAAAGAATTAAGAAAAGAAAAAAAGAAATCTCAGAAAGAAATAGCCAATCTTTTAGAAATAAATGAAAAAACTATATCTCGGTGGGAAAAGGGAGAACGTCCAATAAAAACGCAAAAAGCTCAGGAACTAGCTGAATATTTTGGGGTAAGTGTTGGATATCTTTTAGGAGAAGACGAAAGAAGAAGGGCAAACTATATATCTTCTACTTTAGAGAAATATAGAGATAACATGGATTCCCCTGTGGATTTTGCAGGATATGGTTTATTGGCGCTAACTCGTGGTGAAAAGGTAAGAGATACTGTGATAGAAAACCTTAGAGACATTAACGATTATTATGGGCATAGAAGATTTGCTAAAGAAGAAGTTAAAAATTGGAATCAAGAAAAAAAAGATCTTATGTTAAAAGGAATGCAAGACTATGCTGATACAAATATCGGAAGATTTCTTGCAGGTCTAATGACCTTTCCTGATAAGACTAAAATTACTATTATTGATTTTTTAACACTAGACAAGAAAGAAAGGGAAGCTATTAGTACAATAATTTCCTCATTAGCTGATAATCCTGTTCTTCATAAAGATTATGATGACTAATATAAAATCTCTAATCACTATATAAGCTCCATATCCGCCAATAGCTACTTTATCCCATAGGTCTATTGTAAAAAATATGGGATATCGCTCTAAATCTTTTATTAGAAAACATCAGCATATAGGAGGCTACTTATGAAAAAATTACTAAGCACGTCAGCTATTTTACTTTCTGCTACCGTTCTAGTAGCTTGCTCTAACAATCAATCAGCTACTAAAGATAGCTCGGAGCAACCAAAAACGGAGCAAAAAAATACTACTTCAACAAACGTTAAAGCCAAAGTAGATAACAGTAAGTACGACAATCTAATTTCTGAAATCAAATCAAAATTAGATCCTGAATCAACTGGAGCAATAAGCGTTAAAATTCAAAATAACGTAATCGATTCAGATTCATCCGAACCACATGATACAATCATGATTTTGCTAACTGGAACGGCTAAAGATAGCGCAAAAGAGACTATTGACGCAATCAATTCAAATTCTGCTACAACTAATCAGCAAAATGCAATTACCGTATTTCGGATGTCTATATCTGAGTTTGCTAAAAAATTACCAGACGACAATACTACTCTTTCCCTTGGGTATGAAAAATCTGCTGATCAATACGACTTAATCGCAAAATCTTCAAAACAAAAAGATTTTATCCCTGTTGGCGAAATCATCGTAAATTAAAAAACTCCCCCATATTCGCCAATAGCAACCCTCTTTCAAAGGTCTATTGTGCAAAAACAGGGGAAATTGAAGAATAGAAAGCCGATTTTACAGACTAAAGCGCAAAAAACGACAAAATAATTATTGACAAAATAGCGTTTTTGTCAATAATTAAAAAGTTAAATCGAGCTATTATTGACAAAATAGCGTTTTTGTCAATAATTAAAAAATTAAATCGAGCTATTATTAACAAAATAGCGTTTTTGTCAATAATTAAAAAATTAAAAGGAGCTATTAATGACAAACTTACATTTTTGTCATTAATTAAATTTAGAGTATGGAGTATAAAAGTCTAAAAAAAATTTATTACAGTGAACGTAGTATTTATGAAAAAGAATACTCACAAAGAATAAATGGATACGGCACCACAAAAACTACAATGTTTCCATATCTGATGAAGAAAGAAGAGTTTGCAACAAACGAATATCCACTATTTGTTGTACCAATTATGGAAATCCAACTTCTTTCCCAAAAAATTATTGAATTATCTTCTACTATTACAGATTTAGCGAATGATTTACCAGATGTTGCTCATCAACAATTTTATAATGAACAGCTATTCAATGCCATTATTTCCACAAATGAAATTGAAGGCATTGGAACTACAAGGAAAGATGTAGCGGCTGCAATTGAAGCTCTTAACAAAGATAAAAAAGAAAAACTGAAACATAAATCTACTGTCCGAATGTATCTAGATATACTTTCAGAAGATTATCTAAATATAACAGAACTAACTCACATTAGAGAAATATATAATGCTTTAACTAGCGGAGAAATTGAAGATGATGATGAACTGGATGGTGAACTGTTTAGGAGAAACTATGTTTCTATTGTTAATAATCAAAATGGAAAGATAGAGCATATTGCACCAGGTAAAGAAGAGACAATTAAGGAAATGCTACTTAGCTGGCTTCATTTCATCAATACAGAAAATGTTCCTTTCCTTATAAAAGCTAGTCTAGCACATTATTTTTTTGAAAACATTCATCCGTTTTATGATGGCAATGGAAGAACTGGCCGTTATATTCTATCTAAGTATCTTTCAAGAAAATTAGATAAATTTTCAGGTCTCATTATTAGTAAAAAAATAAATGAAGATAAAAACAAATATTATAAAGCATTCTCAGATACCGGAAACATCCTAAACAAAGCAGATGGTACTCAATTTGTACATACAATCTTACGTTTTATTATTAAGGGGCAATATGAAATAATAAATACACTAGCAGAAAAACAAGAAATGCTATACTATTATCATCAAAAATTGCAAGATAGTAGTTTCACTGATATTGAAGCAACGATATTATTTTTACTTATCCAGTCTCAATTATTTGTGTCAGATTTTGAAGCAAGCATTAACGACAATGAACTTTTGAATCTTTTACAACATACTGAATATTCACAAAGAAGTCTAAAACAAACTATAAAAGATTTAGAAAAAAGTAAAATATTAATTAAAGTTGCAAAACGCCCATTAAAACACGCAATAGTTGAAGAATTCTTTGATTATAGTGCAAAATAGTTAACACCATCTATTTACTAATGACAAGTTAAATTAAAATTCTCGTAACTCCTCGCATGGTATGAACTCAAAACCTTTTCTAATTGCTTACCTGCTGATGGACAGCTATTAAAATTTAATCTATAATTAAGTTACTTAGAGGTTTACCCTCATATTTTTTAAACTTTGAGCCTCAGCGCTCCAGGGAAGTAGCTTAGTTGTTACTTCCTTTTTATTTTCTAAATAAAACTCTTGAAATACTGGGGCTTTTTAAAAACCTCATATAAGCCCCATATCCACCTTGTTTCTTATTCTGGTACAATTTTACCATCTGACTGCTTAAAATCGAAAATAAGGGGGTTCTCTTAGCTCCTCGCATGGTATAACTTCAAAACCTTTTCTAATTGCTTGCCTGCTGATGGAAAAGGAGTAAAACCATGAAGATTACAGAATACAAAAAGAAAGATGGATCAGTAGTTTACCGTTCCAGCGTTTATCTTGGCATCGATACCGTAACGGGTAAGAAAGTCAAGACAACTATTTCAGACAGAACTAAGAATAGGCTCAAAAGCAAGGCTATCCAAGCCAAGGTAGAGTTTGAAAAAAACGGCTCAACGGTTATAAAATCCGTTAATGTTACCACCTATCAGGAATTGACGGAACTCTGGCTAGAGAATTATTGCCATACAGTCAAACATAGCACCCTTATAGGCGCAAAAAACAACATAAGAAAGTATCTCCTACCAGCCTTTGGAGACTACAAACTGGATAAACTGACGCCCCCTATTATTCAGCACCAGGTAAACCAGTGGGCAATAGATTACAACCAACTAGGAAAAGGTTATCAGCAATATAACCAACTCCATGCCTTAAATAAACGTATATTATCCTATGCCGTTTCCTTGCAAGTCATTTCTTCAAATCCAGCTAGGGATATCATCGTCCCACGGCGCAAACCCAAAGAAGGGCAAAAACTGAAATATCTGGATGACGACAATTTGAAAAAATTCTTAGATTATCTGGATCAGTTGCCAAACACTTACAAAAATTTCTCTGATACGGTGTTATATAAGACACTTCTAGCGACTGGTTTGCGTATTCGTGAGTGTCTAGCCTTGAAATGGTCTGATATTGACCTACAAAACGGTAGTATTTCAGTTACCAAGACTTTGAACACCCTAAAAGAAATCACTAGCCCTAAAAGTAAAAGTAGTATTAGAGAAATAGCACTTGATACCAAAACGGTACTCATGCTACGGCTCTATAAAGCAAGACAATCCAAAATAGGTAGGGAAATAGGGGTAACTTTTGAAAAAGTGTTCTCTGATACCTTTGACAACTATAGAGAAGCTGGAGCGCTTAGATTCAGACTAGAAAAGCATTTAAAACTGGCTGGATGTCCTCGTTTGAGTTTCCACGCCTTCCGACACACCCACGCTAGTCTATTGCTTAATGCTGGCCTGCCATACAAAGAAATCCAAACACGGCTAGGCCATTCTAAAATTTCAATGACTATGGACATCTATAGTCACCTATCCAAAGACAATAAGAAAAAGGCGACTTCCTTTTATGAAAAAGCCATTGAGAATCTACAAAGTTCCTAAAAAGTTCTTAAAATTCATCATTAAGGGACAAAAAACGACTATATCAAGGGATTTCAGCTTTTTCTCACATTTTGAGTTATAATAGAACTATGAAAATCACAAAACTTGAAAAGAAAAAAAGACTCTATCTGATGGAGCTTGATAATGGCGACAAATGCTACATTACTGAAGATACAATTGTTCGCTTTATGTTATCGAGAGATAAGGTGATAAGCGAAGAGGAATCGAAAGAGATTCAGGACTTTGCTCAATTTTCTTATGGTAAAAATCTAGCCCTCTATCACCTTTCATTTAAAGCACGTACTGAAAAAGAGGTCAGAGAATATCTGAAGAAATATGATATTAATGAAAAAATAGTTTCTCAAGTCATTGCTAATCTTAAAGAAGATAAGTGGATTAATGATAGCCAGTACACTTATGCTATCATCAATGCCAATCAACTTTCAGGAGACAAGGGGCCTTATGTACTGACTCAGAAATTAGTACAAAAAGGAATTTCAAAATCTACTATAGAAGAGATTCTGAAAGAATTTAATTTTTCGGAAGTTGCTCAACGTGTAGCTAATAAACTCTTGAAAAAATATGAAGGAAAACTTCCAGCTCGTGCCTTGCAAGATAAGATTATCCAAAACTTGACCAACAAAGGATTCTCTTACTCTGATGCTAAAAGTGCCTTTGATGAGTTGGATAGTCAAGTTGACCAAGAAACGACTCAGGAACTCATCTTCAAGGAACTTGATAAGCAATATGCCAAGTATGCCCGAAAATATGAAGGATACGAACTTAAACAGCGTTTAACCCAAGTTTTAGCACGAAAGGGCTACGATTTTTCGGATATAGCAAACGCTCTCAGAGAATATCTTTAATATTTTCATGTAAAATTCACAGATTTTAGGTAATTTTATGGTACAATAGTAAACGATAAACTTATAAATTGTAGAAAGTTGGTTAGTTATGAAGCTTCCAAAAGAAGGCGACTTTATTACAATTCAAAGTTATAAGCATGATGGGAGTCTCCACCGAACTTGGCGGGACACCATGGTACTAAAAACAACAGAAAACGCCATTATTGGTGTCAACGATCATACACTTGTTACCGAAAGTGATGGTCGTCGTTGGGTCACTCGAGAACCGGCTATTGTTTACTTTCACAAGAAATATTGGTTTAATATCATTGCCATGATTCGTGATAATGGAATTTCCTACTATTGCAATATGGCTAGCCCCTACTATCTGGATGAAGAAGCACTGAAGTATATTGACTACGATTTGGATGTTAAAATTTTTACAGATGGGGAGAAACGTCTCTTGGACGTTGAGGAATATGAGCGTCACAAACGCAAAATGAATTATTCTGATGATTTGGACTATATTTTAAAAGAACATGTCAAAATTCTTGTTGATTGGATTAACAATGGACGTGGTCCTTTCTCAGAAGCCTATGTAAACATTTGGTACAAGCGCTATGTAGAACTAAAGAATCGGTAAAGTTGTCAAACTGGGGTGAGAGCCCTGGTTTTTTATTTTAATACTCAATGAAAATCAAAGAGCAAACTAGGAAACTAGCCGCAGGTTGCTCAAAACACTGTTTTGAGGTTATAGATAAGACTGACGAAGTCAGTCACATATATACGGCAAGGCGACGTTGACGCTGTTTGAAGAGATTTTCGAAGAGTATTAAAACCCAGCTTTGCAGCTGGGCTTATTCTTATATATCCAATTTTGTAACTGTAAATTTAATATGAGAATAGTCTTTTTCAACATCCTTATCCAGCAAGAACGCTGTGGCATCTTTCTTAACCTGAACCAGGTCAATATTCTGGGCTTGGGCTGCATAGACACATCCACAATAACATTGACGATAGATATCATACTCTTCACACATCTCTACTGAACGTTTGTAACCTTGATTTTTCTTGAAATCACTTGGAAGATAGTGGGTGGTATAAATCTTTTGCACATCGATTCCGATGCTGTTGATGGTTTGAGAATTCTTATGAGGACTGATGGTTAAAGCCGAACCGAAGTAGTCAAAGCCTAAATCCATAGCCACTTGCGCTGTTTTATCCAGACGGTAGTCAAAGCAAACCTTACAACGGTCGCCACCTTCTGGCTCTTCTTCCAGTCCTCTGACTAACTTACGATATTCATTTGGTTCGTAGGGAGCTTCTAGGTACTGAACCGTATTTCCTGTCCTCTCATTGAAATCACTGACAAATTTCTTGGTAACATAAGCCCGCTTATGGTATTCTGCCTTGGGATGGATATTGGAATTGGCAAAATAGATGGTCACATCTGCATACTTGGTCAGGTATTCTAGTGTATAGGTACTGCAAGGGGCACAGCAAACATGCATGAGAATAGTTGGACGTTGCTCATTTTTCTCCCATACTTGTACCATCTTCTGCATGACACGGTCATAATTAATTTTCTGATTAGGGTTCATCTTGCTCAGAATTTCTTCTACATCGATCATGTTCTTCTCCTTTTTCTAGTCTTATTTTATCATATAAGTTAGGAGAGCTCAAATCTATTTAGAAGTGAATAGCATAAAAAGGAGGGGTAGGCATTCCCTCCTTTTGTATTTTTTATAAGTTGCTTTTACATCATGCCGCCCATCATGCTTGGATCCATTGCTGGAGCTGGGGCTGCTGGTTCTGGTTTGTTAGCTACGACTGCTTCTGTTGTCAAAATCAAGCTGGCTACAGATGCCGCATTTTGTAAGGCTGAACGGCTCACTTTAACTGGGTCGATAATCCCTTGATCAATCATGTTGACCCACTCGCCTGTTGCTGCGTTGAATCCTGTACCAACTTCAGCATTCTTCAAGCGGTCAATAACGATAGACCCTTCAAATCCTGCATTGTGGGCGATTTGACGAACAGGTTCTTCCAAGGCACGTAGAACAATATTTCGTCCTGTTGCTTCGTCTCCTGTCAATTCCAAATCAGCCACTGTTGGAATAACATTTACAAGAGCTGTTCCACCACCAGCAACGATTCCTTCTTCAACTGCTGCACGAGTAGCGTTGAGGGCATCTTCAATGCGGAGTTTCATTTCTTTCAACTCAGTTTCAGTTGCAGCTCCGACCTTAATAACCGCTACACCACCTGACAATTTTGCCAAGCGTTCTTGCAATTTTTCACGGTCAAACTCAGAAGTTGTGGTTTCGATTTGAGACTTGATAACCGCAACACGGTGAGAAATCGCTTCAGGATTTCCAGCACCTTCTACGATAACAGTGCTATCTTTGTCCACAGTTACTCTCGCTGCTTGACCAAGCGCTTCAATTGTAGCATCTTTCAACTCAAGACCAAGATCTTCTGTGATAACTGTTCCACCTGTCAAGATGGCGATATCTTCAAGCATGGCTTTACGACGGTCACCAAAACCAGGTGCCTTGACTGCTACTACGTTGAAGGTTCCACGAATCTTGTTCAAAACAAGAGTTGGAAGAGCTTCACCATCCACATCATCCGCAATAATCAAGAGGGGACGATTGCTTTGGAGAATGCTTTCTAGGAGTGGCAAGATCTCTTGGATATTTGAAATCTTCTTATCGGTAATCAAAATGTATGGATTTTCAAGGTCAGCTACCATTTTTTCGCTATCTGTCACCATGTACTGTGAAAGGTAACCGCGGTCAAACTGCATTCCTTCTACAACTTCAAGTTCTGTTTCCATACCACGTGACTCTTCGATGGTGATAACTCCATCTTTGCCAACTTTTTCCATGGCTTCAGAGATGTACTCACCAACTTTTTCAGAACGAGAAGATACAGCAGCAACCTGAGCGATGGCTTCTTTGTTGGCAACAGGGATGGCATTATTTTTCAAGGCTTCTACTGCTGCGGTAACTGCTGTTTCAATCCCACGACGAATGCCGATTGGATTTGCACCTGCTGTGACGTTTTTGATTCCTTCGCGGACGATTGCTTGGGTCAAAACAGTTGCAGTTGTAGTCCCGTCACCTGCGATATCATTTGTTTTTGAAGCGACTTCTGATACCAATTTGGCACCCATATTTTCAAAATGGTCTTCCAACTCGATTTCTTTGGCAATAGTCACACCGTCATTGGTAATCAAGGGTGAACCGAATGACTTTTCAAGAACGACGTTACGGCCTTTTGGTCCCAAGGTTACTTTAACAGTGTCTGCAAGGATATCGACACCACGGACCATAGCTGAACGAGCATCAGATGAAAATTTAATTTCTTTTGACATACTTACTTTCTCCTTCTATTCTTCAATAATAGCTAAGATGTTAGCTTCGCCAACGATGATGTACTTTTCATCGCCGTCTTTGACATCGAGACCTGCGTGAGCTTCAACTAAGACACGGTCGCCAGGCTTAACGCTTGGAGCTACCAAATCACCGTTCAAGGTACGAACTCCTTGTCCAGTAGCTACAACTTGGGCTGTTTTTGTTTTTTCTTGGGCTGAACCTGCGAGGACAAAACCTCCAACAGTTTGTTCTTTTTCTTCTACTTTTAAGACCACACGGTCCCCTAATGGTTTCAACATCTGATTTCCTCCATAATGAGATAGATATCATTAGCACTCTTTATACATGAGTGCTAATTCATAGTTCTATTGTATCACTTGGTCAGAAATAGTCAAGAAAAAAGTCTGACTTTGGCAAGATAAAAAGCCTGAGACTAACTCAGACTTTTCAATGCTTAAAATGGCAATTCCTCCTCTTCCAAAACCAAGTCTGCCAAATCTTGTCCTGCGTTATTTTCCCGCATGGCACGTTGGGCTCGGCTTTCCAAGAGTTGGAATCCTGTAACAAGAACTTCGGTCACATAGTTCATTTGACCATTTTTCTCAAAGCGACGTGTACGAAGTTCCCCATCAACGGAAATGAGACTTCCTTTAGTTGCGTAGCTTGCCAAGGTTTCTGCTAGTCTGCCCCATAGGACCATATTGACAAAATCAGCTTCGCGTTCACCGTTTTGGTCTTTGTAACGACGGTTCACAGCGATAGTTGCGCGCGCTACTGACTTGTCATTGTTGGTTTTGTGCAATTCCGGTGTAGACGTTAAACGTCCAATCATGATAACTTTATTATACATATTTTCTTCCTCCTACTTATCTATTCGTAGGAAATCAAAAAAGTTACAGAAATTTGTAACTTTTCGAGAAAAATTTTTATTTTTTATGAACCATGAAACCTGTCGCCTGTTGATTGGCCATAATGGTCATATCTGTAATCTGCACACGACGAGGTTGACTGGTCACATAAACCACTGTGTCTGCAATATCCTGAGCTTGCAAGGCCTCGATTCCCTGATAAACCGCCTCAGCACGCTCTTTGTCTCCATGAAAACGTACCGTTGAGAAATCTGTTTCGACAATCCCTGGCTGAATGGTTGTCACCTTGATATCCGTTGCGATGGTATCAATTCGCAGACCATCTGAAAAGGTTTTAACTGCCGCCTTGGTAGCTGAGTAAACAGCTGCACCTGCATAGGCATAGATTCCTGCGGTTGACCCCATGTTGATGATATGACCTTGATTGGCTTTTACCATTGCTGGCAAGAAACAGCGAGTGACTGCCATCAAACCCTTGACATTGGTATCCAACATGGTCATCATATCCAACTCTTCATAGTCCTGATAGGGTGCCAAGCCTAGAGCCAGTCCAGCATTATTGACCAAGATATCAATCTGCCCTATCGTTTGCAAAATATCGGAGCAGACAGTCTTGACCATGGTCATATCCGTGACATTCAGTGGAAAGGTCCAAACTGTTTGATTTGGAAAAGTTTCTGCAAACTCTGACTTAAGGGCCTCTAGTCTGTCTGTCCGTCGCCCTGTTAGAACAACATTCTCTCCCTGCTCCAGATAAGCACGCGCAATCGCTTCACCGATTCCTGAGGTCGCTCCTGTAATTACTACATTTTTTGCCATCTTATTTCCTTCTATCTGGTCTATCAGATACTGACAATTATTAGGCAGTCCAGTGTTTCGCTGGGTCGAATGGTGTTCCGACAACTTGATCTTCTGATAATTCAATAACACCACGTTTTTGCGGAGCATTTGGCAAATGCAATTCACGAGGACTACACATCATGCCAAAACTCTTTTCACCACGAAGTTCGCCTGGGAAAATGAGATTGCCTTTTGGCATCATAGCTCCCGGAAGAGCCACAATGGTTTTCAGACCGACACGCGCATTGGGAGCCCCTGCAACGATTTGCACTGTCTTGTCACTTGAAACTGCAACTTGGCAGATGTTGAGGTGGTCACTATCTGGATGAGCTACCATCTCGACAATTTCACCAACAACAAACTTAGGTTCCTTGTCATTGACAATTTCTTCTGTGAAGCCTTCTGCCTGTAATTCTCGGTTCAAACGAGCGACTTGCTCATCTGATAAAAATACTTGACCGCGCTCTGCGATTTCAAAGAAACTTGAAACTTCGAAAATATTCCAAGCCACTGTTTCCCCATTCTCTTTGAGAAAAACACGGGCTACATTTCCTTTGCGTTCTACATCCAGTTTAGCATCTCCGCTATTTTTCACGATGACCATAAGGACATCACCGATATGTTCTTTGTTATATGTAAAAATCATTGTTTCTCTTTTCTCCTATTTCAGTCCTGCTAAAAAGTCGTTAATTTGTTGCTTGCTTTTACGATCGCGATTGACAAAACGACCGATTTCCTTGTCCTTTTCTAGAACAACAAGGCTAGGGATTCCATAAACATCCCAGAGTTTGGCCAAATCCATATACTGGTCTCTATCCACTCGAATAAAGGTAAACTCTGGATTGGTCTCCTCAATTTCTGGTAAGGCAGGATAGATATAACGACAATCGCCACACCAGTCTGCTACAAAAAGAAAGACCTTCTTCCCATCTTTTTCTACTAAAAATGCTAATTCTTCTAAACTTGCTGGTTGTATCATAAGACTTCCTCCTCATAGACCAGGTCTTCATTTTCATAGACAAAGGTATAATGACGGCCATCCTCAAAAATGACGCCACCAACCAAGCTCTCCAAACTACTTTCATAAACTTGAACATAGAGGGTCGCAATTTCCCCCATGTCTGAAAAATAGTCTCGCACAATCGCTGTCAACTCTTCCTGAGTCTTCATGAGCTTGCGGTCATCTGCAACTTTTTTCGTAGCAAGGACAAGGCTTCCAATACCAAGCAGAGCCAAGCCTGCCATCCACATTTTTTTAGCTTTCATACCATTCATTTTAACACAAAAAACGCTTCAGGACAAATGAGGAAGCAGCAGAAAAGCAAGTAAAAAGCCTCTTCCTTTAAGGAAAAGGACTTTTTATTCTTATTGCCAAGCGCCTGAGTTGCCAACGTAGTAGCCATCTGGTGTGTAGGTATTGCGAAGCATCTTACCTGATGAAGCTAGATAATACCACTTACCATTGTCTTTGACCCAACCATTCGCAAGCATGGCACCAGAAGAACTTACATAATACCATTCTCCCTTGTCATAAACCCAAGTGCTTGCTTTCATGGATCCTGAAGTTGATAAATAGTACCACTTACCTTGGTCGTAAAGCCAGTCACCAGCAACCATAGCCCCTGATGATTTAAAGGCATACCAGTTGCCACCTTGATAGAGCCAAGCTTGATTGAACATGACTCCTTTATCATTCATAAAGTACCAAGTTCCCTTGTCCTTAACCCAATCGTTCAGCACTAATTGTCCTTGTTTTTGATAGTACCAATTTTGGTCTGATTTTAGCCAGCTTTCTGCTTTTACGATCGGATAAAGTTCTTTGAAAGATCCTCCATCATATTTATGACTAATAGACTTTTGTTTTTCAAGTTTCAACTCACCATTGTCATAGTCTGCCCAAGCATATACTTTTTGACCATTGACAGTTTCTGGTAGGGTGGCAGTGTAAGTCTTTGTTTGATAGTCCCATTTAGTATCAAGGTAGGTGTATTGATCATTTGACTCTTCAATACGATAGTAACCTCTCTTTCCACTATCATTATGAATATCATCCACAACTTTCGTTGACCAGGTCTTCACTTCATTTCCACTCTTAGCCTCGACCTTGATATCTCCTCTATAGCCATATGGAACATAGAAATTCAGATAACGCCCTTCTACACCAATCATAGACTTGTCCTTTTCTTGACCTAGGAAATTGACAGTCTGATCTTGACCATTGAGACTAACCGTCCACTCGATTTTCTCGGTTTTTGGCAAATCCAATACTTTAATATCCACTTCATGGCCATTATTAAATCGGAGAATCTTGCCATCTTGATACTGAACTCCACATTTAACAACCCATTCTTCTTTTAGCTCGAAGGCCTGACCTGAATGAGGAAAAGCCAGTAAAGCTAAACCTGCTAGAGACAAACCAAATAGTGTGATTTTTTTCATTGTAAATCCTCCTTAACTTTTGTTATGTTAATTATATCACTATGTTTTCAATTTGCAAATATTATCCTAAATATGCAAGCAAAAAACCTCTGAGATTGTTCTCAAAGGTTCTAATTTGGCTAATTACTGTTCTCAACAGCTGCAGTGACAAAGGCAGTGTAGAGTTCTTCTGGGCGGTTTGGACGACTTGAAAGTTCAGGATGATACTGACAAGCTACAAAGAATTTATTTTCAGGAATTTCCACAATTTCAACCAAACGATTGTCTGGAGAAACTCCTGAGAAGACAAAACCTGCTGCCTCAAACTTCTCACGGAAGGCGTTGTTAAACTCATAACGATGACGGTGACGGCGTTGCACCACTTCTTGATTGTGATAAGCAGCTGCTGCCTTAGAGCCACGTTTCAACTTAGATGGATAAAGTCCCAAGCGAAGGGTTCCCCCCATATCCTCAACATCAATCTGATCACGCATGATATCAATGATAGGGTATTTTGTTTCTGGTGCAAGTTCAGCAGAATTGGCACCTTCAAGACCCAAAACGTGACGAGCAAACTCGATACAAGTCAACTGCATTCCCAAGCAGACACCCAACATTGGAACATCATTCTCACGCGCATAACGGATGGCTTGGATTTTCCCTTCAGTACCACGTTGGCCAAAACCACCTGGTACGATGATTCCATCTGCATCAGACAAGAGTTCTGCCACATTCTCTGCTGTCACATCATTGGCATTTATCCAATTAATTTTCACTTCTGCATCGTTGGCATAACCAGAGTGTTTCAAAGCTTCAACCACAGAGATGTAGGCATCTTGCAACTCCACATACTTACCAACAAGAGAAATTTTGACTTGTTTTTTCAGGTTCATGACCTTATCCACCATGGCTGACCATTCTGTCATATCCGCTATTGGTGCGTCTAATTTCAAATGGTCACAGACAATTTGGTCCATACCTTGCGCCTGCAAGTTCAATGGAATTTGGTAAAGGTGTTCAACATCCAACGATTCGATAACAGCTTCTGGTGCCACATCACAGAACTGGGCTAATTTGTTTTTAATTCCTTGACCAGCTGGTTGCTCTGTACGAATCACCAACATATTTGGTTGGATTCCCAATCCACGCAATTCTTTGACAGAGTGCTGGGTTGGTTTGGTTTTCATTTCACCAGCAGCCTTGAGGTAAGGAAGCAAGGTTGTATGGATGTACATAACATTATCCGCACCAACATCTGCCTTCATCTGACGAAGAGCCTCTAGGAATGGCAAGGACTCGATATCTCCTACTGTTCCACCAACCTCTGTGATAATGACATCAGAGTCTGTCGTTACAGCGGCACGCTTGATTTTCTCTTTCAAAGCATCTGTGATATGAGGAATAACCTGAACAGTTGCCCCAAGGTATTCTCCACGGCGTTCCTTACGAAGAACTTCACTGTAAATTTTACCAGTTGTCACGTTGGAATATTTGTTGAGATTGATATCGATGAAACGTTCATAGTGGCCTAAGTCCAAATCTGTCTCAGCTCCATCATCTGTCACAAAAACTTCCCCGTGCTGATAAGGGCTCATAGTCCCCGGATCGATATTGATATAAGGGTCAAACTTTTGAATGGTTACTTTGAGACCACGATTTTTCAAGAGACGGCCCAGACTCGCTGCCACAATCCCTTTCCCAATAGACGACACCACACCACCAGTTACAAAAATATATTTCGTAGACATAGATTCCTCTTTCTAAAATGCTCAAGGCCTTGTTGACTACGAGGGGACATAGAAAACAAGACCCTACTAATAAGATAATCTGGGACGACTGCACCAGATTCACAACTAAAATGCAAGAAGATAACTTCTTGAAAAAACAAAAATAGCTCCCTAAGAACTAGGGAGCCCCGACCTCTAAAAGAGGTGCCCGAACAATATGATACCTAAAAATAGGATAATTGTCAATAGCTAATTTTTATTCCTCGATGTTTTCAACATCATCATCTGAAAATTCATCATCATCTTCGTTGAGATCCACGTCTTCTCCCAAGTCATCTGGGGCGATTTCGTTGATTTCTGCATCGTAAGCTTCCACTTCATTTTTCTCATCATCTGGATTTTCATCATCGTATGAAAGAGCTGGATCTGCTTCGTATGCATCTTCGTCTTCTGGATCATCCGCATTGTAGTCAATAGCATCTGAATCGCCATCCATGAAGGCATTAACACGTTTTTTCTTAGCTTTTGGTGCTACTTCATCGTCGTCATTTTCCTCAAGAGCGATGATTTCTTCATCAATTTCATCCACACCATACCATGAACGAAGACCCCATTTGTTGTCTCCAAGTGAGATGAAGCTACCGTCAAAGTTCAACTCTGTGTAAAACAAAGGCAAGGCTTCGCGGATATCGCTGTTTGATGTTCCAAGGTAGTTTTGAATTTCGTTTACAAGATCGCTAAAATGCATCTCATGATCGCGACCACGAAGTTCCAAGATAGCACGCGCTACCTCAATCATAGATAGTTCACTTTTTTCTTGCCCAGCAAATACTTCTAATTCCAAAGCGTTTCTCCTCATTTATACTACTATCGCCAGAGCGAACAGACTCTGACCTCATTTTATCATTTACTCTTTATTTTACGATAATTTTGCGGAATAGTCAAAGGTTAAGAAAAAATAAAGGTGAAATATTTCAGCTAATTAAAAGACCTGTGTAACATGACCACAGGTATATTGATTTATTTATAACTCAAGGCTGCAACTCTAATACCAACCACAAACTGCAAGAGGATTCCTACAGAGATAAAGGATTATTTGTTGCGTCAAATCAAGTAAAAAGTTCATTTCAGGTCCTGCCAGTAACTTCGTTTTCTTTCCTTTATTTCATTTTCCCTAGAATAGGGAAAAATCCTTCTCTTGTTAATGAGTTTCATAAGAAAAAGGCTGGAGAATCCAACCTTCTCTATTTATTCAGCTAAGAGTACTTCTTTGATGGTTTGCTTTTGGAGTTTTCTGTTGGATAGATAAAAGAGGCTTTCATAAACCACAGCAAAACCGATCAAAGTCCAGAAGCAAACATTCCCATCAAAGTGATGCTCAATCTTTTCAGGAACCGTATCTTTGATCACACCAATCAAGATTTCCATGATAGCGTACTGATAAGCTGTCCCAAGAACAAATCCTAGATAGGCCCAGAAACGATAGGGAGATAGGATATGACCTTGGCATTCACGATCTGTATAGCCAAAAGCCTTCATAAGAGCCAGGGTTTCGCGACTTTCTGAGACGACAATCCCCAATGACAAAAAGAGAATAGAGAAAGAAAGGATCAAGCCAATCATGATCATCATGGTTTGGATGATGTCATCTGTGTAGTCCCTTAGACCAAAGGACAATTGAACCATGGCCGCAAAACACATAGAGCCAAAGACTACAAAAAACAGGATAGATTTTTTCCCAAAAATTAGTGACGAAGACAGCTCTTTTAGGAAGTCTTTCTCTTTCTTAGGAGCCCTCTTTCTCCTTTTGACCTTGATTGGTGTTGGGGACTTTTTCAATAAGCGAAGAGCCGGCGTTTGTAGTTCTCTTCTAGCATAACCAACCGCGATAAGCATAAAAAATGTCGTTGGAAGGACCACAAAAGCAAGCAAGAGCTGCCAATGAAAATGAATGGTGATTTCTGGCAGGATCCCCTTTTCATTCCGGAAGTCATAAAAATGCCCCATCATAAGAAAAGAAGCGAAATAGCCAAGAAGCGCTCCGGCACCAAAACTGAGCCCAAATGCCCAAAATCGTTTAGCCAACTGACCATTGCTATAGCCCAAAGCCTTTAAAATTCCTAATTGTTCCTTGTGACCATCGACAAATTGTTTGATATAAAAACACATGAGAAGGACCGACGTCAAGGACAAGACGACTCCACTGACCATAGCCACCATCCAGGAAAACGAAACCTGAGCGTCATAGTAGGTCTGAATCATGGGATTGGTTTTAGAAATCTCCAACTGCTCGATATCAAGGTAAAAATTCAAGAAGAGATTGGCTACAAAGACCGCACAAGCTCCAATGATACTTACGACAACTAATTTTCGAATATCTTTTACTGAAAACATGGCCTACCATCCAATCTCATAAGCGGTCTGAGGCCGATCATTGGTCACAACTTCGGTAATCTTGCCATTATTGACACGAATAATGGTTCTTGCCATATTCGCAATATTTTGGTTGTGCGTCACCATAATTAGGGTAAAGCCCAGCTTTTCCTTTAACTCCCAGATATAGTCGAGAATCTTGCGCCCCGTTTCTTCATCCAGGGCTCCCGTCGGCTCATCTAAGAAAAGAATCTCTGGCTTTTTGGCCAAGGCCCGAGCAATGGAGACTCTCTGCTGTTCCCCACCTGACAATTCACTCGGATACTTGTCCAGCTTATCGCCAAGTCCCAAATCCTCGATAATCTGCAAAAAATCATGATTGTTTGCCAGGTCTGCCCCCATCTTTACATTCTGTCTGACTGTTAGATTAGGCAATAAATAATACTGCTGAAAAATAAAGGCAATCTTCTCACGTCTAAAGGCTGTCAATTGAATATCTGTGAGTTGAGCTAAATCCTGTCCTTGAATGAGGATATGTCCCTCGTCTACCTTTTCTAAACCTGACAGAACGTTTAAGAGAGTTGACTTGCCTGATCCAGAAGGACCGAGGATAACCACATCATCCTGGTCTTGAATCTGCAAATCAATCCCTTTTAAAACCTTGGTTTGGCCGTAACTTTTGTGCACATTTTCTAGTTGAATCATTTCTTTCCTACCATTTCTTTGATGAGAGATTGACAAACCTCTGTCAGTAATCCAATCACTTCTTCCATGCTGAATTGATAAATGCCAGAAGCAACCATTGAGGCCATCCCGTGCGAGTAGATAAATAGATGCTGGTACAAGCGACCAGCCTCCTCTACATTCAAAGGATAGTCTGCGACGATTGAATCCAGAGCCAATTGGTAACTATGATCCTTCATGGGAAGAAAATCTTGAAAGCGACGAATCGGATCTTTGCTGGGATTTTGGAAAAGCAATTGAAAGAGTTGGGGTTCTTTTGAGGCGAAAAGGATATAAGCAACCCCGACGGATCGAAAAGGCTTCTCATCTTCTAAGGCCTTACGAATATACTCCACCACTACCATTTCCGCAGCACCAATAACCTCTGCTTGTAACTCGGACATATTGGCAAATTGCCCAAAAATGACTCTTGGTGTGGCTCCCAGTTGCTCCGCTAATGCTCGAGCCGTCAAACTAGCCATGCCCTCTTCTCTCACCAATTGTAAAGCTGTCCCAATGATAGCCTCTTTACTAAATTTAACCTTTGGTGGCATAAGACTCCTTTCACGCAACATTCGTTGCGCAACATTTGTTGCATAAAAGAATACCATAAAGAAGAAAGACTTGTCAAGAAAAAACTGTAAAACACAAAACAAAAAAACAGCGAACTTTTTATTTCTTTGCTACCCATCCGATGGTATCGCTAGGTGGATTTTCAATATCAATCCAGATGAATTCAATCCCGATCATAATGAGGGTGTTTAGACATCACTTTCTCCATCAATAAATATTAGTTTCATTATACCAAAAAAACACGGTTCATCACCGTGTTTCTATGTTTATTTCACGAGTTTCTTCATCTCATCAATACGTGCTACGGTCGCGTCGTATTTGGCTTGGTAGTCGGCTTGTTTGTCGCGTTCTTTTTGAACGACTTCTGGTTTGGCATTTGCTACGAAGCGTTCGTTAGAGAGCTTTTTGCCTACCATATCCAGTTCTTTTTGCCATTTAGCGAGTTCCTTGTCGAGACGAGCCAGTTCTTCTTCGGCATTGAGGAGATCAGCCAGTGGCAAGTAGATTTCTGCTCCTGTGATGACGCTTGACATAGCGAGTTCAGGTGCAGGGATGGTTGATGCGATTTCCAAGTGTTCTGGATTTGTGAAGCGTTTGATGTAGTTGACATTGCTGTTAAAGAAGGCTTCCAAGTTGCTATCGCTTGTCTTAACAAGGATTGTGATAGGCTTGCTTGGTGCTACGTTTACTTCAGCACGCGCATTACGTACTGCACGGATCAAGTCTTTGAGACTTTCCACACCAGTGTGGGCCACAAGGTCTTCAAAGGCTGGATTGACAATTGGGTATTCTGCTGTCACGATAGAGCCTTCTGAGATTTGTCCAAAGATTTCCTCTGTCACGAATGGCATGATTGGGTGAAGGAGACGAAGGATCTTGTTCAAGGTGTAAAGGAGAACAGAACGTGTGATAACTTTCTCTTCTTCGTTGTCGCTATAAAGGACTTCCTTAGTCAACTCAACGTACCAGTCCGCAAATTCATCCCAGATAAAGTTGTAGAGGATGTGTCCGGCTACACCAAACTCAAACTTATCAAAGTTTTCAGTGACTTTTCCGATGGTTTCATTGAGGTTGTGGAGAATCCAGCGGTCTGTGACATTTCCAGCTTCCTTGTTAGCAACTTTTTCCACATTGGCAGTTGCTTGCTCAAGGGTTAAGCCTTCATTGTTCATGAGGATGTAGCGAGAGATGTTCCAGATCTTGTTAATGAAGTTCCATGAAGCATCCATTTTCTCATAAGAGAAGCGCACGTCTTGACCTGGCGCAGAACCGTTTGAAAGGAACCAACGGAGGGCATCGGCACCGTATTTCTCGATAACATCCATTGGGTCAATCCCGTTACCAAGAGATTTAGACATCTTGCGTCCTTGCTCGTCACGGATAAGACCGTGGATAAGGACGTTTTGGAATGGCTGACGGCCAGTGAATTCCAAAGATTGGAAGATCATACGAGACACCCAGAAGAAGATGATATCGTAACCTGTTACCAAGGTTGAAGTTGGGAAGTAACGTTTGAAGTCTTCTGAGTCGACATCCGGCCAGCCCATAGTTGAGAATGGCCAAAGGGCAGAACTGAACCAAGTATCCAATACGTCTTCGTCCTGAGTCCATCCGTCACCTTCTGGAGTTTCTTCACCGACGTACATTTCACCCTCAGCATTGTACCAAGCAGGGATTTGGTGACCCCACCAGAGCTGACGAGAGATTACCCAGTCGTGAACATTTTCCATCCACTGGAGGAAGGTATCGTTGAAACGAGGTGGGTAGAATTCTACCTTGTCCTCTGTGTCTTGGTTGGCAATAGCATTCTTAGCCAATTGGTCCATCTTAACGAACCATTGAGTAGACAAGCGTGGTTCAACCACAACACCTGTACGCTCTGAGTGACCAACACTGTGGACACGTTTTTCGATTTTAACGAGGGCACCGATTTCTTCCAACTTAGCAACGACGGCCTTACGGGCTTCAAAACGATCCATACCTGCAAATTCGAAGGCCAAATCGTTCATGGTTCCATCATCGTTCATGACGTTGACTTGTGGCAAGTTATGGCGTTGACCAACCAAGAAGTCGTTTGGATCATGGGCAGGTGTGATTTTAACCACACCAGTACCAAACTCAGGATCAGCGTGTTCGTCTCCAACGATTGGAATCAATTTATTAGCGATTGGAAGGATGACATTTTTACCAATCAAGTCCTTGTAGCGTGGGTCTTCTGGATTGACCGCAACCGCAACGTCCCCAAACATGGTCTCAGGACGAGTTGTCGCAACTTCAAGGGCGCGCGAGCCGTCTTCCAGCATGTAGTTCATGTGGTAGAAGGCACCTTCGACGTCCTTGTGGATAACCTCGATATCAGAAAGGGCTGTACGAGCAGCTGGGTCCCAGTTGATGATAAACTCACCACGGTAGATCCAGCCTTTCTTGTAAAGGTCTACAAAGACCTTGCGAACAGCTTTTGACAAACCTTCATCAAGAGTGAAACGCTCACGAGAGTAGTCTACAGAGAGCCCCATCTTGCCCCATTGTTCCTTGATAGTAGTGGCGTACTCGTCTTTCCATTCCCATACTTTATCTAGGAATTTTTCACGTCCCAGGTCATAACGACTAATGCCTTCGCCACGCAAGCGCTCCTCAACCTTAGCTTGAGTGGCAATCCCCGCGTGGTCCATACCTGGAAGCCAAAGGGTATCAAAACCTTGCATGCGTTTCTGACGGATAATGATATCTTGAAGAGTTGTATCCCAAGCGTGACCAAGGTGAAGCTTACCAGTTACGTTTGGTGGTGGAATTACGATTGAATAAGGCTTAGCCTTTTGATCTCCAGAAGGCTTGAAAACATCGGCATCAAGCCATTTTTGGTAACGACCAGCCTCAACCTCGGCTGGATTGTATTTAGGTGAAAGTTCTTTAGACATGTGTTTGTCCTTTCTCTATTGTATTCATTTTATCTTGAATCTGCTTAGCAGTTTCTTCTGCAGACAGATTCGTATTATTTATTTTAAGGTAGTGGTGCAACTCATTCGGTTGATGTTGGGAATTTAATTGAAGTGTTTCAGCTGTCTCTAAAATTTCTCTTTCAGATACCTCAATATGTCGTTTTAAGGGTTTATGCTTTAATCGATTCTCCGTTCGATTTCGACGTAAGCGCTCTTCAAGGCTTGTTTTCAATTCAACAAAAAGAAGCTCTTGATGATAGCCATTCAACAAATCCTGAATTTGCTTCAAATACATCAGCTGGTACTGATTTGAAAAATCAATCACGTCTGTTAAAATCACAGATCGCTGATTCCGAGCGCTAGCTCCAAGGAAAGAAAAGGTAATTCCACGAACAAATTCCCACATTTCCTCTGTGTAGTCCTGATAGATTTCTAGTGCAAAATCGATGGCTTGATGGTTATAAAAGAGGGTAGAATCCGTCAGTCGAGACAGTTCTTGACCAATCGTCATTTTTCCTGAGGCTGGAGCACCAATGATGAAAAGATGCATCAAATCACCTCCCACTCACTCCTCAGCATCCGTCACAGTCCGGACTCGTAAAATGAGACGCTCTGTTTCCAAGCGTTCTGGCAGTTCAGTTCTTGCCATCCTTTTGCCTCGCTTTCTTAATGAAGCTCCCCATAGGGTCTACTCGGTCATCTAAATAACGATAAACGCGCTGGTGGCCATCCCCCATAAAGTAAGTCGGCGCAAAACGGTCATTCTTAAAATGCCCCTTATCATCCAAAAGTTCTGGATCAGCTAGTCGTTCAATAATCTTGGCAAAGATATGACAGATTCCATCTTCCTCGATAATCCGATCTACTTGACAATCCAATACTACTGGACAGTCCTTTAAAATCGGTGCCTGAGTCTGTTCAGAAACCTCGTAGTCTAGCCCCAGATGTTTCAATTTCTCTCGATGGCTGATAAAACCAGCCTGCTCCATCTCGAGCATGAGTTTTTTATCAGGGATATTCACAGTAAACTTCTGGTAATGCTTGATTTGCTCAGCCGCATTTTCCTCAGCTCCGACACCGATGACTAGCCAATCTCCCAAGCTATAAGAGGAACTGCAGGTCGTGATATTCTGCCCAAAATTCTGATCCTGATACCCCAAAATGAAGATAGGAAATCCATAGTAGAGTTTACTTGTTTTAAAAGATTGCTTCATAACAACCTCCTTTTACTAAGACGCAAAAGAAAAGCCCTGCCATCTACATGACAGGGACGAATGTATTTATCCGCGGTACCACCCAATTTCGGGCAGTTGCCCGCAACTCTAGTCTTTAAAACAAAAAGACACTTTTATTTCAATTTTTCATCCATTAGCAACTAGTTTTGACACATTTGTGGACTTCTCAGCGCCGCCACTTTCTGTAAAATGTGGGATTCAAAACACCTCTAATGGCTCTATTGTAGCAAGATTTTTTCGGAAATGCAAGGCACAAGAAAGATTACTTGAACTTGATGCCGTTTTCTTTCAATTTCTTAATAGTAGCTGGGCCGATTCCTTTCAAGGCAAGAAGTTCTTTTTCAGTCCAGTTTTTGAAATCTGAAGCAGACTTGATTCCTTCATCGTAGAAAGTTTTGGCACGGTCAAGTGGAAGTCCACCCAAATTTGCTGCAAAATCTTCTACAGAATTGGCTACTTTTTGAGCTTGCTCTTTGGTAGCTTCTACTGCTTGTTCAACTTTTTTAGAAACAGCTTTACCAGCTTGGCTTGCTGACTGTTCTGCACGTTTTACGACTTTCTTTGTCTCTTCTACAACCTTAGTCACAGTACTTGAAAAGGCACCTGCGCGACGGAGGCTATTTCGTAATTGTTTTTTACGATTGAGTTTCTTTGACATGATAAAATCCTTTCAATAAAAAACCCCTGTTCTGACAAGGATTTAATATAAATATTCTATCAAGATTTTAGTAAAAAATCAAGAATCTATCTCGTTTAATAATTTCTCTCACCAAACAAACCTTCTGGCAAATCATGGAATCCCTTACCTGCCTTGAAATTTTCAAACTTACCAAGCAAGAACTGATAAGCATCCAAACGGCTTTCGTAGCGAATCATGGCATCTTTGGCACGCTCGTCTTGGTCTTCTTCGTAGACTTTTTGGCTTTCCTTGTGCGCCATGTCGTTGATCATAATCTGGGTATTGACCCAAGCTTCAAATTCCTTCATAAATTCTTGTTCGTAACTCATTTTTTCTCCTTATTCTAATCCACGGAAATAGTCCGTGTCAATCTCTCGGTAGGGCTGGATATCCTGAACATACTCCAGCACTCCTTGGAATTCACCGTTTTCATCGTGTACTGCGGCATAGGTGATGTGGACAAACTTGCCTCGCGACTCAGACTTGAACCACATTTCATACTTGTCCTTGACTCCTTCACGAAGCCCCTTCATGATGGTCTTTACCTTGTCCAAATACTTAGGCGGATGGCAGAGTTCAACATTGCGTCCGACTTGGGACGGTGTCCGTTTGAAAATCATCTCATCAGCTGGCGCATTGTCATTGTAATACTGAAAAATGTCGTCTTTATTAACAAAGGTAATCTCCATAGGAAGATGATTGAGGATGAGATTTGCCTGCTCAACCGAGAGATAGCCATTGCCAAAAGCCTGTTGACTATGGCGATCCAGCACTGCTTCCTTTTCCTTAGGAGTAAAGGTAATAGTAAACTGACCTTCAGGCGTATCAATCACTTGCTGAACTTGACCTTCAGCCGTTTCTAGCTGAATAGGCTCCTCTTCGCTCTTTTCCTCAACAAAACTCTGTCTTTCTGGCACCCATTTCTCAGACGGACGGATGATGGCATAGCCGTAGGAATCGCTCTCCTCCGCAATCTGAAGCCAGTCATCTTGGGTAAAGGACTCAAGGAGAATCATGAGGAGGATGGACTCTTCCTTGAAAATCATACTTTCAAACTCTGTCGCAAAGGCTTCAAAATCTTCTTTTACAGTAGAAATCGGCACTTCTGGCAATGACTTAGCTGTCGCTAGAGCTATTTGAAAGAGCTCCCTGATCTGATCATCCACTCCCCACATGACCTTAGGAGGTGAATCGTGTCCATAGCGCTCCATGATAGGAAAGAAGAGTTCTTCTTTACGTTGGTAATGGATATCAAATTGACCCAAAAGGCCCATCTGACGGACTAACCCCTTACGCATCTCTGCCAGCATTTCCTCGTCTTCCATAGACTCATAGGTATCTAGCAATCTCCGAATGCGAATCAAGGCAGCGCGGAGAGCCAGATTTTCATCCTTGAAGACCCGAACTGGGTGGCCAAGGTGTTCGGTATCCTCTACTTCGACGCCCTTAACAGCATTTTTAAAAAGATTGGCATGGACGTCACAGAGCTCCATGACATCTTCAAAGGTGACACCTGAGTCTGAGTTCATCAGCTCGTGCTCCATGAGGGAAATCTCAATGGCCGACACACCTGTAAAGGTCGCATCAAAGCGCTCTTGAACCGACTCAGGAGAAGCGCCATTGTGCAATTCTAACAAAATATCCCGTAGGACATGAATCCGTTCATCTGCCATTAGTCTAATCCAATCACTTCGTAGCCATTTGCTTCCAGCGTACGAACAATCTTATCCATAGGAGTTCCTTCAAGCTTAGAACCCTGCTTAAGCGATACTTTGCGCCCGACGGTATTGCGCATCAAGGGATTGGCTAGAGGTTTAAAACCCAGCTCTACTAAGATTTCCAAGACTTCTGGATGCTTGTCCACCACTTCTGCAACAGGAATTGACACATCGATGATATTGTCCATAATGACCTCCATGTATGTTCTAATACTCAATGAAAATCAAAGATCAAATTTGGAAGCTAGCCGCAGGTTGCTCAAAACAGTGTTTTGAGGTTGTGGATAGAACTGACGAAGTCAGTAACCATACCTACGGCAAGGTGAAGCTGACGTGGTTTGAAGAGATTTTCGAAGAGTATAAAATGATTTTACTGCTTATATTATACCATATGGAAAGAGATTAAAAAACTAGCAGTACAAAACCTGCTAGTTCTCCTAGACTTGAATTACCACCTAAAAAAATTTAAAGAGCCAATCCAATAGCTTAAATAATAGCTTGTAAAATAATAATTGGAATGCAAAAGAGATGATCATCCACAGGAATTTCACAATTCCAATAATCGGTTTGATAAAAATAATGGCAAGAAGACCCCAAAAAAATTTCATTCTCTCTCCTCTGGCTTGATGAGCCACCGAGCCGTATCCATTAACTTGTCTGCAATAAAAAGTTTCCCTAGACCGACAACGACATTGTCATCTTTCTTTATCGTTTTCATTACTTTTACACCTTGCATGGTCAAAAAGTAATTCCCATAAATTTTAGCCAAAGCTTTGATAGGCCCCATATTCTCTTCCCTCAATTAACTACATTTTAAAATATTGACAATACCAGTCTTGCTAGTTATTTCTGAAAAATCGCTTTATCTCACTTTTTCAATTCCTATACTATCATACAAGCTGAATTTTATAAAGCTTTTTAATAATGTTTAATTCTAGAAAGATTCCGCCAGCATGTTTTATTGTCTTTTTCTCCACCAAAAAAGAGGGTTGCCCCTCTTCCTTAGTTCTTATCCAGATTGCGTAGCATCTCGTCAATCTTATTTCCATATTCGATGGATTCGTCTTTGACGAAGGTCAAATCTGGGATTTTGTACAATTTCAAATTGCGACCAAGTTCACGTTTGATGGTACCAGTCGCTTTTTCAAGCCCGATTTGAGCTTTTTGGTTATCCGAAGCAAGGTTACTCAAAATGGTGTAGTAAACCTTAGCAACAGACAAGTCACCTAGCATCTGAACATCTGTGATGGTCACGCCTTGGACACGCGGATCACGGACTTTCTTTTGCAAAATCTCATTGACTTCACGCTTGATTTCCATGCCCACACGATCCGTACGGAAATGATTTGCCATGATATTCCTTTCTCTACTTTGAACCAAAAGCTAGGCCAGCAGACCTAGCTATTTTTATTAGATAGAGGAACTAGAGCCATTTGAATCTAGGAAACAAGCCTTAGATAGAACTGAGGGTTCATCAAGGCGCTGTTGACGACGAGTCAAATCGGCTATCGTTTCTCTATTATCTCTTGATTTCTTCCATGACGTATGCCTCAATCACATCATCAGTCTTGATATCATTGTAGCCGTCAATCATCAATCCACCTTCACGACCGTTTGTAACTTCTTTGACGTCGTCTTTGTAGTGTTTCAAGCTTGCGAGTTCGCCATCATAGATAACAACACCGTCACGGATAACACGTACTTTAGAGTCACGGGTAACCTTACCGTTGATAACCATGAATCCACCGATAGTTCCCACTTTAGATACCTTGAAGGTTTCACGGATAACTGCTTCACCGATAACTTTTTCTTCGAATTCTGGGTCAAGCATCCCTTTCATAGCTTCTTCCATCTCTTCGATAACCTTATAGATAATGCTGTGGAGACGGATTTCAACATCGTCAGCTTCTGCTTGTTGGCGAGCTTGTGGTGTAGGACGTACGTTGAAACCAACGATGAAAGCATTTGAAGCTTCGGCAAGAGTCACATCAGATTCATTGATGGCACCGACTGCTGAGTGAACGATGGTAACTTTGACACCTTCTACGTCGATCTTTTGAAGTGAGGCAGAAAGGGCTTCAACAGAACCTTGTACGTCGGCCTTTATGATAACGTTAACTGACTTAAGCTCACCAGCTTTAAGCGTATCAAAGAGGTTTTCAAGGCTGACACGTTGGGTAGCTTGACGTTGTTTCATGAGGGCACGTTTGGCACGCTCTTCACCTGCTGCACGCGCAGATTTTTCATCCTCGTAAACGGCAAAGTGGTCACCCGCCATCGGTGCTTCGTTCAAACCTGTGATTGACACTGGTGTTGATGGTCCAGCAACCTTAACACGACGTCCAAGGTCATTGGTCATAGCACGGACACGACCGAAGGTATTTCCGACAACGATTGGGTCTTGAACATTCAAGGTACCTTGTTGAACAAGAAGGGTTGCGACCGCACCTTTTCCTTTATCCAAGCGAGCTTCGATAACTGTACCGATCGCACGAACTGTTGGGTCTGCTTTGAGTTCTTGGATTTCAGCTACAAGAAGGACTGTTTCCAACAATTCTTCGATGTTTTGGTTGAATTTAGCTGAGATTTCAACAAATTCAGAATCTCCACCCCAAGCAGTTGACATAACTCCATGCTCTGCCAATTCACCGATAACACGTTCTGGGTTGGAACCTGGTTTATCAATCTTGTTGATAGCTACGATAATTGGAACGTTGGCTGCTTTTGAGTGGTTGATGGCTTCGATAGTCTGTGGCATAACCCCGTCATCTGCCGCTACAACCAAGATGGTAATATCGGTAACAGATGCACCACGCGCACGCATCGATGTAAAGGCCGCGTGTCCAGGTGTATCAAGGAAGGTGATCTTCTTGCCATTTTCAACGATTTGGTAGGCACCGATATGCTGAGTGATACCACCTGCTTCTCCTGTTGCAACACGAGAATTACGAAGGGTATCCAAGAGTGTTGTTTTACCGTGGTCAACGTGTCCCATGATAGTTACAACTGGTGGACGCTCAACCAATTCATCTTCATTGAGATAACCATCTTCGACAAAGAAACGTTCGATGTCGGCATTATCCACTTCAACCTTTTGTTTGGCTTCGATACCATAATCCACCATGAGGAGTTCAATTGTTTCCCCATCCAAGGATTGGTTTTGTGTGGCCATGACACCCATCATAAAGAGTTTCTTAACGATTTCAGCTGGTTCACGTTTGATACGTTTTGCGATTTCCGCAACAGTCATACCATCTGTATATTCAAATTCTGTTGGCAATTCATGGAATTTACGCTCTGTAACAGGTTTTGGAGCCTGATTACGGTTATTCTTGTTATTGCCTTTTTTGTTCTTTTTGTTGTTATTCCAGTTACTATTCTTTTGATTTCTCACTTGATTTTGACTACTTCGATTCTTTTGTTGTTTTCTAGGACCATCTTCTTCATGATCATAATCGTCACGATTTTTGTCTGGTCGAGCTTGTTTTTTACGACGTGTATCCACTGCAGGTTCTTTTTTCTCAGGAACGACTTCAACCACTGCTTGAACTTGCTGTGCTTGTTGCGCTTGTTCAGCTAACTTAGCAGCTTCTTCAAAGATTTCCTCTGGTTCCTTGCGTTTGTTAGCTTGAGCCAAGGCTTCTTTGGCAGCCTGAGTCTGCTTGAAACGTTCCTCGCTTGAACGAGCGTACTCTGCGTTTTGCTCTGCTTTCAATGCTGCTGCACGGGCTTTAAAGTCAATGCGTGGAGCCGCTTGATTTGGACGTTTGTCCTCTTGCTGACGGCGATCGTTTCCACGATTTTGCTGACCTTGCTGTTTTTTAGCTTGATCATTAAAGCGACGGTTGTCGCGGTTGCCTTGACCTTGTTTTCCACCATTACGGCCGTCGTTTTTCTGACGGTTGCCGTTTTGTTGTTGGTCACGGTTATTGCCCTTATTTTGCTTACGTCGCTCTGCCTGCTCTTTGGCACGGGCTTCACGTTCAGCCTTGAAATTACGGCTTTGCGGTTTAGCTGCTGCTTTTTCTGTATTAGGAGCAACTGGCTCAGCTGCTTTTGCCTCTTCCTTGGCTACAGCTGGTTTAGCTTGCTCAGATTTTTCGGCTTTCTTTTCTGCACCTGCTTTTGGTGCTTCCGGTTTTGCTTCTACTTTCGGAGCAGCTGCAGTCTTAAAGCTAGCAGCGATTTTTGCAGCGACAGCTTCTTCCACACTTGATGAGTGGCTTTTCACATCCAAGCCCAACTCTTTTGCACGCGCTACAACTTCTTTACTTTCTTTTCCAAGTTCTTTTGCGATTTCGTACAATCTTTTCTTAGACAAATCATGTCCTCCTCTTCTATTCCATAAGAGACCTCATTTTCTTTGTAAATCCAGCATCTGTCACAGCCAAAACCTTTCTCGATTTCCCGACTGCTATGCTTAATTCCAGTGTTGAAAACACGGTTACAATTTCTACTTGATAATAATGACTTTTATCTTGAATCTTCTTGGTCAGATTGAGTCCAGCATCATGGGCTAGAAAGACCAACTTAGCCTTGCCATCTTGAATGGCCTTGACCACCAGTTCTTCACCCGATATGATTCGGCCTGCTCGCTGAGCGAGTCCCAAGAGATTGCTTATCTTTTGCTTATTCAAGTCCTAACTCTCTTCTTTTCACTTTGTGATCCACATAAGCGATCAACTCGTCATAAAAGCTTTCTTCAACTTCCATATTAAAGCTGCGGTTAAAGACCTTCTTCTTTTTCGCCTCTAGGGCCTCTGCATTGTCTAGCTTGATATAAGCGCCGCGGCCATTGGCCTTGCCTGTAGGATCGATAAAGACTTGTCCTTCCTTGTTCTTGACAATGCGGAGCAAATCACGCTTATCAATCACTTCATTAGAGACAACAGACTTGCGCAAAGGGATTTTTCTCGTTTTCATCTTTCCCTCCTCTAGCAGCTTTTATTCTTCTACAGTATCGTTTTCTGCTTCCAAATCTACTGGAGCAGCGTCTTCCATGGTTTCAAATTCACTAGCAGACTTGATATCGATACGGTAACCAGTCAAGTGAGCTGCCAAACGAACGTTTTGCCCACGACGACCGATGGCAAGAGAAAGCTTATTATCAGGAACAACCACCAAGGCACGTTTGCTGTCGTTTTCGTCAAAGATAACTTGGTCAACTTCAGCAGGAGCGATGGCATTGTAGATAAATTCAGCTGGATCTGCTACCCACTCGATAACGTCGATATTTTCTTCGATTGGTACCATGCGATCATTCTTAGCATCGTAGCGAGCTGGGTGGAATTTGCTAGTAATCTTCTTGATATTAGCACCACCACGTCCAACGATTGTACCGATAGCATCCACGTTTGGATTGTGACTACGAACGGCAACCTTCGTACGGTCACCAGCTTCACGAGCCACGCTCATGATTTCAACTGTTCCGTCATAAACTTCTGGAATTTCTTGCTCCATCAAGCGTTTGATCATTTCTGGATGGCTACGGCTTACAAAGACGTTGACACCACGAGGGTTATCTTCAACCTTGTAAACATAGACTTCAATACGATCATGGGAAGCAAAAACTTCTCCAGGGATTTGGTCTTGTTTTGACAATTGGGCTTCGATGCTCCCAAGGTTGACGTAGATAAAGCGGTTGTCAAAACGTTCTACAGTACCAGACATGATTTCTTGCTCATGTTCTTTGTATGTATTGTAAGTAATGGCACGTGTTTGCTTGCGCATTTTTTCCATGATGGTTTGTTTGGCAGATTGGGCTGCTACACGACCAAACTCAGCAGGTGCTTCTTCAAACTTGATTTTATCACCAAGCTCATAGGCTGAATTAATGGCAAGAGCATCTTTCAAGCTGATTTCCAAACGGCTATCAAATACTTCATCAACAACTTCACGGACAGTATAAACTGTAAAATCACCTGTTTTCTCGTTGAAGTCAATAGCTACGCTGTCTGATTGACCATAGCGTCTGCGATAAGCGGAACGAAGCGACTCTACTACTGCGTCGATGATATCTTCTTTTTTGATTCCCTTGTCTTCTTCCAAAATGCGGAAGGCCTCTAGCATTTCTTTACTCATGTTTTCTTCACTTTTGAATCCTCAAAAGCTATCCTTTCTTTTTCTATAATTTAACTGCTAAACGTGCTTTTGATACTAAACTGTATGGAATTTGGACAGTTTTCTTACGTGTCTTGTCCATATACTCCATAGTCAACTCGTCCTCTTCGAAGGCCAACAAGGTTCCTTCAAAGACCTTTTGCTTATCGATGGCTTGGTAGAGCCCGACATGGATGTATTTCCCAACTGCTCCAGCGACGGCATCCTTGGTTTTCAAAGGACGTTCCAAGCCTGGACTGGTGATTTCTAGGAAATATTGTTCTGGGAAGGGATCTGGCTTGATGGTGTCAAGGACAGGACTGATAATTTCTGTCAAGTCCGCCGTGTCGTTCAAGGTAATTCCTTCAGGTTTATCTACAAAAATACTGAGAATCATGTCACTGCCAATCTTTCCGTACTCGATATCCACGAGTTCGAAAGGAGCTTGAATGACAGGTTCTACAACTTCTCTGACTAATTCTACGATTGTTGCGATTGCGTCCACCTCCTCATAAGCAAGAGGCGAAGATATTTCCCCGCCTCACTTTCTCATATTCTTACTCTTAGTATAGCACGTTTGCCAACTTATGTAAAGCAAAAGCACTTATACAGCCTGATTTCAGGCTATTTCTTAAAATTCTGCCTCAACTCGGTAGATAACTTGCCCCTTGTTTGAGAATTTTTGCTCGTATTCTGTCATGACATTGCCTTCAAAATCACTGGCATGTAAATCTAGCCAGACACCATTAAGTTTCATGCCATACTGAGAAAAGCTCACTAAACTGTACTCAAACAAGCCACGGTTATCCGTCTTGAAATGAATTTCTCCATTTTCAGGCAAGATACGCTTGAAGGTATCCAAGAAGGTCTTGTAGGTCAAACGACGCTTTTCATGACGCTTTTTAGGCCATGGATCTGAAAAGTTCAGATACAAGCGATCAATCTCACCGTCTTCAAAGTAGTCCGTCAGATCAGAACCATCCACCCACAAGAGCTTGATGTTAGGCACTCCAACTTCAAGAACCTTGTCCAAAGCGTAACTCAAAACAGACTTTTGAATATCAATCCCGATATAGTTAATATCAGGGTTTTGTTTGGCCATACCTGAAACAAAGGCACCCTTGCCACTTCCTACTTCCACATGAATGGGATTATCATTTCCAAACAAGTCCCGCCATTTTCCCTTGGCTTCCAAGGGATTGAGGACCACATACTGGGGATTTGCCTCTAGTAATTCTGTCGCCCCTTTACGATTTCTAACTCTCATCTTCTCTTTCCATACTTGTCTCGGAAGTGACGCAAGCCATGAATCTCCCGATTGACATTTTCTAAATCTTGGTTCATATAATACTTGGAAATCTGGCTCAAATAAGACAATTGACCATACCAATACAATTTATTTAATACCGTTTGATTGTACTTATAACCGTAGTAGGTCAACCATTCCTTCCACTGATGTTCTGGAATATAATGGCAGAGCATGTGAGCCACGTCAAACATGCGGTCAGTCAAGCGAACCGAATCCCAATCCACCAAATAAATCAAGCCACTGTCTGTCTCAATCCAATTACTATGTCGTACATCTCCATGGACAATGGTCGCATAGTCCTCTCTAAATCCTGGAATAGTCTGACGTAAATCAGCCATCACTTCACTGATAAAATGATTTTTACGCAAAGCATCTGGAGCCGTTTCTTGCCAAGACTGTAGTAAGTCTACAGGTGTTTCCATGGCATAGCCCAAACGACTCAACTGTGTCATCAAAGGACGTGAGCGATGTAGGCGGGTTAAAATATTGACGATTTGTTTACGATTCATATCATAGGGGGTCAATATCTTGCCTGTCAACCATTCTTGAGCACACATATCACGCCCATCTGCCAAACGGCGACTCCATAATAATTGTGGAGCAATTTGTTCTCTAGCTAGACCAGGTAGGATTGGAGAGGTGTTCATTTTTACAAAGATGCGCTTCCCATCAGGATAGCTGCCCATATAAGCCTTGCCACTTTTCCCAGGTATGGGAGTCAGTGTTAGCTCATTATCACCCAAATCCATTTCTTTCCTCCGTATAAAGTTTCCTTACTATTCTACTAGTTTTTGGCCTATTCGTCAACCAGTCCACACCCGATTCTCAAAGAAAAGCCTCTGGATTGCCTTAGGTATCATTATAGAAAGAAAAAGGTAAGCACCGTCTTCTGCTTACCTTTCATAATTTTTATAAATAATATAAGAGTGGCCAAGCATTGTAAAACATGTGAACTAGAGTAGAAACCCATAGGTTTTGGCTCTTTTTATAAGCAAAGCCCAGTAACAAGCCCCCAAGTAGATAAAAAATAAACGAAGAGACATTAGAAGGTCCATGCATGAAAGAAAAGAGAGAGGAAGTTAGCACAAGCCCTAACCAAGAATTGTCAAAAACAGCACCTTGAAGAAGTCCTCTGAAAATGAGTTCCTCCTGGACGGGTCCAAAAACTGAGGTAGTCAAAATCAAAGACAGAGAAATTCCTCTGCTGACTTCCGCCAAGTGTTGAACTCCTGCGCCAGAAGAAACAGCGAAGAAATGAATATAAACCAGCGTCTCAAGTACACTTAGAAGAAAGATAGCAGTGAAAAGCAAAATTTGTTTCTTACTTAACATCCCAAAAGAAATCATTTCAAACTTTCTAGCATAAGCAACACTCAGCGAGGTTACTAGAAGACTTACAATAATCAATTCAGATTCATTTTGAAAAAAATCCCCGTGGTTAATCGTATAAGGAACTGTAATGACGATTAGTAGTACTAAAAATCCAAAACAAAAGGCATGAAATTTATCAAAGAACTCCATAAAATTATCCTCCTCACCAAACAGACTTCCCTACAAGTCATCCTTTAGAGCTAGTCTTTCTAAAACAAACCATTTTATACTCTTCGAAAATCTCTTCAAACCACGTCAACGTCGCCTTGCCGTAAGTATGGTTACTGACTTCGTCAGTTCTATCCACAACCTCAAAGCAGTGCTTTGAGCTGACTTCGTCAGTTCTATCTACAGCCTCAAAGCAGTGCTTTGAGCAACCTGCGGCTAGTTTCCTAGTTTGCTCTTTGATTTTCATTAAATATAAGTTAAGAGTGGCAAACTGTTGTAAAACATATGGACTAAAGTGGAGACCCATAGATTTTGGCTCTTTTTATAAGCAAAACCCAGCAACAAGCCCCCGAAAAGATAATAGCAAAACGAAGGAATATCATAAGGTTCATGCATGAAAGAAAAGAGAGAGGATGTCAGCACAAGCCCCAGCCAAGAATTGTCAAAAACCGCACCTTGAAGAATTCCTCTAAACATGAATTCCTCCTGGGTAGGTGCCAAAACTGTAGCACTAACAATAAAGGAAAGCGAAAGTCCTTTACTAGCTTCCTCAAGGTGTTGATCCGAAGCACCAGAAACAACTGAGAAAAAAGCATGATAGCTAATACTTACCAGCACAGTGAGAAGAAAAATTCCAATGAACAGCAAGAGTTGTTTCCTGCTTAACATCCCAAAAGAAATCATATCAAACCATTTCGCATAGCCAAAACTAAGGAAAAGCAAGAGACTCTTTACAACAATGAATGTGTACTGGTGTTGAAAATAATCTCCTTGATTAATAGAATATCCCGCTGCACCAACGATTGCAAATACTAAGAATCCCAAAAACAAGGTATGACATTTATTGAAAATGGCCATAAAACTATCCTCCCTACCAAACAGACTTCCCTACACGTCATCCTTAAGCTCTAACCTTTCCAAAACAAACCATTTGAGTAACCAAAATCCGGCCACATAGCCAGCTCCTAAGAAGATAGCCATAAAAGCTAGCATGGGATTTAGGGAATTAAAGACCACCGCAGATACAAAGGTTAGCACAAAAACATTAAAAGCAATGGTGTCAGAAGCCAAGACCAGAATATAAGGTGTCAACCAGTCTAAGGTTTTGGAATCTAGAAAAAATAAGTGTTTATACATGATGACCTCCTCTATGGCTGAAAAGCAAGCCTTTTATTTTTTTACCCAAAGACCCTATGTAGAAAAGTGAGCAAAAATGGTAAGTTTGCGATGATATTATTAACAATATGAATCGAATAAGAAGGATAGATACTCTTCGTATAACGTGTCAGCCAGGCAAATAGACAGCCCACTGCCGTATAGACAAAAATATCTGCGAGACTTGGTAAGATAGAAAAGTGGGGCAAGGCAAATAAGAATGACGGAAAGAGAAGATTCAGCCCCCATCTCGAATTCTTAAAGAAGGCGTGTTGAAGCAGTCCCCTACATACCAATTCTTCCATCAGAGGTCCTAGTATGATTAAGGTTAGGTAAACACCAAACTCCGCAAAATTTGTCTCACTATAGGCAATAAACAAATTCCAACCTTCATTGGTCCCCTGAACGTGTTTAGCTGTCAGATAGTTAAAGCAGATAAGCACAATGGCTGCTAATACCGTCAGAACAGAATAGCTCAACCACTTTTTCCTAGGAATACGAAAGAGATAAGCATGACCCGACCTAACCAAAATCCAAATCATCAATCCGATAAAGAGAATGCTGATGATGTTTCGAATCCAGATAAGATTTCCTACCCAAGACGAAAACTCCCAATAATTTCTCCAAAATTGGGTTGTCCAAAACAATCCGAAAAACAGAAACAAATAAGAAAGAATGGCACTCGTTTTGAAAAGAATAGGGTGTTTTTTCATAGAACTCCTCCTACTATCTACAAGACAGGATAACCTCCTCCTGCCAGTCTATAGACTAGCCCCAGATTAAGAAGAAAACTCTTCCCCTACTTTTTATAATACTTCAAGCCCCAAATGAGCAAAAGCATGATAAGCAAGCATAGAATAGCACCAATATAAGCGATTAGTTGTTGATAGTATTCTCCTGCTGTGATCCCTCTATACAAACAGATAATAGACATAAAGCCTGTCAAGCCAATATACATGAGTTGATTGGTTCTAGGACTAACCAAATCATCATCTTCAAACTCTCCAACCCTCATTTCCCTAGTGAGGTAAACAGTAACCAAAATAGAAGCCAAGTTAATAACCACTAATAGAAATTGGAAAACTAAGGAAAAATTTAAAAACTGACGAGATAGAAATAGATAAGTAGAGACAAGTAAGGGCAACTGACCTAGGAACAATCTTGCAAGAAAGATGTTCCGTTTTTTAGCAAGAAAAGTTTTCATTTCTTTGCTCCTTTCTTTTTAGTTAAAGCAAGATAAATCATAACCGCAATCACATAGGCTATGGTATAGAATAGATGATACCAAGCACTCTCCCTAAGCGGATATAGAAAGATGGACATGATCAGATACAAGATAAAAATGACAAGTATTTTTTTCTTCATAAGATTTCCTCCTAAACGTGTGCTTTATCTTAGTTGAGCAAGAACCTTTACACTGCTAGTATAGCACTCATTTTGACCTTGAATCACTCAAATCGTAAATGGTCATCAAAACCTCTTGAATTGTAAAAAATTTAAAAAGCAAGCATGAAAAACATACTTGCCTCTTTATATTGTCTTGATACCGACTTGTTTGTAGACTTTTCATTCTGCTATCACATATCATCTTGACATGCTAAACAAAATTAAAGAAACTCCACTGTAGATTAAACTAGCGATAAAAAATCTTTTTATCTAATTAGATCTATCTTTATTCTTCTTTGGAGATTTTAAAAATTTTTCCCTAATTAAATAAGTAATAAAAGAAATAAGCATACTAACAACAAAAACAATAAGAAAACTTTTGAAATCCATAATTACCTCCAAGTACACAAGCTCAAGTCTTTAAGCAACCATAATAGCCAATTGTAACATTGTTTTTGCATTCACATAATACATCACTTTTCAGTCACGGAACAAGTTTAATATAAAAATTATCAAAAAAATATAGGCAATAAAAAGAAAAATTAGTTTATCATAGATTAGAAATAATATGACAAAACAATTCAATGATGTTAATTCAATGATCCTTTGTTTTTTATCAGAGATACTTAAAGATAGATAAATAAGATAGGTTTGAAAAGCGAAGAGAATAATATAGAATATATCTTTCATAAAAATACCCCTTTACATTTGTTAGTTTTATCTTACCTTATTTAAGCTTACAAAATCACTCAAATCATAAATGGTCATCAAAACATCTTGAATTGTTAAAAAATTTAAAAAGCAAGCATGGAAAACTGTACTGACCCCAAAAAGTTAGACAATTAATTTATCCGAAGGATTTAGTTCTGTATTGCACAGGACTGAGTCCTTTT
>CAJNDO010000012.1 GCA_905221545.1 bacterium | reverse complement strand
GCTTCTCTCAAGCGACAACTATATTAGTATATCACAGTCGCTTTCGCTTGTCAACACTTTTTTGAAACTTTTTTGAAACTTTTTTGAACTTTTTTCATCAAGTGCCTCAACCGCAACATACCATAGTCCGTACGGGATTCGAACCCGTGTTACCGCCGTGAAAAGGCGGTGTCTTAACCCCTTGACCAACGGACCAGAGTTGTTATTTTCAACTCTTACTATTATACAGCCTTTTTAGTTTTTGTCAACATCTTTTTCTAATTTTTTTCATTTTTGTGATTCGAATGTGCCATTATAGTAAAAAGAGCCAGAATTGTACTGACTCTTCTATTGTTCATTAAACTTAGAAACACGTTCTTCTCCCCACCAATAGGGCATTAGTTCTGCGACTTTCACTATCTTTCTTCTATCGTAGTCCATCATGAATTCTGCATCTTTATTTTCAACGTTCAACTCTAAAAGGAATTCTCTACAAGCTCCACAGGGCATGCCCGAACTTCCACCATACGGTGGTTTGTCACGAAAGGCTAATACTTTCTTAACCTTAGTTTGTCCTGAAAATTGGTACATATTGAAGAGTGCCGCGCGCTCTGCGCAGAGATGGAATACACCACAGGTTCCCTCCATACAGAAACCTGTAAATATTTGTCCATCTTCTGCTTCTACTGCGGCTACAACATGGTTGGCATAAACAAAATCAGATACTTCATGTGGATCGTATAGTTTCTGTGCTTCTTCGTACATCTTTTCCCAGATGTCCATTATTGATTCCTTCTTATTTAGAGATTTCTTTTAACATATTTTCGATATGTTGGATTGATTTTTCACGGCCTAACAAGAAAATCGTATCTGGCAATTCTGGTCCATGCATTTCACCTGAAACAGCAATACGAATTGGCATGAAGAGATTTTTTCCTTTGATGCCTGTTTCTTTTTGGACTGCTTTAATTTGTGGGAAAATATTCTCTGTCACAAATTCATCATCTGTCATCACTTCGAGTTTTGCTTTGAAGGCTTCAAGAACTGTTGGGACTGTTTCACCCGCCATGACTTCACGCTCTGCTTCGGTTAATGCTGGGAAATCTGAGAAGAAGAGATCTGTCAATGGGATAATCTCATCTACTGATTTCATTTGTGGTTTATAGAGCTCAACTAATTTTTCAGCCTTGTCTGTCAATCGACCCGCTTCTTCTAGGAATGGTTTTGCCATTTCAAAGATGGTTTCAAGATCTGCATTCTTGATATAGTCATTGCTCATCCAGTCAAGTTTTTTCTGGTCGAAGGCTGCAGGAGATTTGCTGAGGCGGTTTTCATCGAAAAGTTTAATCAATTCTTCACGAGAGAAAATCTCATCTTCGCCACCTGGGTTCCAACCAAGAAGAGCAATAAAGTTAAAGATTGCTTCTGGTAAATAACCTTTTTTACGGTAGTCTTCGATAAACTGAAGGGTGTTGGTATCACGTTTAGACAATTTTTTCCCAGTTTCAGAGTTGATGATCAAGGTCATGTGACCAAACTCTGGAGCTTCCCAACCAAGTGCTTCATAAACCATAAGCTGTTTTGGTGTATTAGCAATGTGGTCATCTCCACGGATAACATGAGAGATTTGCATATCGTGGTCATCGATAACAACGGCAAAGTTGTAAGTTGGGTAACCGTCTTTCTTTTGAATAACCCAGTCACCACCGATATTGCCACCTTCAAATTCGATATCGCCTTTGACCATGTCATGCCATTTGTAGATACCTGACTCATTGACAGCCAAACGAACTGTTGGGATGATACCAGCAGCTTCACGTTCTGCGATGTAAGCTGCTTTTTCTTCTTCACTCATACCAAGGTATTCGTTGATGTAGCGTGGTGTTTCACCAGCTGCTTCTTGGCGTTCGCGTTCAGCTGCCAACTCTTCTTCTGTAACATAAGATTTGTAGGCTTTTCCTTCAGCTAGTAATTGGTCGATGTATTTTTTATACAAGTCCAAACGCTCAGACTGGCGGTAATTTTCATGTGTTTCTGGGCTTTCATCCCAATCCATACCTAACCAACGAAGGTTTTCAAGCTGTGAACGTTCACCATCCTCGACATGACGTTTACGGTCAGTATCTTCTATACGAATAATAAAAGTTCCACCATGATGACGTGCATACAAGTAGTTGAACAATGCTGTACGGGCATTCCCGATGTGTAGTAGTCCTGTTGGACTTGGTGCGTAACGTACGCGGATATCTTTTGACATAGTTTCTCCTATAAAGTCTCTAGGCGTCTGCCTTTTTGCTCTCTATATTATATCACAAGTCTTGGCTGAGTCCAATTTCTATGGATAAAGAGAGTAAAAAGAGTGGACAAACCACTCTTTTCTTCTATTATAGACGTGCGTTAAGTTCTTTGCTCAATTCTTCAAATCCTGGTTTTCCAAGAAGGGCAAACATGTTACGTTTGTAAGCTTCAACACCTGGTTGGTCAAATGGGTTGATGGCATTCAAGTAACCTGAAAGGGCAATTGCCAATTCGAAGAAGTAGATAGTGTAACCAAGAGTGAAAGCATCTTGCTCTGGAAGAGTCACGTACATGTTTGGTACATCACCATCAGTGTGGGCAAGAAGAACACCGTCAGTTGCTTTTTTGTTTACAAAGTCAACGTCTTTTCCTTGAAGGTAACCAAGCCCGTCAAGATCTTCTTCCAATGTAGGAATGATCACGTTTTTACGTGGTTTGTCAACACGAACAACTGTTTCAAACATGATACGTGTTCCTTCTTGGATAAATTGACCAAGTGAGTGCAAGTCAGTTGAGAAGTTGGCTGAAGTTGGGTAGATACCTTTTTGGTCTTTCCCTTCTGATTCACCAGCCAATTGTTTCCACCATTCTGAGAAGTATTGAAGTGATGGCTCATAGTTTACCAAGATTTCAGTTGCATAGCCTTTACGGTAAAGGATGTTACGAACTGCTGCGTATTGGTAAGCTTCGTTTTCAGAGATTTTGTCTGAAGTGTAGTCTTTGCGAGCTGCATTAGCACCTTCCATAAGGGCTTTGATATCAGCTCCTGATGCTGCGATTGGAAGCAAACCAACCGCTGTCAATACTGAGAAGCGTCCACCGATGTCGTCTGGAACAACAAATGTTTCCCAACCGTTAGCGTCTGCTTCAACCTTAACAGCACCTTTTTGGCGGTCAGTTGTTGCATAGATACGTTTGTTGGCTTCTTCTTGTCCGTATTTCTTAACCAAAAGTTCTTTGAAGACACGGAAAGCGATAGCTGGTTCAGTTGTTGTACCTGATTTAGAAATCACGTTTACTGAGAAGTCTTTGTCTGAAACATACTCTACCAAGTCAGCAAGGTAAGTAGATGAGATTGAGTTTCCTGCGTAAAGGATTTGTGGAGCCTTACGTTCTTCTTTTGTTTGCAAGTTAGCAAAGTGGTGGTTCAAGAAGTCGATTGCTGCCTTGGCACCAAGGTAAGATCCACCGATACCGATCACAACCAAAACATCGCTGTCTGATTTGATTTGCTCAGCAGCTTTCAAGATGCGGTCAAATTCTTCGCGGTCGTAGTTTTCAGGAAGGTCCAACCATCCCAAAAAGTCGCTACCAGCACCAGTTCCTTTACGGATCAATTCATCTGCTGCTGTTACTTGTGATTGCATGTATTCCACTTCATGTGGTGCAACAAATTTGTCTAAAACTTTTGAATAATCAAATTTAATATGTGCCATGTTATTCCTCCAATATTTCTTCTTTTCTATCATAACGCTTACCTTCGTTTTTTTCAAGTTTTTTGTCGAATTTCTCCAATTTTTATCAGAATTCAAACGTTTGCGTAAAAATCCCACATTCCAAAAATTTTGAAATAATAAAAGAAATAACGACCAGATGTTCCAGTCGTTACAGTTCATTCAATAAATACTCAAATAATTCTAAATTGCCATCTTCTTCATTAACCAGAAACTCTGGATGCCACTGCAAACCGATAATGCGGTGCTCGTCGATAGATTCAATCGCTTCGATGGTTTGGTCTCTTGGATCAATAGCAGTTACACGGAAATTAGGTGCCAAATCTTTGATACTCTGACGATGGACGGAATTGACCTGACTTTCTTTTCCAAATAGCTTAGCCACCACGCTTCCTTCCACTGTCTCAATAGAGTGAGATGTTCCGAAAGGTAATCCTTGCCAGTGACCTTCTATTTCTTGATTGAGGGTGCCACCAAAGGCAACATTGACAAGTTGGACGCCACGGCAGATTGCCATAATTGGTTTATTCTGACGAAGTGCTTCTTTCAAAAGCGCCAATTCAAATTCATCACGGACTAGATTGTAATCATCGCTCTCGATGGTCTTTTTCTCTCCATAAAACTGAGGATGGACATTTTGCCCACCTGTCAAAATAAGCTTGTCAATCATTTCCACATAATCGCGTACAACGGACTCATCGCCAACAGGAATGACTAAAGGGAGACCACCGACTTGACGAATACTCTCTGCAAATCTACAAGATACAGATGAATGAATGTTTTTGCCTTCTGCGTCTACAGGACATAGATTTGCAGCAACTCCTACAACCGTTCTAGCCATGATGTCTCTCCTTTCAAATATTAACGATAGTCCTATCATATCACTCAAAACGCCTTTCGTCTAATATGTTTTTTTTAAGGCTGTGATAAAAATTTTTTATGGATAAGACAAAGCTGCCCACATAGGACAACTTTTTTCTTATTCAAAAACAAATTGATTGTGATAGAGTTCTGAGTAGAAACCACCTAGTTTTAAGAGTTCATGGTGGTTACCGCGTTCAATCACTTCTCCATCTTTGAGAACAATAATCTGGTCTGCATTAAGAATGGTTTTCAAACGGTGGGCAATGACGAAACTAGTTCTGCCTGCTACAACCGCCTCCATGGCATGCTGAATCTTACTTTCTGTCACCGTATCTACGTTTGAAGTGGCTTCATCGAGAATGAGAACTTCTGGATCTGTCATCAGAGTTCGAGCGATGGAAATCAATTGTTTCTGCCCTGTTGAGAAGATGCTCTGATCATCATCGATAAGCGTGTCGTATTTATCAGGCAAGCTTTCGATATAGTCATGAATATGGGTTGCCTTGGCTGCTGCCTCAACCATTTCTTGACTAGCATCTGGCACACCGAAACGGATATTGTCTCGAATGGTTCCGCTAAATAAAACCGAATCTTGCAAGACAATCCCCACCTTGTTTCTGAGACTATCCAAGTCATAGTCACGGATATCTTTGCCATCAAAGTAAATACCACCAGCATCAACATCATAAAAGCGATTGATAAGATTCATAATAGTCGTTTTCCCTGAACCTGTCGGACCAACAACTGCTGTCATCTGGCCTTTCGGAGCGGAAATGCTGACATCTTTCAAAATAGGTTTTTCAGGCAAATATGAGAAATCAATATGACTGATTTCGACACCTTCTTGCAACTGAGTGAAGATTGGAGCTTTTTCAGGTCGTATTTCTTCCTCTGCGTCAAACATTTCCTGAATTCGTTCAGCACCAGTAAAGGCTAACTGAAGACTTCCCCAACTAGCTGCAACTTGAATAATAGGCTGGTAGTACTGCTGAGAAAATTGGGCAAACATTACAATCAAACCGAGGGCTGTACTTGTTTCAATAGTCTTATCATTTAGTAGAACAGCCGAACCAGCAAAGATGACGATGGCTGTATTAACCAGACTCATCCCATTCATGACAGGGAACAGAATTCCTGAGAACATTCTTCCTTTAAAGGTTGCCTTGCGCACGCGCTCATTTTGTTCAAGAAATCCTGCCATCATGTCCTCTTGAATTCCTTGGACAATGACAGCTTTTTGACCTGAGATACTCTCATCCATATAGGCGTTGAGTTTCCCTACCTCTTTTTGCTGGAGGTTGGTGTATTTGCGCGCCATTTTCACGATGAAAATCAGCATAAGAAAGGCCAATGGTGTGCTGGCAATGGTGATGAGGGCTAGCGTCACATTTCTCGAAAACATAACAAGAATCAGACCAATGTATAGAACAATATTACTCATGACCTGAATCAAGCTCTCGTTAAAGGCTTGGAGGATATTGTCCAAATCACTGGTAAAACGAGACAGGATATCCCCATCTTGTCGGCGGTCAAAGAAAGAAACCGTCAAGCGAGCAAGCTTACCGAAGAGGCCTTTGCGCATCTCGTTGGTCGATTCTGCAATCACACGCGTCATGAGACACATGTATATGACACTGGAGATAAAGAGAACCAAAACCAGCAGGCCAAGATTGACCATAATTCCTGATAGACTTTGCCAGACAAGTTCTGGATTGCCATTTTGATAAGCTTGAACTAAATTGGCTAGTTGCGTTACCGCTTGTCCAGAAAAGACCGGAAAGAGGGCTTGGGAAAGAGTCGCCAGAACAATCATCAGGATGACAACTACAAATGATAGTTTATAGATTTTAAAATAATTCCAAAAAAATTGAACTGTCTTCATTTTACTCTTCCTTTCCTTTCTGTGTTTCGTAGATTTCACGGTAAACGGCATTGTTGGCAACCAAGTCTGCGTGCCTCCCTTGACCAATCAATCTTCCTTGATCTAGAACCAAGATCTTGTCTGCATGGACAACAGAACTAATCTTTTGAGCAATGATAATGGTTGTCGTACCTTTTAAGTCCTTGTTCAAAGCCTCCTGAACCAAACGCTCTGATTTGGCATCCAAGGCTGAGGTCGAATCGTCAAAAATCAGAATACGTGGATTGCTAACAATCCCACGGGCAATCGACATCCGTTGTTTTTGCCCACCAGAGAAATTGGTTCCTCGTTCCTCAACTGGACTTTCAAAGGTTTTCTCCATACGATGAATGAATTCGCTAGCCTGAGCAATATTGGCTGCGCGCTCCATTTCAAATAGAGTAGCATCTCCCTTACCCTGTCTCAAGTTATCAGCAATCGTTCCACTAAAGAGAATGGCACGTTGGAGAACGATAGAAACTGTTTTACGCAGAGTTCCTTCACTCACTTCTCGAATATCCTTGCCTCCGATTTTGATAGAGCCCTCCTGTGGGTCAAAGAGACGTGGAATCAATTGAGCCAAGGTTGACTTCCCTGCACCAGTCGCTCCAACTACACCAACCATTTGACCAGGTTCGATGGTAAAGCTCACATCTTTCAGCATCGGTTCCTTATCCATTGGATAGGTAAAGGTTACATTTTCAAAGCTAAGACTTCCATCCAAATCTTCATCTGGAACATCCTTGAAGGTCATAGCTGGCTCTGCGTCAAGAATTTCTAGAATACGACGCATGGAAATCATGGCACGACTGACAGAATTTCCCAAAAATCCAACCATAACAATGGTAAAGATAATCTGGCTTAGGTAATTGACAAAGGAAGCAATGGAGCCAACAACTGACGGATTCGACTGAACCATCCCTGCAACTAACCAAATAGAGAGGAATACCGCCCCATAGCCGACCAACATCATGAAAGGTTCCACTACTGAAAAGGCATAGCCTATATAAAGATTTTGACCGAGAAGCTCGTCCGAGACCTCTGTAAACTTAGCAAACTGCTCTTTTTCTTGGACAAAGGACTTGACCACACGAACACCGCGCAGATTTTCCTTGGCAATGGCATTGATGCGCTCAAGAAGGGTTTGAAACTTGGCAAAACGAGGACCCATCATCCCCATCATGACAGCAGTCAAACCAAAAATTAAGATCACCATGAGAACAATCACCCACCATAGAGAGGGCAAAGTTTGAACCGCAAGAATAAACGAACCGATGAACAAGAGGGGAAGCCTGAAAAGAATTTGGAAGGTCATCATGACGACGTTCTGAATCTGGTTGATATCGTTGGTCATTCGAACGACTAGATTTCCCGCATTAAATTGTTCAATATTGGCATAAGAAAAGGTTTGGATTTTACGGAAGGCATCCTCCCGAAGGTCAGATGAAACTCCTTGGGCAATATAGGCTGCAAGGACAACATTGAGCCCACCAGCAACCAGACCGACCAAGGCCACACCAATCAACCAAACCCCGATACTATAAATAGCCTCATATTTTCCAGCAAGGAGGGCGTCTAACACTTCCTGCAGATAACGCGGTTGCAGAAGTGAACTAGCAACCATCAAGCCCGTCATTAGAAGCGAAGCCAAGGCCTGCCACTTGTAGGTTTTTACTTTCTGAATCAGCATATTTTCTCCTTAAAAAATAGACAAAAGGGAGCGACAATGCGTCAGCTCCTTCTCATTCTGTTTGTGTGATGTTATTCTAGCAAAAAAGTGGGAACTTGTCAAAGAAGTCTCCTTGATACAGCTAGAATGACTAGTCATTTTTGGCTTTATAATTTTTGTTTTAACTCAACCAAGACATTCATAGCCTGCATAGGTGTCATGTTGTAAACATCCAGTTTAGCTAATTCTACTAGGATAGGATTTTCTTCTGGCGTATCAAATAGTGAAATCTGTTCAGTGACAGTACTTGTTGGCCTCATGGGAGCAGGACTTTCTGTACCCTGACTCTCTAACTGAGTCAAAATCTTATCCGCCCTTGCTAGAAGATCTGCTGGCAAACCAGCAATCTTAGCAACATGAATACCGTAGGATTTGTCAGCTGGGCCTGGTTCAATCTTGTGAAGGAAGGTGACCTGCCCATCTTGCTCCAAGGTTGCCACATGGACATTGACCAAGTGTTCCAAGTTGGACTCCAGACTAGTCAACTCATGGTAATGGGTCGCAAAGAGGGTCTTGGCTCCGATGTGCTCATGGATGTATTCGATGATGGACTGGGCAAGAGCCATCCCGTCATAAGTTGCAGTTCCCCGTCCTAACTCATCAAAGAGAATCAAAGAATTCTTAGTCGCATGCGAAATGGCATTGTTGGCCTCCATCATCTCTACCATGAAGGTTGATTGGCCTGAAACCAAATCATCGGCTGCTCCGATACGGGTAAAAATGGCATCAAAAATTGGCAAATGGGCACTTTCTGCTGGAACATAAGAACCCAACTGAGCCATAACCGCCGTCATGGCTAACTGACGCATGTAGGTTGACTTCCCACTCATGTTTGGCCCTGTAATCAGCTGAATACTAGTATCTTCTGCCATCTGAATCGTATTTGGAATATAGGTCTGAGCCCCCATAACCTTTTCAACGACAGCATGGCGCCCTTTCTGGATATCGATCTGTGAATCTTCTCCGAACTCTGGTCGAATCAAATGCTGGGTTTCAGCCACAACTGCCAGACTTTGCAAGACATCAACTGTCGCAATTCCTTGGGCTAGAGCCTGCAAACGCTGGATATACTTGCTGACCTCTTCACGAATACGCATAAAGATTTCGTACTCTAGGTTGGCTGACTTCTCACGCGCCTCCAACATATCTCCCTCGATACGGGCTAATTCTTCAGTTCCAAAACGTTCCGAGTTTTTCAGCGTCGCCTTGCGGAAAAAGTGGGCTGGCACATTCCCCAGTTGCGAATTAGTAACATGAAAATAATAGCCATCCTTTTTATTGTAGTCAATCTTGAGCGTACTGATGCCAGAATTTTCTCTCTCCTTAGCCTCAATCTCAGCAATCCAGCTAGTCCCTTCTCTAAGAACGCAACGGTACTTGTCTAAAGTCTCATCAAAGCCAGTCCGGATAATACCACCTTCTGTAATCACATGAGGAGCTTCAGGAGCAATGGCAGCACTAATCAAGCTCTCCAACTCAGGGATTCCATCCAATTGTTCGATAAGATAAGTCAGAGCAGGTTGCTCCATCACTTCTAAAATCGCACGAATCCGTGGCACACTGGACAAGGTGGTCGCCAGCTGCAAGAGATCCTTGGGATTGGTCTTACCAAAAGAAACTCGACTAGCCAAACGTTCGATGTCATAAACACCCTTGAGACTGTCTGTCAAATCACTGCGCTCAAAGAAATGGTCGAGAAAGACCTGCACCACCTCTTGACGTTGGACGATTCGCTCCTTATCAATCAAGGGGCGATGAATCCAAGAACGCAAAAGACGCATCCCCATAGCCGTTTTGGTTTCATCCAAAAGCCAGAAAAGACTACCTTGCTTCTTGCCTGAACGGGCATTCTCAACCAAATCCAGACTAGCCTTGGTCGCATAATCCATCTGCAAGAAATCTTTGATTTCATAGCGGATAACAGGTTTAAGGTGGTTCAATTCCCGCATCTGAGTTCGATGGACATACTGAAGGAGCTTGCTAGATGCTGCTTGCTCCACCGCTGCCAATCGTGAATCCAGTAAATGAAGGTCCTCAAAGCCTTCTTTCTCATAAGAGAGCACCAGATTCATCTGACGACTGAGAATCTGTTCTTCTGCCTCGGACAAGTCATATCCCAGAACCACTTCTCGAGCCTTGAGATTGCGAATTTCCCCACAAACCAGCGTGAAATCCAATAGACCTGTCACATAAAAGTCACCTGTCACTAGGTCCATATAAGCTAGGCCAAATTGACTGCCATTACGATCTACGGCAACCAAGAAATTATTCTGGCTGTCCGGCTTAGTGCTATCGACTACTGTCCCGGGTGTAATGACCTGAACAACCTCTCGTTTAACAACCCCAACTGCTTGTTTGGGATCTTCCATCTGCTCTGCAATGGCTACCTTATAGCCCTGCTCAATCAAGACATCGATGTACTGTTGGGCAGAATGATAGGGAACACCCGCCATAGGAATCGGATTGTCCGCATTCTTGTTGCGACTCGTTAAGGAAATTTCCAGAATCTGCGCAGCATTGACCGCATCCTCATAAAACAATTCATAAAAATCACCCATCCGAAAGAGCAAAAAAGCATCTGGATATTGCTTTTTAATATCCACATACTGTTGCATGCCGGGTGATAGCTTTTCTGTCGCCATTTTCCGTCTCTCCTTGTCAAAAATAAGTCTTGAGAGCAACTCCCAAGACCTTACTTATCTTTCATCAAATCTAGCAAACGATCTTCCATGAGTTTGGCAACGTGCTGGTCTCGACAAATGACCAATAAGGTATTGGCACCAGCAACTGTTCCTAAAATCCATTCATCCTTGTTTGCATCTACAATATTGGCCAAAACAGAGGCTTCTCCCAGTTTGGTATGAAGCACCAAGGTAAACTCTGCTCTTGCAACGCCTTCTAAATGATGAGACAAAAATTCCACCAAATCAATCTTTTCTGTCTCATTTGCTAGTACATAATACACCATATCATTTTTCTTGACCTTGGTCAAGCCGATTTCGCGCAAATCACGAGACAGGGTTGTCTGCGTCACAAAGACATTGTGCGCCTCCAACCGATCTTGAATTTCTTTTTGTGTACTTAATTTCTCCTCAGTAATCATTTTTTTTATTAACTGATGACGATCTCTTTTTCTCATAAAATCCTCTTATGTGAATATTTATAACTAATTTTATAACTATATTATACCAAAAAAATAGGAGATTTCAAAAATTTTTTCTTCTTTCTTTAAAATTGTGATAAAATAGTAGAAAAGTCCAAAAAGGAGCTCTTAATGAATACAAAAGAATTGATTGCTAGCGAGTTGGCTAGCGTCATTGATAGCCTGGACCAAGAGGCTATTTTAAATTTACTGGAAACCCCTAAAAACTCAGAAATGGGAGACATCGCTTTCCCTGCTTTTTCTCTTGCAAAAGTCGAGCGTAAAGCACCACAAATGATTGCGGCTGAACTGGCTGAAAAGATTAACAGCCAAGCCTTTGAAAAAGTTGTCGCAACAGGACCTTACGTCAACTTTTTCCTTGATAAGTCTGCCATTTCTGCTCAAGTATTGCAAGCTGTTATCACTGAAAAAGAACACTATGCTGACCAAAACATTGGCAAACAAGAAAATGTTGTGATCGACATGTCTAGTCCCAATATCGCTAAACCATTTTCTATCGGTCACCTACGCTCAACTGTTATCGGAGATAGCTTGTCACATATTTTCCAAAAAATCGGTTATCAAACGGTCAAGGTCAACCATTTGGGAGACTGGGGTAAACAGTTTGGGATGCTGATTGTTGCCTACAAAAAATGGGGTGACGAAGAAGCTGTAAAAGCTCATCCAATCGATGAACTTCTTAAACTCTATGTCCGCATCAATGCGGAAGCTGAAAATGACCCTAGCTTGGATGAAGAAGCGCGCGAATGGTTCCGTAAACTGGAAAATGGAGATGAGGAAGCTCTCTCTCTTTGGCAATGGTTCCGTGATGAAAGTTTAGTGGAATTTAACCGTCTCTACAATGAATTGAAGGTTGACTTTGACAGCTACAACGGAGAAGCCTTCTACAATGATAAGATGGATGCAGTTGTAGACATTCTTTCTGAAAAAGGCCTTCTTGTTGAGTCAGAAGGTGCCCAAGTTGTCAATCTTGAGAAATATGGAATTGAACATCCAGCCCTTATCAAAAAATCTGATGGTGCAACTCTCTATATCACACGTGACTTGGCTGCGGCCCTTTACCGTAAAAACGAATACCAATTTGCTAAATCTATCTACGTCGTTGGTCAAGAGCAATCTGCCCACTTTAAACAGCTCAAAGCTGTCTTGCAAGAGATGGGTTACGATTGGAGTGACGACATTACCCACGTTCCTTTTGGTTTGGTTACAAAAGAAGGGAAAAAACTCTCTACTCGTAAAGGGAATGTCATCTTGCTAGAGCCTACAGTTGCAGAGGCTGTTAGTCGTGCCAAGGCCCAAATCGAGGCTAAAAATCCTGAACTTGAAAATAAAGATCAGGTAGCCCATGCTGTTGGGGTTGGAGCCATTAAATTCTATGACCTCAAGACCGACCGTACAAATGGGTATGACTTTGACCTAGAAGCTATGGTATCCTTCGAGGGGGAAACTGGACCTTATGTTCAATACGCCTACGCTCGTATCCAATCTATCTTACGCAAAGCCGATTTCAAACCAGAAACAACTGGCAACTATAGCTTGAATGATGCTGAAAGCTGGGAAATCATCAAACTCATCCAAGACTTCCCACGTATTATCAACCGTGCGGCTGATAACTTTGAACCTTCTATCATTGCTAAATTTGCAATTAGCCTGGCTCAAGCCTTCAACAAATACTATGCACATACACGTATCTTGGATGAAAGCCCAGAACGCGACAGCCGTCTAGCCCTCAGCTACGCAACCGCAGTTGTCCTAAAAGAAGCCCTTCGCTTGCTCGGAGTGGAGGCGCCAGAGAAGATGTAAATCGTTACAAGAGACTGGAACTAAAGTTCCTAGTCTCTTGACGGCAATCGCTATATGGCGAATTGCCTAAACGCTTCACTAACTTACCAAACCAAATAATATCGATTTGGTTTGGTTCATGTCGTAATTTTTTAAATTAGTTGATTGCAAAGCAGTCTAAGTAACTAACGCCAAATCCTATTCGGACTTTGGCTAGGCGCTTCACTAGTTTTAGGACATAAATATGATCGATTTATGTCCTAAAACGTCGTAATCTTAAAGTTATTGGAACTAAAGTTCCTAATTGTTAGACGCTAGCCGCTTATATGCGGACTAGCTAACTGCTTCACTAGTAAAGAAACATAAATATTATCGATTTATGTTTCTTTACGTCGTAACCAATACGAATTGTCTAAACGCTTCACTAATTCACCTAACCAAATAATATCGATTTGGTTAGGCTCATGTCGTAATCTTTTAATCACTTTATTGTAAAGTAGTCTAAGTAACTAACGCCAAATCCTATTCGGACTTTGGCTAGGCACTTCACTAATTCAATCTACTCACTACTACTTCTTTATCATACAGGGAGATTTCCTATGAGCCAATATGCTTATATCCTCGTTGTAATTAGCTTGGTTTTCCTTTTTCTGCTCAATAAGTACGAGAAGGAGAGACTGCAAAGGCTCTACCAAGAACAACTTTTGAAGGATGAAACATTCAGGGCTGACATCAAGGAGAAAATTCACACAACTGAAAATATCAATGATGTCATTGCTTACATCAATAAAACTTATCATCTAGGAATGTTACTATCAAAAGACATTACAGATCAATTGAAATAAACCCAGCTATTCTTTAAGGAATATCAAAACCGAGACTAAGAGTTTTATACTTAGGCTCGGTTTTTGTATATTTTTCAAGCAACAAAGCTACCACTCCCCCAGCAATGCAAGTGCAAAATCCCCTAGAATGTGGTAAAATAAAAGAGATAGCTCTATCAAGGAGGAAAACATGAAAAAACAAACCGTCGCCGTCTTGGGGCCTGGTTCTTGGGGAACTGCCCTTTCACAAGTCTTAAATGACAATGGACACGAGGTACGTATCTGGGGAAATATTCCCGAGCAAATCAATGAAATTAATACCTATCATACTAACAAACACTACTTTAAAGATGTCGTTCTAGATGAAAAAATCATTGCCTACACTGACTTAGCAGAGGCCTTGAAAGATGTAGATGCGATTTTGTTTGTTGTCCCAACAAAAGTGACACGAATTGTTGCCCAACAAGTTGCTCAAACCTTAGACCATAAGGCTATTATCATGCACGCATCAAAGGGATTAGAACCCGATAGCCATAAACGATTATCAACCATCCTTGAAGAAGAAATTCCTGAAGAGCTCCGCAGTGATATTGTCGTTGTTTCAGGGCCTAGCCATGCAGAAGAGACCATTGTGCGTGACCTGACTTTAATCACAGCTGCTTCTAAAGATTTACAAACAGCTCAATACGTTCAGGAGCTCTTTAGCAATCACTACTTCCGACTTTATACCAATACGGATGTCATTGGAGTTGAAACTGCTGGTGCTCTTAAAAATATTATCGCTGTCGGTGCTGGAGCTTTACATGGTTTAGGATTTGGTGACAATGCCAAGGCAGCCATCATCGCTCGAGGTTTGGCAGAAATTACCCGCCTAGGGGTGGCACTCGGTGCCAGTCCGTTGACCTATAGTGGCTTATCCGGTGTGGGAGATTTGATTGTAACGGGAACCTCCATCCACTCTCGAAACTGGAGAGCCGGCGATGCCCTTGGTCGTGGAGAATCCCTAGCTGATATCGAGGCCAATATGGGCATGGTAATTGAAGGAATCTCAACGACTCGAGCAGCCTATGAACTAGCGCAAGAACTTGGAGTTTATATGCCAATTACACAGGCCATTTACCAAGTTATCTACAACGGAACCAATATCAAAGATGCCATTTATGACATCATGAACAATGAATTTAAAGCAGAAAATGAGTGGTCTTAGCCCTCTATAGAAAGGATTATTATGGCACTGAAAGTTAGAAAAGCAGTCATTCCTGCCGCTGGACTAGGAACTCGATTCTTACCAGCAACCAAGGCCCTTGCCAAAGAAATGTTGCCAATCGTAGATAAACCAACTATCCAATTTATCGTAGAAGAGGCTCTTAAATCAGGTATCGAAGATATTCTAGTTGTCACTGGTAAGTCAAAACGTTCTATTGAGGACCACTTTGATTCAAATTTTGAGCTTGAGTACAACCTCAAAGAAAAAGGCAAAACGGATCTGTTAAAATTAGTAGATGAAGCAACTGGTATGCGCCTCCATTTCATTCGCCAAACTCACCCTCGTGGTCTTGGAGATGCTGTCTTACAAGCCAAAGCTTTTGTAGGGAATGAGCCCTTCGTTGTCATGCTTGGTGACGACCTTATGGACATCACAGATGAGAATGCCGTTCCGTTGACAAAACAACTGATGAATGATTACGAAAAGACACACGCATCAACCATTGCTGTCATGCCCGTACCACACGAAGACGTTTCATCATATGGAGTCATTGCTCCTCAAGGCGAAGGAATCAATGGTCTCTACAGTGTCGAAACTTTCGTTGAAAAACCAGCTCCCGAAGATGCACCAAGTGATTTGGCAATCATCGGTCGCTATCTTCTCACACCGGAGATTTTTGATATCCTCGAAAAGCAAGCTCCTGGTGCTGGAAATGAAATCCAACTTACCGATGCTATCGATACGCTTAATAAAACACAACGTGTTTTCGCCCGTGAATTTTCAGGAGCTCGTTACGACGTTGGGGATAAGTTTGGCTTTATGAAAACATCTATTGACTACGCACTCAAACATCCACAAGTCAAAGATGACTTGAAAGATTACCTCATCCAACTAGGAAAAGAATTGGCTGAGAAAGAATAACATAAAAAAGATAAGGTTCAAAAAATGCCTTATCTTTTTTCATTACACAAATTTTCTTTCAACTTCGTCACAATCCCATTCCCTTGTAGAGAAGCAAGACTGCGAATCCTACGAACAAGACTACCGCTCCTAACCTCTTGCTAGTGCTATACATCCGTCTTTCTCCTCGAACTGGAAAGATAACTGCTAGAAATGCGCCACCAACTGCACCTCCGATATGGCCAGCTAGGCTAATTCCTGGAATCAGAACACTTCCAATAATGTTAATCACAAAAAGTGTCAAATAAGACTGTCCTAGCTGTTGGATATAGGGACTGCGAGTGGCATAGCGAAGAATGATAATCGCTGCAAACAGACCATAAAGAGAAGTAGAGGCTCCTGCTGCTAAGGATTTGGGACTAAATACAAAAACAAAGAGATTACCCATCATTCCTGATAAGAGATAGAGAAAGAAAAACTGCTTAGAACCGAAAATCTCCTCTACCTGCCTACCAAGATAATAAAGCGAAAGCATATTAACTATGAAATGCTCCCACCCAATATGAACAAAAATAGCCGAAAAGAGACGCCAAGCCTGCTCAGGAAAGAGGCGAATGGCAGGCCCGTACATGGCTCCAAATCGAAATAAGGTATCTGCCCTATCAAAGTTTCCACCTGTTGTCACCAACATTAGTAGAAATACCAAGGTCGTCACTAATAGGAAGAAACTCGTCACAGGATAACGTCTGTCAAAGATTTCCTTCATCAACCAAAACCTCCTGAACAGGAATATCATGATTTTCGGGCATGAATTGCTGAACTTGACAAGGATAGATTGTACTCATACTATGACCAGTAAAATGTTCAAGATAGCGGTCGTAATAGCCTCCACCATAGCCAATCCGATAGCCCTCTGTCGTAAAAGCCAGACCAGGAACATGAATCAAATCAATCTGAGAGGCATCCACTACTTCCAAATTTCCCTGTGGTTCCAGTAAGCCAAAGGAAGTTTTGACCAGTTGTTTCGGATCATAGACTACAAAGTCCATGCGCCCCTTGGGATAGGTTTTGGGTATCAGAACCTTCTTGCCATCCTTCTGCGCCTGCTCAATCAATTCCTGCGTTTGAAACTCATGAGGAAAAGAGAGATAGGTTGCGATAACCTTGGCTTCTTGATAGAAGGGATGTTTCAAAAATTGATCCGTTAAAGCTTGATCCATAGCCTGTTTTTGCCCTCTAGGGATATCCTTCATTTCCTGCAAGACTTGCTTGCGTAGTTCTGCTTTCATAGACAAATCCTCTACTCTGCTGCCTTCTTTTTCAGGAAACTAGAGACCGCATCCACCCCAATTCCTAGAGCCTCTTCCTTAGGAGTCATCTGAGGGTGATGAAGGGCGTAGGGACTATCGATACCTAACCAAAACATAACCCCATCAACCTTCGAAAGGAGATAACCAAAGTCCTCACCTGTCATAGCAGGCTCGATATCAATCAAATCAATCCCCTCTTTTTCTTCAAAGAAGTCCATCAGTTCACGCGCCAAGGCTGGATTGTTCTCAACAGGCAAGTAGCCCCCTTGTTTGAGTTCCACTTCGACTTCCATATCGAAGGCAGCTGCAACTCCTTCTGCAACTGTTTTGACCCTCTTTTGAACCAAGAGACTCATGTCCTGTGTCAAAGCTCGAATAGTTCCATGCAAAAAGGCTGTGTCTGTGATGACATTGTTGGTTGTTCCAGCTTGGAAAACTCCAAAGGTCACCACTGCTCCCTCGATTGGGTTGACATTGCGGCTGACAACTGACTGCACTTGGGTTACAAAGTAACTAGCCGCCACCAAAGCGTCATTGGCTTCATGCGGAAAAGCTGCGTGGCCCCCTTTTCCTTTGAAACGAATCTTCACCTCACAGGTCCCTGCAAAAAGTGTATGAGTATTGGTCGCGATCTGGCCGACTTTCAAATCTGGCCGGACATGGAGACCATAAAATTGATCTGGCAACCAGTCTCCAAAAGCACCATCCTCATACATGAGCATCCCACCAGCTTCATTTTCTTCAGCAGGCTGAAATAGGAAGAGCAGATTATTCTTGGGTTGCTCCTCCAGTGCACGCTCAAGACAACCCAAGGCAATGGTCATATGAAAATCATGTCCACAAGCGTGCATGCGACCTTGATGTTGGGAAGCAAAAGGAAGGCCTGTTTGTTCGACGATAGGCAGGCCATCAATATCTGTTCTCCAACCAACGGTACGCTCTGGCTGACTTCCCTGCAAATAAACCAAAATACCTGTCCGCCAAGTACGAACTTGGACAAAATCCTTGCCCGCAGTCAATTTCTCAATCACATCCAGCAAATAAGCCTGTGTTTTGAACTCCTCCAAGCCAATCTCTGGAATCTGGTGCAAATCTCGTCTAGTCTGAATCAAATCTAACATCTATCTATCCTCCTATATAGCAGAAAGAGGCTGGAAAAAGGGTTCCGCCTCTATTTGTCTTTTGCAATTACAAGGTGCGAAGCGCATCTTCTAGCGCTGTTTTTTGTTGGGTTTGGGCATCAATCTCTTTGATAATACGAGCTGGAACACCTGCTACTACCACGTTTTCTGGGACATCTTGGGTAACAATAGCTCCTGCTGCGACAACTGAACCACTACCGATTTGGACTCCTTCGATAACCACTGCATTGGCACCGATAAGAACATTATCTCCGACACGAACTGGTTCAGCACTAGCTGGCTCAATCACACCTGCAAGAACGGCACCTGCACCAACGTGGCTGTTTTTCCCAACGATGGCACGGCCACCAAGGATAGCACCCATATCAATCATAGTTCCTGCACCAATTTCAGCACCGATATTGATAACAGCTCCCATCATGATAACAGCATTGTCACCAATTTCTACCTGGTCACGGATAATCGCACCTGGTTCGATACGGGCGTTGATAGCACGCTTATCTAGCAAAGGAACTGCCGAATTGCGAGCATCTTGCTCAACAACATAGTCTTGATTTTCTACCAAGCCATCTAGAAGCTGAGCAACATCTTTCCAGTCTCCGAATAAAACATTTCCTAATTTGACAACAGAGCTTGGTACAGCAGTTGCGAGTTGTCCCTCAAAGGTTACTTTGACACTGGTTTTCTTTTCAGCATTGGCGATAAATTGGATAATTTCTTGTGCGTTCATTTTTGTGGCAGTCATAGGCGCCTCCTAGTTCATTTTAATGATACCTATTCTACCAAAAAAGGCCTCAAATTTGAAGCCTTTTTGTTTGTTTTTAGGTATGATTTTTAGGGATGTGAGATAAAACGTGCTGTCGGTAAAAGCAAGCCCCTACCGATACAACCTAAAAACACTCTTCACAACTATCTCCCCGTGTTTTATTGACTATTCTAGTATAGCATACTTTTAGAATTAAGAAAAGACTTTTTATTTACTTTCTTTCGCTTCTTCTATCGATAGGAAAATCATGGGTAAAATAATCAGGGCCATAGCTAGAAGAAGGGACCAATCCACTACCAATCCTAAAAACAAAACACTCAAGAGAGCAGAGGAGAGAGGTTCACTGGCACTGATAACAGAAACCACCAAGGGAGAGACCAAGGACACTGCCTTCATGGAGATGAAAAAGGCAAAAGCCGTCCCGAAGAAAGCGATAATGAGGCAAATCAAGATACTCCAAATATCAAGAGTAAAGGAAAGCTGATACACTGGCGAGAGGACATTGCTAAATAAACCGGCCAAAATCATCCCCCACCCAACCGTGGGTACAAAACCATAGCGCTTTGCAAAAGGTTGGGGCAAGATAACATTAAACATAACCCCCATAGCACTTAGCAAACCTGTTACAAGGGCTAGTGGCGTCATGGATAACTGAGAGAGATCGCCTTTTGTCGCCATCAAGCCAACACCCAGCATAGCAACCAAAACATAGAAAATAGCGCTTGTTGAGGCTCGTTTGTGATAAACCAAACGATTGTAAAAGAGGATAAAAACTGGACTAATAAACTGTAAAATAGTTGCTGTCGCAGCATTTGAGTATTCTACACAGAGATAGAAAAAATACTGGACTGAGAAAATTCCCAAAATAGCATAGGCTAGAAAGGGCAGGTAATTTTTCTTGTCTCGCCAGATATCTAGCACTTGCGATTTTAATTGCATTGCAGACCAAATGAGCACAAGGCTCCCTGCTAGTGTCAAACGCATAGAGGTAATCCAGCCAGAGGACACTTGATAATGAGTAAAGAAATACTCTCCTAAAATCCCACAGATTCCCCAGATTAAGCCGGATAAGAGCGAATAAATGGTTCCTTTAACAATCTTTTTCTGATACTGATTCATACCTTTATTGTAACACGAAAGGAAAAAAGAAAAAAGTGGCAATCAATGCCACTTTCCTATCTTCTACTATTTGGTTGTGTAGATGATGAACTTGAGGTACTGCTAGAGCTACTACTTGAACTGCTGGAGCTTGATGGAGTTGGTAGACTCCCCACGATGCTAGCCCAAGCATTCTGATAATCCGCATCACTTCCACCAATAGCAAAGCGATAACTGGTCGTTGGCGCCCCTGCCTTATTAGCCCAATAGCTGGTAACAGTCGAACCTGTAACATCTACCTCTTTTCCTTCAACAGAAACCTTCCCTGGTTTTTGACCTGTTGATTTCAAGACTTCGGATTTTACTACACTAGGATCTAAAGCGAAGCGCTCGTTTCCCCAAATGCTTGGGGAAGCTTGCTGAATCGCATTTACCAGATGAGCCATGTAATTAGAGTTATTGGAATAACCTGCTCTACGTGACAGTGAATGATTATCATCATGCCCAATCCAGCCACCTAGGGTTAATCTAGGTGTCGAAAGCATGAGCCACATATTTTCGTCTTGGTTGGTTGTACCAGTCTTCCCAATCCAATCTGCATTAGCTAAAGTAGGATTTAAAGAAGTCAGATTCGTCTTGAAGGTTGTTGTCACACGAGAGGATAGAACTTCTCGTAACAAGCCCTGCATAATTGTCGCAGTAGCTTTTGAATAGACTTGAACCGGTTTATCCTGATACTCATACACCACTCTACCATCTGCTGCTTCAATTTTAGAAATCACATGTTTTTTATGATATAGACCATTATTTGCCAGGGTCTGATAGCCATTGGTATGCTGGGCAACTGTGACTTCAATACCACCACCCATTGGCAGGCTCTCAATACCGTACTCAGGAATCTCGTAGCCCATCTTTTCCATATAGCCTTTGACATCAACACCCTTTTCACGGAGCATACGATAGGTCCAGTAAGCCGGGATATTCCATGAATAGTTCAAGGCTTCTCCCAAGGTCATCATTCCTGTCCCCTTGCTATTAGCATACATAATCGGGTTGCCATTGGCAAAGTTTGTTGGATAGTTAGACAGAATCGTTTCGCTTCCCATCAAGCCCTGGTCAATAGCGATCCCATAGGCCAGCAAAGGCTTAGTAGTAGAAGCTGGTGAACGTTTGGTATCAAAGGCATGATTGTTTTGATTTTCTTGATAATTACGGCCACCTACAAAGCCTAGGATAGCACCTGTTTGGTTGTCCATCAAGACATTCCCTACTTCTACACGACCTGTTCCATCATCTAAAAGATAGCCATAGTCAGCAACTGCATTTTGCATGGCAGAATGAATTTTCTGGTCTATGGTAGTAGTAATCTTATAACCACCATTTTCAATTTCCTTGGCTGCCAAATCGCGATAAAACTTCTGAGTTGCCTCATTTTTCAACTCCTTAGCGGAGACATTGTCTCTCTGAGCTAGATAGTCGTACATACGTTCCTGAGCTTCTGCCAAGGCTGTAAAGTATAAATAACCTCGTGACACACCTGTGACTGTAGCTGAAGGGAGAAAGTCCTGTTTAAGGTCATAATCCTTATACTGAGAATACTCGTCTTTGCTTAAGGCACCTGTGCGATACATACTATAAAGAACTGCCTTAGCCCGTCTCAAACCTATTTCTAAGTCTTCATCACTCTTCAACTCCCCAGTATTTTCATAAGGAGAATAGGTAATGGGACTCTGTGGAAGTCCTGCTAAAAATGCTGCTTGAGGAACCGTCAACTGACTCGCATCTACACCAAAAATCCCCTCGGCTGCCTGCTGAGCTCCTGCAATATTCTGCCCCTTATTATTTCGACCAAACGGAGCAACATTGAGATAGGTCGTTAAAATCTCGTCTTTATTCATGGCGCGTTCCAAGGCAAGAGCATCCACAATTTCTGTCGCCTTACGAGCCAAGGTCGGCGCATCCCCAACCACCTGCTGTTTAATCAGTTGCTGGGTCAAGGTTGAACCCCCACTAGAGGAACCCAAACCTACAAATTTCCCCAAGGTCGCACGAATCACCGCCTTGGGCACTACACCCTTATGTTCTTTAAAGTGTTCATCTTCCGTCGCAATGATAGCCTTCTTCAGATTTTCCGAAATTTGCTCAGATGAGATAGAAGTGCGCAACAAATCACTCTCTATGGAAGCAATCACCGTCCCATCCGCATAGGTAATCTCTGAAATAGAAGAGATGTCCTTGACCTGATGTACCAATTCTTCTGTCTGAGGCACTCGTACCTTGTCAAACAAGGCCACCCCGTACCCCAATGCAATCCCAGCTCCCAACATTCCTCCTAGAAAACCGAGCACAAAGAGTAAGTTAAATAAAGCCTTTATACTCAGTAAAATAGCTGGAAAAATGGCTGGCTTCTCTAAGGATTTAGATGTTTGGACACTTGAGCCTTTCTTGCCAGGTCTAGCTGATTTTTTATTTTTTTGTTTTTGCTGGAAAAATTCCAGCATTTTTCGTTTTAATTCATTTAATTGATTTTGCATGGATTTCCTCACTCTATCTATTATACCATAAAAGGTAAACTTTCAATAAAATAGCCACTTTCTTCCCTATTCTACTAGGCTATTGCCCAAGTTTGTGATACAATAGTTAGAAACAATAATTTTAAAAAGGAGAAAAGACACATGCACATTTTTGATGAGCTAAAAGAGCGTGGTTTGATTTTTCAAACGACTGATGAAGAAGCTTTGCGTACAGCCCTAGAAGAAGGTCAAGTTTCTTATTATACTGGCTACGATCCAACTGCTGACAGCCTTCACCTAGGCCACCTTGTCGCAATCTTGACAAGTCGTCGCTTGCAACTAGCAGGTCACAAACCTTATGCGCTCGTTGGCGGTGCTACAGGTCTCATCGGAGATCCGTCCTTCAAAGATGCTGAACGTAGTCTCCAAACAAAAGACACAGTAGATGGCTGGGTCAAGTCTATCCAAGGACAACTTTCTCGTTTTCTTGACTTTGAAAATGGCGAAAATAAAGCTGTCATGGTCAACAACTACGACTGGTTTGGCAGCATCAGCTTCATTGACTTCCTCCGTGATATCGGAAAATACTTCACCGTCAACTACATGATGAGCAAAGAATCTGTTAAAAAACGAATCGAAACAGGGATTTCTTACACTGAGTTTGCCTACCAAATCATGCAAGGTTACGACTTCTTCGTTCTTAACCAAGATCACAATGTAACGCTACAAATCGGTGGTTCTGACCAATGGGGAAATATGACAGCTGGTACCGAATTGCTTCGTCGTAAGGCTGACAAGACTGGTCACGTTATCACTGTTCCATTGATCACAGATGCAACTGGTAAGAAATTTGGTAAATCAGAAGGAAACGCAGTCTGGCTCAATCCTGAAAAGACTTCTCCATACGAAATGTACCAATTCTGGATGAATGTTATGGACGCTGACGCTGTTCGCTTTTTGAAAATCTTTACTTTCTTGTCACTTGATGAGATTGAAGACATCCGTAAACAGTTTGAAGCGGCTCCACACGAACGCTTGGCTCAAAAAGTCTTGGCTCGTGAAGTCGTAACACTTGTTCACGGCGAAGAAGCCTACAAAGAAGCCCTCAACATCACTGAGCAACTCTTTGCAGGAAACATCAAAAACCTTTCTGTCAAAGAACTCAAACAAGGGCTTCGTGGAGTACAGAACTACCAAGTTCAAGCAGACGAAAACCATAATATCGTGGAACTACTCGTGTCATCTGGTGTGGTTAACTCAAAACGCCAAGCCCGTGAAGATGTCCAAAACGGAGCTATCTACGTCAACGGCGACCGCATCCAAGACCTTGACTATGTCTTGAGTGACGCAGATAAGTTAGAAAACGAACTGACTGTTATCCGTCGCGGTAAGAAAAAATACTTTGTATTGACTTACTAAACTATTCAACATTTACCTATAAACAAAGGAGTTAACCTCGAGAAAGGTAACTCCTTTTTGCTGTTAATAACTATCATCTATCTATTTTTAATAGACAGACTACGCAGGACAATGCGCAAGGTTGTTAGATTATGTAAGATAGAGAGATTTGAAGGACTGAGCCAATTAAACAAGCCAAAGCCAATCAAACTACTATTTACGACAACGGTATCTTGAATATTCTTCTTGATGAGTGTTTGCAAAGATGATGATAGCGAATCCAACTCTTGGAAGAAATCCAAGCGATTATCTAACAATAAGATATCACTCATCTGCTTAGAAATATCTGCGCTCTCATTCATTACCACACCGATATCTGATAGGGTTAGAGCCGCCGAGTCATTCAACCCATCCCCAACCATCAAAATAGTATGACCTGCTTTCTGCAGTTCCTCTACTAACTCAAATTTCCCATCAGGTTTCAAGTCTGTATAGACCTGATCAAAGGGCAAATCTTTGACTAATTCCTCTGTCCTAACCAGGGTGTCCCCTGTTGCCAGAATCAATTTTTTCCCTTGTTCCTTAAGTTTCTCCAAGGCTGCTTTTGCTTCTTTTCTCAAAGGAGTATGAATGCAGAACATTCCAATCAATTCATTCTGGTAGGCTAAGAATAAGAGATTGTAGTGATTCTTGTACTCTTCAATTAAAGCATTTTGTTCTGAACTGATATGAATTTGCTCATCCTGCATCAAAACATAATTCCCAATAACAACTGGTTGCCCATCTATATGAGATTTGATTCCCTTACTTGCGATATATTGGAGTTTCCCATGCATTTCCTCATGTTCAATTCCCTCTATCTCAGCTTGCTTGACAATGGCATTAGCAATAGGATGATAAATGTGTTCCTCAAGACAGGCACTGATTCTGAGAATATCTTCCTCGCTATAGTCCCCAAAAGGTAACACCTTTTCAACTATAGGATAGCTAGTTGTGATTGTTCCTGTCTTATCAAACAAGAAAGTATCAACTTCCAGATATTTCTCTAGAACATCTCCATCCTTGATCACCATTTCACGGTTCAACCCCTCTTTGATAGCTGTCAAATAAGCTACAGGAGTAGAGATTTTCAAAGCGCAGGAGAAATCGACCAATAGGAATGAAATAGCCTTAGAAAAAGAGCCCGTTAATAGGTAAGTCAGACCAGCCCCCAAGAAATTATATTTGACGACCTTGTCCGCCATCTGGATGAAATAGCGTTGTTTAGTTTTCTTGTTTTCTTCAGATTTCTTCATCAACTCAATCAGCTGTAAAATACGGCTGTTCATCTGATTATCGGTTACACGAATGCGTAGCTCCCCAGTCTCCAAGACTGTGTTTGCACAAACCAAATCAGACTCTCTTTTTTCAACTGGAAAACTCTCTCCTGTCAAGGAACTTTCGTTGACCATACCTAAACCTGAAACTACTTGTCCATCAAACAGAATTTCATTTCCTTGAGATAGGACCAAGACATCTCCTATTTGAACATCGGAACTCTTGATACTAACGACCGTATCGCCCTGTACCAAGAATACATCGCTTTCTTTTGCAAGAAGGCTTTGTTCTAAATCTGTTGCAGTTTTTTTCAATGACCACTGATCTAAATGATTCCCCAAATCAAGCATAAACATGATGTTGCTGGCAGTCTTGGATTGGTTCATAAACAAAGACAATAAAATAGCCGAACAGTCCAAGACCTCCATCGTTAGTTCCTTACGCGCTAGTGTTTGATAGGCTTCTTTAACATATCCAAAAGCCTGATAACAAGTCCATATATAGCGAATAGGAGACGGCACAAGACTACGAAAAAGCACACGCTTAATCGCTGCACCTGAAACGATAGAATAGGCACTCTCTTCTCTACGAACAGGAAGAGTCATCAACTCAGAAACTTTCCCTTTATCAATTCTTTTTAAAAAGGCTTCTGCATTATCTAATACAGAAAAGCCTTCTTTTATGCGTAGAGTAAAGTGCTGTTGATCCATGTAAAACTGGATAGACTCAATCCCCTTTTCATCTCTCGCCAAGGAACGAAGATAGTCTTGAATATCCAAGGTGAGTGAAAAAGAAGATGATAGTCGGATATGTTGGTATCCTCTATGTAGCACTTTAAAAGACATATTATTCTCCTATAAGGCTATCTAATTGCTCTTCTTTTTTCTCTTGCTCGTACAAATATTTGGCATCTTGCAAGACATCGTCTCCATGTTGTTTCACAACAGAAACAGATGCATCTAGCTCGTCTTTCAACTTGTAAGCCTTAGCCAAAGCTTTAGAATAACCTTTTTTAGCTTCCTTACTTGCCAAGATTTTCAAACCAAGGGTACCAAATGCGACACCACCCAAAAAGAGTGATGATTTTTTCGCAACTTTTGCGACGCTTAATACTTCTTTTAACATACTTATTTCCTCCTTATCATTATTATATAGCAATTTAGATATAAAAGCAATTTTATTTTATAAATTGGAGAATTATACTCAATGAAAATCAAAGAGCAAACTAGGAAACTAGCCGCAGGCTGTACTTGAGTACGGCAAGGCGACGTTGACGTGGTTTGAAGAGATTTTCGAAGAGTATTAGTTTTATTTCTACTGAATCTCCCATCTACTTATTCCTAAAGTTGCTTTCATTTGCCTCTTTTGATACACTTAAACTATGAATACAAATCTCAAACCCAAACTTCAGCGTTTTGCTTCTGCTACTGCCTTTGCCTGTCCTATCTGTCAAGAAAATCTGACTCTGGTAGAGAGCAGTCTCAAATGCAACAATCGCCATTCTTTTGACTTGGCTAAATTTGGCTATGTCAATCTGGCACCTCAAATCAAGCAATCTACCAACTACGACAAGGAAAATTTTCAAAACCGTCAACAAATCCTAGAAGCCGGCTTTTATCAGGCTATTCTAGAGGTCGTCTCTGATTTACTTTCAAACTCAAAAAATGCCAAAACAATTTTAGATATCGGTTGTGGCGAAGGATTCTATTCTCGCAAACTTCAAGAAAGTCATCCTGACAAAACCTTCTATGCCTTTGATATTTCCAAAGATTCCGTCCAAATCGCTGCCAAGAGTGAACCAAACTGGGCAGTCAATTGGTTCGTTGGCGACCTGGCTCGTCTTCCTTTAAAAGACGCAAGCATGGATATCCTGCTTGATATCTTCTCACCTGCCAACTATGGAGAATTTCGTCGCGTTTTATCCAAAGACGGTATCTTGATAAAGGTTATTCCAACTGAAAATCACCTCAAGGAAATTCGTCAAAGGGTGCAAGACCAGCTAACAAACAAGGATTATTCCAATCAAGATATCAAAAATCATTTCCAAGAACACTTTACCATCCTATCTAGTCAAACGGCCTCTCTGACTAAGACTATCACAGCAGAGCAGCTCCAAGCCCTACTCAGTATGACTCCTCTCCTCTTTTACATCGACCAGAGCAAGATTGACTGGAGCCAACTGACAGAGATTACCATTGAAGCAGAGATTTTGGTTGGGAAAGCATTCTAAACTAGACTTCGCAAAGGTAGAAAACTTACTGAAAATCCTCAATATTACAAAAACGCATAAGAACTGGTGCTCAAAACCTTAATCTTATGCGTTTTGTTATAGTTTCCATACACATTAAGGGGAATTAGTTGAAATCAGTTCTCTTAATAACCATTGAATACCATATAGTACATTTACCCCAAATATGATATAGGCCGTATAAATCAAGTATTTCGATTTCTCCCGCCTCAAAGAATAAATCTTGTACAAAATAAATAAATTTAAAGCAATAAATAATAGAGACAAAATCTTTCCTCCAAAATCAATCCTAACAGTAGGCAGTCAGGCATATACCTCATATTTATTTTCGATTCGAGATAACAAACTTATCAATGAATAGTAAATGATATAAGGCAAGTACAGACCCCCAGAAACTACCTCGAAGAGAGAGTTCTTGATGATTGAGAGGAAACAAATCATGGTTACCAATATAGAGGCAGGTCAGAATAACAAATACAATCCAAAATAAATCAGTCCATTTATATTTTGAAAAATATTTTTTCCACATAAAAACACCTTCTTTCCTACAATCATATTATAATACTTTATGTAAGCAGATACAAGAAATATGAGGTAAGCAACTACGAAGAAATATAAGGCTGAAGACAGTAAAAACCAGCATTTCTAAACCTTCACTGTATCTAAGGATTTATCTGTTTTTAGACAAGATTGACCCAAATCCACGGCATTCAAATAAACAGTAAGTGATATAAGGCCAGTACCGAACCCCAGAAACTACCACGAAGAGAGAGTTCTTGATGATTAAGAGGAAACAAATCGTGGTTACCTATATAGAGGCAGGTCAAAATTATAAATAAAATCCAAAATAAACCCTACATTCTTAAAATAACTTAGTACATAAATGACAATGCTGCCACCGCCGTCAATATTGCAAGAACTATTTTCCAAATTTTTTTATTTTTTCCAAAAATCTTATCAGGTAACAAGCTTATTACAAGAAAGGTAATAAACAACACCAATTTTGTATATATCATAAAAACACCTTCTTTCCTACAATCATATTATAATACTTTATGTAAGCGAATACAAGGAATATGAGGTAATTATCTACAAATAAACATGAGGTTGAAAGAGAGTAAAAAGCAGTATTTCTAAGCCTTAACTGTATCTATGATTTCTCTTCTTTTAAGATAAGATTGAGCCAAATCCACAGTATTCAAAAAAAGCGAATTTCAATCGAAATTCGCTTTTTACAAATCTTATTAGTATAAATTTGTAGCTTAGTTCAAGTGCCAGATATCTTCGTTATACTGAGCGATTGTACGGTCAGATGAGAAGAATCCTGCTTTAGAAATGTTAACGATGACTTTATCCAACCATGCGTCACGGTCTTCGTAGTCAGCAAGCATTTGCTCTTTGACTTTGATGTAGTCTTCCAAGTCAAGGAGAGTCATGAACCAGTCTTTGTTGATCAATTCATTGTAAAGACGTTCCAAGCGCTCTTTGTTTCCAGCTGCAAGAACTGCATCGCTAACGATGAAGTCAACCAATGGTTTGATAGCTTCACGAGCGTAGAATTCGCTTGATTTGTAAGCTGCTTTTGCGTAAAGATCGATAACAGTTTCTGAATCTTCACCGAAGATGTAGATGTTTTCGTCGCCAACCAACTCAGCGATTTCCACGTTAGCACCGTCCATAGTACCAAGAGTCAAAGCTCCGTTCAACATGAATTTCATGTTACCAGTACCTGAAGCTTCTTTCGAAGCAAGTGAGATTTGTTCTGAGATATCACATGCTGGGATAAGGAAGCTTGCTGCAGTAACATTGTAGTTTTCAACCATAACCACTTGCAAGTGTGGAGCTACTGCTGGATCGTTAGCAATAACTTCTGACAGGCAAAGGATCAAGTGGATAATGTCTTGAGCGATTGTGTAGGCTGGAGCTGCTTTACCACCAAAGAAGATTGTGATTGGACGAGCAGGAATGTTGCCAGCTTTGATGTCAAGGTATTTGTGGATTACGTACAAAGCGTTCATTTGTTGGCGTTTGTACTCGTGAAGACGTTTGATTTGGATATCAAAGATAGAGTTTGGATTGATTTCCACACCTTGGTGTTCTTTCAAGTGACGAGCCAATTTACGTTTGTTGTGAGCCTTGATGCTTTCCAATTTTTCTTTGACAGCTGCTTTGTCTTCATAAGACAAGAGTTTTTCAAGCTCATCTGCTTCATGGTGCCAACCTTCTCCAAGAATCTCATCCAAGTAGTGAGACAAGCTTGGGTTAGCATGCATGAGCCAACGACGGAACGTGATACCGTTTGTCTTGTTGTTGAATTTTTCTGGGTAAAGGTCGTAGAAAGCTTTCAACTCAGAATTTTTCAAGATTTCAGTGTGAAGTGCTGCTACCCCGTTAACGCTGTATCCGTAGTGGATATCCATGTGAGCCATGTGAACACGTCCGCTCTCGTCAATAATTTGAACAGCTGGATCTTTCACTTCTGCTTTCACGCGACGGTCCAATTCTTTAATGATTGGTACCAAGTGAGGAACCACTTCTTGCAAGAATTCAAGAGGCCATTTTTCAAGGGCTTCAGCAAGGATTGTGTGGTTAGTGTAGGCAGTCATGCTACGAACGATTGAGATTGCTTCGTCAAGCTCGATACCACGTGCAGTCAAAAGACGGATCAATTCAGGGATAACCATTGATGGGTGAGTATCGTTGATTTGTACAACTGCGTAGTCAGCAAGGTCATGCAAGTTGCTTCCTTTTTCGATTGCTTCGTCGATGATCAATTGCGCACCGTTTGAAACCATGAAGTATTGTTGGAAGATACGGAGCAATTCACCTTGACGGTCACTATCATCTGGGTAAAGGAAGAGAGTCAAGTTGCGAGCGATATCTGTCTTGTCAAAGTTGATACCATCTTTAATAATAGAAGAATCAACTGAATCCAAGTCAAACAAACGCAAGCGGTTTTTAGTTGCTGTTTCATAACCAGTAACATCAATATCATAAAGAGTTGATGTCAAAGTAAAGTCTGCAAATGGCACTTGGTAGCTACGGCTTGAGCGAACCAACCAGTTTTGCTCTGTCAACCATGCATTTGGAATTGTTTCTTGTTGATTGTTTTTAAGAACTTGTTGGAAAAGACCAAAGTGGTAGTTAAGACCAACACCGTCACCGTTCAAACCAAGAGTCGCAATTGAGTCGATAAAGCAGGCAGCCAAACGTCCCAAACCACCATTACCAAGAGATGGTTCCAATTCAACTTCTTCAACTTCGATCAAGTCTTTACCTGCAGCAGCAAGTTCTTTTTTAACATCGTCGTAAAGACCAAGGTTGATCAAGTTGTTTGACAAGAGTTTACCAATCAAGAACTCAGCTGAGATGTAGTAAACTTTCTTTTTACCAGTGTTGACTGGTTTTTGGCTGCTTGCAAGCTTGCTGTAGTTAAGAAGAGCAAGGTAAAGCTCTTCATTGCTACATTCTGCAATGGTTTTATTGTAACGATTTTGTACAAATTCTTGTAGTGATAACATGTTTAAGGTGTCTCCTGATATTGTATTATTTCTTTAATTCTACCAAATTTTCATTAATTCGTCGATAGATTGTTGTCAAGTCAAGCAAGCCTTCCTCGACAGCTGGTGTCAATTGATCTTCAGTCATACGCCAAGACCAGTTTCCACCAAGGGTAGATGGGAAGTTCATACGAGCTGTCTCATCCAATTCTAGCAAATCTTGCATAGTTGCAATTGCCATGAAGCTAACTGATGAAAAGACTGTGCGAAGCATAGCGTGTGGCACTGTTTCGTATTCTTTACGGTTCGTGTAGCGAGCCATGTACTCACGAGTCGCATCATCGATCTCGTTACGGTACCAACCAAGAACCGTATTGTTATCGTGTGTTCCTGTGTACATAACTGAGTTAGCAGGTGCCAAGTGTGGGCTATCGATACTTTCGTCTTCTGGGTTGAAGGCAAATTGAAGAATCTTCATTCCTGGGAAGCCAGTACGTTCACGCAACTCGATCACTTCATCAGTCATGAAACCAAGGTCTTCAGCGATGATGTTTAGCTCACCAAGTTCTTCCTTAACGGCTGCAAAGAGCTTGTAGCCAGGACCTTTGACCCACTCACCAGGTGCTGCTGTATCAGAACCAGCAGGGATTTCCCAGTAAGATTCGAAACCACGGAAGTGGTCAATACGAACGATATCGTAGATTTTGAAGCTTTCACGCAAGCGTTCGATCCACCATTTGTAACCATCTTTGTCCATTGCTTCCCAGTCATAGATTGGGTTACCCCAAAGCTGACCAGTTGCAGAAAACTCATCTGGTGGGCATCCTGCGATGCAAGTTGCTTTACCGTTGACATCTGTCTTGAAGAGATGTGGATTTGCCCACATATCGCTTGAATCTTCCGCTACGTAGATTGGCATATCCCCAACGATTTCGATGTGGTTGTCGTTAGCGTAGGCTTTCAATTTCAACCATTGTTGGAAGAAGAAGTACTGAGTCACACGGTGGTAAACCAACTTGTCTGCCAATTGCTCACGGTAGCTTTCAAGTGCTGAAACTTTACGAGCACGAGCATCTGCATCTGGCCATTCAGTCCAAGCAAGATTGTCAAAATGCTCTTTGATAGCCATATACTCAGCAAAGAGCTCAAGCCATGATTGGTTGTCTTGAGCAAATTTCTCAAAATCTTTAACATCTCCGACTTCAAAGAAACGTTTTACCGCTTTTTCTAAAAGAGGACGACGTGCATAGTAGATTTTCGCATAGTCAACTTCAGATGCATCGCTACCAAAGTCAACTCCTTCAAGGTCACTTGCTTCCAACAAACCTTGCTCCACCAAGATATCCAAATCGATAAAGTGAGTGTTTCCCGCGAAGGCTGAGAAAGATTGGTAAGGAGAATCCCCATAACTAGTTGTTCCTAGCGGAAGGATTTGCCAGTAACGTTGTTTGGTACGGACCAAGAAATCAACGAAGTCATAAGCACTTTGACCAAATGATCCGATTCCGTAGGCTCCTGGGAGAGAAGAGATGTGCATCAACACACCACTTTGACGTTTTTTCATAAACAACACCTCGTGTATTTGTAGTTTAAATTTTCATTTTTGGACGCAAACGTTTGCGTTAAGATAAGTATACTTCATTTTTGGAATAATTGCAAGCGTTTTTAAAAAAACTTTTGATTATTTTTTAAAAAAAGTTGTCCTTCTTTATGTATACATATACATTTTCCTTTTCTATTTACCAAATCTTCTTCAACTACAAATCGAAGGCCCAACTTAGCTTACTTTTGGTCTAGAGCAATTTATTTTTTGTTCAAAATCTAGGCAATCGTTTCCCTAAATAATTTCAGTAAAATCATGAAAATATATTTTCTGACTTTTCTTCTATTATAAACAAATAAAACGCTTACCCTTTGCGTGAAATTTTTTTAAAATTTTTACAAAAAACACTTGCAACCGTTTTCTGTTTGTGCTATACTAGTCCCATAAAGGAAAACGTTTGCGTTTCCTCATTATAAAATTTGTTATTCTTTAGGAGGAATACACTATGTCATCTAAATTCATGAAGAGCGCTGCTGTGCTTGGAACTGCTACACTTGCTAGCTTGCTTTTGGTAGCTTGCGGAAGCAAAACTGCTGATAAGCCTGCTGATTCTGGTTCATCTGAAGCGAAAGAAATCACTCTTTACGTTGAAGACCAATACAAAGCTTATGCTGAAACAGTTGCTAAAGCTTATGAAAAAGAATCAGGAACAAAAGTCAACATCAAATCTGGTGACCAACTTGGTGGTCTTGACAAACTTTCTCTTGACAACCAATCAGGTCAAGCTGCTGACGTTATGATGGCTCCATACGACCGTGTAGGTAGCCTTGGTACTGACGGACAACTTTCAGAAGTTAAATTGAGCGACGGCGCTAAAACAGATGATAAAACTAAATCTCTTGTAACAGCTGCTGACGGTAAAGTTTACGGTGCTCCTGCCGTTATCGAGTCACTTGTTATGTACTACAACAAAGACTTGGTAAAAGAAGCTCCAAAAACTTTTGCTGACTTGGAAAACCTTGCTAAAGATAGCAAATACGCATTCGCTGGAGAAGATGGAAAAACTTCTGCTTTCCTAGCTGACTGGACAAACTTCTACTATGCATACGGACTTCTTGCTGGTAACGGTGCTTACGTATTCGGTCAAAACGGTAAAGATGCTAAAGACATCGGTCTTGCTAACGACGGTTCTATCGCAGGTATCAACTACGCTAAATCTTGGTACGAAAAATGGCCTAAAGGTATGCAAGATGGTACAGCTGCTGGAAACTTAATCCAAACTCAATTCCAAGAAGGTAAAACAGCTGCTATCATCGACGGACCTTGGAAAGCTCAAGCCTTCAAAGATGCTAAAGTAAACTACGGTGTTGCAACTATCCCAACTCTTCCAAACGGAAAAGACTACTCAGCATTCGGTGGTGGTAAAGCTTGGATCATCCCATCAAGCACTAAGAACCTTGAAGGCGCACAAAAATTTGTAGACTTCCTTGTTTCAACTGAACAACAAAAAGCCTTCTACGATGCAACTAACGAAATCCCAGCTAACACTGAAGCTCGTTCATACGCTGAAGGTAAAAACGATGAGTTGACAACAGCTGTTATCAAACAGTTCAAGAACGCTCAACCAATGCCAAACATCTCTCAAATGTCTGCAGTTTGGGAACCAGCTGCTAACATGCTCTTTGACTCTGTAAGTGGTAAGAAAGATGCTAAAACAGCTGCTAACGATGCTGTAACATTGATCAAAGAAACAATCAAACAAAAATTTGGTGAATAAAAAATTTGTTCAAGGGGGGTGGAAATCAAATCCCCCTTTGAATTTATCAATAGAAACATAAATAGTTTAGGTTTTATCTAAAAACCAGTATCCTATGAAAGGAGTTATTATGGAAAAGCAACAACCTAGTAAAGCAGCCCTGCTGTCTATCATTCCTGGGTTAGGACAGATTTACAATAAACAAAAAGCCAAAGGTTTTATCTTCCTTGGTGTAACCCTTGTATTTGTCCTTTACTTCCTATCACTTGCAGCCCCTGAATTGAGCAATCTCATCACTCTTGGTGACAAACCAGGTCGTGATAATTCCCTCTTTATGCTGATTCGTGGTGCCTTCCATTTAATCTTTGTAGTCGTTTATGTACTCTTTTATTTCTCAAATATCAAAGATGCACATACAATTGCAAAACGCATTAACAATGGAATTCCAGTTCCACGTAGCCTCAAAGATATGGTCAAAGGAATCTATGAAAATGGTTTCCCTTACCTCTTGATCATCCCATCTTATGTTGCTATGACATTCGCGATTATCTTCCCAGTTATCGTAACCTTGATGATCGCCTTTACTAACTACGACTTCCAACACTTGCCACCAAACAAATTATTGGACTGGGTTGGTTTGACAAACTTTACAAATATCTGGAGCTTGAGTACCTTCCGTTCTGCCTTCGGTGCTGTTCTTTCTTGGACTATCATCTGGGCTTTGGCAGCTTCTACTTTACAAATCGTAATCGGTATCTTCACAGCTATCATTGCTAACCAACCATTTATCAAAGGAAAACGTATCTTCGGTGTTATTTTCCTTCTTCCTTGGGCTGTCCCAGCCTTCATCACTATCTTGACATTCTCAAACATGTTTAACGATAGTGTCGGAGCTATCAACACTCAAGTATTGCCAATCTTGGCTAAATTCCTTCCTTTCCTTGATGGGGCTCTTATTCCTTGGAAAACAGACCCAACTTGGACTAAAATTGCCTTGATTATGATGCAAGGTTGGCTCGGATTCCCATACATCTACGTTTTGACTTTGGGTATCTTGCAATCTATTCCTAACGACCTTTACGAAGCAGCTTATATTGATGGTGCTAACGCTTGGCAAAAATTCCGCAACATCACTTTCCCAATGATTTTGGCCGTTGCGGCACCTACTTTGATTAGTCAATACACCTTCAACTTTAACAACTTCTCTATCATGTACCTCTTCAACGCTGGAGGACCTGGTAGTGTCGGTGGTGGAGCTGGTTCAACCGATATCTTGATTTCATGGATTTACCGTTTGACAACAGGTACATCTCCTCAATACTCTATGGCGGCAGCTGTTACCTTGATTATCTCTATCATTGTCATCTCAATCTCTATGATCGCATTCAAGAAACTACACGCATTTGATATGGAGGACGTCTAAGATGAATAACTCAATTAAACTCAAACGTAGACTGACTCAAACCCTTACATACCTTTACTTGATTGGTCTCTCAATCGTGATTATCTATCCACTTTTGATTACCATTATGTCAGCCTTCAAGACTGGTAACGTAGTAGCCTTTAAGCTAGACAGCAACGTCGACTTTAGTTTTGCTAACTTCCAAGGGCTCTTCTCTGAAACCTTGTACGGTACTTGGTACCTCAACACTTTGATTATCGCCTTGATTACTATGGCTGTTCAAACAAGTATCATCGTACTTGCTGGTTATGCTTACAGCCGTTACAACTTCTTGGCTCGTAAACAAAGTTTGGTCTTCTTCTTGATTATCCAAATGGTGCCAACCATGGCCGCTTTGACAGCCTTCTTCGTTATGGCACTTATGTTGAACGCCCTTAACCACAGCTGGTTCCTCATCTTCCTCTACGTTGGTGGTGGTATCCCGATGAATGCTTGGCTCATGAAAGGCTACTTCGATACAGTGCCAATGTCTCTAGACGAATCTGCAAAACTAGACGGTGCAGGACACTTCCGCCGCTTCTGGCAAATTGTTCTTCCACTTGTTCGCCCAATGGTTGCCGTACAAGCTCTCTGGGCCTTCATGGGACCTTTCGGAGACTACATCCTCTCTAGTTTCTTGCTTCGTGAGAAAGAATACTTTACTGTTGCCGTTGGTCTCCAAACCTTCGTTAACAATGCGAAAAACATGAAGATTGCCTACTTCTCAGCAGGTGCTATCCTCATCGCCCTTCCAATCTGTATTCTCTTCTTCTTCCTACAAAAGAACTTTGTTTCAGGACTTACAAGTGGTGGCGACAAGGGATAATATATCCCCGCCACCCTTTTTCATTTTGGAGCTTGTTACTGTAAATAATATTCTTGCAACAAGCAATTTCTCTCCTAGACTTGAAATAAAGCACATTTCTCTATATAATACTCATATAGAAAACACCTTTTAGAAAGATACCTATGCTTCCATATCCATTTTCCTATTTTTCAAGTATTTGGGGATTTCGTAAGCCCCTGTCCAAACGTTTCGGGCTCAACTGGTTTCAACTTCTCTTTACCAGTATCTTCCTTATCAGCTTGTCTATGGTACCCATTGCCATCCAAAACAGCTCACAGGAGACATATCCGCTAGAAACCTTTGTCGATAATGTCTATGAACCATTGACAGATGAGGTTGTTCAGGATCTCTCTGAACATGCTAGAATTGTTGATGGCAAATTTACTTATACAGGAACAGCTAGTCAAGCGCCTTCTATTGTGATCGGTCCAAGTCAAAGCAAGGAGTTGCCTAAGGAATTGCAACTGCATTTCGATACAAAAGAACTGGTTATCAGCAAGGAAAGCAAGGAACTGACCCGCATCTCTTACCGAGCCATTCAAACTGAGAGTTTCAAAAACAAAGATAGCTTGACCCAAGCGATTTCTAAAGACTGGTACCAACAAAATCGTGTCTATATCAGTCTCTTCCTAGTTCTCGGTGCGAGCTTCCTCTTTGGTTTGAATTTCTTTATCGTCTCTCTAGGAGCGAGTCTTCTCCTTTATATCACTAAGAAATCACGCCTCTTTTCATTTAGAACCTTTAAAGAGTGCTACCATTTTATCTTGAACTGTTTAGGATTACCAACTCTGATTACGCTTATTTTGGGCTTATTTGGCCAAAATATGACAACTCTGATTACTGTACAAAACATTCTTTTTGTTCTATATCTGGTCACTATCTTTTATAAAACGCATTTCCGTGATCCAGATTACCATAAATAGGAGATTTTTATGCCCGTTACGATTAAAGACGTGGCCAAGGCTGCTGGTGTTTCGCCTTCAACCGTAACCCGTGTTATTCAAAATAAATCAACCATTAGCGACGAAACAAAAAAACGCGTTCGCAAGGCTATGAAGGAGCTTAATTACCACCCCAATCTCAACGCTCGTAGCTTGGTAAGCAGTTATACCCAAGTTATTGGCTTGGTGCTTCCTGACGACTCAGACGCCTTCTATCAAAATCCTTTCTTCCCATCAGTCCTACGTGGCATCTCTCAAGTCGCATCTGAAAACCACTATGCCATTCAGATAGCAACAGGGAAAGATGAGAAGGAGCGTCTTACTGCCATCTCACAAATGGTCTATGGTAAACGTGTAGACGGTTTAATTTTCCTTTATGCCGAAGAGGAAGATCCTTTAGTCAAACTGGTCGCTGATGAGCAGTTCCCCTTCCTCATCCTCGGAAAATCTCTGTCCCCCTTTATTCCACTTGTCGATAACGACAATGTCCAAGCTGGCTTTGATGCGACTGAATATTTCATCAAAAAAGGCTGCAAACGAATTGCCTTTATTGGAGGGACTAAGCGACTCTTCGTAACACAAGACCGTTTAACAGGCTATGAGTCAGCACTCAAACAATACCAACTGCCTCTTGATAGTAACTTGACCTATTTTGCGAACGAATTTCTAGAAGAAAAAGGGTATCAATTCAGTAAGCGTTTATTTAAACACGATCCTATGATTGATGCTATCATCACAACTGATAGCCTCCTAGCCGAAGGGGTCTGTGATTACATCGCAAAACACCAACTGGATGTCCCTGTTCTCAGCTTCGACTCAGTCAATCCCAAGCTCAACTTGGCAGCCTATGTCGATATTAATAGCCTAGAACTTGGTCGAACATCATTTGAAACCATTCTTCAGATTATCAACGATGCTAAAAGCAATAAACAAATTTGTTACCGCCAATTGATTGCCCACAAAATTATTGAAAAATAAAAACCAGCTCGCGCTGGTTTTTTAGTTACTAATTTTCTGTTTCAACGAATCGTCCCAGAATATGAACATTCTCAGATACAGAGACAAAGGCGCTTGGATCCACCTGTTTCATAATCTGTTTAAATTCATTAAACTCTGCACGTGTAATAACAGTAATTAAAACTGCCTTTCTTTCGTGATTATAGGTTCCTTCTGCATCGTGGATCATAGTTGCTCCGCGGTGCAATTTTTTATGGATTTTTTCAATTACCTTGTCTGGATGATTGGTCACAATCATAGCCTGCATACGTTTTTGCTTGGTAAAGACTGCATCTGTCACACGGCTAGAGACAAAGATAGTAATCATAGAGTAGAGGGCGTATTTCCAACCAAAGGTCAAACCTGCTATCAGCATGATGGTCCCATTTACCAAGAAAGAGATACTGCCGACATTCTTACCTGTTTTCTTGCGAATGGTCAGACTGACAATATCCGTCCCACCACTGGAGATATTGTTTCGAAGAGCAAAACCAATCCCCAAGCCCATGACAACTCCCCCAAAAAGGGCATTAATAATAGGATCCTCCGTCAAGGTTGCCACAGGGACAAACTGGATAAAGAAGGAACTCATGGATACCGTGATAAAGGTAAAAATAGTGAACTTATGCCCAATCTGATACCAGGCCAAGACCATCAAAGGAAAATTAATAGCGTAGAAGGTCAGCGAAATCGGAATATGAAACCCAAACCAGTGATTACTCAAGGCAGAGATAATCTGTGCCAAACCTGTCGCACCACTCGAATATACATGCCCTGGTTGGAAAAAGAAATTGACCGCTACTGCTGATAGAAAACCATAGACCAGAGAGGCCGAAATTTTCTCGTCATACTTCTCCCGAGAGATGCTTTGTAAGACACGTAAAATTTTTATCTGATAAGCAAAGCGGCGCAGATAATAGCGCCACCGCTTAATTCGTTTTGCTTGTTTCATCTTCTTCTACTTGTAAGCTGAGTTCCTCTAGTTGTTTGAGAGCGACTGTTGAAGGAGCTTGTGTCATTGGGTCAGTTGCCTTGTTGTTCTTAGGAAAGGCAATAACTTCACGGATATTTTCTTCTCCAGCTAAGAGCATGACAAAGCGGTCAAGCCCGATAGCCAAACCACCGTGTGGTGGGAAACCATAGTCCATGGCTTCAAGAAGGAAGCCAAACTGGTCATTTGCTTCTTCAGCTGAGAAACCAAGAGCCTTGAACATGCGTTCTTGAAGGTCTTTTTGGTTGATACGGAGGCTACCACCACCAAGCTCATAACCGTTCAAGACGATATCGTAAGCAATGGCACGAACCTTAGCCAAATCGCCTTCTAATTCGTGAGCAGTCTCTTCCTGTGGAAGGGTGAATGGATGGTGGGCACTCATGTAGCGGCCTTCTTCTTCAGACCATTCAAACATTGGCCAGTCAACCACCCAAAGGAAGTTGAATTTATCGTTATCAATCAAGCCAAGCTCTTTGGCAATACGTCCACGAAGGGCACCGAGAGTTGCATTGGCCACTTCAAGCGTATCTGCCACAAAGAGAACCAAGTCCTTATCTTCAAGAGCAAGTGCTGCTGTCAATTCTGCTTGGATGCCAGTCAAGAACTTAGCAACTGGTCCATTTAATTCTCCATCAACCACCTTGACCCAAGCAAGACCTTTGGCACCATATTGTTTGGCTACTTCCGTCATCTTGTCGATGTCTTTACGTGAATAGTTGTCCGCAGCGCCTTTGACCACAATGGCTTTTACAGCAGGTGCTTCTGAAAAGACTTTAAAGTCTACACCTTTGACCACTTCTGTCAAGTCCTGAAGCAACATGTCAAAACGCGTATCAGGCTTGTCAGAACCGTAAAGAGCCATCGCATCATCGTATTTCATACGAGGGAATGGAAGTGTCACTTCGATGCCTTTAGTTTCTTTCATCACGCGCGCAATCAAGCCTTCTGTGATATCTTGGATTTCTTGCTCAGTAAGGAAAGATGTTTCCAAGTCAACCTGTGTGAACTCAGGCTGGCGGTCACCACGCAAGTCCTCGTCACGGAAACATTTAACAATTTGGTAGTAACGGTCAAAACCAGCATTCATCAAGAGCTGTTTCGTGATTTGTGGACTTTGAGGAAGCGCGTAAAAATGCCCTTTATTAACACGAGACGGCACCAAATAGTCACGCGCCCCTTCAGGCGTTGACTTAGAAAGGAATGGTGTCTCCACGTCGATAAACTCCAACTCATCCAAGTAGTTGCGGATAGAATGGGTCACCTTAGCACGAAGTTTAAGATTTTCCAACATTTCTGGACGACGAAGGTCAAGGTAACGGTAACGCAAACGTGTATCGTCATTGGCCTCAATGCCATCCTTAATCTCAAATGGGGTTGTCTTAGCTGTATTCAGCACTGTCAGAGCTGTCACGTTTAACTCAACTGCACCAGTTGGTAACTTATCATTGGCTTGCTCACGCGCAGCGACCTGTCCAGTCACCTCGATAACAAATTCGCTACGAAGGCTTTCAGCTGTTTCCATAATCTCTGCAGATACTTTTTCAGGGTTGATAACCAACTGCATGATTCCTTCACGGTCACGAAGGTCGATAAAGATCAAACCGCCCAAGTCACGACGACGACCAACCCATCCTTTCAAGGTTATTTCTTGTCCGATGTGTTCCTCACGAACACGACCAGCATACATACTACGTTTCATGTTTTCTCTCCTCTTTTATTCTGTTACTATTTTACCATAAAAGCGCAGGCTCTTCATGAAAATCAGCAGAAAAGTTTGTCAGTCTTTAAAAATCAGGTAAAGTCCCTAAAAATTAGCGCCCATACAAAAATCCGATGAACTTCATCGGACTCTTTTATTTTGAATTGTTGCCTGCTTTGCGTTTTTCAGCGATTTCAGCTGCCTTTCGAGGCAAGAAGATTTCCGTCGTGTAAGCTGTCCCAAAGCGCAAGACACCTGCAATAGGGGCAAAGACAACTGCTAGATAGTTGTAGAAGAAATCGCCCTTAAAGGCATAAGCTAGCGCCCCAATGATGAAAAATAGAACAACTGCTTGAATCACTGCTAATAAAATTACTCGTTTCATGTGACCTCCTGACTCTATTATAGCATGAGAATCATCAAAAAGCTGACTAAATTATTCAAAGCGTGGAGAGAAATACTGTAGACCAGACCTTTTCTGCTAATATAAGCCAAGCCCAAGCTAAAACCAAGACTAGTATAAACTAAAAATTGTTGCACATCACCTGGGAAATGAATCAAAGCAAACAAAACACTGGATACCAGAAGAAACAGAACCTGTTTGCTCTTGTCCTGCTTAGGGAAGAGATAGCGTGCCAGCATTCCTCTAAAGAGGAGTTCTTCCGTCAAAGGAGCAAAAATAACGACAGCAAAGAATGAGAAAAGTGGTTGAGACAAGGTCAAGTCTGTCGCTATTTGTTGATTTACTGAAGGATCATCTGGCAAGAAAAACTGGACAACCAGAGATAAGAACCAAACCAAGGCAGGGAGCCAAATAAATCGGTTAAAGCCACTCTTCTCAATATGAACAGGAGCTTTCTGATACCATTTGTAAATGCCGTACACGTATACTCCAGCCAAGGCCACATAGAGCAAGGTAACAGCATAGGGGGAAGCGCCTAAGGCAAGCGAAGCAGTCGCGAGCCCCTGAATGAAGCTATAGATAAAGAAAAAGGATAGAAGGGCTAGAAGAAACCAGCCGAGGTTTTTAAGTAATTTCATAAAGGTCTCCTATTTAAAATAACGTTTTACCATAGGTAACTGCATCACATTGATATAAATATGGATTGCTCCTACAAGCAAGAAGGCTAGTAACTGAATCTCTCCTGTCAGTAAGGAAAAGAGAGCAATCAGAAAGTACAAAGCTGGCAAGACATAGTTATTTAATTGGAATAAAATCCGAAAACTCTGTTCCAAATTAGCCTTGCGCTCCCCTTCATCATAAGAATCGAAATGGTCCAAGATATCCTTTGGTGTAGAGAAAAATACTAAATCAAACTGACGAACAATCGCAATGGTCTTAAAAAGATATTTTTGAGCATTTAAAACTAACACTAATCCCAAAAAGGAAAGGGATAAGGTTATATGGCTTATATCGAGTACAATTACTTCACTTCCTGAAATGAAGAGAGCCAATAAAATCGCTACGCTTGCACTATTAAAAGCAATAGTTCCAAACTCGAGATTCCGATACATCTGCACATAATAGGTTTCATTCAGATCATCATCCATTTCCTCTTGATACAAGGAGTGAAATTTTCTGCTTTTCTTTAGGAAATTGAAAGTCAAAAAAATGCTAATGAAACCTAATACTAAACAAATAGCTGATATCCATGGTATCAAAATTTTTACATCTAACATAATTGCGTGGGATTCAGCACGTGCCTTAAACATCCCTACAAACATGCCCAAGAAACCTCCCAAGACAATAGACATTAAAAATAACAATCCACGTTTCTTTTTCATATTCAACCTCTTTCTAAACCAATCCAACTAACCACTGACCAAAGGCTTTACCTGATTCATAAATTGCTGCCAAACCCTCTGTTCCAAGTGATACTAAAATCAAACAAACAGCAAACAAGAGAATAGCTTGGTTTCTTGCTTTTTTCGCCCCTTCTCCTAAAGGATCTCTCCCAAGCCAGCCTGCTAGATAAGCATATAGGATGACTGTTAAAATCCCAAACTCTGTTGACGAAAGAAACAGCAAAATTGCTACTAAACGGATGACGTTAGTCTTGATATTAAAATAATTTCCTAAACCTGCACAGACACCTGCAAGTTCTTTGTTCTCAGTATCTACTTGAAAACCTGCTAAAAACTCTTTCATATTCATTCTCCTTTTTCACTTGCTAGATTTTTTGATTTCTTTTCAATCCATTCAATTACTGGTATGAGGGCAAAATAGGCCCAAACAAATTTGTTACTTTGATAGGGACTAAACCAGCCTAAGTCTATCCCAATCAGTAGAAATACGCTGACTAATAGAGCTATGGCAACTACATAATAAATCACTTTATACTTGTTCATCATCTTTCTCCTTTTTCTTCAACCGATTGAAAATGGACAAGAGGACTAAGTTAATCCAAAACAAATACTTACTTTCAACAAAATAGAACCAACCCAGTAATGTTCCAATCATAGCAAATGCATTCACAATAAGGGCAAGAACACTCATAAAATAAACCACTCTATACATGTTCATCACTCATCCTCCTCCAAGCGAAATACCGATTCGACTGTTTCGTTGAAAATCTGAGATATTTTCAAGGCAATCACAACTGACGGGGTGTATTCGTCCCGTTCTAATAGGCTAATGGTCTGCCTCGAAACTTCTGCCAACTTGGCCAGTTCGGTTTGATTGAGACCATCGCGAGCCCGCAGCTCTTTTAGACGATTTTTTAGTTGCATGTTACACACCTACTTTCCGTCAAATTCAACGGTTTGGATATCCTCAATGCGTTGTAGTTTGAATTTTTCTTTTCCTTTTTTATTAACACGACGTAGCTTGACCCATTCCTCATCAACATCCACAACTTCCCAGTTGTCTGTTCCAAACACTTGTCCAACGATTGTCGGTGTTTTTCCAATCAATTCTTTTAAAATTCTTGACATTTCTTTATTTCCTTTCTGTTTTTGCTCAATTCTTTTGATTTTATTCTCCAGTTTCTTGACCTTTTGGGAATGGTAGATATAATACATAATCACAAGAGGTACAAATCCTAATGCCCACATAATCGTTTCTTTCTCCTTTTCTCTTAACTTGATTATATTGTAACACATCTTTTTCTTTTTGACAAGTATATTTGTCAAAAAGTTTATGATTTTTGTCATTTTGCAAAAGAAAAAGGTCAGGAGTAAGTTCCTGACCAGTTTTTCTACTATTAAAAGCCTAATTTTTCAAAGATTTCTGAGAAGTTTTGGCTGATAGCCTCAAGTGATACTTGCACTTCTTCTCGTGTTTGGTTGTTCTTGACCGTCACTTGTCCGCTTTCGACTTCGCTCTCGCCTAGAGTGATGAGAGCCTTAGCCGCAAAGACATCGGCTGACTTGAACTGAGCTTTTAGTTTACGGTTAAGGTAATCACGCTCTGCTTTGAATCCTTGTTGGCGAAGGGCCTGTACCAACTCCAAGGCCTTAACATTTGCTCCTTCACCCAAGACCGCAATATAGACATCTAGGGCATTTTCGATAGGGAGGGCCACACCTTGCTTTTCAAGGATGAGAAGCAGGCGCTCTACACCAAGTCCAAAACCAAATCCAGCAGTTTCCGGGCCTCCAAAGTAAGCAACCAAGCCATCGTAACGACCACCCGCACAGACTGTCAAGTCATTGCCCTCAATCTCAGTGATAAACTCGAAAATGGTGTGGTTGTAGTAGTCCAAACCACGCACCATATTGGTATCGATGATATAGTCTACACCCAGATTTTCCAACATCTGACGCACAGCATCAAAATGAGCTTGGCTTTCTTCATCAAGGAAGTCCAAGATAGACGGTGCATTCTCCACTGCCACCTTGTCTTCTTTCTCCTTAGAGTCCAAGACACGGAGAGGATTTTCCTCCAAGCGACGTTGGCTATCCTTAGACAAGGTCTCCTTGAGCGGTGTCAAATAGTCAATCAAGGCTTGACGATAAGCCGCACGGCTCTCAGGATTTCCAAGCGTATTGAGGTGTAGTTTGACACCTTGGATGCCGATTTCTTTCAAGAAATGAGCTGCCATAGCGATTGTTTCCACATCAGTAGCTGGATTGCTAGAGCCAAAACACTCAACACCAATCTGGTGGAACTGGCGCAAACGCCCTGCCTGTGGACGCTCATAGCGGAACATAGGGCCCATGTAATAGAACTTGCTTGGCTTTTGCACTTCTGGAGCAAAGAGTTTATTTTCCACATAAGAACGGACAACTGGCGCTGTTCCTTCTGGACGGAGGGTAATATGGCGGTCACCCTTGTCATAAAAGTCATACATTTCCTTGGTTACGATATCGGTTGTATCTCCGACAGAGCGACTGATAACCTCGTAATGCTCAAAAATAGGCGTGCGCACTTCTGCGTAGTTATAGCGCTTGAAAATTTCACGGGCAAAGCCCTCAACGTATTGCCATTTGGCAGACTCAGCAGGCAAGATATCCTGCGTTCCTTTTGGTTTTTGTAATTTCATAGGGAATCCTCTTTAAACTTAATAGTCTTATTTTACCATAAATAGAGGGATTAAAACAGTAAGAAAAAAATTAGGATTTATACTCAATGAAAATCAAAGAGCAAACTAGGAAACTAGCCGCAGGTTGCTCAAAGCACAGCTTTGAGGTTGGAGATAGAACTGACGAAGTCAGTAACATATACTTACGGCAAGGCGACGTTGACGTAGTTTGAAGAGATTTTCGAAGAGTATTAGATATCATTTTTGAGATTAAGAATCGTCAAAAGAATAGCTAGCAAGGAAAGAACAACAAATAGCATCCAAGTCAACTGTATATTCCATACAGCTATAAGTGAAAAACAGGCTGTTCCCACAGGTATGGATAAGGTAAACAATAAACCTAAAAAATTACTGGTACGAGCTAGAACCTCTGGAGCTAGATTTTTCAGGAGCATGGCACTAATCTTTGGTTGAACTTTACCAGACACATACAGAGTTGAACAGAGAAATAGTAAACCAAGTACGACTTGATTGAATACATTAGCTAGACCAACTAGACTGAGTCCTACGGTCACCCACATCATCAATCTAGGCAAGGACTGCTTCCCAAAATAATCATTGCCCGTAAGGCTACTGATGATGATTGCTAACAAAGCACAGAATTGACTGATAAATAATGCCTCTGTGTAAGAAAAGTCCAAAAGAGAATGGCTCAAAAAGAAGATGTTATAGATGCTTCCTAAAGCGCCACCCAAGGCATTGATAAGCAAGACAGCACAGAGCATAAAACCAAAGTTTTTCTGTCCACTTTTAAGAAAAACGAGACGTAAATTTCGGTAAATTGTTAGGAACTGCTCTTTGATCGGAAGCTTCTCATTTTTTAGAATTTCACCATCAGCAGATGAGATTGACAGGCTCAATTTGCTTTTTCCTAAAAAGAGGATAACGGCTGATACTAGGAAAAAACAGGCATTGATTCCCGCAACGAGGGAAAAATTGTTGACCGATAGACCTAAGAGCCATACTCCAAAAGCTTGACCACCAATAGCTGAAATATAGGTGATGAACTGTGAAAAAGAATAAGCCTCCATCAGATCATCTTCAGCTACTTTTTCCTTAATGAGAGGCATGCGCAAACCACCAGCAAAATCACTAATCACATCACTAATGACATTGATTAAACACAAGCTAGAAAAGGCAAAGAGACTAGCTTGCTGAACAACTAGGGCTGCCAGAAAAAATAAAACCGCCTGAAACAAACCGCTGTAGGTCATCCATTTGACCTTGTCCCTTGTGTAATCTGCCCGAATTCCTACAAAAACTGTAAAGAGAGTCGGAAGAATCATGACAATATTCGCCATAGCAACCGCAAAAGATGCTTGTGGCAAGGTCGATGCATAGACGATAAATACCAGGTTAAAAATCGAAGCACCAAAAGCATTGAAAAAGCGTGACAAAGTCAAGAGTCGATAAGCTTGATTTCTAAACAATAATTTCATAGATAATCTCCCTTCTTGTTATAAGTTCAATATGAAGTATGACCATAGTATAGCACTTATGAATTAGCGAGAAATTTTTTTGAATATATGCAACACACAAAATAAGCAAAACAATGATAAAATCTCTTTGATGACCTGAGAGAGGGCAAGAGTTCTATCGCTTCAAATTTCAAAATTTTTTCTTGGTTTGCAGATATTCAACAATCGGTCGTTTTTCGATAGTATTCGGCGGATTTGTTACAGCCAAGCATCTCAAAAATATGGACAGCATCTTCCATCTTTTTCTGACCTTCCTTGACTCTACCCTGCTTGCTATCAAGAAGACCTTCAGCCCACAAATAGACAATTCGGAAATAGGTCTCATTTTCCTTGTAGAAATGCTCTTTGATGACACGTTTAAAATAAGAGGCATTGGTAAATTCTTCACACTCAATGCTGGCTAAAAAACCATTCAATAACATGGTGTGAAACAGGTTTCGGTTTCCAGACATTTCCATTAGAAAATCAGATTTGCGGACCATTTCTCGTACATATCTAGTAAAAAGAGAAACAGATAAGAACGGAGAACTGACTGAGAACAAATTGAGTTCATAGATTCCCCAAATCTCGGTAGAAAACAGATAATCATGAAGGACTTTCCCTTCCTCTGCCGTTAACTCTACCGTTTCATCCATGCTCTTCATATAAGACTTGATAATAATGGCATTTAGAATATGTTTCTGTTTGTTTTGAGAATGGGCATGCTTTTGATACTCCTTGCGATACAAGTCTTCAAGAGGTGCTATATTCTTTATATCCAAGACATCTAGGATTTCTTTTCTCAACTCAGAATCTGTATCATACTGAAAACCTCTAGCTAGAAAGAGGATTTCCTCCACACTGGCAGATATATTTTCTAGGGCAAATAGAAACTTTTCCACCGAAAGCTCACTCTGACCAGTTTCAAATCGGGACAACATAGACGGAGAAAATTGTCCCCCAGTCGCCTGTCTCAGCGAGATATTTCTTGACTCTCGTAATTGTCTAAAGACTTTTCCAATCTGCTCCATAGACTTCCCCTTGATTCCGTATTTTCTTCATTTTATCATATTTTTCAGAAAATTCATCAAAAACTTGCCAAATTGTCAGAATTATGAGAAAATAGAGGATATTTATCACGTGGAGGGACTGTAATGAGAGAGGATATCAAAATCAATGACCGTGCTTTGGCCTTACAAGACCAAATTATCGAAAAACTAGAGAAGGTTTTTGATACAGATGTGGAATTGGATGTTTACAATCTAGGATTGATTTATGAAATCAATCTGGATGAAACGGGTCTCTGCAAGATTGTCATGACCTTCACTGACACCGCATGCGATTGTGCAGAAAGTTTGCCTATCGAAATCGTTGCAGGTCTGAAACAAATCGAGGGTATCGAAGATGTCAAGGTTGAAGTTACCTGGTCGCCTGCTTGGAAGATCACACGAATCAGTCGCTACGGCCGTATTGCCCTTGGACTGCCACCTCGTTAATACTCTTCAAAAATCTCTTCAAACCACGTCAGCTTTATCTCCAACCTCAAAGCTGTGCTTTGAGCAACCTGCGCCTAGCTTTCTAGTTTGCTCTTTGATTTTTATTGAGTATAAGCAGGCAAATCACTTTTGAAGATGAAAAGAAGCAAGCCGAAGTTGGCTTGCTTTTTGATTTTATTTTTTACCTGACTTGTCCATATTCCAGAAGTCTGTCACGGCTCCGCGTGAAGCGGATGATACGATGTGGGCATATTTACCAAGAACACCACGGCTGTAAAGTGGTGGCAAGGTTGTTTCTGCCTTACGTTTTTCAAGTTCTTCCTCAGATACGGCCATGGAAATTTCTTTGGTATCTTGGTCAACTGTAACGATATCACCTGTACGAAGGTAGGCAATTGGTCCACCATCCTGAGCTTCAGGAGCGATATGTCCGACAACCAAACCATAAGTACCACCAGAGAAACGGCCATCCGTCAAGAGGGCAACCTTGTCTCCTTGACCTTTACCAACGATCATGGATGAAAGTGACAGCATCTCAGGCATACCAGGACCACCCTTAGGTCCAACGAAACGAACAACGACTACATCGCCATCAACGATTTCATCTGTCAGAACGGCCTGGATCGCATCTTCTTCTGAGTCAAAGACCTTAGCTGGTCCAACGTGACGACGCACTTTAACACCTGATACTTTAGCAACCGCACCATCAGGAGCAAGGTTCCCGTTCAAGATGATAAGCGGACCATCCGCACGTTTTGGATTTTCAAGTGGCATGATAACTTTTTGACCTGGTGTAAGGTCTGCAAAATCAGCCAAGTTTTCAGCAACAGTCTTACCAGTACATGTGATGCGGTCGCCATGAAGGAAACCATTTGCCAAGAGATATCTCATAACCGCAGGCACACCACCGACTTCATAGAGGTCTTGGAAGACATACTGACCAGATGGTTTCAAGTCGGCCAAGTGAGGCACACGTTCTTGAATTGTATTGAAGTCCTCAAGTGACAAATCAACATTAGCCGCATGGGCAATGGCAAGCAAGTGAAGAGTGGCATTTGTAGAACCACCAAGAGCCATGGTTACAGTGATGGCATCTTCAAAGGCTTCACGAGTCAAGATATCAGATGGTTTGAGACCAAGCTCCAGCATCTTAACAACAGCACGTCCTGCTGCTTCGATATCTTCTTTCTTGTCAGCTGATTCAGCTGGGTGAGATGAAGACCCAGGCAAACTCATACCGAGAACTTCGATAGCAGTCGCCATGGTATTAGCTGTATACATACCACCACAGCCACCAGGGCCAGGGCAGGCATTACATTCAAGACGTTTCACGTCCTCAGCTGTCATGTCACCGTGGTTCCATTTTCCGATTCCCTCAAAGACAGAAACCAAGTCAATGTCTTTGCCATCAAGATTTCCCGGTGCAATAGTACCACCATAGGCAAAAATAGCTGGAATATCCATATTGGCAATGGCAATCATAGAACCAGGCATGTTCTTATCACAGCCACCGATAGCGACAAAAGCATCGACGTTGTGACCACCCATCGCCGCCTCGATTGAGTCCGCAATGATATCACGAGATGTCAAAGAGAAGCGCATACCAGGCGTTCCCATGGCAATCCCGTCCGCTACGGTAATGGTCCCAAACTGAACAGGCCAAGCACCTGCCGATTTGACACCTTCTTTCGCCAATTTCCCAAAATCATGCAAGTGAATGTTACATGGCGTATTTTCCGCCCAAGTCGAAATCACTCCCACAATCGGTGTTGCAAAGTCCTTATCTGTCATACCAGTCGCACGAAGCATGGCACGGTTTGGTGATTTAACCATGCTGTCATAAATGCTACTGCGGTGACGTTTATCTAATTCAGTCATCTTATCCCTCCCAGTTCAGTTTTTACTATTATAGCACATTTTAAAAGCAATGAACAGAAGAAAATTCTTGAATTTTCAGAAAATTTCGATTAATTTGTTTAACTACTTCTAATTTTTTCATCTTTTTTTGTCAAGTAACTTTACTTTACAAAAAAAATGTGTTATCCTAGTATGGTTGATGAAAATCAGTAGATTGAATCGAATTTAAATACCTAAAGGAGAAATCAAAATGGCAGTACCTGCACGTCGCACTTCAAAAGCGAAGAAAAACAAACGTCGTACACACTACAAAGTAACAGCTCCATCTGTAAACTTTGACGAAACTACTGGAGATTACTCACGTTCTCACCGTGTATCACTTAAAGGATACTACAAAGGACGTAAAATCGCTAAAGCTGCATCAGCTGAATAATAGAAGGGAGATACCATGCGCGTAAATATTACACTTGAACACAAAGAATCTGGTGAACGCTTGTACCTTACTTCTAAAAACAAACGTAACACTCCAGACCGTCTTCAATTGAAGAAATACTCACCAAAACTTCGCAAACACGTTGTGTTTACAGAAGTTAAATAGGGATTCACTACACGTCAATAGACGTGAGGAACCTTGATTTAATGCGATTCTTGAAATTTTTATTTCAATGTATTGCAATAAAAATCAACCGAATGACTACATTTTTGACTACATTTTTTGAAATAAAAATATTGATTCGGACAATTAAAAGTAAGAGAAACCTCGTAATGAAGTTTCTCTTTTTTTATATTTTCATTCCTAAAAATTTTTGAAATAGCGTAATCTTTTCTAAAATTTGTGGAATCCAAAACGCAAGCTTAACAAAGTGTACTGACCCCAAAAAGTTGGACAAATAATTATTGAAAGGATTTAGTTCTGTATTGGACAGGACTAAGTCCTTTTA
>CAJNDO010000011.1 GCA_905221545.1 bacterium | reverse complement strand
CCAGCAGAGAAACCAGCGGAGAAACCAGCAGAGAAACCAGCAGAGAAACCAGCAGAGAAACCAGCAGAGAAACCAGCGGAGAAACCAGCGGAGAAACCAGCGGAAACTCCAGTCAAACCTTCTGTTCCTGCAAGACCATCTAATCCTACATATGTCCCTACATATGTTCCATCATACAGCTCATATTCTGTAGTAGAACCAGCTAAACCAGCTTCTCCAAAAACAGGTTGGAAACAAGAAAACGGTGTATGGTATTTCTACAATACTGATGGTTCAATGGCAACAGGTTGGCTTAAAGATAATGGCACGTGGTACTATCTAAATGCAAATGGTGCAATGGCAACAGGTTGGCTTAAAGATAATGGCACATGGTATTATCTAAATGCAAATGGTGCAATGGCAACAGGTTGGATTAAAGATAATGGCACATGGTATTATCTAAATGCAAACGGTGCAATGGCAACAGGTTGGCTTAAAGATAATGGCACATGGTACTATCTAAATGCAAATGGTGCGATGGCAACAGGTTGGCTTAAAGATGGTGATACATGGTACTATCTTGAAGCATCAGGGGCTATGAAGGTAAGTCAATGGTTTAAAGTTTCAGATAAATGGTATTATGTGAATGCTTCCGGTATGCTTGCAGTTAACACTACAGTTGAAGGGTATACAGTTAACGAAAATGGTGAGTGGATTAACTGATCCTAGCTTATATAGTATGAATGATCATTTCCTGGAACAAAACTTGTATATTGTTTCTGAGATAAAAATTTCTATCAATTGATTACAAAATATACAAATCTATGGGATTATCCATATAATATACTTTCAATAGATAATTTAATCTGTTAGGAAGTTTAAACCACCAAATAATCTATAATATGAAAGAGAAGGACTTGTTGCCTTCTCTTTTTGTGGTATATAATCGCGTGAGTGCTTTGTTGGATAGTATAGTGGATTCAACTTAGAATAGTACGCTACGGATTCTAAAACATTTCTAGAAATTAATTTGACTTTCCTAATCAATTTGTTCATATCTTATTTCAATCAACTATAGAAAATAAAAAGTGAATAGGATCATATTTCAGTCCTGTTCACTTTTATGTTATTAGTGATTGTATAATCTTATAACAGTGCCTCAAACTCATCGACAGTCCTGTTCAACTGCTCACTAGCAACCTCAGCTGTCAAAAGATGCTTACGAACCATATCTAAAAAAGCAATCAGTTGCCCACGCTCTAGACCTTGTTCGATACCCTCCGCCCTAGCTGTTTTCAAGGCATAGTCCTGTGCTAACAAGGCTTGTTCTTCACGTCTGCGTTGTTCACTAAACATCTTCCTGTCCTCCTCGGACCAGCTCTTGTAGTCCAGCAGTTGGTCTGCCTGACTGATGGCTCGCTCGGGTTCTTGAGTAAAGGGTTTGTTCCCGAAAAACTCCAACCACGGTTTGCGAACCTCGTCTTTGCTGGTTTCTCTGTATTTTTTTAATTCTTATTTGAGATGCTCTTTTAATACTTCTTCAAACTCAGAGACAGTCATACCTAACTGCTGACTTGCAATCTCAGGTGTTAGCAAACCTTGACGAACGAGATTTACTAGACCTACTTTTAATCCCTCTTCGATACCCTCTGCTCGTCCTCGTTCCAGTCCTTGTTCAATCCCCTCAGCACGGCCACGTTCAAGGCCACGCTCTAGACCTTGTTCGATACCCTCCGCCCTAGCAGTTTCCAAGGCATAGTCATGAGCGAGTAAGGCTTGTTCTTCACGTCTGCGTTGTTCACTAAACATCTTCCTGTCCTCCTCGGACCAGCTCTTGTAGTCCAGCAGTTGGTCTGCTTGGCTGATAGCTCGTTCTGGTTGCTGGGTAAAGGGTTTGTTCCCGAAAAACTCCAACCACGGCTTGCGAACCTCGTCTTTGCTGGTTTCTCTGTATTTTTTTAGTTCCAAGAATGCCATCTTGACTAGATGGTTTTCTTGACCGTTATTTGTGATGGTTAAGACCTCACCTGTCGTGTCCTCTCGCATACTAAAGCTATGAAAAGCTAGGTCATCTGAGAAATAATTACTATCGACAATTGCGATAGCATATACTGGGGCAATATGCTTGTAACTCTGGTGGGTATCACCTTCACGTTGGCGAATTTTTTCAAGATTCTGATTGACCTGACTGCATAGATAAGCCCACAGACGATTGATGAAAAAATTTTGATGATGAACTTGAATTTCAATGATAACCTGTGTCCCATTGTCTAGTTCAGCTAAAACGTCTATGCTGGTATAGAAATCCTGAGCCGAGTACGGCAGGGAGGGTAGTACATGAATATTACTCCCCTCCAAAATGGTTACATTTTTGGCTGGTAAGTCCAGCATATCGCGAATAAATTGACAAGTGATTTCTGGATTGTTAAAAATCTTCTTAGCAACCAAATCGTTGGTCGGGCTGATGCCCGGATGACGTACAGTCATATTTCTTCTCCTTTCATTATACCATAGTTTTAAATCTAGGTTTACTAGATTCACTGGCTCTATCTATTTATTCGGAAAAAGTTTGAAAAATACTTGGTCTGGCTCTTTCCAATGGTATTTTTTGATGCTTTCCTTTATAATGGGTGTATGGATAAGAAAAAATTATTATTGATTGATGGGTCTTCTGTTGCTTTTCGGGCGTTTTTTGCGCTCTATCAGCAGTTGGACCGTTTTAAGAATGCGGCTGGCTTGCATACCAATGCGATTTATGGTTTCCAGTTGATGTTGAGTCATTTATTGGAGCGGGTTGAGCCTAGTCATATTTTGGTGGCTTTTGATGCAGGGAAGACGACCTTCCGTACAGAGATGTATGCGGACTATAAGGGTGGTCGGGCTAAGACTCCTGATGAGTTTCGTGAGCAATTTCCCTTTATTCGTGAGTTGCTGGATCATATGGGTATTCGTCACTATGAGTTGGCTCAATATGAGGCGGATGATATCATCGGGACACTGGATAAACTAGCTGAGCAGGCTGGTTTTGATATTACCATTGTCAGTGGGGACAAGGACTTGATTCAGCTGACGGACGAGCATACGGTGGTTGAGATTTCCAAGAAAGGTGTGGCTGAGTTTGAGGCCTTTACGCCAGATTACCTCATGGAAAAGATGGGGCTCACACCGACTCAGTTTATCGATCTCAAGGCGCTCATGGGAGATAAGTCGGATAATATCCCTGGGGTGACCAAAATCGGTGAAAAGACGGGTATCAAGCTCTTGCTGGAGCATGGCTCGCTTGAGGGGATTTATGAAAATATCGATGGGATGAAGGCTTCTAAGATGAAGGAAAATCTCATCAATGATAAGGAACAGGCCTTTTTGTCTAAAACACTGGCGACCATTGATACCAAGGCACCGATTGAGATTGGTTTGGAGGATTTGGTTTATAGTGGTCCAGATGTTGAAAATCTTGGGAAATTCTATGATGAGATGGGCTTCAAACAGCTTAAGCAGGCTTTAAATGCATCTTCGACTGATGTGGCTGAGAGTTTGGACTTTACTATCGTTGACCAAGTTAGTCAAGACATGGTGAGTGAAGAGTCTATCTTCCATTTTGAGCTTTTTGGTGAGAATTACCATACGGATGATTTGGTTGGATTTGCCTGGTCTTGTGGGGAAAAGCTCTATGCTACAGACAAGCTTGAACTTTTGGAAGACCCGATTTTCAAGGATTTTCTAGAAAAAACACCTCTAAGAGTTTATGACTTTAAGAAGGCTAAAGTTCTCTTGAATCGTTTTGATTTGGATTTGCAGGCTCCTGCTTTTGATAGCCGTTTGGCTAAATACCTCCTTTCGACTGTGGAGGACAATGAAATTGCGACCATCGCTAATCTTTATGGTCAGACTTATTTAGTCGATGATGAGACTTTCTATGGTAAGGGTGTCAAAAAGGCCATTCCTGAACGCGAGAAATTCTTGGAACATTTGGCTCGTAAACTTGCTGTTTTGGTCGAAACAGAACCTGTTTTGCTTGAAAAACTCAGCGAAAATGGGCAATTAGAGCTTCTTTATGATATGGAGCAACCTCTGGCTTTTGTCCTTGCCAAGATGGAAATTGCTGGGATTACGGTCAAGAAAGAGACCTTGCTTGAGATGCAGGCTGAAAATGAGCTTGTTATTGAAAAACTGACTCAAGAGATTTACGAGTTGGCTGGTGAGGAGTTTAATATCAACTCGCCTAAGCAGTTGGGTGTCCTTCTCTTTGAAAAATTGGGACTTCCTCTAGAATATACCAAGAAAACCAAGACTGGTTACTCAACAGCGGTGGATGTGTTGGAGCACCTAGCTCCTATTGCGCCAATCGTTAAGAAAATCTTGGATTACCGTCAGATTGCTAAGATTCAGTCTACTTATGTGATTGGCTTGCAGGACTGGATTTTGGCTGATGGCAAGATTCATACTCGCTATGTGCAAGATTTGACCCAGACTGGGCGTCTGTCTAGTGTGGATCCTAACTTGCAAAATATCCCTGTGCGTTTGGAGCAAGGCCGTCTTATTCGTAAGGCTTTTGTGCCTGAGTGGGAGGATAGTGTGCTGCTCAGCTCCGACTATTCACAGATTGAATTGCGCGTTTTGGCGCATATTTCTAAGGATGAGCACTTGATCAAGGCTTTCCAAGAGGGGGCTGATATTCATACTTCGACAGCCATGCGTGTCTTTGGCATTGAGCGTCCTGAGGACGTGACTGCAAATGACCGTCGTAATGCCAAGGCGGTTAACTTTGGAGTGGTTTACGGGATTTCAGACTTTGGTTTGTCTAATAATCTGGGCATCAGCCGTAAGGAGGCCAAAGCCTACATTGATACCTACTTTGAACGCTTCCCAGGTATTAAAAACTACATGGATGAGGTGGTGCGTGAGGCGCGTGATAAGGGCTATGTAGAGACCCTCTTTAAACGTCGTCGTGAGTTGCCAGATATCAATTCGCGCAACTTTAATATTCGTGGCTTTGCGGAGCGGACTGCTATCAACTCTCCTATCCAGGGATCTGCGGCAGATATTCTCAAGATTGCTATGATTCAACTAGACAAGGCTCTAGTTGAAGGCGGTTATCAGACTAAGATGCTGTTACAAGTGCACGATGAAATTGTTCTTGAAGTTCCTAAATCGGAACTAGCAGAGATGAAAAAATTGGTCAAACAAACCATGGAAGAAGCCATTCAACTCAGTGTTCCCCTCATCGCAGATGAGAATGAAGGGGCAACCTGGTACGAGGCTAAATAAAAAGGGGGCTAGTCCTCCTTTTTTGTAGTAGAATTCTGCAAGCCTTTTCAAATTGTGCTATACTGATGAAAAAGGAGGATTTCTATGAGTCAAGAATTTATCAATCCAAGTGATGGCGTGATTCGTCAGTATCTAGCAACGAGTAAAACCCTTGCTGTGGTGGGCTTGTCTGACCGTGAGGAAACAACGAGCAATCGAGTGACCAAGGAAATGCAGGCTCGGGGTTATAAAATTATCCCTGTCAATCCCAAGGTGGCAGGTGGCGAAATCTTGGGTGAAAAGGCTTATGCCAGCCTCGCTGAGATTCCTTTTCCTGTAGATATTGTCAATGTTTACCGTCGCAGTGAGTTTCTGCCAGATGAGGCGCGTGATTTTCTCAAAGCTGATGCTAAGATTTTTTGGGCACAGCTAGGGCTTGAAAGTCTAGAGGCAGAAGAAATCTTGCGTGCTGGTGGATGTGATGACATCGTGATGAATCGCTGCATCAAGAGAGAACATACTCGCTTGATTGAGGAAGAATAAGAAAAAGGTAGCTGATGGGCTACCTTTTGTGTTATACTCAATGAAAATCAAAGAGCAAACTAGCCGCAGGTTGCTCAAAACACTGTTTTGAGGTTGCAGATAGAACTGATGAAGTCAGTTCTATCTATACGGCAAGGCGACGTTGACGTGGTTTGAAGAGATTTTCGAAGAGTATTAGAAAATACCGATAAGAGTCTGCATCCCGAGACTGGTGAGGATGATGGCAATCCAGCAGATGGCTCCGAGGACAATGGATTTTCCGCTAGATTTGACCATAGCGACCAGATTTGTTTTGAGACCGATAGCACTCATGGCCATGATAATGAGGAATTTGGAGAGTTGTTTGAGAGGAGTAAAGAAGCTACTGGACACACCTAGAGAGGTCAGGATGGTAGTTAGGAGAGATGCAAGGATAAAGTAAAGGATAAAAAGTGGGAAGACTTTTTTCAGTTGCAGGCCTTGCTTATTTTCTTGTTGGCGACTTTGCCAGTAGGAGAGAAAGAGAGTGATGGGGATGATAGCTAGGGTTCGTGTGAGTTTGACAATGGTTGCGGATTCGAGGGTATTGGTCTGGTAGAGACTGTCCCAAGCGCTGGCTGTGGCGGTTACAGAGGAAGTATCGTTGACTGCAGTTCCTGCAAAGAGGGCAAAGCCGTCATTGGATAGATGAAGCCAGGTTCCTAGAGTTGGAAAGATGAGCGCAGCTAAGACATTGAAGAAAAAGATAACAGAGATGGCTTGGGCGACTTCCTTTTCCTTGGCGTGAATAACAGGCGCTGTTGCCGCAATGGCAGAGCCCCCACAGATAGAAGAACCTACTCCAATCAAGGTAGACAGTTTTGTATCCAGTGCAAAGAAGCGCTGGAAGAGGTAGGCAACAATCAAGGCTATTGAAATGGTGGACAGGATGACAGGGAGTGAAGATTGCCCAACTGCGAAGACTTGCGAGATATTGAGACCAAAACCAAGCAAGATAACGGCATACTGGAGCAGTTTCTTAGAACTAAAGGTCAATCCAGCATCCAGTGGTTTATAAGACGAGAGAAAGGGATGGAGAAGCATGCCTATGAAAATTGCAAAGACAGGCGCGCCAATAACAGGGAAGAATCCTCCTAAGTACCAAGATACGATTGAAATCAGAAGGCAGGCCAATATACCTGCTCCATTTTTTGATAGAAATGACATAAAAACCTCCAAATAGAATCTGTTACCATTATAGACCTGTAAAGAAGAAAAGTAAAATAGAAAGTGGAAAGCTATTCTATAATGTATTTTTGCGGTCGGGGGGCTTTTGTAGTATAATAGAGATACGTTTTGACAGTAGGAGGTATCTATGGATTTAACTAAGCGCTTTAATAAACAGTTAGATAAGATTCAAGTTTCGTTGATTCGTCAGTTTGACCAGGCTATTTCGGAGATTCCTGGGGTCTTGCGTTTGACCTTGGGGGAACCTGATTTTACAACGCCAGATCATGTCAAGGAGGCGGCTAAGCGAGCGATTGACCAGAACCAATCCTACTATACAGGGATGAGTGGTCTGCTGACTTTACGTCAGGCAGCCAGTGACTTTGTTAAGGAAAAGTACCAACTGGACTATGCTCCTGAAAATGAAATCTTGGTTACAATTGGGGCGACAGAGGCTTTATCTGCTACTTTGACGGCTATTTTGGAAGAGGGAGATAAGGTGCTCTTGCCAGCTCCTGCCTATCCAGGCTATGAACCGATTGTCAATCTAGTTGGGGCAGAGGTTGTCGAGATTGACACGACTGAAAATGGTTTTGTCTTGACTCCTGAGATGTTGGAAAAGGCCATTTTGGAGCAAGGGGACAAGCTCAAAGCGGTTATTCTCAACTATCCAGCCAATCCGACAGGAATTACCTATAGTCGGGAGCAGTTGGAAGCCTTGGCAGCTGTTTTACGCAAGTATGAGATTTTCGTGGTCTGTGATGAGGTTTATTCAGAATTGACCTACACAGGGCAAGCCCATGTATCTTTGGGAACTATGTTGAGAGATCAGGCTATTATTATCAATGGTTTGTCGAAATCGCACGCTATGACAGGTTGGCGTTTGGGTCTGATTTTCGCTCCTGCAGCCTTTACAGCTCAGTTGATTAAGAGTCACCAGTACTTGGTCACTGCCGCAAATACCATGGCGCAACATGCTGCGGTGGAAGCTTTGACAGCTGGTAAAAACGATGCGGAGCCTATGAAGAAGGAATACATCCAGCGTCGGGACTATATCATCGAGAAAATGACTGCTCTTGGTTTTGAGATTATCAAACCAGACGGTGCCTTTTATATCTTTGCTAAGATTCCAGCAGGCTACAATCAAGATTCTTTTGCCTTTCTGAAGGATTTTGCTCAGAAGAAGGCTGTTGCCTTTATCCCTGGCGCTGCCTTTGGGCGTTATGGGGAAGGCTATGTTCGCCTGTCTTATGCAGCTAGCATGGAGACTATCAAAGAAGCCATGAAACGACTTGAGGAGTACATGAGAGAAGCATGATTCAGTCTATCACGAGTCAAGGCTTGGTGCTCTACAATCGTAATTTTCGTGAGGATGACAAGTTAGTCAAGATTTTTACAGAGCAGGCTGGCAAACGGATGTTTTTCGTTAAACACGCTGGTCAGTCTAAGCTAGCTCCTGTTATCCAACCCTTGGTGCTGGCACGATTTCTCTTGCGAATCAATGATGACGGGCTCAGCTACATCGAGGACTATCATGAGGTGATGACCTTTCCTAAGATTAATAGCGATCTCTTTGTCATGGCCTATGCGACCTACGTAGCAGCTCTTGCAGATGCGAGTTTGCAGGACAATCAGAAGGATGCTCCCTTGTTTGCTTTTTTGCAAAAGACTTTGGAGTTGATGGAAGCTGGTTTGGATTATCAGGTTTTGACCAATATTTTTGAAATCCAAATCTTGACCCGATTTGGAATCAGTCTCAATTTTAATGAGTGTGTCTTTTGTCATCGAGTTGCTCAGGCTTTTGACTTTTCTTTCAAATATGGAGCCTGTCTTTGCCCAGAGCATTATCATGAGGATGAGAGACGTTGCCATCTCAATCCCAACATCCCTTATCTGCTTAATCAATTTCAAGCCATTGATTTTGAGACCTTGGAGACTATTTCGCTCAAGCCTGAAATCAAGCAAGAGCTACGACAATTTATGGATCAGCTCTATGAAGAGTACGTGGGGATTCACCTAAAATCAAAGAAATTTATTGATTCCCTAGCAGACTGGGGACAATTACTAAAAGAGGAAGACAAATGAAAAAAATCGCAGTAGATGCTATGGGGGGCGATTACGCACCCCAAGCCATCGTTGAGGGTGTCAATCAAGCTCTAGCTGACTTTTCAGATATTGAGGTTCAACTTTACGGAGATGAAGCTAAAATCAAGCAATATCTGACAGCGACAGAGCGCGTCAGCATTATCCATACGGATGAAAAGATTGATTCAGACGATGAACCTACGAGAGCTATTCGGAAGAAGAAAAATGCCAGTATGGTATTGGCGGCCAAGGCTGTCAAAGAGGGTGAAGCAGACGCTGTCCTCTCAGCTGGGAATACAGGTGCTTTGTTGGCAGCAGGATTTTTCATCGTGGGTCGTATCAAGAACATAGACCGTCCTGGGCTTATGTCGACCTTGCCGACTGTAGATGGGAAGGGTTTTGATATGCTGGATCTCGGTGCCAATGCGGAAAATACAGCTCAGCACCTCCATCAATACGCTGTCCTCGGTTCCTTCTATGCCAAAAATGTCCGTGGCATTGCGCAACCACGTGTTGGTTTGCTCAACAACGGAACAGAGAGTAGCAAGGGTGACCCGCTTCGCAAGGAGACTTATGAATTACTAGTAGCTGATGAAAGTTTGAACTTTATCGGAAACGTGGAAGCGCGTGATTTGATGAATGGCGTTGCGGATGTTGTCGTGGCAGATGGTTTCACGGGAAACGCTGTGCTCAAGTCCATTGAAGGGACAGCTATGGGAATCATGGGCTTGCTCAAGACAGCTATTACAGGTGGTGGTCTTCGAGCGAAACTAGGCGCCCTTCTTCTCAAGGATAGCCTCAGAGGTTTGAAAAAACAGCTCAACTATTCAGATGTTGGTGGAGCGGTCTTGTTTGGTGTCAAGGCACCGGTTGTCAAGACTCATGGCTCAAGCGATGCTAAGGCTGTGTATAGTACGATTCGCCAGATTCGTACCATGCTAGAAACAGACGTAGTTGCCCAGACTGCGCGTGAATTTTCAGGAGAATAACAGAGATGACAGAAAAAGAAATTTTTGACCGTATTGTGACTATTATCCAAGAGCGACAGGGAGAGGACTTTGTCGTGACAGAATCCTCGAGTCTGAAAGACGATTTGGATGCTGACTCAGTTGACTTGATGGAGTTTATCTTGACACTGGAAGATGAATTTAGTATCGAAATCAGTGACGAGGAAATTGATCAACTGCAGAGCGTAGGAGATGTGGTTAAAATCATTCAAGCAAATTAAAGATAAGAAGTTCCAAGGCATTTGCTTTGGAATTTTTCTTTGGTTCAAGTGACCGTTTAGGAACAGATTTAGTCTTTCTAGGGACAGAAGAGATATGGGGACAAATAAGGGATATAATGAAATCAGAAAAATCAATCTCCAAAAGGAGATAAGAAATGAAGATCAAAAGAAGAGATAGATTGATTTTCGTTAGAGTATAAATGTTAATATAATCACAATTTTAATTGACTTTCCTTTTTTCCAGGACTATAATGTAGATATAAAAAAGGATTTATTTTATAGTTGGGAGAAGGTGATGGCTATGTACTTTTGATAAACTAGTCTCTATCTTATGTTCGTGGAAATGTTAGGAGGTCTTGTTGTTCAGGTTTATGAACCTGGTATCTCTTTTGACTTCGTTTCTATTGGATTTTCTTGCTTTGGATTTATCTATTCTAGGAGGAAATGGCTATGAAAAAATCTAAACTTCTCACTCTTGGTTTACTTGCAGGTGCTGGTCTACTTTTGTCTATCAACCAAGCACAGGCTGCAGATACTTGGGTTAAAAATGGCGCTGACTGGAATCTTTCTCAAGATGGCAACCTCGCTAAAAACAAATGGGTGCAAAATGCTGGCTCTTGGTACCATTTTGACGGTTCTGGTAAAATGCAGACAGGCTGGTACAAGGAAGGTAACACCTGGTATTCACTAGCAGATAGTGGTGCTATGCGCACAGGTTGGTACAAAGAAGGGTCTACATGGTATTACCTCAAAGACAGTGGCGCTATGGCAACAGGATGGGCGGCTGCAAATGGTCAATGGTCTTACTTTGAAAAATCAGGTGCTATGGTCGCAGATAGAGCTGTTCCAGCAAGCGATGGGGAAAGTTATGTCATTGGTAAGGATGGTTATATGTTAACCAAACTCCCAAGTCAGGTTGAACAATCTCAAGCGGATGATACAATTATCACAAATATTGTTACTTTGTCTGATGGGTATGATTATCATCTTATTCATGGAAAAGATGGAGTCATTGTTGAAAAAAATGCTTGGTACATAAAACCTGAATTTAAGAAGTTTTCTGATAAATATGGAGATAAAGTTTCCAATACGATGTTAGCTTTAGTAGATAATACGGAAGAAGGACAAGAAATTAATCCTAAAGCTGTCGTGAAAAATTTCCAAAACTTACCAAACAGGTATTACTTTGGGGCAGATGGTCGTCGCGTAACAAATTTACCAGAAATGACCACCTATTCAGAGATTAAAAAAGTTGGAAATGATGTCTATCTAGAAAATCCAGGTGCACGACTTCGTCTTGGAGCTACCAGCTTCACAATCAATAATAATAAACTATACTATTTAGATGGTGATAATGGCAAACTCAAAACAGGTTATTTTGCATTGATTGATGATAGACCAAGCTATCATCACTATCATATTCTTGTTTATGCAGACCAATCTGGTGAAATTCTTAAAATGAAACGATTGCCAACAGGAATTTCAGATTATCTTAATAAAGAAATTGACGGTTTCTACGGTCAAACTGTTAAAATCGATAGTAAGACAGGAAATGTTTCTGTTGTGAAATAAACTATCAGACAGAGTAAAACGAAAAAGCGAACAGCTTTGTTTACTAGGAAGTCATGTTCGCTTTTATTCATAAAGTAATAGTTACTATTAGCCCTCTGTTTCAAAAAAATCTGCTTGATAATAATCACTAATTTCTCTTTTCATTTCTTCTAGTAATCGACTTTCATCTGTTGATTCGAGTAAGGATAATCCTTTATTAATCATAGCATGATCTTCATTAACGATTCCCAGACGTACTTGAGCTACACCTAATAAATCGTATCGTTTCAATGTTTTTGCTAAATCAAGACATTCTTGAATTAAGCATAGACAGTCATCTTTCTTCCCTGCTTCAAGGTACATTCGTGTCATATTGGCTAGAATGGAGTAATGAATACTTTGAATTGGACGATAATCTGTGTATTTATTTAAGGATTTTACAAGCCTTTGACGTAGCATTTCTAGTGAATCAATAGGGAAATGGAAAATGATCATCACTAACAACCGTAAATCCGAGAGGAACCACTGATCTCTTTTTTCCAATTCTTTCCATAACTCTTCAGCCAAGGCTTGGGCTTTATCGGAAAACTGATTTTCAATCACTTCTATAAAAATGGTTAGTTCTTTCACAGCATGCTCTATTGGGATATCATTCTGTACTTCATCTAGATAAATTTGACATTTTGATAGCAGTGTCTTCATTTCTTCTAGATTAGGCGAAGAAATGACCTGATAATATTCTGAAAATAATTTCTTACGAGAATCCATTTGGTAATGTTGACAAATATAATGAAATTCATCGAAACTCATATCAATTTGCCTCAAAAGTAATTCCATAGTATCATACCTAGGAGTAGAATGATTATTTTCAAACTTTGATAAGTTAGAATGAGTAATGTAGTCACCACAGACCTCATTTTGTGTAATCCCTTTTGACTTACGAATGTATTTATAAACTGAACCAATATCCCACCGCATATTTTTGCCTCCAAAAATGTTCCAAAAGTAGAAGTTTTAAGAAAATATTTATATTTAGTATATCATAAAGGTGTGGGGTGGGCAATGATGATAGAAAGAAGGTGTTGGTTGACTCTTAAGGATTATTAGGAGTTATGTAGAATGTTTATGATGGAAAAATATCTTTTTATAACTATTCAATAAAGGAGGAAATGGCTATGAAAAAATTTAAACTACTCACACTTGGTTTGCTTGCAGGTGCTGGTCTGCTTTTGTCAATCAAGCAAGCACAAGCTGCAGATACTTGGGTTAAAAATGGGTCTGACTGGAATCTTTCTCAAGATGGCAGCCTAGCTAAAAATAAATGGGTGCAAAATGCTGGCTCTTGGTATCACTTCGATGGTTCTGGTAAAATGCAGACAGGCTGGCTCAAAGACGGCAATACATGGTATTCACTAGCAGATAGCGGGGCTATGCGTACTGGATGGTACAAGGAAGGTAGCACATGGTACTCCCTAGCAGATAGTGGCGCCATGCGTACAGGTTGGTACAAAGAAGGAGCTACTTGGTACTATCTTCATTTTAGTGGTTCTATGATGACAGGTTGGGTGTTCATAGATGGTAATTGGTATTATTTTGAACAATCAGGTGCAATGGCCTCTGATAGAGTTGTAAATTCTAGTGATGGGACAGGCTATATTCTCAGCAAGGATGGCCATATGTTCACTTTACAAAATAGCCCTTATAAAAATGGTGACATTGTTCGTTTAGGCGATGGAAATGAATATCTGATTACAGCAAAATTTGACGGAAATAACTTTACTGATGTTATCGTGGATAAAAACACTTGGTATATCAAACCTGAGTTCAAGAAGCTTTCCGACAAATATGGGGATGAGGTTGCAAATACAACCTTAGCTTTAGTAGATAATAAAGAAGAAGGACAAGAAATTGATCCTAAAGCTGTCATTCGTAATTTCCAAAATCTACCAGGTCGATATTACTTTGGAGCAGATGGTCGTAGAGTATTACCACTTCCAGAGATGACAACTAGATCAGAAATCAAAAAAGTTGGCAATGATCTTTATCTAGAAGACCCAGGTGTACGACTTCGATTTGATAACTTCACAATCAATAACAATAAACTATACTATTTAGATAATGGACAAGGTAAGCTCAAAACAGGTTACTTTGTACTGATTGATGATGGTATGGCTACAACCCTCCATCACTTACTTGTATATGCGGACCAATCTGGTGAGGTTCTTAAGATGAAACGCTTGCCATCAGGATTTTCAGATTATTTTGACAAAGAAATCGATGGTTTCTATGGTCAAAAAATTAAGATTACACAGCCAAATAAGTATGAATATTATAAAGTTCTTGTGGTAAAATAAATAGATAAGCAATCTTCACAACGAATATAAAAAATAAAACGTGCAAATCATTTTCAAGAGGCTTTAGATTTCTTGTATTTTAAAAGAAACTAAAGCCTTTTGTGGATTTATCGTTTTTCAGAAAGTACGAAAAATTAGAGAGTTGTATCGAGTAGAAAAATATTATTAATACTACTTTGCTTAAATAAATTAGGAGCTATTTCATTCTATGGTTATTTTAGAATTTTTATTTTCTGTGATATATATACTATTGGTAGTTATTTCAACCATAGTGCCCACTATTTTTTTAGGCGCTCAAATTTCCCCAGAATTTTATAAAAAACGTTATTGGGTCCTTGTATTTTTAATTAGTTTTTTTGCTCGTCAAACATTTGGAGAATTATTTCATATAGGAATTCTTCTCTTCTTTTACTGTATTTTTTTACTGGTATTGCATAAGAGAAAAGTGGAATCTCTTTTTCTTTCCTTATATCTTTTTATTTTCTTTCAAAGCATTCGCTATTTATTTTTGACAATCTGGCTTCGTGTATTATCTGGTGAGAATTGGTTGTTTTTAGACAAGTTTTCGACGTTGTATCAAGCTATATTTGATTTATTCTCAATATTTTTATGTTGTAAAATTATGAAGCGTTGGTCTTTGGATTTGGATTTATTCTTTTCAGATGCTTTCAAACCCCACTATCGTAAGAGTTTTTTCATTATCCTACCTCTGACTGTATTTAGGATATTCTCTTCGTTTATGACTAATAGAAATAGTTCTTTCTACGTTCGTTTTGACACGACCATTTCTCTTCTGATTTTCATTCTCTTTTTCTCTTGGCTCTTTTACATTAAGCATTTGGAGCAGGTTTATCGTGATGAACAAACCATTCAGAGACAGGAAGATGAAAATCGTTCCTTGCAAGGAATGGTGGATAAGCTGGGTCATCTCTATGATGAAGTTCGAGGTTTCCGTCATGATTTTGCAGGGATTGTTGCTAGTATGGAGCCTGCCATAGCGAATCAAGATATGGCTGAGGTGTCTACCATTTATCAAGATGTTTTTTTAAAGACCAATGAAAAGCTGAGGAAGGCAGATTACACAGCCTTTAATCTTCACAATATCCATGATATAGCCATTCGTAATACCTTGGCAAAAGCCATGATTGTGGCAGATAATCAGGGAATTCATTTTAGTTTGGAGACGGTGGGGGTCGTAGAAGAGCTGGCTTTGCCGATGTTGGAGGCTATCCGTATCCTCTCTATCCTCACGACAAATGCCTTAGAAGCAGCCAGTGAGGCGGAAAATCCGCAGATTCGGGTTGCTTTGTTGGCAGGTGATAGGAGTGTCCGTTTTATCATTGAAAACACTCGTAAGAAAGAAGAACTGAATCCCAGCATTCTCAGTCAAAAGGGGTATTCGACCAAGGGAAACCACAGTGGACTGGGCTTAGCGACCTTGGAGGACATGGTTTTTCATTATGATTTAAACTTAGATACCCAGCTAGGAGAGACGACTTTTAGACAAGATTTAGAATTGCCATTTAAGGATGAGACACGAGGGGGAGAGGAATGAGAATTTTAGTTTTGGAAGATGATAGAGTACAGCAGGGACGGATAGAGCAGACTTTGCTAGATATCGGTCGCTCTCGTAATTTAAGATTGGAAATTGATATTGCCAAAAACTATGGAGATGTTGAAAAGTATTCTCAGTATTTTGACCATTACCAGCTCTATTTATTGGATTTAGAGATTGATGGAGAGCGTGATTTGATAGTATGATTTTGACTTTTATTAAGGAAACTCTATTTGCTTTATTGTTGATAGTCTCCATTATAGTTCCTCCAATCTATCTAGGTTACCAAATTACACCGGAATTTCGTAAAAAGAGATACGTAGTCTGTTTACTAATGATGCAAGCAATAGCTGGTAAAACTTTTTTTGAAATCATGTATTTGGAAGTTTTAATCTTTTTTTACCTTATTTTCTATATGAATAGGAAGAAAAAAGGAGAATCTTTATTTCTTTCACTCTATCTTTTTAGTTTTTATCAGAGTATTCGCTATTTATTGGTATTGTTCTATATTCGGATGTTAGATATAGATATGCTATCAGAAGTAGGTAATGGGATTGTTAACTCTTCTTTTTCCCTATTAGCTATCGTATTAACAGTAGTTATGATGAAGCGTTGGTCTTTGGATTTGGATTTATTCTTTTCAGATGCTTTCAAAACCCACTATCATAAGAGTTTTTTCATTATCCTACCTCTGACTGGATTTAGGATCTTCTCTTCGTTTATGACCAATAGAAATAGTTCTTTCTACGTTCGTTTTGACACGACCATTTCTCTGCTGATTTTCATTCTCTTTTTCTCTTGGCTCTTTTATATCAAGCATTTGGAGCAGGCTTATCGTGATGAGCAGACCATTCAGAGACAGGAAGATGAAAATCGTTCCTTGCAAGGAATGGTGGATAAGCTAGGTCATCTCTATGATGAGGTTCGAGGTTTCCGTCATGATTTTGCAGGGATTGTCGCCAGCATGGAGCCTGCAATAGCGAATCAAGATATGGCCGAGGTGTCTACCATTTATCAAGATGTCTTTCTAAAGACCAATGAAAAGCTGAGAAAGGCAGATTACACAGCCTTTAATCTTCACAATATCCATGACATAGCCATTCGCAATACCTTGGCCAAAGCCATGATTGTGGCAGATAAGCAGGGAATTCATTTTAGTTTGGAGACGGTGGGTGTTGTCGAAGAGCTGGCATTGCCGATGTTGGAGGCTATTCGTATCCTCTCTATCCTCACGACAAATGCCTTAGAGGCAGCCAGTGAGGCTGAAAATCCGCAGATTCGGGTTGCTTTATTGGCAGGCGATAGGAGTGTCCGTTTTATCATTGAAAACACTCGTAAGAAAGAAGAACTGAATCCCAGCATTCTCAGTCAAAAGGGTTATTCGACCAAGGGAAACCACAGTGGACTGGGCTTAGCGACCTTGGAGGATATGGTTTTTCATTATAATTTGAACTTAGATACCCAGCTAGGAGAGACGACCTTTAGACAAGATTTAGAATTGCCATTTAAGGCTGAGAAACGAGGGGAAGAGGAATGAGAATTTTAGTTTTGGAAGACGATAGAATCCAGCAAGGACGGATAGAGCAGACTTTATTAGATATCGGTCGCTCTCGCAATTTAAGATTGGAAATTGATATTGCCAAAAACTATGGAGATGTTGAAAAGTATTCCCAGTATTTTGACCATTACCAGCTCTATTTATTGGATTTAGAGATTGATGGAGAGCGTGAACGGGGCTTTCAGGTTGCTCAACAGGTTCGGGAGCGAGATCCTTTTACAAGTATTGTCTTTGTGTCTACGCACTCGGAGGCCTTGCCTTTAGTTTTTCGCTACCACTTGTCTGCCTTGGATTTTATTTCCAAGGATCAGCCTGAGGAGGATTACCGTCATCAGCTGGAGCGCTGTCTGGACTATGTACTGGCAGTGGATAAGAGGGAAAATATGCGTCTCTTCACCTATAGTTTTGAGGGAAGACGGGGCTTTACTCTGCCCTACCATGAGATTTTAGCCTTTGAAACTTCAGTGGAATCCCATCGTATCAAGGTCTATTATGCCAATCATTCTATCAAGACCATTTATGGCAGTCTCAAGGATATCGCTGCCAAGGCTGAAAAAGATTACTTTGTCTATGCCAATCGCAATACGTTGGTCAGTTTACAGGCCATTGAAGAGATGACTGCGACAGAAGTAACCCTGTTAGAAGGCTTGCACTTCCCCGTATCACGAACAGCCAGAAGAAGCCTTAAAAAATATCTCAATGTCTAATATCTGTTAGACTTGAATCAATTTATCAATAAGAATGTCGGAAAATTTTCTGATATTCTTATTTTTTTGAATTCTTTTTCGAATAGATAGGTAAGAGGAAAAGGAAAGGAGCCTATTTCATGTATCTACCAATCTTGTATCCGTGGTTTATTAAGTTATTTTTTAAATAAAATTTGATTTGGTTGTTTATTTTCGAAAATGTTTTTCGAATAAATAGGTAAGAGGCAAAAGAAAGGAGTTTGGTTTATGTATCTACCAATTTTCTATCCATGGTTTACTAAATTATTTTTCAAATAAATTTAATTAGTTGTACATTTTCGAATTCTTTTTCGAATAAATAAGTAAGAAGAAAAGGAAAGGAGCCTAGTTCATGTTTATATCAATGTTCTACCCATGGTTAACTGAGTTATTTTTTAAATAAATTTAATTAGTTGTACATTTTTGAATTGTTTTTCGAATAAATAAGTGAGAGGAAACAGAAAGGAGTTTGCTTCATGTATCTACCAATCTTGTATCCGTGGTTCATTAAGTTATTTTTCAAATAAAATTTAATTTAGTTGTACATTTTCGAAATTTTTTTCTAATAGATAAGTAAGAGGAAAAGAAAGGAGCCTAGTTCATGTATCTACCAATTTTTTATCCGTGGTTTACTAAATTATTTTTCAAATAAATTTAATTAGTTGTACATTTTTGAATTGTTTTTCGAATAAATAAGTGAGAGGAAAAAAGAAAGGAGTTTGGTTTATGTATCTACCAATTTTCTATCCATGGTTTACTAAATTATTTTTCAAATAAATTTAATTTAGTTGTACATTTTCGAAATTTTTTTCGAATAGATAAGTAAGAGGAAACAGAAAGGAGTTTGCTTCATGTATCTACCAATTTTCTATCCATGGTTTACTAAATTATTTTTCAAATAAAATTTAATTTAGTTGTACATTTTCGAATTCTTTTTCGAATAAATAAGTAAGAAAGAAAAGGAAGGAGATTAGAAATGCTTATTTCAGTTATTTATCCAATCCGGCTATTTAAGTGGCTTAGAGTATAAACATTAAACATATACAAATTGAGGAGAAAAAAGATGACAAATTTTGACAAAATGGAACAGAACTTTGTAGCTCTTACAGAAGAAGAGTTGGTGAATGTAGATGGGGGGATTGCACCACTAGTAGTTGCGTTTGGAGTAGCTGCGTTTAAAGGTTTTTCTGTAACAGGAGGGGCTATTATACTAGGAGCAGGTCTTTATCAAGTTGGAAAAAATCTAAAATAAAACTTTGGGTAAGTTTTATGAATAGAATATTAAAAAAAATATATGTAGGATCTGCTTTAACAGCTTACAGCATATTATTAATTTATTCTCTATTTAATTTAGAAAAGGTATCGTTGGAGAGCTGTATTTTGTTAGTAGCATTGACACACTATATTAATAAAAAAGAAATATTTAAATCAAAAGTGAATAAGAACAAGGAGAACTTAAAATGAATATTTTAGTAAATGATCATCAGTTTACAGTAATGACAGAAAAAGAACTAGCAACAGTTGATGGAGGAGTACTTCCTGCAGCGGTAGTAGCAGTTCCAGTAGGAATCAAGGTTGCAGGGTATGTTGTCGGTGGTTTATCCGCTGTAGGGCTAGCTGCATGGGGTTACTTCAGATAAGATAAAACACTGTGAAGAAATCAATGAATTTTTCAAACGAATTTGCGGCTATTATTATATCAGCTTCAGGGATGGTAGGTTTATTAGTGGGACTCACTATTGGCTTAGCTAGTATTATTTAAAGAGGGGTATAACATGCAAAATTTGAATCAATTTGAAATCGTAGAGCAAAGTAAATAAGTTGAAGTAGGTTTATTGATTGTTATCGAAGGATTATTACTTCCTACTGGAGGAGCAGCTTTGGGGTATTATGCGAATAGACCATAATCTGATTGTAGTCAGAGAGGCATTTCTATGTTTTTAAAAAAATTCGTTAAATCAGTATTGAAAGTTTTGCCTGAAATCATGGTATTACTTAGTTCAATGTCTTATATAATCATCAGATTAGTGGCTGACATAAATAAAGTATCTTTACCTACTTGGTTTGATAATTTTAATATACCCACGATTGCATTATTTATGATGGTCTTCATTCTTTTATACAGAAGTAAAGAAAAAAAGAATAGATAGATTTAAAGCAGTAGACGCTCTATAGGGAATAGGTGTCTTGTGGTAACGAATCAAAAAAGGAGTAACTATGAATCGTAATTTAGAACGGTGTTATCTATTCTGACTAGGAATAGATCATACCAAAGGTGGCTTAGAAATAGCAGGGACATTAGAAATTGAAGTAATAAATAGGATGTCACAAATGTTACTATCAATGATTTATTTGTTCCAAGCTTGCCTAGGGTGTCAGTAAAAAATCAATTTCCTTTCATACCATATTTTTAGTAGGCAGGACATTTGTTCTGCCTATTTTTTGCCAAAAAAGTGTAGTTGAGCTGTTTATTTGGAGTTTTACATGTATTTTTTGATAAAATTTGATAAAATAGGTATAGAAATTAGGAAAGTTGAAGAAAAGGAATGAAGAAGGTTTTAAAATATTTTTTAGTATTTATTTTTCTATTTTTTATGAATATTTTCATCTTTAAGATACTAGCAACTCTGGGATTTCAGCTGACAATGAGTGAAAAGAGTTATATTGTACCACCGGTGTTTTCGATTATCGTTTTATATATGATTGACAAAAGAATTAGGAAGAAAAAGAAATAAATATATATTTTAGGTAGAGTGTTTGTTCTGCCTATTTTTTTATCCCAAAAGTGCAGTTGGGAGGTGGATAGGCGCATTTGGGGAGGAAGTCCGGTTTTTGTTTGGGAATTGGGGTAAGATAGATATTATCAGATGAGTTTAGGAAAAAGGAGATGAATATGAAATTTGGGAAACGTCACTATCGTCCGCAAGTGGATCAGATGGACTGCGGTGTAGCTTCATTAGCTATGGTCTTTGGCTACTATGGTAGCTACTATTCTTTGGCTCACTTGCGAGAATTGGCCAAGACGACCATGGATGGGACAACGGCTTTGGGCTTGGTCAAGGTGGCAGAGGAGATTGGCTTTGATACGAGAGCAATTAAGGCGGATATGACGCTTTTTGACTTGCCAGATTTGACTTTTCCTTTTGTTGCCCATGTGCTTAAGGAAGGAAAATTGCTTCACTACTATGTGGTGACTGGGCAGGATAAGAACAGCATTCATATTGCTGATCCAGATCCTGGGGTGAAATTGACAAAACTGCCACGTGAGCGTTTTGCGGAAGAATGGACAGGAGTGACTCTTTTTATGGCACCTAGTCCAGACTACAAGCCTCATAAGGATCAAAAAAACGGCCTTCTCTCTTTTATCCCTATATTAGTGAAACAGCGTGGCTTGATTGCCAATATCGTTTTGGCGACACTCTTGGTCACCTTGATTAATATTGTGGGTTCTTATTATCTGCAGTCTATCATTGATACCTATGTGCCAGATCAGATGCGTTCGACACTGGGGATTATTTCTATTGGGCTGGTTATCGTCTATATTCTCCAGCAGGTCCTGTCTTACGCTCAGGAGTATCTCTTACTTGTTTTGGGGCAACGCCTGTCGATTGATGTGATTTTATCCTATATCAAGCATGTTTTTCACCTGCCTATGTCCTTTTTTGCGACACGACGGACAGGGGAAATCGTGTCTCGTTTTACGGATGCTAACAGTATCATCGATGCGCTGGCTTCGACCATTCTTTCGATTTTCCTAGATGTGTCAACGGTTGTTATTATTTCTCTTGTTTTATTTTCACAAAATACTAATCTCTTTTTCATGACTTTATTAGCACTTCCTATTTACACAGTGATTATCTTTGTTTTTATGAAGCCGTTTGAAAAGATGAATCGGGATACCATGGAAGCCAATGCGGTTCTGTCTTCTTCTATCATCGAGGATATCAACGGTATTGAGACTATCAAGTCATTGACCAGTGAAAGTCAGCGTTACCAAAAGATTGACAAGGAATTTGTGGATTATCTGAAAAAATCTTTTACCTATAGTCGGGCAGAGAGTCAGCAAAAGGCTCTGAAAAAAGTTGCCCATCTCTTGCTCAATGTCGGCATTCTCTGGATGGGGGCTATTCTGGTCATGGATGGCAAGATGAGTTTGGGACAGTTGATTACCTATAATACCTTGCTTGTTTACTTTACCAATCCTTTGGAAAATATCATCAATCTGCAAACTAAGCTTCAGACAGCGCAGGTTGCCAATAACCGTCTAAATGAAGTGTATCTGGTAGCTTCGGAGTTTGAGGAGAAGAAAACGGTTGAGGATTTGAGCTTGATGAAGGGAGAGATGTCCTTCAAGCAGGTTCATTACAAGTATGGCTATGGTCGAGACGTCTTATCAGATATCAATTTTACCATTCCACAGGGTTCTAAGGTGGCTTTTGTGGGGATTTCAGGGTCAGGTAAGACGACTTTGGCCAAGATGATGGTTAATTTTTACGACCCAAGTCAGGGAGAGATTAGTCTGGGTGGTGTCAATCTCAATCAGATTGACAAAAAGGCCCTGCGCCAGTATATCAACTATCTACCTCAACAGCCTTATGTCTTTAATGGGACGATTTTGGACAATCTTCTTTTGGGAGCCAAGGAGGGGACGACACAGGAAGACATCTTACGGGCGGTGGAGTTGGCAGAGATTCGAGAGGATATCGAGCGTATGCCACTGAATTACCAGACAGAATTGACTTCAGATGGCGCAGGGATTTCAGGTGGCCAACGTCAGCGAATCGCTTTGGCGCGTGCTCTCTTGACAGATGCACCTGTCTTGATTTTGGATGAGGCGACCAGCAGTTTGGATATTTTGACAGAGAAGCGAATTGTCGATAATCTCATGGCTTTAGATAAAACCTTGATTTTCATTGCTCACCGTTTGACCATTGCTGAGCGTACAGAGAAGGTTGTTGTCTTGGATCAGGGCAAGATTGTTGAAGAAGGAAAGCATGCTGATTTGCTTGCACAGGGTGGCTTTTACGCCCATTTGGTGAATAGCTAGAAAGAGGAGAGGATGAAACCAGAATTTTTAGAAAGTGCGGAGTTTTATAATCGTCGATATCATAATTTTTCCAGTCGGGTGATTGTACCCATGTCCCTTCTGCTCGTATTTTTGCTTGGCTTTGCAACTTTGGCAGAGAAGGAGATGAGTTTGTCAACTAGAGCTACTGTGGAGCCTAGTCGTATCCTTGCCAATATCCAGTCAACTAGCAACAATCGCATTCTTGTCAATCATTTGGAAGAAAATAAGCTGGTTAAGAAAGGGGATCTTCTGCTTCAATATCAGGAAGGGGCAGAGGGTGTCCAAGCGGAGGCCTATGCTAGTCAGTTGGATATGCTCAAGGATCAAAAAAAGCAATTGGAGTATTTGCAAAAAAGTCTGCAAGAAGGGGAGAATCACTTTCCAGAGGAGGATAAGTTTGGCTACCAAGCCACCTTTCGCGACTACATCAGCCAAGCAGGTAGTCTTAGGGCTAGTACATCGCAACAAAATGAGACCATCGCGTCCCAGAATGCAGCAGCTAGCCAAACCCAAGCTGAAATCGGTAACCTCATCAGCCAAACAGAGGCTAAAATTCGCGATTACCAGACAGCTAAGTCAGCTATTGAAACAGGTGCTTCCTTGGCCAGTCAGAATCTAGCCTACTCTCTCTACCAGTCCTATAAGTCTCAGGGCGAGGAAAATCCGCAAGCTAAGGCCCAGGCTGTTGCGCAGGTTGAAGCGCAGCTTTCTCAGTTAGAATCCAGTCTTGCTACTTACCGTGTCCAGTATGCAGGTTCAGGTACCCAGCAAGCCTATGCGTCAGGCTTAAGCAGTCAATTGGAATCCCTTAAATCACAACACTTGGCAAAGGTTGGTCAGGAATTGACTCTTTTAGATCAGAAAATCTTGGAGGTGGAATCAGGTAAGAAGGTTCAAGGAAGTCTTCTAGACAAGGGGAAAATTACGGCCAGTGAGGATGGGGTGCTTCATCTTAATCCTGAGACTAGTGATTCTACGATGGTAGCAGAAGGTGCCTTACTAGCCCAACTCTATCCGTCCTTGGAAAAAGAAGGGAAAGCCAAACTTACAGCCTATCTTAGTTCAAAAGATGTAGCTAGAATCAAGATTGGGGACTCTGTTCGTTATACTACGACTCATGATGCCAAGAATCAACTTTTCCTAGATTCTACTATTACAAGTATTGATGCGACAGCTACTAAGACTGAGAAAGGGAATTTCTTTAAAATCGAGGCGGAGACCGATCTGACTGCTGAGCAGGCAGAAAAACTTCGGTACGGGGTGGAAGGTCGTCTGCAGATGATTACAGGCAAGAAAAGTTATCTACGTTATTATTTGGATCAATTTTTGAATAAAGAGTAATGTTCGTATTTTTAGAGTTAAATGATTTTAAAACTGTGAGAAAGATACTTCTTGCAGTTTTTTCTTTACGATTTTTAGAGTGAATGTGTTATTTATTCGGTTGAATTCTTGTAATTTTAGGTTTTTTGTGGTAGAATGTGCTCAAGTAATACGAAAGGCGAACTTTAAAATGTCAAAACAATTGATCTATTCGGGAAAAGCTAAAGATATCTATACAACTGAGGATGAAAATCTTATTATTTCAACTTACAAGGACCAGGCGACTGCTTTTAACGGAGTCAAGAAGGAGCAGATTGCGGGTAAGGGAGTGTTGAATAATCAGATTTCATCTTTTATTTTTGAGAAATTAAATGCGGCTGGTGTGGCTACTCACTTTGTGGAGAAACTTTCAGACACGGAACAACTCAATAAAAAGGTTGAGATTATTCCTTTGGAAGTCGTGCTCCGCAACTATACTGCTGGTTCTTTTTCAAAACGTTTTGGTGTGGATGAAGGTATCGCCTTTGATACTCCGATTGTCGAATTTTACTATAAAAATGATGACTTGGATGATCCCTTTATCAATGACGAGCATGTGAAATTCCTACAGATTGCGGATGACCAGCAGATTGCCTACTTGAAGGAAGAAACCCGTCGTATCAATGAGCTCTTGAAAGCTTGGTTTGCTGAGATTGGGCTTAAATTGATTGACTTTAAGCTAGAGTTCGGTTTTGACAAGGATGGCAAGATTATCTTGGCAGATGAATTTTCACCAGATAACTGCCGTTTGTGGGATGCGGATGGCAACCACATGGATAAGGATGTTTTCCGTAGAGGTCTCGGAGAATTAACAGATGTTTATGAGATTGTCTGGGAAAAGTTGCAGGGGTTGAAATAACAACCTCAAGGTCGTTTGGGAACATTGCAAGAACTGAAATAAAGGAATAAGAATTGATGGATAAACGTATTTTTGTTGAGAAAAAGTCTGATTTTCAGGTCAAGTCAGAGAGTTTGGTGAGAGAGCTCCAGCATAACTTGGGATTATCAACTTTGAAAAGTATTCGCATTGTGCAAGTTTATGATGTCTTTGATTTGGCAGAGGACTTGTTTGCACCCGCAGAGAAACACATCTTCTCTGAGCAGGTGACAGACCATGTCTTAGATGAAGCAGCTGTGCAAGCAGATCTTGCCAACTATGCTTTCTTTGCCATTGAAAGCCTGCCAGGGCAGTTTGACCAGCGTGCAGCTTCTTCACAGGAAGCCTTACTTTTGTTGGGAAGCTCGAGTGACGTGACGGTTAATACAGCGCAACTTTACTTGGTTAATAAAGATATTGATGCGACTGAGTTAGAAGCGGTCAAGAACTACTTGCTCAATCCAGTTGATTCTCGTTTCAAGGACATCACGACTGGGATTGCCAAGCAGGAATTTTCAGAGTCAGACAAGACCATTCCCAAATTGACTTTCTTTGAAAGCTATAGGGCAGAAGACTTTGCCCGCTACAAGGCTGAGCAAGGGATGGCTATGGAAGTGGATGATTTGCTCTTTATCCAAGACTATTTCAAGTCAATCGGGCGCGTGCCGACGGAAACAGAACTCAAGGTTTTGGACACTTACTGGTCTGACCACTGCCGTCACACAACTTTTGAGACAGAGTTGAAAAATATCGACTTCTCAGCATCTAAATTCCAAAAGCAATTGCAGGCAACCTATGATAAGTATATTGCCATGCGTGATGAGTTGGGCCGTTCGGAGAAACCACAAACCTTGATGGACATGGCGACTATTTTCGGTCGTTATGAGCGTGCTAATGGACGTTTGGACGATATGGAGGTGTCTGACGAAATCAATGCCTGCTCGGTTGAAATCGAAGTGGACGTTGATGGTGTCAAGGAACCTTGGCTCCTCATGTTTAAAAACGAAACCCACAACCACCCAACGGAAATTGAGCCATTTGGTGGAGCGGCTACTTGTATCGGTGGAGCCATTCGTGACCCGTTGTCAGGCCGTTCCTACGTTTACCAAGCCATGCGTATCTCTGGTGCGGGTGATATTACAGCACCAATTTCGGAAACTCGCGCTGGGAAATTGCCACAACAGGTCATTTCTAAGACAGCTGCTCATGGTTATTCTTCATATGGTAACCAAATTGGGCTTGCGACGACTTATGTCCGTGAATATTTCCACCCAGGCTTTGTAGCTAAACGTATGGAACTTGGTGCAGTTGTTGGTGCGGCTCCAAAGGGCAATGTTGTCCGTGAAAAACCTGAAGCGGGCGATGTCATTATCCTTCTCGGTGGGAAGACTGGACGTGATGGTGTCGGTGGTGCGACAGGGTCTTCTAAGGTTCAAACGGTTGAGTCTGTAGAGACTGCTGGTGCAGAGGTTCAAAAAGGGAATGCCATCGAAGAACGCAAGATTCAACGCCTTTTCCGTAATGGCGATGTCACTCGTCTTATCAAGAAATCAAATGACTTTGGCGCTGGTGGTGTCTGTGTAGCTATCGGTGAATTGGCAGACGGCCTTGAAATCGACCTTAATAAAGTGCCTCTTAAATACCAAGGCTTGAATGGTACCGAAATTGCTATCTCTGAATCACAAGAACGGATGGCGGTCGTGGTTCGTCCTGAAGATGTAGATGCATTCGTTGCTGAATGTAACAAAGAAAATATTGATGCTGTTGTCGTTGCGACAGTTACTGAAAAAACAAATCTTGTCATGCACTGGAATGGCGAAACGATTGTCGACTTGGAACGTCGTTTCCTTGATACCAATGGTGTGCGCGTGGTCGTCGATGCCAAGGTGGTGGACAAGGATGTTAAACTCCCAGAAGAACGTACAACAAGCGCTGATACACTTGAAGCAGATACCCTTGCGGTTCTGTCTGATCTCAACCACACTAGTCAAAAAGGTTTGCAAACGATCTTTGATTGCTCTGTTGGTCGTTCAACGGTCAATCACCCACTTGGTGGTCGCTACCAACTCACACCAACTGAGGCTTCTGTGCAAAAATTGCCAGTTCAGCATGGTGTGACTCATACCGCGTCTGTCATGGCTCAAGGTTTCAACCCTTATGTAGCAGAATGGTCTCCATACCACGGTGCTGCCTATGCGGTTATCGAAGCAACTGCTCGTTTGATTGCTGCTGGCGCAAACTGGTCTAAGGCTCGTTTCTCTTACCAAGAATATTTCGAGCGCATGGACAAACAGGCAGAGCGTTTTGGTCAGCCAGTAGCAGCCCTTCTAGGTTCTATCGAAGCACAAATCCAACTTGGCTTGCCATCTATCGGTGGTAAGGACTCTATGTCTGGTACCTTTGAAGAATTAACCGTCCCACCAACCTTGGTTGCATTTGGGGTGACGACGGTAGATAGCCGTAAGGTGCTTTCTCCTGAGTTTAAGGGTGCTGGTGAAAATATTTACTACATCCCAGGTCAAGCCCTCTCTGCAGAGATTGATTTTGACTTGATTAAGTCTAACTTTGCTAAGTTTGAAGCCATCCAAGCAACTTACAAAGTGACATCTGCATCAGCTGTCAAATACGGTGGTGTCGTTGAAAGTTTGGCTCTTGCTACCTTTGGGAACCATATCGGTGCAGAGGTGACCTTGCCTGAGCTTGAGACAGCTTTGACAGCTCAATTGGGCGGATTTGTCTTCACATCGCCTGAAGAAATTGCTGGAGTAGAGAAAATTGGTCAAACAAGTACATGCTTTACACTAACTGTCAACGGTGTGAAGCTAGATGGACAGAAACTTGACAGTGCCTTCCAAGGAAAACTGGAAGAAGTTTATCCAACAGAATTTGCTCAATCTAAAGAATTGGCTGAAGTGCCAGCTGTCGCTTCTAACACAGTCATCACAGCTAAAGAAACTATTGAAAAACCTGTGGTTTACATCCCAGTCTTCCCAGGAACCAACTCAGAATATGATTCAGCTAAAGCTTTCGAAAAAGAAGGTGCAGAGGTCAACTTAGTGCCATTCGTGACCTTGAATGAAGAAGCCATTGTCAAGTCAGTTGAAACTATGGTTGACAATATCGGCAAGGCAAACATTCTCTTCTTTGCAGGTGGCTTCTCAGCCGCGGATGAGCCGGATGGATCAGCTAAGTTTATCGTCAATATCCTGCTCAATGAAAAAGTTCGTGCAGCCATTGATAGCTTTATCGCTCGTGGTGGCTTGATTATCGGTATCTGTAATGGATTCCAGGCCTTGGTCAAATCAGGTCTTCTTCCATACGGAAACTTCGAGGATGCCAGAAGTACGAGCCCAACCCTCTTCTACAATGATGCCAACCAACACGTGGCCAAGATGGTGGAAACTCGGATTGCCAATACCAACTCACCATGGCTTGCTGGAGTGGAAGTTGGTGAGATTCATGCCATTCCTGTTTCGCACGGTGAAGGGAAATTTGTTGTGACGGCTGAGGAATTTGCGGAGCTCCGTGACAATGGACAAATTTTCAGCCAATATGTTGCCTTTGACGGCAAACCAAGTATGGACTCTAAGTACAATCCGAATGGTTCGGTAAATGCCATCGAAGGAATTACCAGCAAGAACGGTCAAATCATCGGTAAGATGGGACACTCAGAACGTTATGAAGACGGTCTTTTCCAAAATATTCCAGGAAATAAAGACCAGCACCTATTCGCGTCAGCGGTGCGTTATTTCACAGGGAAATAAAAGGTATAAAAAATGACATACGAAGTAAAATCTCTTAATGAAGAATGTGGTGTTTTCGGTATCTGGGGGCATCCAGATGCTGCCAAATTGACCTACTTTGGTCTCCACAGTCTTCAGCACCGTGGTCAGGAGGGGGCAGGAATCCTCTCTAATGACCAAGGACAATTGAAGCGCCATCGCGATATGGGGCTTCTATCAGAAGTCTTCAGAAATCCTGCTAACTTAGATAAATTAACTGGAACTGGTGCGATTGGGCATGTACGTTATGCGACTGCTGGCGAAGCTTCTGTAGATAACATTCAGCCCTTTCTCTTCCGTTTTCACGATATGCAGTTTGGATTGGCTCATAATGGAAATCTGACCAATGCGGCCTCTCTCAAGAAGGAATTGGAAGAAAGAGGAGCGATTTTCAGCGCGACTTCAGACTCGGAAATCTTGGCTCACCTCATTCGTCGTAGTCACAATCCTAGCCTGATGGGCAAAATCAAGGAGGCGCTCAGCCTTGTCAAAGGTGGCTTTGCTTATATCCTGCTGTTTGAGGACAAGTTGATTGCTGCTCTTGACCCAAATGGTTTCCGTCCGCTTTCTATCGGGGAAATGGCTAATGGAGCGGTGGTTGTTTCCTCTGAAACCTGCGCTTTTGAAGTCATTGGTGCTGAATGGATTCGTGATTTGAAGCCAGGTGAGATTGTGATCATTGATGACAAGGGCATCCAGTATGACAGCTATACAGATGAAACCCAGTTGGCGATTTGCTCTATGGAGTATATCTATTTTGCCCGTCCTGACTCTAACATCCATGGCGTTAATGTCCATACAGCTCGTAAACGTATGGGTGCCCAATTGGCGCGTGAATTTAAGCATGAGGCAGATATTGTGGTCGGTGTGCCCAATTCTTCCCTCAGCGCAGCTATGGGATTTGCAGAGGAGTCTGGGTTGCCAAACGAAATGGGACTTATCAAGAATCAATACACGCAACGTACCTTTATCCAACCAACTCAAGAATTGCGGGAGCAAGGGGTGCGGATGAAATTGTCTGCTGTTTCAGGCGTTGTTAAAGGCAAACGTGTAGTGATGGTGGATGATTCTATTGTTCGTGGAACAACCTCTCGTCGTATCGTTCAGCTCTTGAAAGAAGCGGGTGCAACTGAGGTTCACGTTGCTATTGGCAGTCCAGCGCTAGCTTATCCGTGCTTCTACGGGATTGATATCCAGACCCGTCAGGAGCTGATTGCGGCCAATCATACGGTCGAAGAAACTCGCCAAATCATTGGTGCGGATAGCCTGACCTATCTTTCTGTTGAGGGATTGATTGATTCGATTGGTATTGAAACAGACGCACCAAATGGTGGTCTCTGTGTCGCTTACTTTGACGGTGACTACCCAACACCTCTCTACGACTATGAGGAAGACTATCGTCGAAGTTTGGAAGAAAAGACTAGTTTTTACAAGTAGCCGACTGAAGATTCTTCATAAAAGAAAAGGAATAAACAAATGACAAATAAGAATGCATACGCTCAATCTGGTGTGGATGTTGAAGCGGGTTATGAAGTTGTTGAACGGATCAAAAAGCACGTGGCTCGTACGGAGCGTGCAGGTGTCATGGGAGCTCTTGGTGGTTTTGGTGGTATGTTTGACCTTTCAAAAACAGGTGTCAAAGAGCCCGTCTTGATTTCAGGGACTGACGGTGTTGGAACCAAGCTCATGCTGGCAATTAAGTACGACAAGCATGATACCATCGGTCAGGACTGTGTGGCCATGTGTGTCAACGACATTATTGCTGCAGGTGCGGAGCCCCTCTATTTCCTCGACTATGTGGCAACTGGCAAGAATGAACCAGCTAAACTAGAACAAGTGGTTGCTGGTGTGGCAGAAGGCTGTGTGCAGGCAGGTGCTGCCCTCATTGGTGGGGAAACAGCTGAAATGCCTGGTATGTACGGCGCAGATGACTACGATCTAGCTGGTTTTGCAGTCGGTGTGGCTGAAAAATCTCAAATCATAGACGGTTCAAAAGTAGCTGAAGGTGATGTGATTCTTGGACTTGCTTCAAGTGGGATTCACTCAAATGGTTACTCACTCGTTCGTCGTGTCTTTGCGGACTACACGGGTGAGGAAGTCTTACCAGAATTGGAAGGCAAGAAACTTAAGGAAGTTCTTCTTGAGCCGACTCGTATCTATGTCAAGGCTGTTTTGCCACTCATCAAGGAAGAGTTGGTCAACGGCATTGCCCACATCACTGGTGGTGGCTTTATCGAAAATGTCCCTCGTATGTTTGCAGCTGACCTGGCTGCTGAGATTGAGGAAAGCAAGGTACCAGTTTTACCAATCTTTAAAGCCCTTGAAAAATACGGTGAAATCAAGCATGAAGAAATGTTTGAAATCTTCAATATGGGTGTGGGACTCATGCTGGCAGTTAGCCCTGAAAATGTAGATCGTGTCAAGGAATTGCTGGATGAACCAGTCTATGAAATTGGTCGCATCGTCAAGAAAGAAAACGAAAGTGTCATCATCAAATGAAAAAAATAGCGGTTTTTGCCTCTGGTAACGGCTCAAATTTTCAGGTGATTGCTGAAGAATTTCCAGTGGAGTTTGTCTTTTCAGACCATCGTGACGCCTATTTGCTTGAACGTGCAGAAAAGCTTGGTGTCCTATCCTATGCTTTTGAACTCAAGGAGTTTGAGAGCAAGGCAGACTACGAAGCAGCTCTTGTCGAACTCTTGGAAGAACACCAGATTGGCTTGGTTTGCCTCGCCGGCTATATGAAAATCGTTGGGCCAACCTTATTGGCAGCCTATGAAGGTCGGATTGTCAACATTCATCCAGCCTATCTGCCAGAATTTCCAGGAGCTCATGGCATCGAGGATGCTTGGCAGGCTGGTGTCTCTGAAAGTGGTGTGACCATTCACTGGGTGGACTCAGGTGTGGATACAGGCAAGGTCATCAAACAAGTGCGTGTGCCACGGCTTGCTGATGATACCATTGACAGCTTTGAAGAACGAATTCATGAGGCAGAGTATAAGTTGTATCCAGAGGTTATTAGAGAATTGTTGGACAAATAAATGAAAAAATGGTTGGAAACATTTGCTTTGATTAGCTTGGTAATCGTTCTACGTTTACTGGTAAATTTCTTCTTCCCAGAGTTTCCCTATTGGGGGAGATTTTTACTGACAGTGATTTTAGGAGTCTTGGTAATCGTCTCCCTATACTTTATGAAAAGAAAATTGCCTAAGTAGAGAGTTTGAAAATGAAAGGAAGTAACATGACTAAACGCGCCTTAATCAGCGTCTCAGACAAAGCGGGCATTGTTGAATTTGCCCAAGAACTTAAAAAACTTGGTTGGGAGATTATCTCGACAGGTGGAACCAAGGTTGCCCTTGATAATGCTGGGGTGGAGACCATTGCGATTGATGATGTGACTGGTTTTCCAGAGATGATGGACGGTCGTGTCAAGACCCTTCATCCAAATATCCACGGGGGGCTGCTCGCTCGTCGTGACCTCGATAGCCACTTGGAAGCAGCCAAGGACAATCAAATCGAGCTTATCGATCTTGTAGTGGTCAACCTCTATCCTTTCAAGGAAACCATTCTCAAACTAGACGTGACTTACGCGGATGCGGTGGAGAATATCGATATCGGTGGGCCATCTATGCTTCGTTCAGCGGCTAAAAACCACGCTAGCGTGACAGTTGTGGTAGACCCTGCTGACTATACAGTGGTTTTGGACGAGTTGTCAGCCAATGGTGAAACGACTTACGAAACGCGTCAACGTTTGGCAGCTAAGGTTTTCCGTCACACAGCGGCTTATGATGCCTTGATTGCAGAGTATTTCACAGCTCAAGTGGGAGAAAGTAAACCTGAAAAGCTGACCTTGACCTATGACCTCAAGCAACCAATGCGTTATGGGGAAAACCCTCAACAAGATGCGGACTTTTACCAAAAAGCCTTGCCGACTGACTACTCGATTGCTTCAGCAAAACAGCTCAACGGTAAGGAATTGTCCTTTAATAATATCCGTGATGCGGATGCGGCTATCCGTATCATTCGTGACTTCAAAGATCATCCAACAGTTGTGGCCCTCAAACACATGAATCCATGTGGTATCGGTCAAGCTGATGATATCGAAACTGCTTGGGATTACGCTTATGAGTCTGACCCAGTGTCTATCTTCGGTGGAATCGTCGTTCTTAACCGTGAGGTGGATGCTGCGACTGCTGAGAAGATGCACGGCGTTTTCCTTGAAATCATCATCGCACCAAGCTATACGGATGAAGCGCTAGCCATTTTGACCAACAAAAAGAAAAACTTGCGTATCCTTGCCTTGCCATTTGACGCTCAAGAGGCTAGCGAAGTGGAAGGAGAATACACAGGTGTGGTTGGTGGACTTCTTGTGCAAAACCAAGACGTGATCAAAGAAAGCCCAGCTGACTGGCAGGTGGTGACCAAGCGCCAACCAACTGAGACAGAAGCGACAGCACTTGAGTTTGCTTGGAAAGCCATCAAGTATGTGAAATCAAACGGGATCATTGTGACCAATGACCACATGACACTTGGTGTGGGACCAGGACAAACTAACCGTGTAGCTTCTGTTCGCATCGCCATTGACCAAGCTAAAGACCGCCTTGACGGCGCTGTACTTGCTTCTGATGCCTTCTTCCCATTTGCGGATAACGTGGAAGAAATTGCCAAAGCAGGAATCAAGGCCATCATCCAGCCTGGAGGCTCAGTCCGTGACCAAGAGTCTATCGAAGCTGCGGATAAATACGGCTTGACTATGGTCTTCACAGGCGTGAGACATTTTAGACATTAAGAAGATGAAAGGGAAGAAAACAGTTTCTTTCCTTTTTTGTCTTAAAATGCTAAGTGAAAGAAGATTAATACGAACGTTTGTGATATAATGTTATTAAATAATTCGTAAAAGAGGTTGTGAGATGAAACTGTTAGTTGTCGGTTCTGGTGGTCGTGAACATGCGATTGCTAAGAAGTTGCTTGAATCAAAAGGCGTTGAACAAGTCTTTGTAGCTCCTGGAAATGACGGAATGACTCTGGATGGTCTGGAATTGGTGGACATTTCTATTTCCGAACATTCTAAATTGATTGAGTTTGCAAAAGCCAACGATATTGCTTGGTCCTTCATTGGTCCAGATGACGCCCTTGCGGCTGGGATTGTGGATGATTTTAATACAGCTGGGCTCAAGGCTTTTGGTCCGACTAGGGCTGCAGCGGAGCTGGAGTGGTCCAAGGATTTTGCCAAGGAAATCATGGTTAAATACGACGTTCCGACAGCAGCCTACGGCACATTTTCAGATTTCGGGGAGGCTAAGGCTTATATCGAGGAGAAAGGCGCTCCAATTGTCGTCAAGGCGGATGGTTTGGCACTTGGGAAAGGTGTCGTTGTTGCTGAGACAGTAGAGCAAGCAGTAGAAGCCGCTCACGAGATGCTCTTAGACAATAAATTTGGGGACTCTGGTGCGCGTGTTGTTATCGAGGAATTCCTTGACGGAGAAGAGTTCTCTCTCTTTGCCTTTGTCAATGGGGACAAATTCTACATCATGCCAACGGCTCAGGACCACAAACGTGCCTACGATGGCGATAAGGGGCCTAACACTGGCGGGATGGGTGCCTATGCGCCAGTTCCTCACTTGCCACAGAGCGTGGTTGACACAGCGGTCGAGACTATTGTCAAGCCAGTTCTTGAAGGGATGATCAAAGAAGGTCGTCCGTATCTTGGTGTCCTTTACGCAGGGCTTATCTTAACAGCAGATGGACCGAAAGTCATTGAGTTCAACGCTCGTTTCGGAGATCCTGAAACTCAGATTATTCTACCTCGATTAACCTCTGATTTTGCGCAAAATATCACGGATATCCTCGATGGTAAGGAGCCAAACATTACGTGGAACGACAAGGGTGTGACTCTGGGTGTGGTTGTCGCATCCAAGGGATACCCGCTAGATTACGAAAAAGGTGTCAAGTTGCCAGCCAAAACCGAGGGAGATATCATCACCTACTATGCAGGGGCTAAGTTTTCGGAAAATAGCAGAGCACTGCTATCAAACGGTGGACGAGTCTATATGCTCGTCACCACAGCCGACACCGTCAAAGAAGCCCAAGAAACCATCTACCAAGAACTCTCCCAACAAAAAACAGAAGGCCTCTTTTACCGAAAAGATATCGGAAGTAAGGCAATTAGATAAAGATATAAGAAAAAGCGACGCAGTCGCAAAGTACAATAATTGTCGCATAACTTGCGAGCGTTAGAGAGCTAATATAGAACAATCACCTCCGCTGTGAAAGAACGATTGGATGACAATCCAATTGTTCAGAGAAATTGGAAGACTTTGGGCTTCCAATTTAGGCATGAGACACCTTTGGTGGCTGTTGCCGTCCCTCACAACCTAAGGTGATTGAAAAAAGAAAGGAAAATTATGACCAAACCAATTATTTCCATCATCATGGGCTCAAAATCCGACTGGGCAACCATGCAAAAAACCGCCGAAGTCCTAGACCGCTTCAGCGTTGCTTACGAAAAGAAGGTTGTATCTGCCCACCGCACACCAGACCTCATGTTCAAGCATGCAGAAGAAGCCCGTAGCTGTGGTATTAAGGTCATCATCGCAGGTGCTGGAGGCGCAGCCCATTTGCCAGGTATGGTGGCTGCTAAAACAACCCTTCCTGTCATCGGGGTGCCTGTCAAATCGCGTGCTCTTAGTGGCGTGGATTCACTCTACTCTATCGTGCAGATGCCGGGTGGCGTACCGGTTGCGACGATGGCTATCGGGGAAGCTGGTGCGACTAATGCTGCCCTCTTTGCCCTCCGTCTTCTTTCAGTAGAAGATCAGGCTATCGCGACAGCTTTGGCAGATTTTGCAGAAGAACAAGGAAAAATTGCAGAGGAGTCTACAAATGAGCTCATCTAAAACAATCGGAATTATCGGTGGTGGCCAGCTAGGTCAAATGATGGCTATTTCTGCTATCTACATGGGCCACAAGGTTATCGCTCTGGATCCTGCGGCTGATTGCCCGGCCTCTCGCGTGGCGGAAATCATTGTGGCACCATATAACGATGTGGATGCCCTCCGTCAGTTGGCAGATCGATGTGATGTTCTCACTTATGAATTTGAAAATGTCGACGCTGACGGTCAGGATGCTGTTATCAAAGATGGTCAGCTTCCTCAAGGAACGGACCTGCTCCGCATTTCACAAAATCGTATTTTTGAAAAGGACTTTCTTGCAAACAAGGCTCAAGTGACAGTTGCACCCTACAAGGTTGTGACTTCAAGTCAAGATTTGTCAGATATTGACCTGTCTAAAAACTATGTTCTCAAGACAGCGACCGGTGGTTACGATGGCCATGGTCAAAAGGTTATTCGTTCAGAAGCAGACTTGGCAGAAGCCTATGCGCTAGCAGACTCAGCAGACTGCGTTTTGGAAGAATTCGTCAATTTTGACCTTGAAATTTCTGTTATCGTCTCAGGAAATGGCAAGGATGTGACGGTATTCCCAGTTCAGGAAAATATCCACCGCAACAATATCTTGTCTAAGACCATCGTGCCAGCTCGCATTTCTGATAGTCTAGCTGAAAAAGCTAAAGTCATGGCAGTGCGAATTGCAGAACAACTAAACTTGTCTGGAACACTTTGTGTGGAAATGTTTGCGACAGCTGATGACATCATTGTCAACGAAATCGCCCCACGCCCACATAACTCAGGTCACTATTCAATTGAAGCTTGTGATTTTTCACAGTTTGACACCCATATCTTGGGTGTTCTGGGAGCACCATTGCCAGCCATCAAACTACATGCACCTGCCGTCATGCTCAATGTTCTCGGCCAGCATGTCGAGGTCGCTGAAAAATATGTCACAGAAAATCCAAGCGCCCACCTCCACATGTATGGTAAAATAGAAGCGAAGCACAACCGCAAAATGGGGCATGTGACTGTGTTTAGTGATGTGCCAGATAGCGTGGTTGAGTTTGGAAAAGGGATTGATTTTTAGGACAAGCCTATGATACAAATTATTGTTAATGCTTTTGTAGAAAAAGATAAGACTGGAGCAGTCGTTGAAGTCTTGTATGCTAGTAGTGATCACGAAAAGGTAAAGGCCAAATATGAAGAGCTGGTTGCTCAATATCCTGAAAACTATTTAGCAATTTATGACTTGTCACTAGATACAGACCTTAATTCATTGGAACATTACCCGTCTGTATGGATTGGGAAAGAAGAATTTGAATAATTTGGCTAATCAATGTTCTATGATTTGTTTGCACATCGTGAAGTAGAAAAAGAAAGGAAAAATTAACAACATGATCAACCGTTACTCTCGCCCTGAGATGGCGAATATTTGGAGTGAAGAAAATAAATACCGTGCTTGGCTTGAGGTGGAAATCTTGGCTGATGAGGCATGGGCTGAGTTGGGGGAAATCCCTAAGGAAGATGTGGCTTTGATTCGCGAGAAGGCGGACTTTGACATCGACCGTATTTTGGAGATTGAGCAGGAGACTCGCCACGATGTGGTGGCTTTCACGCGTGCGGTTTCTGAGACTCTTGGTGAGGAGCGCAAGTGGGTTCACTATGGGTTGACATCGACCGACGTGGTAGATACGGCCTACGGTTACCTTTACAAGCAGGCTAACGACATCATCCGTCGTGACCTTGAAAACTTCACCAACATCATCGCTGACAAGGCCAAGGAGCACAAGTTCACCATCATGATGGGTCGTACCCACGGTGTGCATGCTGAGCCTACAACTTTTGGTCTTAAATTGGCGACTTGGTACAGCGAAATGAAGCGCAATATCGAGCGTTTCGAGCATGCGGCTGCTGGTGTGGAAGCTGGTAAGATTTCTGGTGCGGTTGGGAACTTTGCCAACATTCCACCATTCGTTGAAAAATACGTCTGCGACAAGCTTGGCATCCGTGCCCAAGAGATCTCTACACAAGTCCTTCCTCGTGACCTTCACGCTGAGTACTTTGCAGTTCTTGCTAGCATCGCGACTTCAATCGAACGTATGGCAACAGAAATTCGTGGTTTGCAAAAGTCTGAACAACGCGAAGTGGAAGAATTCTTTGCTAAAGGTCAAAAAGGGTCTTCAGCAATGCCGCACAAACGCAACCCTATTGGTTCTGAAAACATGACAGGTTTGGCGCGTGTTATCCGTGGTCACATGATTACGGCTTATGAGAACGTTGCTCTCTGGCATGAACGCGACATTTCTCACTCATCAGCTGAGCGTATCATCACACCAGATACGACTATTTTGATTGACTACATGCTCAACCGCTTTGGAAATATTGTCAAGAATTTGACAGTCTTCCCAGAAAACATGATCCGCAACATGAACTCGACTTTTGGTCTGATCTTTAGCCAACGTGCTATGTTGACCTTGATTGAGAAAGGCATGACACGTGAGCAAGCCTATGACTTGGTACAACCAAAAACAGCCTACTCTTGGGACAATCAAGTAGACTTTAAACCGCTTCTTGAAGCAGATCCAGAAGTGACATCACGTTTGACACAAGAGGAAATCGATGAGATTTTCAACCCTCTTTACTACACTAAACGAGTGGATGATATCTTTGAACGTCTTGGACTAGGATAATTAAAATAAAATCGAAGTTCTATTACTCTATTTACTGGAGTAGAAGAACCTCGGTTTTTCTTGTTTATTAAAGCTTTTTTGCTAAAAAGATTCCCAATATTTTAGTAAAATTTAAACAAATTTAATCAATCTTCATTGACATATAGAAAATACAGTTTTGATGGGATATAATAAGCATAGAAAAGGCCCAAGCGATGAGGCTCAGGCTTTCTTCTTAGTGATCACGGTCACATGAGATGAATTTAATCTTGTAGTAATCAGATCGTTTGTAGGTTTCACTATATTCCAAAACTTGACCAGTAGATTCGAGTTTCGTAATCTTGGTCTGAAGGACAGTAGGGAATTGATCATTGATTCCTAGAATGGAAACCACGTGTTCTGGAGTTGGAAATGCTATTTCATTGATTTCTTCAAAGTGTTCATCATTCATGTGAATGTGGTAATCCAATTTGAAACGGCTATAGATAGAGCTATAGTATTCAAGGTTTGGATAATTTGCGTTGATGTATTGTTCTGGAATGTAAGATGTATGGTAGATGTATACAACACCGTTTGATTTACGTACGCGCTCAATCTTATAGTAGAACTGGTCACCACGTAATCCAAGTTTTTCTAAGTAGCTTAGTTTATTTCCGCGTTCAATAGAAAGGACGGTCACTTTATCATCTTTAGTTTCAAAAACTTCTACATCTGAAAACTCCACGAGTTTGTGTTTGCGTGCGCGTGAAACGAATGTACCCTTTCCTTGTTGGCGGACAATATAGCCATCTTTGGCAAGGTCGTTTAAGGCGCGGACAACTGTGATAGAACTCACATCATACATTGAAATCAATTCAGCTTCAGTGTAAAATTTATCTCCACTGGCGAATTGACCAGAGATGATTTTGTTCTTTAATTCGTCTTTTATATATTGATATTTAGGAATTGCCATATTTTCACCTCGATTTTCCTTTTCCATAAAAGATTTTACCATAAAAAAGAAAAGAATAGTAGTCTTTTGAATAAAAAATTAAAATAATAGGCTAAAAGGTTAATTTACATCTAAATAATCAGGGTTTTATACATTTTTATACAAGGTTTTTGGCGAAAAAGAGCGAAGTTCCAGGACTTATACGATTTTATAAGTATTTTGCCTAAAAGTTAGTAAAAAAATAGAAAAATTTTAAATAATCTAGTTAAGACTATTGACAAACATGAATGATTGCGCTATATTTAATATAACAATAAATGAAAGCGCAAACTTTTGCAATCAAAAGGTAGTTTTATGACACGATTTGAGATACGAGATGATTTCTATCTCGATGGAAAATCATTTAAGATTTTATCTGGCGCCATTCATTATTTTAGGGTTCCTCAAGAGGATTGGTATCATTCGCTCTATAACTTGAAGGCTCTTGGCTTTAATACGGTAGAGACTTATGTGGCTTGGAATTTACACGAGCCTCGTGAGGGTGAGTTTCACTTTGAAGGGGCTCTGGATTTGGAGCGATTTCTTCAGACAGCACAAGATTTGGGTCTCTATGCGATTGTTCGTCCGTCTCCCTTTATCTGTGCGGAGTGGGAATTCGGTGGTTTACCAGCCTGGCTCTTAACAAAGAATATGAGGCTTCGTTCCTCAGATCCAGCCTATATTGAAGCTGTAGGTCGCTACTATGACCAGCTCTTGTCACGGTTGGTTCCACATTTGTTGGACAATGGTGGCAACATCCTCATGATGCAGGTTGAAAATGAGTATGGTTCTTATGGAGAAGATAAGGCTTACCTGAGAGCCATTCGACAGTTGATGGAAGAGCGTGGCGTAACCTGTCCCCTCTTTACATCAGATGGTCCATGGCGAGCTACTCTGAAAGCTGGAACCTTAATCGAAGATGACCTCTTTGTAACAGGGAACTTTGGTTCTAAGGCACCTTATAATTTTTCACAGATGCAGGAATTCTTTGATGAGCATGGTAAGAAATGGCCACTCATGTGTATGGAGTTCTGGGATGGCTGGTTCAATCGTTGGAAAGAGCCGATTATCACGCGGGATCCGAAAGAATTGGCAGATGCAGTTCGAGAGGTTTTGGAACAAGGCTCTATCAATCTTTACATGTTCCATGGTGGTACAAATTTTGGTTTCATGAATGGTTGCTCGGCTAGAGGAACTTTGGACCTGCCACAAGTTACATCTTATGATTACGATGCCCTTCTGGATGAAGAAGGAAATCCAACTGCCAAATATTTAGCAGTCAAGAAGATGATGGCGACACATTTCCCAGAGTATCCGCAGTTAGAACCACTCTACAAAGAGAGTATGGAGTTGGATGCTATTCCACTAGTTGAAAAAGTTTCCTTGTTTGAAACCTTGGATAGCTTGTCTAGTCCTGTAGAAAGCCTTTATCCTAGAAAGATGGAGGAGCTGGGACAAAGTTATGGCTACCTACTCTATCGAACAGAAACAAACTGGGATGCAGAAGAAGAAAGACTTCGAATCATTGATGGTCGAGATAGGGCTCAGCTTTATGTCGATGGTCAGTGGGTCAAAACCCAATATCAGACAGAGATTGGGGAAGATATTTTTTATCAAGGTGAAAAGAAAGCGCTATCCAGACTGGATATCTTGGTAGAAAATATGGGGCGTGTCAACTATGGTCATAAGTTCTTAGCGGATACGCAACGTAAGGGAATTCGGACAGGGGTTTGTAAGGATTTGCACTTCTTACTAAACTGGAAACACTATCCACTCCCACTAGATAATCCTGAGAAAATTGATTTTTCAAAAGGATGGACAGAAGGACAACCAGCCTTTTACGCTTATGATTTTATAATCGAAGAGCCAAAAGATACTTACCTAGACTTGTCTGAGTTTGGTAAGGGAGTTGCCTTTGTCAATGGGCAGAATCTAGGACGTTTTTGGAACGTCGGCCCAACCCTCTCGCTTTATATCCCTCATAGCTATCTTAAGGAAGGTGCCAATCGCATCATTATCTTTGAAACAGAGGGCCAATATAAAGAAGAGATTCATTTAACTCGTAAACCTACACTAAAACACATAAAGGGGGAAAACTTATGACAATTGTAGGATGCCGTATCGATGGACGTTTGATCCACGGACAAGTAGCCAATCTTTGGGCTGGAAAACTAAATGTTTCACGTATTATGGTTGTAGATGACGAAGTTGTCAACAATGACGTTGAAAAAAGTGGTTTGAAACTTGCAACACCACCAGGTGTGAAATTGAGTATTTTGCCAATTGAAAAAGCGGCAGCCAATATTCTTGCTGGAAAATACGATAGCCAACGTCTCTTTATCGTGGCTCGTAAGCCAGACCGCTTCCTTGGTTTGGTCGAAGCAGGTGTACCACTTGAAACCCTTAATGTTGGGAATATGTCTCAAACACCAGAAACTCGCGCCATCACACGTTCTATCAACGTAGTGGACAAGGATGTGGAAGACTTCCACAAACTAGCAGAAAAAGGTGTTAAACTTACTGCTCAAATGGTTCCAAATGATCCAATTTCAGACTTTTTGAGCTTATTAAAATAGGAAAAAATTTTTAGGAGGTCATTGTTATGATACAATGGTGGCAAATTTTACTTCTCACTTTGTACTCAGCTTATCAAATCTGTGATGAGTTGACGATCGTTTCATCTGCAGGTTCCCCTGTATTTGCTGGTTTCATTACTGGTTTAATCATGGGAGATTTGACTACTGGTCTACTTATCGGTGGTAACTTGCAATTATTCGTTCTTGGGGTTGGTACCTTCGGTGGTGCTTCTCGTATCGACGCAACTTCTGGTGCGGTTCTTGCGACAGCCTTCTCTGTTTCACAAGGTATCGATACAGCACTTGCGATTACAACAATCGCTGTGCCAGTAGCAGCGCTCTTGACTTACTTCGACGTTCTTGGACGTATGACAACTACTTTCTTCGCTCACCGTGTGGATGCTGCAATCGAACGCTTTGACTATAAAGGTATTGAACGCAACTACTTGCTTGGTGCGATTCCTTGGGCTTTATCTCGTGCCCTTCCAGTCTTCTTTGCCCTTGCCTTTGGTGGTGCCTTCGTACAATCAGTGGTGGACTTCGTTGAAGCCTACAAATGGGTTGCAGATGGCTTGACACTTGCAGGACGTATGCTTCCAGGTCTTGGATTTGCAATCTTGCTTCGTTACCTTCCAGTTAAACGTAACCTTCACTACCTTGCTATGGGATTTGGTTTGACAGCTATGTTGACTGTTCTTTACTCATATGTAACAGGTCTTGGTGGCGCTGTTGCAGGTGTTATCGGTACTCTACCTAAAGATGTTGCTGAAAAAATTGGTTTCGTGAACAACTTCAAAGGATTGTCTATGATTGGTATCTCTATCGTAGGTATCTTCCTAGCAGTGCTTCACTTCAAAAATAGCCAAAAAGTAGCTGTAGCAGCACCTTCTACACCATCAGAAAGTGGGGAAATCGAAGATGACGAATTCTAATTACAAACTTACAAAAGAAGATTTTAATCAAATCAACAAACGTAGCTTGTTTACTTTCCAATTGGGTTGGAACTACGAACGTATGCAAGCTTCTGGTTACCTTTACATGATCCTGCCTCAGTTGCGTAAAATGTATGGGGATGGAACTCCTGAATTGAAAGAAATGATGAAAGTTCATACTCAATTCTTCAATACTTCACCATTCTTCCATACAATCATCGCTGGTTTTGACCTTGCCATGGAAGAAAAAGATGGTGTAGGTTCAAAAGATGCCGTTAACGGTATCAAGACAGGTTTGATGGGACCATTCGCTCCTCTTGGAGATACTATCTTTGGTTCACTTGTACCTGCTATCATGGGATCTATCGCAGCAACTATGGCTATCGCTGGCCAACCATGGGGAATCTTCCTTTGGATCGCAGTTGCAGTTGCTTATGACATCTTCCGTTGGAAACAGTTGGAATTTGCTTACAAAGAAGGGGTTAACCTTATCAACAACATGCAAAGTACTTTGACAGCCTTGATTGACGCTGCATCTGTACTTGGTGTCTTCATGATGGGTGCTCTTGTAGCAACAATGATCAACTTTGAAGTTTCTTATAAATTGCCAATCGGTGAAAAAATGATTGACTTCCAAGATATCTTGAACTCAATCTTCCCACGCTTACTTCCAGCAATCTTTACTGCCTTTATCTTCTGGTTGCTTGGTAAGAAAGGTATGACTTCTACTAAAGCTATCGGTATCATTATCGCTCTTGCAGTAGGTCTTTCATTCATCGGCAAATTCTTGCTTGGAATGGGCGCATAATCTATGGCTAAATCATTAATTTTGGTGAGTCACGGTCGTTTCTGTGAAGAGCTTAAAGGTAGCACTGAAATGATCATGGGCCCACAAGAAAATATTCATGCAGTGCCTCTTCTTCCAGAAGATGGCCCAGAAGAATTTACTGCAAAATTTGAAGCTGCTATTGAAGGGTTGGATGATTTCCTAGTCTTTGCGGATCTTCTTGGTGGTACACCATGTAACGTGGTGAGTCGCTTGATCATGGAAGGTCGTGATATTGATCTTTACGCAGGGATGAATCTTCCAATGGTGATTGAATTTATCAATGCGAGCCTGACAGGTGGAGATGCGGACTACAAGAACCGTGCTGCAGAAAGCATTGTGAAAGTTAATGACCTGTTAGCTGGCTTCGATGATGACGAAGATGAATAAGATGTGACAACGTGAAAATCGTTAGAGCATTTTATATAGAATATACATGGGAATGGGGCTTACTCCCATTCCCATATTTAATAGAAAAAGAGGAACTCAATGCTACATTATACAAAAGAAGATTTGCTCGAATTGGGTGCAGAAATCACGACGCGTGAAATCTACCAACAGCCTGATGTATGGAAAGAAGCTTTTGAATCTTATCAAGCACAACGTGAAGAAATTGCAGCCTTCCTACAAGGGATTGCTGATAAACATGATTATATCAAGGTTATCTTGACAGGTGCGGGGACTTCTGCTTATGTGGGAGATACCTTGGTACCTTACTTTAAGGAAGTCTATGACGAACGCAAATGGAATTTCAATGCCATTGCGACAACAGATATTGTTGCCAATCCAGAAACTTATTTGAAAAAAGATGTGGCGACTGTCCTTGTATCTTTTGCTCGTAGTGGAAATTCGCCTGAAAGTGTGGCAACTGTTGATTTGGCTAAAGTCTTGGTGGATGAGCTTTATCAAGTGACGATTACTTGTGCAGCGGACGGGAAATTGGCTCTTCAAGCCCACGGCGATGACCGTAATCTCTTGCTCTTGCAACCAGCTGCTTCTAATGACGCTGGATTTGCCATGACTTCTAGCTTTACGTCCATGATGCTAACAGCTCTCTTGGTCTTTGATCCTACAGAATTTGCTGTTAAAGCTGAACGTTTTGAAGTTGTGTCTAGTCTTGCCCGTAAAGTTCTAGACAAGGCAGAAGATGTCAAAGAGCTTGTTGATTTAGACTTTAACCGTGTCATCTACCTTGGTGCTGGTCCTTTCTTCGGACTTGCTCATGAAGCTCAGCTCAAGATTTTGGAATTAACAGCTGGTCAAGTTGCGACTATGTATGAAAGCCCAGTCGGCTTCCGTCACGGACCAAAATCTCTTATCAACGAAGATACGGTTGTCTTGGTCTTTGGTACAACGACAGACTACACTCGCAAGTACGACTTGGACTTGGTTCGTGAAGTTGCTGGTGACCAGATTGCTCGTCGTGTTGTGCTTTTGAGTGATCAAGCCTTTGGTCTTGAAAATGTCAAAGAAGTGGCCCTTGGTTGTGGCGGTGTTTTGAATGATATTTACCGTGTCTTCCCTTACATCGTTTATGCCCAACTCTTTGCCTTATTGACTTCGCTCAAGGTAGAAAATAAACCAGATACACCGTCTCCTACAGGTACCGTAAACCGTGTGGTACAGGGTGTTATCATCCACGAATATCAAAAGTAATACTCTTCGAAAATCAAATTCAAACCACGTCAGCTTCGCCTTGCCGTACTCAAGTACAGCCTGCGGCTAGCTTCCTAGTTTGCTCTTTGATTTTCATTGAGTATAAGACAGTGTTTATGAATTCTTGACAAGAGGATTTGTAAATTATCAGATAAACCATAGATTGTCAGTCGGCTTTCTATGGTTTGTTTGCTTGATAGAAATAGTAAAAGGAGAAGAGAATGAAAGCATACACAGAGCGTGTATTTGGAAATGTCGAGTGCAAGGATGTCTTGGCCTATCGCTTTGAGACTGACGGTGGTTACCAGCTTGAGGTCATGACTTATGGTGCGACCATTTTGCGCTATGTCACACCTGACAAGGCTGGAAATTTTGCCAACGTTATTTTGGGATTTGATGACTTTGATAGCTATGTAGGCAATAGTCCCAAGCATGGAGCGAGTGTAGGTCCTGTGGCAGGCCGTATTGCAGGTGCGACCTTTGAGCTCAATGGCAAGACCTATGACCTTGAGGTCAACAATGCTAGCAACTGTAACCACAGTGGTTCAACAGGTTGGGATTCGAGCTTGTTTGAACTAGTTGAAGTAAGCGATCATGGCTTGACTCTCTACACAGAGCGTACAGATGGGACAGGAGGATTTCCTGGTAATCTCAAGATTTGGATTAGCTACAACTTGGAAGAAACTGGTGCTTATGAAATCAGCTACAAGGTGACGACCGATCAAGATACGCTGGTCAATCCAACCAACCACAGCTATTTCAACTTGTCTGGTGATTTCACGCAGACAATTGACCGCCATGTCTTCCAACTAAACACAGAGGGGATTTACCCAATTGCTCCCGATGGTGTTCCTGCCAAAACTCCAGATGCCAATCGTGATGTGGTTAAATACATCTACAATGGTGCTTTGTTGAAGGATATCTTTGCAGAGGAAGATGAGCAAATCCAGCTGGTATCTGGTTTGGATCATCCATTTGCCCTTCCTACAGGTCATGACAATGCTGGTTTCCTCTATGACCAAAATTCAGGTCGCTTCCTGCTTTTCAAGACAGAGGCTCCATGTTTTGTAGTCTACACAGCAAACTTTGTGGATGAGAGTGTCATCGTAGGAGGTCAGCCAATGGTACAGCACAATGGAATTGCCCTTGAAGCGCAAGCTTTACCAGATGCCATTCACAGTGACCTTAAAGACCAAGTCATTCTCAAAGCCGGTCAAACTTTCACCAGCAAAACTCGCTACGAGCTTGTTGTGAAGTAAAAGAATCATTGCGCCTACTTTTGAGGTGTAGGAAGGATTTTTGCTAAATTAGATTAGTAGGAATAGATAAGCAGAGACAAATAGTAGGAAAATATGATATAATTATGTGTTGAGAAGTATTTATCAAGATACGATTCAAAAGATATAAGGAGTAAACAATGAAGAAAATTGTATTTGCTAGTGCCTTGGCTTTGACCTTGGCAGGAGCAGTTTTGACAAATGATGTTTTTGCGAATGACAGATTGGTGGCAACGCAATCTGCTGATGGTAATGTATTGACCTCAGAGGTGCTAAAACCTTCTAGTGGCAATGTTTTGGTTGGGATCAAAGGAGAATTTGTGGCTCCTCATCAACAATCTATTTTGGATGCCATTAATGCTATTCGTAAAGAAGCAGCGGATGAAGGTTTGGTAGATAAGTATGTCCCTATCAAATGGTCAACTGATCTAGAAAAGGCAGCTTTTGTCAGAGCTACAGAAGCATCTGTGACTATGAAGCACGATCGTCTTTCTAGCAAAGATCTTTGGAGTGCCTTTCCAACTTCTAATAGTATAATGGGAGAAAATTTGGCATGGAATCATGACGGTTTTCTAAAAGCTATTGAACAATGGCGTTCTGAAAAAGCAGATTATGTGAAGAAAAAAAATAGTGGTTCAGACAACGGGAAATCTGGTCACTATGAGTCTCTAATTAACCCTAAATTTACACACATGGGGATGGCAGCTTTTAAAAATCCCAACAATCAATACAAAGCTATTACAATTGCTCAAGCTCTAGGTGATGATGCTTCTTCAGAGGAATTGGCTGGTGGATATGGTTCTGCTGTTCAGTATACAGAAGTGACTGCCTCAAACCTTTCAACAGTTAAAACTAAAGCTATGGTTGAAGAAAAACCACTGAAAGATTTTAGAGCGTCTACGTCTGATCAGTCTGGTTGGGTGCAATCTAATGGTAAATGGTATTTTTATGAGTCTGGTGATGTGAAGACAGGCTGGGTGAAAACAGATGGTAAATGGTACTATTTGAATGACTTAGGTATCATGCAGACTGGATTTGTAAAAGTTTCTGGTAGCTGGTATTACTTGAGCAATTCAGGTGCTATGTTTACAGGCTGGGGAACAGATGGTAGCAGATGGTTCTACTTCGATGGCTCAGGAGCTATGAAGACAGGCTGGTACAAGGAAAATGGCACTTGGTATTACCTTGACGAAGCAGGTATCATGAAGACAGGTTGGTTTAAAGTCGGGCCACACTGGTACTATGCTTACGGTTCTGGAGCTTTGGCTGTGAGCACAACAACACCAGATGGTTACAGTGTAAATGGTAATGGTGAATGGGTGAACTAGGCTGAAAATGTCAGGCCATAGGTAAAGTATTCATCTTACTTAGCAAAAAGAATGAACGATAAGAAAGAGGTTGATGGCAAACATTGGCCTCTTTTTTTAGAATAGAGGCCTCAAGTTGTCTTACTTGACTTTCTTGATGGAAGTTATATAATAGTTGTAATAATTATAATTACAGCTAGAAAAGAGGACCATTTATGACCTATGAATACAAGAGCCACATTTATTTAACCGAGGCAGTTTTAAATGTGAAGGACTTGGCAAGTCAAACAGCCTTTTATCAGCAGATTATTGGTTTAGAAATCTTATCTCAGACCGAGACAGAGACCGTTTTAGGCATTGACGGAAAAGCCTTGGTACACTTGATTCAAGCACAAGAGAGCGGAGAAGTAAGGGAACATTATGGTCTTTATCATCTGGCCATTCTCTTGCCGACACGAAAGGCTTTGACGGATGTCTTGAAGCACCTGACAGATTTACAGATTCCTCTTGTCGGCGGTGCAGATCACGGTTACAGTGAGGCCCTTTACTTGGAGGACTTGGAGGGGAATGGCATTGAACTCTATCGAGATAAGCCAGTGTCCACATGGGATATTCGAGAAGATGGACGTATTATCGGGGTGACTGAGGCCCTTGCGGCGCAGGATATCTATGAGTTGGGAGAAAGGGTAGAGCCCTTTATCCTGGCAGAGGGTACGAGAATGGGGCATATCCATCTTTCTGTCAAGGATAGTCGAAAGTCCAGCCAGTTTTATCAAACGGTGTTAGGGCTAGAGGATAAATTCAGTGTGCCTAGTGCTAGTTGGATTGCAGCTGGGGACTACCATCATCATTTGGCAGTCAACGAATGGGGAGGAAAAGGTCTGGCTCCGCGTAAACAAGGCTTGCCAGGTTTAGCCTATTATGTCATTGAGATTGCTAGTAAAGAAGAACTGTTAACGATTGCCCAGCGAGCACAGGCAGTTGATGCACCAATCAAGTGGCTGACATCTAGCCAGCTGGAAATCACAGACTCAGACGGAATTGTGACTCGTGTTCGCTTAGACAGGATATGATGACAATCAGAGCATCAATTGTGGAAAGTGCTCCTTATCCTAGTCAGATATGTCGAAAATTGATATGATAGTAGGGGATAAGGAGAAAAATACTATGACTAGCGAATACCAGAAAATGATAGCAGGCGAGTTTTACCGTCCATCAGACCCAGAACTGAGAGCCTTGGCTCAGGCTTCTCGCCAAAAACAGGTTGCCTTTAACAAGGAAGAAGATCCCTTAAAAGGAGCCGAAATCATCAAGACTTGGTTTGGCTCAACCGGGAAAAATCTTTATATCAATACGCGCTTGATGGTGGACTACGGTGTCAATATCCATCTAGGGGAAAATTTTTACTCTAACTGGAACTTGACCATGCTGGACATCTGCCCTATTCGTATCGGGGACAATGCTATGATCGGCCCCAACTGTCAGTTTTTGACTCCCCTCCATCCACTGGATCCACAGGAGCGTAATTCAGGTATCGAGTACGGAAAGCCTATCACAATTGGAGACAATTTCTGGGCTGGTGGTGGCGTCATTGTCCTTCCTGGAGTGACACTGGGAAATAATGTCGTTGCAGGAGCAGGGGCTGTAATCACCAAGTCATTTGGAGATAATGTTGTCCTAGCTGGTAATCCTGCGCGCGTGATTAAGGAAATACCTGTGAAATAAAGAGATTGGTAAAAAAGTTTTTAAGATAAGAAAAAGGCATCATATCAACGTTTTTTAAACATTTGATATGTTGCCTTTTATCATAAATCAGATTGACTTTTTCTTCTTACTATTGAGTGATTACTTGGGTTCTTTATAGATTTTACGCAAGAAATTCTACAAATTCTTTCTCTTCTTGGCATTCTTGGTCAGGGAAACCTGGCAAGTATCCTGTTCTTTAGTGAGATAATTGATGATTTGAAAATCGTCCGTTTGAGCCTTGAAATCCACTTCATAGACAGTGGTAACTTGTTCTCCATCATTGCTGGTATCAATGGAGATGAGGTCTAACTCAGTACAGAATTGCGCCAGCCCAGATTGGATAGTTTGAAGTTGATTTTCTTGGTTCGCAATTGTGATGGTCAATAGCCTGCGACGTTGGTGATTGCTCTTGCTTTGTTGCTTCTCTAAAAGAAGCCATACTGCTAAGATAAAGACAGTGAAGAGAATCGCTAGAGCTAGGTAGCCTGTCCCTGCTGCCAGCCCGATAATCATGGCAAGGAAGATAGCAATTAGTTCCCGTGAACCACTGGTAGCTGAACGAAAACGAATGAGGCTAAAGGTTCCTGCAACGGCGATAGAGGTTCCTAGGCTGCCATTTACCAGAAAGATGACCAAGGTCATCAAGCAGGGGAGTAGGGTCAAACTGACCGCAAATTCCCGCGTATAGAGGGTACGGTGTTTGTAGGCCCAGGTCAGAGCCAAACCTAAAATCAGGCTGACAAAGAGAGCTAGAAAGAGCTGGATAGGGTCTGCAGTGGCAGTTGTATCGTTGAAAATAGAATTAAAAAGATTAGACATAAGTAGTACCTACACTTTCTGTGCTTGGTCGTGGGCTATAGTCCCGCCCCTGAGACTTGTGGTAGGCGCAGCTGTATTTTGAAAATTTCTGCTCTATCAGTCCATATTGGTCGAGAATATTTTGTAGCCACTGGGGTTTTCTACCCGGCGCTTTGATTTCCATGATGACAATGTCCTCGTTTAGTAGAGGGAAGCCGTCTTTTCCTGAAAATAAACTGACATTATTATCACGATAGGTTAGATTTTGGTCAATAGTGACACGAATTTTATTGTAGGGAAATCCGCTAATTTCTTTCTTTTCCTTGAGAGAAAAACGGTCGTAGTAAATATACATACGAGGGATAATTGCTTGCTGATATTCCTCTTGGAGTTGCTGGATTTTTTCAATCATCATTTGGTCCTTGATGCTGCTATCCAGCTGTCCTTTGGTCATAAACTGGGTGATAGACTGGGGAGTTGACAAGAGACGATATTTTCGCCCGACACCAGTCCTGTCCTTGGATTTGATTTCTAAAAATACCTGACTATCAGGCTGGATTTGACTGAGATAGGTTCGCATCCGAATCTTTTCTTTACGCTTAGTACCTTGGCTATCATCTTGAATCATATCAAATTGCTCTGTATCAAAGTAGATATTAGAAATGGTTGAAGTTGGATAATCATCCTCGACGAGGTATGTTTTTAAGTCTTCTATTAAATCAGCCAAGTCAGTCTTGGCAACGATATATTTGGTTTCAATTCGTTTAAAGCTTGTTTCAATTGGTTTCATAAATCCTGTCTCCTTTATCATTTTAGTATTCTATCTTATTAGAAGATATGTGTGCCTGGGCAAGTTAAACTTGCTTGTAATTAGTCTAGGGGATTTTTCTAAAACTTTTGTTAAAGATACCTTAACCGAAACTGAACTTAAGAAAACTTTCAGAAAAAGTTCAGATTTCTTTCAGATTTTCCCTGTAAGATAAGCTTAAGTTAAATGAAGGAGGGGAAAAAGGTATGAAATCAAAAAAATGGACTCTAATCTTAACCAGTTTAACAGCTCTGACCTTGCTGGCAGCTTGTGGGCAGTCAACGACTAAGCCAAGTACAACTGCTGCGGCAGATACCACTGCTATCACAACTTCAACTAAAAACAGTCAAACTTCTTACTTTACAGAAAAGGACTACGACACTTCTTATGATGAAAGCACAGCTTCTAAGATTGAACTCTCTGGCTCGTCTGCAAACGTCTCTGGAGATGGGGTGACAGTATCTGGTTCCACAGTGACCATCACAAAATCTGGTACTTATGTCATCTCTGGTCAGTCTGACGGAGTGCAGATCAAGGTCGAGGCAGATAAGTCGGCAGATGTTCATCTAGTCCTAAAAGGTGCGACCATGACCAATACCAATGCAGCAATTTCAGCGACATCAGCCGGTCATGTCTACCTGACTTTGGTGGAGGGAACTACCAACAGTCTCTCTGACTCAAGCTCTAATAGTGATGACAAGGCAAATGCAGCTCTCTTTTCTAAGGTGGATTTGACCATCAATGGCTCAGGAACTCTCAATGTGGCTGGGAAGAAAAACAATGGTATCAAGGCCAACGACACCCTCCACATCACGGGTGGAACCTATAACATCACAGCAGTTGGCGATGCCTTTAATGTCAATGATGAACTCAATATCACTGGTACGACCATGACCATCGATGCCAAGGAAGATGGTGTCAAAGTTGACAATGATGACGATATGACTGTCGGCAATATGTATTTGTCTAACAATACCATAACAGTCACAGCAGGAGATGACGGTATTCACGCTTCTGGTAACCTAGTGATTGATAGCGGTACTTACACCGTCAAGAATTCCACAGAAGGAATTGAAGGGAAAGGCATTACGATCAATGGTGGTGATATCAATGTCTATGCGACAGATGATGGGGTCAATGCAGCTAATAAAAATGCTCAGCAAAGCGATATTTACTTTACCATGACAGGTGGAAATCTAACTGTAGAAGTCGGTCAAGGGGACACAGATCCGATTGATTCAAACGGGAATATCACGGTCACAGGCGGAACCATTAAATTGATAGGACAATCAGGCTTTGACTTTGATGGAACAGCAACCTACACAGGTGGTGATATATACATAAACGGCGAAAAACAAACAGATATTGTCAATTCTATGCCTGGAGGAGGTGGACCTGGTGGGGGACCTCAAGGAAATGGTGGTCCTGACGGTCCAGCCCCAGATAAACGAGGATAAACAAAAAAGATAGCATTCGATTAGAATGGCTATCTTTTTATATGGGTGACAGATTCATATTTTACGAGTGATTTTGCAATCGTAGCTTTCAAGGCTAAATTGTTCAGTCACCCGTTTTTGTTTACTTATACTCAATGAAAATCAAAGAGCAAACTAGGAAACTAGCCGCAGGCTGCTCAAAACACTGTTTTGAGGTTGCAGATAGAGTTGACGCGGTTTGAAGAGATTTTCGAAGAGTATAAAATGCTTCTATCATATCGTGAAGCAAGCCTGTTAGCAATATGCAAAAAGAGACCAAAAGTTCCTCAGTTCCTCAGTTCCCTCCTTGACACTCCGTCAGCTTTTGATACAATAGTACAAAATCAGAGGAGGTGGGTTATGATTCAGAAACATGCGATTCCTATTTTAGAGTTTGATGATAATCCTGAGGCAGTCATTATGCCGAATCATGAAGGCTTGGATTTAAAGTTACCAAAGAAGTGCATCTATGCATTTTTAGGTGAGGAGATTGACCGTTATGCGAGGGAAGTAGGGGCGGACTGTGTGGGCGAATTCGTTTCTGCCACCAAGACCTATCCAGTCTATGTCATCAACTACAAGGGCGAGGAAATTTGTCTGGCTCAGGCTCCTGTTGGTTCTGCCCCAGCAGCCCAGTTTATGGATTGGTTGATTGGCTATGGTGTGGAGCAAATCATTTCCACTGGTACCTGTGGTGTGCTGGCTGATATAGAAGAAAACGCCTTTCTAGTCCCTGTTCGTGCTCTGCGAGATGAAGGAGCCAGCTACCACTATGTGGCACCTTCTCGTTATATGGAAATTCAGCCTGAGGCTATTGCTGCTATTGAGCGAGTTTTGGAAGACAGAGAGATTCCCTATGAAGAAGTCCTGACCTGGTCCACAGATGGTTTTTACCGAGAAACGGCTGAAAAGGTGGCTTATCGCAAGGAAGAAGGCTGTGCTGTTGTGGAGATGGAGTGTTCTGCACTGGCAGCAGTGGCTCAACTGCGTGGGGTCCTCTGGGGAGAGTTGTTATTTACAGCGGACTCTCTAGCCGACTTGAATCAGTACGATAGTCGTGACTGGGGTTCAGAGGCTTTCGAAAAAGCCTTGGAACTCTGCCTTGAGATAGCCTCTCAGATCTAGCTACTCTCCTTCTTTTTATGGTACAATGGATGTATGTTATTCAAATTATTTGTGAAAAAACTTGAAAGGGTCTTTGGCGGACTTTCGTCAGCTCGTCGGATTTTTTTAAGTTTCGCTGGAGTTATTTTTATAGGTTCTCTTCTTTTGAGTTTGCCTTTTGTTCAGGCAAGTGGTTCGCAGGCTACTTATTTTGACCATCTCTTTACGACGGTTTCTATGGTCTGTGTGACTGGCCTTTTTACGCAACCGGTAGCTACCACCTATAATGTATGGGGTCAGCTAATTTGTATGCTCTTGATCCAGATTGGTGGTCTGGGGCTCATGACCTTTATCGGGGTCTTTTATATTCAGGGGAAGCAAAAGCTCAGTCTTCGCAGTCGTGAAACCATTCAGGAGAGTTTTAGTTACGGGGAGACTCGGTCGCTGAAGGCCTTTATGCGGTCCATCTTCTTGACGACTTTTCTGGTGGAGGGCTTGGGTGCCTTTCTACTTAGTTTCCGTTTTATTCCTGAGTTCGGCTGGGGACGAGGCATTTTTACCTCTATCTTTTTAGCCATTTCAGCCTTTTGTAATGCTGGTTTTGATAATTTTGGTAGTAGCAGTTTAGTGAATTTTCAGACAGATCCTTTAATCAATCTGGTCATTGCTGGTTTGATTATCACGGGTGGTCTGGGTTTTATGGTCTGGTTTGACTTGGCAACCCAGTTTGACAAGAAGAAAAAACGTCGTCTGCGTTTTCACACCAAGCTGGTCCTCTTCTTGACTGCAGGGATCTTACTGTTTGGGACAGGAGCCACACTCTTTACGGAGTGGCACAATCCTGGAACCATTGGCAATCTCAGTGTCCCAGAGAAAGTGCTGGTTAGCTTTTTCCAAACCGTCAGCATGAGAACAGCTGGTTTTGCCTCTATTGACTACACCCAAGCTCGGCCTGTGACCCTGTTTATCTATATTCTACAGATGTTTCTGGGTGGGGCGCCTGGAGGAACGGCTGGGGGGCTCAAGATTACGACCTTCTTTGTCTTGTTGGTCTTTGCTCGTAGTGAGTTGCTGGGCTTGCCTCATGCCAATGTTGCGCAGAGAACCATTGAAGTTCGAACAGTCCAAAAATCCTTTAGTGTCTTCATTATCTTTTTGATGACCTTCTTGTTGGGCTTGATGTTGCTAGGAATTACGGCAGAAGGAACGCCGCGTTTTATCTACCTCATGTTTGAGACCATTTCCGCCCTTGCGACAGTTGGGGTAACGGCAAATCTGACACCAGAATTGGGCAAGTTGGCTCTCAGCATTGTCATGTTGCTTATGTTTATCGGCCGTATCGGTCCTTTGACCTTGCTGGTGAGTCTAGCGGATTACCAGCCTGATAAGAAAGATTTGATTCAGTATATGAAAGCAGATATAAGTATTGGATAAGAAAGGAAGAACGATGTCAGATCGTACGATTGGAATTTTAGGCTTGGGGATTTTTGGGAGTAGTGTCCTGACGGCCCTAGCCAAGCAGGATATGAATATTATCGCTATTGATGACCACGCAGAGCGCATCAATCAGTTTGAGCCAGTTTTGGCGCGTGGAGTTGTGGGCGATATTACAGACGAGGAACTCCTCAGAACCGCAGGAATTGATACCTGTGATACGGTTGTAGTGGCAACAGGGGAAAATCTAGAGTCGAGTGTGCTTGCAGTGATGCACTGTAAGAGTCTAGGGGTACCAAGGGTTATTGCCAAGGTCAAAAGCCAGACAGCTAAGAAGGTGCTAGAAAAAATCGGTGCTGACTCGGTGATTTCACCTGAGTATGAAATGGGCCAGTCTCTAGCACAGACCATTCTCTTTCATAACAATGTTGATGTCTTTCAGCTGGATAAAAATGTCTCTATCGTGGAGATGAAAATTCCTAGAGTTTGGGCAGGCCAAAGCCTGAGTCAGCTGGATCTACGTGGCAAATACAACCTCAATGTTCTAGGGTTTCGTGAACAAGAAAATTCACCACTGGACGTCCAGTTTGGTCCCAATGACCTCTTGAAAGCAGATGCCTATATCTTGGCGGTCATTAACAACCAATATCTAGATGACTTGGCCGAATTAAATTCGTAAGGAGGGGAATCCCCTCTTTTTTGATGTCCAAGAGAGCAAATAGAGAGAAACCTGTATTCCAATTGAGACTAGAACCCCTTGTATTCTAGTAAAAGTCCTTCAAAATCTGGACTTTATGGTAGAATAGAAAGAAGTGACAAGAGAGAGTAATACTCTTCGAAAATCAAATTCAAACCACGTCAACTCTATCTGCAACCTCAAAACAGTGTTTTGAGCAGCCTGCGGCTAGTTTCCTAGTTTGCTCTTTGATTTTCATTGAGTATAAGAAAAAATCAGTCCCCTAAAGGAGTAGATCATGAAGTTATTGTCTATCGCCATTCCTAGCTATAATGCTGCGACCTATCTTCATTACTGCGTGGAGTCGCTAGTGATTGGTGGTGAGCAAGTTGAGATTTTGATTATCAATGACGGGTCTCAGGACCAGACTCAGGAAATCGCTGAGCGTTTAGCCAGCAAGTATCCTAACATCGTTAGAGCCATCTATCAGGAAAACAAGGGGCATGGCGGTGCTGTCAATCGTGGTTTGGCAGAGGCTTCTGGTCGTTATTTTAAAGTGGTTGATAGTGATGACTGGGTGGATCCTCGTGCCTATCTGAAAATTTTGGAAACCTTGCAAGAACTAGAGAGTGAAGGGCAAGAGGTGGACGCCTTTGTGACCAATTTTGTCTATGAAAAGGAAGGGCAGTCTCGTAAGAAGAGTATGAGTTATGAGTCAGTTTTGCCTGTTCAGCAGATTTTTGGCTGGGACCAGGTCGGAAATTTCTCAAAAGGACAGTATATCATGATGCACTCGCTGATTTACCGGACAGATTTGTTGCGAGCGAGCCAGTTCCAATTGCCTGAGCATACTTTTTATGTCGATAATCTCTTTGTCTTTACTCCTCTTCAGCAGGTCAAGACCATGTACTATCTGCCTGTTGATTTCTATCGTTATTTGATTGGGCGTGAGGACCAGTCTGTCAATGAGCAAGTGATGATTAAGCGAATTGACCAGCAACTCAAGGTCAATAGACTCTTGGTAGACCAGCTTGATTTGTCCAAAGTAAGCCACCCAAAAATGCGAGAATACCTGCTGAATCACATTGAGATTACGACGGTTATTTCTAGCGCCTTGCTCAATCGAGCAGGTACAGCAGAGCATCTGGCCAAAAAACGGGAGCTGTGGACCTATATTCAGCAGGAAAATCCAGAGGTCTTTCAGGCCATTCGCAAGACCATGTTGAGTCGTTTGACCAAACACTCCGTCTTGCCAGCTCGCAAACTTTCCAATGTCGTCTATCAAATCACCAAATCTGTTTATGGATTTAATTAATATAAGTATTTTATAAGAGGGATTTAAGAAAAATTTTAACTTTTTCTTAATCCTTTTTAATTTTAGGAGATTATACTAGAGTCATCAAATAAAGAAAAACTCTAAGGAGAATCCTATGAAATTCAATCCAAATCAAAGATATACTCGTTGGTCTATTCGCCGTCTCAGTGTCGGTGTTGCCTCGGTTGTTGTGGCTAGTGGCTTCTTTGTCCTAGTTGGCCAACCAAGTTCTGTGCGTGCCGATGTGGTCAATCCAACCCCTGCTCAAGTCGTACCAGACGCTACTTTGGTGAGTGCAAAGAGCGACTTACCAGCAGAACTTCTCAAAGAAGCAGTCGATACAGCTCTTCCTTCAGAACAGGCAGACTCAGCACCTAAAGCAAGCTTGGATACTACAAGCTCTCCAGAGAAAGCGGATGTGGCTGCTAAAGACCAAGTAGTAGCACCAAAAGAAGAAGTGCAAGCAAAACCAGAATCTAAGAAAGAAACAGAAGATGCGGTTAAACCTGCGACAAATCCTGCTCCTGCAGTTACTGGACAAGACCGTGAAGCAAATGAAACTCAACCAGCAACTACTCCAGCTGAAGTTCAAAAAGGAGTGGCCGACAATACCAAAGATACGGTAGATGTTCCAGCTACTTACTTGGACAAGGCCAACTTCCCAGGCCCATTCACAGCCGGTGTTAACCAAGTCATTCCATACGAATTCTTCGCAGGTGATGGCATGTTAACTCGCCTTATCTTGAAAGCATCCGACAAGGCCCCATGGTCAGATAATGGTTCAGCTAAAAATCCAGCTCTTCCACCAGTAGAAAAATTGGGCAAAGGTCTTTACTTCTACGAAGTAGATTTGGCTGGCACTCAAGGCAAATCTGACAAAGAACTTCTTGACCTCTTGAAACAAAATGGTACGCAAAGTTATAAAGCTACTATCAAAGTGTATGGCGCTAAAGACGGCAAAGCCGATTTGAGCAACCTTGTAGCGACTAAGGATTTGGATGTCAACTTGAACGGCTTGACTACTCCAGCTGAAGTCCAAAAAGGGGTGGCCGACAATACTAAAGACACAGTAGACGTCCCAGCCACTTACTTGGATAAGGCTAACTTCCCTGGTCCATTCACAGCCGGTGTCAACCAAGTCATTCCATATGAATTCTTCGCTGGTGATGGTATGTTAACTCGTTTGATTTTGAAAGCATCAGATAAGGCTCCATGGTCTGACAATGGTTCAGCTAAAAATCCAGCTCTTCCACCAGTAGAAAAATTGGGCAAAGGTCTTTACTTCTACGAAGTGGATTTGGCTGGCACTCAAGGAAAATCAGATAAAGACCTTCTAGACCTCTTGAAACAAAATGGTACGCAAAGCTATAAAGCTACTATCAAAGTGTACGGCGCGAAAGATGGTAAGGCTGATTTGAGCAATCTCGTAGCGACTAAGGATTTGACAGTGAACTTGAATGGACATCAGTCTCTTGCTCCGATGCAATCAGGCTTCGTCCCATCTTCTAATGGTTCAACTATGTCGGCTCCAATGATGAATAGTCATCAAGATGCGTCTAAGATGAACGCTCAAATGCCAAATGTCAATCAAGATGAGATGAAATCTCAAATGCCAGCTGCTAGTCAGGATAAGATGATGCCTAACAAGGAGCAGGATAAAACCATGAATGCTAGCCAGCCTATGGCAACACCAAGCATGAAACAAGATCAAGCTCCAGCAGCCTCAAGCAAAATGTCTGATGAAGGCAAGATGGCAGCTAATAACAAGGCATCAAGTCCAATGATGGCTGATCAAATGAAAGAGCAAAAAGACATGCTTCCATATACTGGTGAAGCTCAAACATCAATGGCTACTCTTGGATTCTTTGGACTCGCCTTGGCTGGACTGCTAGGTGGCCTCGGTTTGAAAGCTAAAAAAGAGGAAAATGACTAGTCTAACTACAGACTTTCTATCTAGGATTTGAAAAATCCAGATATCGTTTAGAATGTTCGTAAAGTGATTAAAATAGTGTTATACTATTGTGGTATAGCACTGTTTTTTTCAAAGGAGAGACAGATGGGAAAGACAATTTTACTCGTTGACGACGAGGTAGAAATCACAGATATTCATCAACGCTATCTGGTTCAGGCAGGATATCAGGTTTTAGTGGCTCATGATGGAGTAGAGGCCTTAGAAATCTTCAAGCGAAAACCGATTGATTTGATTATTACAGATATCATGATGCCTCGGATGGATGGTTATGATTTGATTAGCGAAGTTCAGTATCAATCTCCGGATCAGCCTTTTCTCTTTATTACGGCTAAGACAAGCGAGCAGGACAAGATTTATGGCCTGAGCTTAGGGGCAGATGACTTTATTGCCAAGCCCTTTAGCCCGCGTGAGCTGGTTTTGCGTGTTCATAATATCTTGCGTCGCCTTCATCGTGGAGGTGAGACAGAAGTCGTCAGCCTTGGGGATTTACGGATGAATCACGGTAGCCATGAGGTTCAAGTTGGAGATGTAGCGCTTGATTTGACAGTCAAATCCTTCGAACTTCTATGGCTTTTAGCCAGCAATCCAGAGCGGGTTTTCTCTAAGACAGACCTCTATGAAAAGGTCTGGCAAGAAGATTATGTGGATGATACCAATACCTTGAATGTTCATATTCATGCTCTTCGACAGGAGTTGGCTAAACATGCCAGTGCAGAAACGCCTACCATCAAGACCGTCTGGGGCTTGGGCTACAAAATTGAGAAAGCACGAGGTAGTCAATGAAATTAAAAAGTTATATTTTAGTGGGGTATATCATTTCAACACTTCTAACGATTATCGTGGTTTTTTGGGCCATCCAGCGCATGTTAATTGAGCAAAGAGAAATTTATTTCCTGATTGGCATGACTTTAATCGCAAGTTTTGTCGGTGCTGGGATTAGTCTCTTTCTCCTGTCGCCAGTCTTTACATCATTGGCCAAACTTAAGGAACATGCCAAGCGGGTAGCGGACAAGGATTTTCCTTTAAATCTGGAGGTTCAAGGGCCTGCAGAATTTCAGCAGTTAGGGCAAGCCTTCAATGAAATGTCCCATGATTTGCAGGCAACCTTTGATTCCTTGGAAGAAAGCGAACGAGAAAAGGGCTTAATGATTGCCCAGCTATCGCATGATATCAAGACTCCTATCACTTCAATCCAAGCGACGGTAGAAGGGATTTTGGATGGGGTTATCAAGGAGGGAGAACAAGCTCATTATCTAGCAACCATTGGACGCCAGACAGAAAGGCTTAATAAACTGGTTGAGGAGTTGAATTTTTTGACCCTAAACACAGCTAGAAATCAGGTGGAAACTACCAGCAAAGACAGCATTTTTCTGGATCAGCTCTTGATTGAGTGCATGAGTGAATTTCAGTTCTTGATTGAGCAGGAGGAGCGAGATGTCCACTTGCAGGTAATCCCAGAGTCTGCCCGGATTGAAGGAGATTATGCCAAACTTTCTCGCATCTTGGTGAATCTGATCAATAACGCATTTAAATACTCGGCTCCAGGAACCAAGTTGGAGGTGGTAGCTAAGCTGGAAAATAACCAGCTTTCAATCAATGTGACGGATGAGGGACAGGGCATTGCACCAGAGGACTTGGAGAATATTTTCAAACGCCTTTATCGTGTAGAAACTTCGCGTAACATGAAGACAGGTGGTCATGGCTTGGGTCTTGCGATTGCGCGTGAATTAGCCCATCAATTGGGGGGAGAAATCACAGTTACCAGCCAGTACGGCCTCGGAAGCACCTTTACCCTCCTTCTTAACCTCTCTGGCAATGAAAATAAAGCTTAAAACCCCTTTACAAATCCAGCTATTCATGGTAAAATGGATTTTGTGTGAAATATCAGCAGGAAAGCATGAAGCTCGTCAACAGGTGTCTTATGACAAGTAACCTTGGCTGTTTAGGCGAAGGGCATCTGCACGAATCAGGGCTTTCTAAGTGACTATTTCCACCGAAATATTATTTATATCAGGAGGACATTCACATGTCACGTTATACAGGACCATCTTGGAAACAAGCTCGTCGCCTTGGCCTTTCACTTACAGGTACAGGTAAAGAATTGGCACGTCGTAACTACGTACCAGGACAACACGGACCAAACAACCGTTCTAAATTGTCAGAATACGGTTTGCAATTGGCTGAAAAACAAAAACTTCGTTTCACTTACGGTGTAGGTGAAAAACAATTCCGTAACTTGTTCGTACAAGCTACAAAAATCAAAGGCGGAATCCTAGGTTTCAACTTCATGCTTCTTTTGGAACGTCGTTTGGATAACGTTGTTTACCGTCTTGGTCTTGCGACTACTCGTCGTCAAGCTCGTCAATTCGTAAACCACGGTCACATCCTTGTTGACGGAAAACGCGTTGATATCCCATCATACCGCGTAACTCCAGGTCAAGTGATCTCAGTTCGTGAAAAATCATTGAAAGTTCCAGCTATCCTTGAAGCAGTAGAAGCTACTCTTGGACGTCCAGCATTCGTATCATTCGACGCTGAAAAATTGGAAGGTTCATTGACTCGCTTGCCAGAACGCGACGAAATCAACCCAGAAATCAACGAAGCACTTGTCGTTGAATTCTACAACAAAATGTTGTAATATTTTATTGAATCAGATAGGCTTTAGAGCCTTGATATTAAGCACTTTGGGGCACTTTCCCTTAGTGCTTTTTTGATTTCTCTTAATATCCAGCTATAATTCCCACTTTTTAGATGTAGATATGGAGCAACTATATACAGAAGATGTCCCTATTTCTCGACATTTCGCTGAGATGGAATTGCTAGAAATGATTGAGGAAGATTCGTCAAAATGAATTTATAAAATTTCTTGATTCATCAAAATACGTAAGGACAAAACTAAATGGAAAAGATGAGTATGTAAACAAGGGAGTTACATTTAAAAATCAATTTGGTTGTGATGATATTGTCAATCTATTTTTGAAGGTTGTGAGGGAACACAAGTTACCAATTGAAGAATCAATCGGACATAGAGTATATTCTATTGTGAAAAAAGATGTATCCCAATTAGATTCTTTAATAGAACGTGAATTGTTATATGATACGGTTTATTCTCCGTATAGGGAGGACAAAATTTTTAAGACAGAGTTAGAATTTCAACATGGCATTATTAAAGCTGAGCAAGATTACATAAAGTCTTTATATGATACACATAAACATAGAAATGAAACTTGGAACAAACTGAGAGAGGAAGGTGAAATATGATATAATTATGTAGTGTAGAAAATATTTTTAAAATTAAAACGGAAAGAACCAATGGCAACAAAACAGAGTAAAGAAGTAAAAATTCAACGTGAAGTAGAGAAGTGGTTGACTTCCTACGGTATGGAATTTGTGACACAAAATGAAAGTGTGAATCCAGAGATTGACAAAGCATTATTAAAAGCTCCCTCTAAAACAGGTGGTGAGGGAGCAAACTTAGTTGATGTCAAGCTATTATTGAAGGATAGCAAACTAGACTATTACCCAATCATGATTGAGCTTAAATGGGGTAGCAACAAACTTGAAAAGCTGGACAAAGAAGAACATGTCGCCAATACGAAAACAAGTGGTAAAGAAAAGGGCGAACCCAACTATACCAATATCAACGGTTATGCGGTAAATGGGGCAGTTCACTATGCTAATGCTATTCTTCAATATTCTAGTTATACAGATGTCATTGCTATTGGGATTACAGGAAATGAGGACGAGGCAGGCAACCTTGAAACTCGCTTTGGTGTTTACTATGTTTCCAAATCTAACTATGGTATTGGTCAAAAAGTTGGTGAGTATTCTGACTTATCCTTCCTAAAACCTGAAAACTTTGATGAATTTACAGAAAAGGTAAAAGAGTTACAATTATCAGAAGCTGAACTACGTTTGATTCACCAAAAACGTGAAGATAGGATTGAAGACGCTCTAACAAAGATAAATGAAAGTCTCTTTAACAAACAGAAAAACATCAGTGCTTTGGCACGTATTCATCTAGTGGCTGCTAGTATCATGGCAAACTTAGGGGTTGCAGGTAAGGTGAAGCCATTAGAACCAGCTGATTTAAAATCTTCTGATGAAGAAGGAGATACAGATGGAGATATTTTAATCCGTAAAATCAAGGCGTTTCTGAAAGAGAAAAATCTGCCACAAGCCAAACAGAAACAAATCTTGCGTCATTTAGAGCCTACGATTCTTGAATCTAGCTTTTCAGACCCAAGAAACGGGGTGTCTCTCCTTAAAGAAATCTTTACAGAAGTGATTGATGACCTTGGTTATTTCTACAAAATCGGAGTAGATACCGACTTTACAGGTAAGCTCTTTAATATCATGTTTAGATGGTTGAGTTTTGCAGGTGATGACCAAAATGACGTGGTATTAACTCCTCGGTATGTGGCACTTCTGATGGCGAAATTAGCACGAGTAAACAAAGATTCCTACGTTTGGGACTTTGCGACTGGTTCGGGTGGTCTGTTGGTGGCTGCCATGAATCTGATGTTAGATGATGCTAAAAAGGGAATTACAAGCCCTGATGAACTTAGAGAAAAGGAAGAGAAAATCAAGGCGGAACAAATTCTTGGGATTGAAATTCTTCCAGAAATCTACATGTTAGCCGTTCTAAACATGATTCTAATGGGAGATGGTTCAAGTAATATCCTACAAGATGATAGTTTGAAAAAGTTTGATGGGAAATATGGTTATGGGAAAGATAATGAACACTTCCCAGCAGATGTTTTCCTTTTGAATCCTCCTTACTCTGAAACGGGGAATGGTATGAATTTTGTCAAGCGTGCCTTGTCTATGATGAAGGGCGGTTACGCTTCTATCATTATCCAAGATTCCGCAGGTGCTGGTAAGGCAAAAGAAATCAATCAGAAGATTTTGGAACATAATACTCTTTTAGCGTCTATCAAAATGCCAATGGATATTTTTATTGGTAAGTCTAGCGTACAAACGTCTATCTATGTCTTCAAGGTGGGAGAAAAGCATGAAGCCAAACAGCGAGTGAAGTTTATTGATTTACGCAATGATGGCTATAAGCGTTCAAATCGTAAGAAATCAAAAGCTAGCACTAACTTACAGGATGTTGATAATGCGGTAGGACGTTATGAAGAGGTGGTCAATCTCGTTAAATTTGGTAAAGCTGAGTTGAACATTTTCACAGAAAAAGAGTACATTGAAGATGTTATTGCTCTATCTGGTGAAAAACACGGTGAAGACTGGAATTTTGACCATCATGTTCAGTTAAATACCATACCTACAATAGATGATTTTAGAAAAACTATATCTGATTATCTAACATGGGAGGTCGCTCAGCTAATCCAGAATAGAGGAGAAGATAACTCAAAAAAATCATAGGCCCTCAACTTCAAGAACTTAATAAAGAATTTGAAGATGGTGGGGGCGTGTGGAAAAAGTATCGGATAGTAGATATTTTTGAAGTGAAAAATACTCATAATATCTTGAGCTCTTGGATAACTGAAAATAGTGGTTCTGTTCCGTATTTGACAGCAACTCAGAATAATAATTCTGTATCAACTTTTATATCATATGATAAAGAAATGATTGATGAGGGAAATTCTATATTTATTGGTGGGAAAACACTTGTTATTTCTTATCAAGAAAAAGATTATTTTTCAAATGATAGTCATAACTTGGCACTGTATTTCAAAGATGAAATACATAGGACGAAACCAATTCAGCTTTATATGGTTTCTGCTTTGTATAAATCCTTAAAACCTTTATACAGTTGGGGAAACTCAATTTCAAAACAAAAAATTCAAAATGATTTTGTTTCATTTCCAACCCTTAATAACAAAATAGCATTTTCATATATGGAAAATTACATCAAAGCGCTCGAGGCGGAACGCATCGAGACGCTCGAGGCGTATCTATTAGTAAGTGGTTTTAAAGATTACCAATTGACCCAAGAGGAAGAAGACGCTTTAGAGGCATTTGATACCCAAGAATGGCAAGAGTTTCGCATGGGTGATTTATTTGATAGAGTTAAAACTAAGAAATTACCTCATAAAGCAAAAGAATTACCAAAAGAGCCACAAGGGGAGTACAGCTTACCAGCCTTGACCTCTAGTTTTATGAATCAAGGGTTAAACTACTATGTTCCTAAAGAAGGAGCAACAGTTTTACAAAACGTTATCTCTATCCCATCTAACAGTGATGTTTATAGAGCTTACTTCCAATCACAAGAATTTACCGTCTTATCTGACGCTTATGCCATTGATTGGATTGGTTCGGATAAGCAACTAAGACCAAATGACTATCTCTTTATCGTTCCAAGTATCAATAAGGTTACAGACCTACCAATTTACTCTTATAAAAACAAATTAGGTGGTTGGAACGTGGTTAAGGATAAACTGATAAAATTACCAGTTAATGAACAAGGTGAAATCAATTTTGATTATATGGCAACCTTGGTGCATGCAATTAAAAAATTAGCTATTAAAGATGTCGTATTGTACGCTGATAAACAAATTGAAGCAACAAAAGAAGTTGTTCAGAAAGGAAGTAAATAATGGCCAGTGATTGGAAAGATAGTCCTACTTGTTTTGAACATTTTAATGGAGAATATGATTATATGCTTTTCATTGATGAAACAGGGGTACCAACATTAAAAAACTACAATCAAAATAATCGATGGTTTTCAATGACGGGTGTTTTAATTGCTGGTGAAGATGGTGAAAGTATTATTTCTGATATGATGGCTATTAAACATAAGTATTGGGAAAATGCAATGTTCAACAAGCAAAGAGTAGTATTTCATTCTAGAGATTATCGTAAAAAAATAGGTGCTTTTAATCCGAAAATAGTTGACTATCCTGAAATGAGTATGGAATTGTTGCAATTTATAGAGCGTACCAATTTCATGATTTTCTCATCAGGAATTGATAAAAATTTTTTGACTACAAGATATAGTAAACCATATCCAGTTTATTGGTTTTCTCTTGTGTTTCTTATTGAGCGTTATGCTATATATTTGGAAGAACAAGGGAAAACGGGTATAATTGTACTTGAAGCAAGAGGTAAAAAAGAAGATACAAACTTGTTACAAACTATTGTACCTAAGATAGAACATGGAACTAAATTTGTCAATGAACGTATATGTTCTAGGATTAGAGGGGTATACTTTAATAACAAGAGAACAGCAAATAAAAAACAGTCTTATCCATATCTAGAAATAGCAGATATGACTGGTTATGAATTACATAATAAGATTTGCAAAGGGATTGAATCAGATTTTTATAGGAAAGTTGAATCAAAAATTTATAATTATCCCAATATAACAGGATATGGATTGAAAATATTCGATAGGTGAGGAGTATATGACAGAAAAAACAGAAAAACAACGTTTACTTAATGCTTGGGCGACGGAAAAAGAAAGAATCGCATTAGATTTCTTTCGACTGAGAAGTGTAATGCCCTGGTGGAGAAAAGAAAAAGGCGAGATTTTTTGGTGTGATTTAGGAGAAAATATTGGTCGAGAAACAAATAAAAAAAGACCTGTTGTTGTATTATCTTCTTCCGATAGAAACAAGAGAATGCCAAATGTCACTATTGCACCAATTACTTCTACAATTAAGTATAAAAAAGATGGCGATGTGACGTCAGGGCTGAAATACCCTTTCCATTTTTTGATGAAGAGCGATGTATATCAGTTCCTAGACAATGACTCTGTAATTATGCTTGAGAAACTTCGGACAGTATCTAAAAATAGATTAGAAGCAGACTCAATAGGTCGAATCTCTGAAACTGATTTAAAAATTATTAATAAAAAAATCAGTAATTTTCTTGACTTATAACGATTAAAAAGGTATTATAAATACAGTGAGGGGCTAGACCCCGTATTAAGTTCGGTTCGAGGATATCTCAAACGTTTGAACATTTTTTGGGGGCTGGACCCCCTTTTATTTTGTAAAAAATAAAAACGCAGGCTTTGAACTGCACCCCAAAAGTCAGACAGAAAAAATCTAACTTTTGGGGTGTTTTTATTATGAAATTAACTTATGATGATAAAGTTCAGATCTATGAACTTAGAAAACAAGGATATAGCATAGAGAAGCTTTCAAATAAATTTGGGATAAACAATTCTAATATTAGGTACATGATTAAATTGATTGATCGTTACGGAATAGAGTTCGTCAAAAAAGGAAAAAATCGTTACTATTCTCCTGATTTAAAGCAAGAAATGATTCATAAAGTCTTACATGAAGGCTGGACTAAAGATAGAGTTTCTCTTGAATACGGCCTCCCAAGTCGTACGATACTTCTTAATTGGCTAGCACAATACAAGAAAAACGGGTATACTATTGTTGAGAAAACAAGAAGGAGACCAACTAAAATGGGACGTAAACGGAAGAAAACTTGGGATGAAATGACAGAACTAGAGCGACTCCAAGAGGAGAATGAACGCTTACGTACTGAGGTGGCTTACTTAAAAAAGTTAAAAGAGCTGGAAGACAGGGACGAAGCCATACAGCGAGAAAGGCAGAGACAATTAGAGAAATGGCTTCAGGAGGATTTCGACTAGATTTACTTCTTGAAGTGGCTCTTTTACCTCGCTCAACTTACTATTATCAGTTGAAGGAACTAGATGGGCTTGACAAAGATAAAGATCTTAAAGCTGAAATTCAAGCTATTTTTACTGAGCACAAAGGAAATTATGGCTATCGCCGAATAACTCTTGAATTGAGGAATCGTGGTCATAT
>CAJNDO010000010.1 GCA_905221545.1 bacterium | reverse complement strand
AAAAGGACTCAGTCCTGTGCAATACAGAACTAAATCCTTCGGATAAATTAATTGTCTAACTTTTTGGGGTCAGTACAAAATAGTTGTTGCTTTTTCTTACTGAAAAATGTTTCTCAGACTGTGATTGTTTTATTTCTCAACGCGTGATTTGTTGGCGATATCAGCTAGGATAGCTTGAACAAAATCATCAACTGAGACAGTTTGTGTTTCTTTTTGGCCATAACGGCGAACGTTAACAGTTCCGTCTTCCATTTCCTTGTCACCAACAATCAATTGGTATGGAATTTTGCTGGTTTGTGAAGCACGGATCTTGAACTGCATCTTTTCATTGCGCTCATCTACGTCTGCACGGACACCACGGTCACGAAGTTTTTTAGCCACTTCCCAAGCGTAGTCCACGTGTTTTTCGTTAGAAACTGGGATGAGGGTTACTTGGTGAGGTGCTAGCCATGTTGGGAAGGCACCCTTGTAGTTTTCAATCAAGATAGCTGTGAAGCGTTCCATAGTTGAGATAACCCCACGGTGAATCATAACTGGACGGTGTTCTTCACCATCAGCTCCGATGTATTTGAGGTCGAAGCGTTCTGGAAGCAAGAAGTCAAGCTGGATAGTAGAAAGAGTTTCTTCTTTTCCAAGGGCTGTCTTAACTTGGATATCCAATTTTGGTCCGTAGAAGGCTGCTTCACCTTCGGCTTCAAAGTAGTCAACACCCATTTCATCAAGGGCTGCACGAAGCATGGTTTGGGCATTTTCCCACATCTCATCGTTATCAAAGTACTTGTGGGTATCTTGAGGGTCACGGAGAGAGAGACGGAAGCGGTATTCAGTCAAGTTGAAGTCTTCATAAACATCGATAATCAATTGAAGGGCACGTTGGAATTCCTCTTGGATTTGTTCAGGAGTTACAAAGAGGTGACCGTCGTTGAGTGACATTTCACGCACACGTTGAAGACCAGTGAGGGAACCAGATTTTTCGTAACGGTGCATCATACCGATTTCAGCGATACGGATTGGCAATTCGCGGTAAGAGTGAACATGGTGTTTGAAGACTTGAATGTGGTGTGGACAGTTCATTGGACGAAGGACGAATTCTTCACCGTCCCCCATGTCCATAGTTGGGAACATGTCTTCTTGGTAATGATCCCAGTGACCAGAAGTCTTGTAAAGCTCAACAGAAGCAAGTGGTGGAGTGTAGACGTGTTGGTAGCCAGAAGCCAACTCCTTGTCGACAATGTAGCGTTCCAATTCACGACGAATAGTCGCACCATTTGGCAACCAGAATGGAAGTCCTTGACCAACCTCTTGAGAAATCATGAATAAATCAAGCTCTTTACCAAGTTTACGGTGGTCACGTTCCTTAGCTTCTTCACGCATTTGGAGGTAGTTTTTCAAGTCTTTCTTGTCAAACCAAGCTGTACCGTAGATACGTTGCATCATAGCGTTGTCGCTATTTCCGCGCCAGTAAGCACCTGCTACATGGAGAAGGTGGAAGATTTGGATACGGCCTGTTGATGGGACGTGAGGTCCACGGCAAAGGTCTACGTATTCACCCTGACGGTAGATAGTCAAACCACCCTCGTCTTCTGAGTGTTCTTCAATCAATTCCAACTTATAAGGGTCGTTCTTGAAGATTTCACGGGCTTCATCTTTAGTAACTTCTTCACGGATTGATGGGAAGTTTTCTTTGACAATTTTTTGCATTTCTTCTTCGATACGAGGAAGGTCTTCGTTAGAGATTTGACCAGCTGTGTTGTCTGTATCGTAGTAGAAGCCGTCTTCGATGGCTGGGCCAACTCCCAAGTGAATGTCTGGGAAAAGACGACGAGCTGCTTGGGCGAACAAGTGAGCTGCTGAGTGACGCAAGATTGGAAGGGCATCTTCGTGATCAGGTGTCACTATTTCGATGCTTCCATCTTCAGTGATAGCACGAGTAGTGTCGATGAGTTTGCCGTTGAATTTACCAGCCAAGGCCTTTTTAGCTAGAGAATTGCTGATAGATTGGGCAATTTCAAAAGTTGTAACGCCAGATTCGAATTCACGAACAGCGCCATCTGGGAAAGTAATGTTAATCATGATGTTCTCCTTACTTATATTATTGACGAATGTGTTAAGCCCTATTTGGAAAACAGGGATAGAGGATTGTGAAAGCTAGAAAAACAAAAAGCGACATCCTCGAAAGGACGTCGCAACGTGGTTCCACCTTCATTTATGTTCCTCAAAAAAGAGGGACACCTCTGATTGGCTCTAACGTGGCCACCGTTTTATGTTTTCATAAAAAACTCAAGAGTAGTATCAGTTTAGGCTTCCTATGCGTTTCCAGCAACCACGCACTCTCTAGTAGAAAGGGACTAAGTGACTTGTCTCTATGGATTATTATAGCATGATTGTGAGATTTTTCAAGGATTTTGTGAAAGTTTTTTGTTTTTCATTTTTTGTAGAATATGCTTGATGCCAATACCGGAAGCCATGCCCACCAGAGCAAAGGTTTCATAGATTAGCAAGTAAATCAGTATAAATTCACCAAAGGTTATGATAGTAAAGCAAAAGAGCAGTCCGTTACCAATTAACCACCAAAGTGAGAAACGGAAACGGTAGCTATAAAGTAGCGATACAATCAAGATTACCAGAGGTGTAAAGAAGAGAATATTATTTACGTAGAGACTCTTGAGCAAAAGGGGGTCAGAAATAATTAGTGATAACAACTGATAAAGTGGCCAATAAAAGAAAAATATGACCAGATAGTAGGGGAGATGGGAATAGAATCTACGCATGATAATCACCTCGTTTTAAAAAACAGACAACTTGGATTTCTTACTATGATTATTATAGCATATTTAAAACAAGAAAGTAAATCTGTTGACAAAGAAGTTAGTTATTGGTAGAATAGGGATTGTCGTAAAGACAAATAACTTCTTCTTGGTTACAGGCATGCCAACCTGTCACTCGGATGAAGCCAAATAAAAAGGAGAAACATCATGGCAATCTCAAAAGAGAAAAAAAATGAAATCATCGCACAATATGCACGTCACGAAGGTGATACAGGTTCAGTAGAGGTTCAAGTCGCTGTCCTTACTTGGGAAATCAACCACCTTAACGAACACATCAAACAACACAAAAAAGACCACGCTACTTACCGTGGATTGATGAAGAAAATCGGTCGCCGTCGTAACTTGCTTGCATACTTGCGTAAAAACGACGTTAACCGTTACCGTGAGTTAATCAACTCTCTAGGACTTCGTCGCTAATCTTGCGTCTAAACCGTTTCTATACTTCGTTGGCTTCGGCTCGATGTACCATTAGTACAATCTTCGCCTCGTCGCTAGTCTATAAACGGTTTATCCAGCAAGACTGGAGCTCTCTGATTTTCAGAGGGCTTTTTACGTTGTCACCTTACCTTAGTATGCTCAAGTATAATCTTCGGTTACAGTTCCTAGCACTGTAAGGTAAAATAAACCAGATCTTCTCCCTTCGGAGAGCCCACACTTTACGAAGTAAAGTATAGTATGTTATACTTTACATGGAAGTAGTCACCGAATTCCAGTTAGAAATTACTTTGTAACTACGTTTTGAGGAGGAGTAAAATGCTTTCCTATGTTCGAAATTACCCACTAGCGATAGCTAAATTAATGTGTCTGTGCTCTCCTAAAATCTGCTGATTTATTACTGACCAATACAGGAGGTTTTTTATGGGACAGACAATCATATCTGCTATTGGTGTTTATATTTCCACCAGTATCGATTATTTAATTATTTTATTTATTTTATTTGCACAGCTATCACAGAATAAACAAAAATGGCATATTTATGCGGGGCAATATCTAGGCACAGGCTTACTTGTAGGGGCGAGTTTAGTTGCTGCTTATGTCGTTAATTTCGTGCCTGAAGAATGGATGGTTGGATTGCTTGGTTTAATCCCTATCTATTTAGGGATTCGATTTGCAATTGTTGGAGAAGGTGAGGAAGAAGAGGAAGAAATTATTGAAAGATTAGAACAAAGCAAGGCAAATCAACTGTTTTGGACAGTTACATTGCTGACAATTGCGTCTGGCGGAGATAATTTAGGTATCTATATACCTTATTTTGCTTCATTAGATTGGTCACAGACCCTCGTGGCCTTGCTTGTGTTTGTAATCGGCATAATTATCTTATGCGAGATTAGTCGGGTGTTATCCTCTATTCCCTTAATATTCGAGACAATTGAAAAATATGAGCGAATCATTGTGCCCTTAGTATTCATTCTACTTGGACTATACATCATGTATGAAAATGGCACGATAGAGACTTTTCTGACCGTGTAGATTTTTTTGTTTCACTAGGATTTTAGCCCAAGCTCAAATCAGCTCTCTGACTTCAGAGGGCTTTTTATGTTGTCACTTTACCTCGATATACTCAAGTATTATCTTTGGTTACGGTTCCTAGCGCTGCAAAATCAACTATATTCATTTTTCTCAGCTTGTTACCTAGTTGAAAATATGGTATACTTTTCATGAGAATTTTCTAAATTTTTAATATTCTATCAAAGGAGGTTTGCATGCTTTCCAAATTTTCTGGAAGCCGACAGGACCTGAAATTTGTATTGCTTTTAGGTATTTTACTAGGTGTTTTAGGAATTTCCCTCTTTTTAGCTGTTTCAATGGGATCCGTTGCGATTCATCTAAGCGATACCTATCGGATTATTTTGAGCAGGTTGGGATTTCCTCTTGAGATAGGAGAGGTTTCCAAGTCTACTCTTGCCATTGTATGGAACATGAGATTCCCCCGAGTATTGTTAGGCTTGATAGTTGGGGCTGGTCTTTCTATGTGTGGTAGCGTGATGCAGTCTACAGTGAACAATCCCATCGCAGAGCCTTATGTCTTAGGAATATCTGCGGGTGCAACTCTAGGGGCAACCTTGAGCATCATTCTTGGTTTAAAAGTGATGATTAGCCTTGGCGCTTTTCTTGGAGCTATTTTGGCAACAATTGCTGTCCTTATCATTGCCTCTATGCAGGGAAGGATGACGACTTCTAGTCTGATCTTATCAGGAACGGTTGTCAATGCTCTCTTTCTGGCTTTTTCAAACTTTATTATCTCAGTTGGCGCTAATGCGGATAGTGTGATGACCATTAAGTTTTGGACCATGGGCTCGCTCGCTGGGACTTCCTGGGCAGACTTGGTCCTGCCAACTATAGTAGTAGGAATAGCTTTTCTATTTTTCTCTACTCAGTATCGTGTTTTCAATGCGATGATGATGGGAGATGAGGCTGCTTTAACTTTGGGGATTCACTTGCGCTTCTATTGGTATCTTTATGTGACTATGGTAGCTGTGCTGACAGCAGTCTTAGTGGCAACCTGTGGGATTATTGGATTTGTCGGTCTGATTACTCCACATTTAGCTCGAGGGTTAGTAGGAACGAATTACAAGAGGCTTTTTCCTGTTGCGACTTTACTAGGTGCCCTTTTCGTTATCTGGGCAGATGTACTCTCTCGTGTCATTATTCAAAATGCTGAGCTGCCAATTGGTATTTTCACAGCCTTAGTAGGTGCTCCCTTCTTTATCTACATTGTTGGAGGTAGGCGAAGGGAGGTGAGGGCCTGATATGGACTTGATTTGTCAGGATATTCACTTTGGAATAGGAGAGAAAAAAATCTTAAAAGGAGTTTCTCTTAAGGTTGAGGGGCATCAATTTCACACGATACTAGGGCCAAATGGAAGTGGAAAAACCAGCCTGCTTAAACTCCTCTATCGTCAGGAAAGGGCGGACAAAGGCTTGATAAGCCTAGATGGAAAACCGCTGGAGCATTGGTCACTCAAAGAAACAGCCAAGCAAATGGCAGTTGTCACCCAGTTTAATCAATTGCAGTTTGATTGTACAGTTGAGGAAATCGTCTTGCTAGGAAGAACTCCCCACCTCTCTTTTTTACAGAAGGAAAAGGAAAGAGATTATGCCCTTGTTCAAGATGCTCTCGTCAAGGTAGATATGCTAGAGAAGAAGACTCGTCTCTATTCGTCTCTGTCAGGGGGAGAGAAACAGCGAGTCTTACTAGCCCGTGCCTTGGCACAAGAACCGACTCTCTTGCTCTTGGACGAACCAACCAATCACCTGGATATCAAGTATCAGCTAGACTTGTTGGCCATTGTGAAGGAGCTCAAGGTCAATGTTCTAGCTGTCCTGCATGATATTCAACTTGCTTGTCGCTATTCGGATTATCTCTATCTGATGAAAGAGGGGGAAATCCTTTACCAAGGGACTCCAAAGGAGGCCATCACCCCTGAGTCATTACAAACTGTATACGGAGTTCAAAGTCAGGTTACTTGGACCGAGGATCAGCAAGCTATGATTCACTATTTATAAGAATGAAAAGGAAAACAAGATGAAAAAAACACTCAGTATTTTACTGGTAACAGTAGCTACCTTAACCATGGCAGCTTGTGGCAATACTACTACAGAAAAAGCTACCACACAATCTAGCACAGAAACAAGTCAAAAGGCAAGCGCAGAGACGACTTATCCGTTAACGGTCAAAACCTATGACGCTAAAGGAAATGAAGTCGAACAAGTTTTTGACAAGGCACCTGAAAAAGTGATCACCAACAATCTTTCAACTACTGAAATCTTATTGGAACTAGGTTTGAAAGATAAAATTGCTGGCATGCTCAACCCTGACAATGCTGTAACAGACAAATACAAGGACGCGATTGCGACGATTCCTCAAATTGGGGATAAAAAAACAGTCTCACAAGAGACAGTCCTTTCTTATGAACCAGATGCTGTGATGGGTCGAAACATGATGTTTTCTGAAAAATCCTTGGGGACAGTTAGCACTTGGAATGAAAACAAAATCCCAGTCTATACGCAAAAAGCTTCTCTCTCAACGATTCAGCAAGATTTGGGGAATATCGTAGAAGATGTCAAAAATCTTGGAATGATTTTTAATGTTCAGGACAAGGCCAATGAATACGCAGCCCAATTACAAACTAAAATTGACGCTGTTAAGAAAGCAAATCCAGCAAGCCAAGGTGAAAAGAAAAAGGCTTTGATTATGGTTGCTTATAATGATCAAACCTTCGGCGCTTACAAGTCTGCTTTGCAAGAGAGCTTGTTGAATCAACTTGGTTATACAAACGTTGCTACGGGGACATCAGGCTTGACCTTGGAAAATCTTGTGTCAATGGATCCTGAGTTGATTATCTATGTAACCAGCGACCGCAATAAAAAATTGGATGCCAGCGCTGTAGAGTTGATGAAGGCAAATGCTGTTTTGGAAGGTGTTCCTGCTATTAAGAATCAAAAAATCATGACTATCTCTTACGATGAGTTGATGGATTATGGTCCAGCAGTGATTGATTCCCTTGAGAAAATCAATGACTTTATCAATAAATAATGAGTTTGATTGGGAAGGAATCCAAGTCAAGGTCAGCCTGCCTTCAACCTATGATCCCAATCAAATCTATCCAGCGATTCTCTTGAATGATGGGAACTTGGATTTCCTAGCTTCACTTTCAGAATCTGTGATTTTAGTGGGCTTGACCTCTAAAAATCGCCTAGATGACTACACTCCTTGGAAAGCAGCTGCTCTGAGAGATGGGGCTCCAGATTTTGGCGGTCAGGCAAATGTCTATCATGATTATTTATTTGGAGGTCTTTTAGACAAGCTGCAGTCGCTTTATCGCCTGGACGAAACTCGCCTTGCTTATGGAGGGTATTCACTAGGTGGTTTGGCGGCAGTCTACAGTCTTTTCAGCTTTGACAAGATTTCCTGTGTCTTTTCAATCTGCGGTTCCTTTTGGTATCCTGATTTTGTGACTTATTGTAGGGAAGAAAAGGTGAAAAATTTGGACTGTTTGCTGTATTTACAGAATGGTCAAACAGAAGGAGCACACCATACTAATCGCTTGGCTCAAGCACCAGCCTATGCTGAGCAGATCCATACCAGTCTTCAGAAATGCTATCCGAACGGCCATTTTGTCTTTGATCCTTATGGACACCATGAACAAGTAGCTGAACGATTCCTAGCTTTTTCCAGCTGGTTGGCCCAAAAATGGAAAATCGAATAAAAGATTTATCCCTTGGCTTTTGCCAAGGGATTGTTGTATTTTTTAACCAAGAGCCTCTCTTTTCTTATCTGGATTCCAGACGAAGCTTGCGATAAAGCTAAAGATGATGGTTAGGATAGCGAGGATAATTGCAAGGATGAGGGCAGGGATGCGGATAAACCACCAGAGTGGGTTTGGTTTTTTATCATTGTGCCATTGTTTGGTTTCTTGGTCCAGGCGTTGGAATTCTGTTTGGATACGATTGGCGACTGTTTCAATGCCTTCATTATTCATTTTCTTGATGTCTGAGATATCGATTGGATTTCCAAAGTTCATATCGACACGTTCACGGCTAACCAAACCCTTCAAAGTCATAGGACCTGTGTAGGTAACCGGCATGATACGGACCTTGGCCATTTTGGCAATTAAGGCAACTCCACCCTTGACATCGTTGGAGTGACGGCTTCCACTTGGAAACATGATGAGGGAGCGGTCACTTTTTTTGAGGACATTGATAGGATATTTGATGGCTGAAGCGCTTGGATTTTCACGGTCGATGGGAAAGGCACCACACATACGAATCCACCAACCAAAGATACGGTTAGTAAAGAGTTCTTTTTTGGCCATAAAGATGAATTGTTTTGGCTTAGTCGCAAAGGCCATATAAACTGGATCCCACCAGGTGCGGTGAGGCGCAACCAGGATATAATTTTCATCTTGATTAGGAATTTTATCAGTATTATGATAGTGGGCATTGCCATTGATGGACCATAGGAGCAAGACGACCAATCCACGTAAATAAGTATAAAACATGCGATCTCCTTCGATTCTTTTCTTGTTATTATTATTATACCTTATCAAAGGAGGGCTGGCAAACTTTTCCCTTGACTAGGTGCATATTTGGGATGAGATTAGAATTCTTTTAGAAAAAATGATATGATAGAATTTATGGATAAAAATAAGATTATAGGATTAACCCAAAGAGAAGTCAAGGAAAGACAGGCTAAGGGCTTGGTCAATGATTTTACCGCATCGGCCAGCACCAGCACTTGGCAAATCGTTAAACGAAATGTCTTTACCCTTTTTAACGCTTTGAACTTTGCCATTGCTTTGGCGCTAGCTTTTGTGCAGGCTTGGAGCAATCTGGTTTTCTTTGCTGTTATCTGCTTTAACGCTTTTTCTGGAATTGTGACCGAGCTACGCGCCAAACACATGGTGGACAAGCTTAATCTCATGACCAAGGAAAAGGTCAAAACCATTCGTGATGGACAGGAAGTTGCCCTCAATCCTGAAGAATTGGTGCTAGGAGACGTCATTCGTTTGTCTGCTGGGGAGCAGATTCCCAGTGATGCCTTGGTTTTGGAAGGCTTTGCGGAAGTCAATGAAGCCATGTTGACGGGTGAGAGTGATTTGGTGCAAAAGGAAGTTGATGTCTTGCTTTTGTCTGGAAGTTTTTTAGCTAGTGGATCCGTTTTGGCTCAAGTCCACCATGTCGGGGCAGACAATTATGCTGCCAAACTCATGCTGGAAGCCAAGACAGTGAAACCCATTAACTCCCGTATCATGAAATCGCTAGACAAGCTAGCCGGTTTTACTGGGAAGATTATCATTCCCTTTGGCCTGGCTCTCTTGCTAGAAGCCTTGCTTTTAAAAGGCTTGCCTCTTAAGTCGTCCGTTGTAAATTCATCTACAGCCCTTTTGGGAATGTTGCCTAAAGGAATCGCCCTTTTGACCATCACTTCGCTTTTGACTGCGGTTATTAAGCTGGGCTTGAAAAAGGTCTTGGTGCAGGAGATGTATTCTGTTGAGACCTTGGCGCGCGTGGATATGCTCTGTCTGGACAAGACGGGCACCATCACCCAAGGAAAGATGCAGGTGGAGGCTGTTCTTCCACTGACGAAAACTTACGGTGAAGAGGCTATTGCCAGTATCTTGACCAGTTATATGGCCCATAGTGAGGATAAGAATCCAACAGCTCAAGCCATTCGCCAGCGTTTCCAAGGGCAGGTAGCCTACCCTATGATCTCTAATCTTCCTTTCTCAAGCGACCGCAAGTGGGGAGCCATGGAATTGGAAGGTCTGGGGACAGTTTTCTTAGGTGCGCCTGAGATGTTGCTGGACTCTGAAGTTCCAGAAGCCAGAGAGGCCTTGGAGAGAGGGTCACGTGTCTTGGTCTTAGCTCTCAGTCAGGAGAAATTAGACCATCACAAACCACAGAAACCTTCTGATATTCAGGCTCTGGCCTTGCTGGAAATCTTGGACCCCATTCGAGAGGGAGCAGCAGAGACGCTGGACTATCTCCGTTCTCAAGAAGTGGGACTCAAGATTATCTCTGGTGACAATCCAGTTACTGTGTCTAGTATTGCCCAGAAGGCTGGTTTTGCAGACTATCGTAGCTATGTAGACTGTTCAAAAATAACGGATGAGGAATTGGTTGATATGGCTGAGGAGACAGCTATTTTCGGTCGTGTTTCCCCTCATCAAAAGAAACTCATCATCCAAACTCTGAAAAAAGCAGGTCATACAACGGCTATGACAGGGGACGGGGTCAATGATATCCTGGCTCTTCGTGAGGCGGATTGTTCTATCGTGATGTCGGAAGGGGATCCTGCGACCCGTCAGATTGCCAATTTGGTTCTTTTGAACTCAGACTTTAATGATGTTCCTGAGATTCTCTTTGAAGGTCGTCGTGTGGTCAATAACATTGCCCATATTGCACCAATTTTCTTGATTAAGACCATCTATTCTTTCTTGCTCGCAGTCATCTGTATCGCCAGTGCCCTTCTAGGAAGGTCTGAGTGGATCTTGATTTTCCCTTTCATTCCGATTCAGATTACCATGATTGACCAGTTCGTGGAAGGTTTCCCACCATTCGTTTTGACTTTTGAGCGAAATATCAAGCCTGTTGAGCCAAATTTCCTTAGAAGGTCCATGCTTCGTGCCCTACCAAGCGCACTGATGGTCGTGTTCAGCGTTCTTTTTGTGAAACTATTTGGAAGTAGTCAAGGCTGGTCTGAGTTAGAAATCTCAACTCTACTCTATTATCTCTTGGGGTCAATTGGTTTCTTATCCGTATTTAGAGCCTGCATGCCATTTACTCTCTGGCGTGTACTCTTGATTGTCTGGTCAGTAGGTGGCTTCCTAGCTACAGCTCTCTTCCCAAGAATCCAAAAACTACTTGAGATTTCGATATTAACAGGACAAACACTGCCTGTTTATGGAGTCATGATGTTAGTCTTTACCGTGATTTTCATCTTGACCAGTCGTTATCAAGCCAGAAAATAAAGAAAGACTGCAATCTGTGTATTGCGGTCTTTTTAGGTACAAGATTGCAAGCTGAAATGTGGTATAATAAGAGTAATAGAGTTTTGGAAAGAGAGAGAGAATGATTTCAAAGAGATTAGAATTAGTGGCTTCCTTTGTTCCCCAAGGAGCCATTTTACTAGATGTGGGGAGTGACCATGCTTATCTGCCAATCGAGTTAGTCAAGAAAGGCCAAATTAAAGGTGCCATTGCAGGTGAGGTGGTGGAAGGTCCCTACCAGTCTGCGGTTAAAAATGTTGAGGCTCACGGCCTAAAGGAGAAAATCCAGGTTCGTTTAGCCAATGGTTTGGCAGCTTTTGAAGAGGCTGACCAAGTCTCTGTCATCACCATCGCTGGTATGGGTGGCCGTTTGATTGCTAGGATCTTAGAAGAAGGCTTGGACAAGTTAGCTAATGTAGAGCGTTTGATCCTCCAGCCTAATAATCGTGAAGACGACTTGCGTATCTGGTTGCAAGATAACGATTTTCAGATTGTAGCAGAAAGCATTTTAGAAGAAGCTGGTAAATTTTATGAAATTCTAGTTGTGGAAGCGGGACAAATGAAGTTATCAGCCAGTGATGTCCGCTTTGGTCCCTTCTTATCCAAGGAAGTCAGTCCAGTCTTTGTCCAAAAATGGCAAAAAGAAGCTGCCAAGCTAGAGTTTGCCCTTGGACAAATCCCAGAAAAAAATCTGGAGGAACGTCAAGTTCTAGTAGATAAAATTCAAGCCATCAAGGAGGTACTTCATGCTAGCAAGTGAAGTGATACAAGCTTATGAAGCCTTTTGTCCTCAGGAATTTTCCATGGAGGGCGATAGTCGTGGCTTGCAAATCGGCACTTTGGACAAGGATATCCAAAGGGTCATGGTTGCCCTCGATATTCGAGAAGAGACGGTGGCTGAAGCCATTGAAAAGGGTGTGGATTTGATTATCGTCAAGCACGCGCCGATTTTCCGTCCTATCAAGGACTTGGTAGCTAGCTGTCCGCAAAATCAGATTTACATCGACCTGATCAAGCATGACATCGCAGTTTATGTTAGCCATACCAATATTGACATCGTTGAAAATGGTCTCAATGACTGGTTCAGCCAGATGCTAGGTATTGAGGAGACGACTTATCTGCAGGAGACAGGACCTGAACGTGGGATTGGTCGTATTGGGAATATTCAGCCTCAGACATTTGGGGAATTGGCCCAGCATGTCAAGCAAGTCTTTGGTCTAGATAGTCTTCGAATGGTGCATTATCGAGAGAGTGATTTGCAGAAGCCTATTTCAAGAGTGGCTATCTGTGGTGGTAGCGGGCAGTCATTCTATAAGGATGCCTTAGCTAAGGGAGCAGATGTCTATATCACTGGTGACATTTATTACCACACTGCCCAGGATATGCTGTCTGATGGCTTGCTAGCATTGGACCCAGGTCACTATATTGAAGTGCTGTTTGTGGAAAAAATCGCAGCACTCCTTACTCAATGGAAGGAAGAAAAGGACTGGTCTATTGATATCTTACCTAGTCAAGCATCAACCAATCCTTTCCACCATATCTAGTTAGAAAGTGAAGACAATGAAAAAAGTTGCTATTATCGGAGCAGGAATTGTGGGAGCAACAGCTGCCTACTACCTCTCGAAAGAAAGTGACCTTGAGGTGACCGTTTTTGACTATGGACAGGGTCAGGCTACCAAGGCTGCAGCAGGAATTATTAGTCCTTGGTTTTCAAAACGCCGTAATAAAGCCTGGTACAAGATGGCGCGCTTGGGGGCTGACTTTTATGTGGATTTGTTGGCTGATTTAGAGAAGTCAGGGCAGGAAATCGACTTTTACCAGCGCTCAGGAGTCTTTCTCTTGAAAAAGGATGAAACTAAGTTGGAAGAACTCTATGTACTAGCCCTCCAGCGTAGAGAAGAGTCTCCCTTGATAGGTCAGTTAGCTATCATGGATCAAGCCTCAGCTAATGAATTATTCCCTGGCTTGCAGGGATTCGACCGCCTGCTCTATGCTTCTGGTGGAGCAAGAGTAGATGGTCAACTCTTGGTGACTCGTCTGCTAGAAGCCAGTCAGGTCAAGCTGGTCAAAGAAAAAGTGAGTCTGACACCTTTAGCATCAGGTTATCAGATTGGTGAAGAGGTGTTTGATCAGGTTATTTTAGCGACGGGAGCTTGGTTGGGACACCTGTTAGAGCCTTTAGGATATGAAGTGGATGTTCGTCCCCAAAAAGGCCAACTCCGAGATTATCAGCTTGCTCAAGACATGGAATCCTACCCTGTTGTTATGCCCGAGGGGGAGTGGGATTTGATTCCTTTTGCAGGTGGGAAATTGTCCTTAGGCGCTACTCATGAAAATGACATGGGATTTGATTTGACGGTAGATGAAAGCTTGCTCCAGCAAATGGAGGAGTCAGCCTTGCCTCACTACCCAGCCTTGGCAGGAGCGAAATCATCGGGTGAGCGCGTGGGAATCCGAGCCTATACCAGTGATTTCTCACCTTTCTTTGGGCAAGTACCCGGCTTAGCAGGTATCTATGCAGCCAGTGGCCTAGGTTCATCAGGCCTCACAACTGGTCCTATCATTGGCTACCATCTAGCCCAACTGATCAAAGGCAAGGAATTGATCTTGGACCCAGCAAACTACCCAATTGAGAACTATGTCAAACGAGTAAAAAGCGAATAAGAGTTTTACTGAAATTTTAGCCTCCCCTCTAGGATGGCAAATGACATTCCCTATCAAAAATGGTAAAATAAGAAAAAATCCGAGAATCGAGGAAAAAAGATGCAAGAAAAGATTTTGGTAACGGGTGGAGCAGGTTTTATCGGAACCCACACTGTTATTGAGTTAATCCAAGCAGGTCATCAGGTTGTTGTGGTGGATAACCTTGTTAATAGCAACCGTAAAAGTTTAGAGATTGTTGAAAGAATCACAGGAGTTGAAATTCCTTTCTATGAGGCAGATATCCGTGATACTGATACTCTCAGAGATATCTTTAAGCAGGAAGAACCGACTGGTGTGATTCACTTTGCTGGTTTGAAGGCTGTCGGTGAATCCACTCGTATCCCTCTTGCCTATTATGACAACAATATCGCTGGAACTGTCAGCCTTTTGAAGGTCATGGAAGAAAATAACTGTAAAAACATCATTTTCAGTTCTTCTGCGACAGTTTACGGAGATCCTCATACAGTGCCCATCTTGGAAGATTTCCCACTTTCTGTGACCAATCCATATGGTCGCACCAAGCTTATGCTAGAGGAAATTTTGACAGATATCTACAAGGCAGACTCAGAATGGAATGTGGTCTTGCTTCGTTATTTTAACCCAATCGGAGCCCATGAGAGTGGTGATTTGGGAGAAAATCCAAACGGTATTCCAAACAACCTCTTGCCATATGTGACTCAAGTAGCTGTTGGAAAATTAGAGCAAGTGCAAGTGTTTGGAGATGATTACGATACGGAAGACGGAACTGGTGTTCGTGACTATATCCACGTTGTCGACTTGGCTAAGGGTCACGTTGCAGCTCTGAAAAAAATTCAAAAAGGTTCAGGTCTAAACGTTTATAACCTTGGAACAGGTAAAGGCTACTCAGTTCTTGAAATTATCCAAAACATGGAAAAAGCAGTGGGACGTCCGATTCCTTACCGCATTGTAGACCGTCGCCCAGGTGACATTGCAGCCTGCTATTCAGATCCTGCAAAAGCCAAAGCAGAACTGGGCTGGGAAGCAGAACTCGACATCACCCAAATGTGTGAAGACGCATGGCGTTGGCAAAGCAAGCATCCAAATGGATTTGAAGACTAAGATGGTGATTTCAATCATTGTCCCCTGTTTAAACGAAGAGGAAGTACTTCCTCTTTTTTATCAGGCTTTGGAAGATTTGATTCCTGATTTGGGAGCAGAAACCGAGTATGTCTTTGTCGATGATGGATCAAGTGATGGGACCTTGGAACTCTTAAAGTCCTATCGGGAGCAAAATCCGGCAGTGCATTATCTTTCTTTTTCTCGAAATTTTGGTAAAGAAGCAGCCCTCTATGCAGGCCTGCAGTATGCGACGGGAGATCTGGTGGTGGTGATGGATGCAGACCTCCAAGATCCTCCTGGTATGTTGCTTGAGATGAAAGTCTTACTAGATCAGAATGCAGATTTGGACTGCGTTGGAACACGGAGAACTAGTCGGGAGGGAGAACCCTTCTTTCGCAGTTTCTGTGCTAATCTTTTTTATCGCCTCATGCAAAAAATTAGTCCAGTAGCCTTACCGTCAGGTGTTCGTGATTTTCGCATGATGAGAAGGTCTGTAGTGGATGCCATTTTATCCTTGACAGAGTCCAATCGTTTTTCAAAGGGACTCTTTGCTTGGGTCGGCTTTAAAACCCACTATCTGGATTATCCTAATGTAGAAAGACAGGCTGGCAAGACCAGTTGGAGTTTTAGGCAACTCTTTTTCTACTCCATTGAGGGTATTGTCAATTTTTCAGATTTTCCCTTGATTATAGCCTTCGTAGCTGGTCTCCTATCTTGTTTTATTTCTCTACTAATGACCTTTTTTGTCGTGGTTCGAACCCTCATTTTGGGTAACCCGACATCAGGTTGGACCTCTCTGATGGCTGTTATTCTCTTTCTTGGAGGCATTCAACTCTTGACCATTGGGATTCTCGGCAAGTATATTAGTAAGATTTATCTAGAGACCAAAAAAAGACCACTTTATCTTATCAAAGAAAAAAGTGACCTTCCTGATTTTACAGAAAAAAATAGAGAGAAAAGACTATAATTTTACATGGAAATGTGCTAAACTAGAGGGAGTGGATTATCGCCATTGATTTAACCTTCCTGATTTCCAATCAGGGCGCGAGTTGGGCAATTTTTAACAGCCTCTAAGACGTCCTGACTAGGAGAAATTTCTTTTTCTAGTTGGTCAGGGTTATCGTAAAAACGCACGATTCCATTATCGTGATAATCAAATAAATCAGAATAAGTTTGGCAAAGCCCACAGGCGATGCATCGTTCAGGTATAAGTGTGATTTTCATATTTATATTGTAATAAGAAACGTAAAAAAAAACAAGGAGTAAGGTATGGCAAAAGAACCGTGGCAAGAAGATATTTATGAAAACCAAGAAGAAACAAGATCAGAACGTCGTAAGAGAACTCAAGGTAGAGATGTAGTAGCCAATCGTGTTTTGACAATCCTAGCCAGTATTTTCTTTGTAATTGTGGTCGTGATGATTATTGTTCTCATCTATCTATCATCGGGTGGGAGTAATCGCACAGCAGCCTTGAAAGATTTTCACGATTCAGACGCAAATGTAGTACAGATTTCATCTTCTAGTAGCTCCCAGCCTGAACAGAGTTCAGAATCAGAATCTTCTTCTGAACACTCGGAGGAAGCTACAGATCCAGAAGGGACGACAAAAGTCTTGGCTGGAGAAGGAGAAGCAGCCATTGCAGCTCGCGCTGGGATTTCGATTGCGCAGTTAGAGGCCTTGAATCCTGGGCACATGGCTACAGGATCTTGGTTTGCTAATCCAGGTGATGTTGTTAAAATCAAATAGGAGTTGATATGAAAACCATTCAAATTGCTATTGACGGCCCTGCTTCAAGTGGTAAGAGTACGGTCGCGAAGATTATTGCCAAGGATTTTGGATTCACCTACCTAGATACAGGTGCTATGTATCGTGCAGCGACCTACATGGCTCTCAAGAACCAATTAGGAGTTGAACAAGTTGAAGAACTCTTAGACTTATTGGACCAGCATCCAATCAGTTTTGGACGTTCAGAATCTGGGGAGCAGCTTGTTTTTGTAGGAGATGTGGATATTACTCATCCTATCCGTGAAAATGAAGTGACTAATCATGTTTCTGCTATTGCAGCAATTCCTGAGGTTCGTGAGAAACTAGTTTCCCTCCAACAAGAGATTGCCCAGCAAGGTGGGATTGTCATGGACGGTCGCGATATCGGGACTGTTGTATTGCCACAAGCAGAATTGAAAATTTTCCTAGTAGCCTCTGTTGATGAAAGAGCAGAGCGTCGTTACAAGGAAAATATTGCTAAGGGAATTGAAACAGATCTTGAAACTTTAAAAGAGGAGATTGCTGCGCGTGACTACAAGGATAGCCATCGTGAGACTTCACCTCTCAAACAAGCAGAGGATGCTGTCTACCTTGATACAACTGGCTTGAACATTCAAGAAGTAGTTGAAAAAATCAAAGCAGAAGCTGAAAAAAGAATGTAGATGTTGAAGAGCCGATAGATTGATATCGGTTTTTTTCTAAATTTGTCAAAATGCTGATTTTAAGGTATAATAGTTGCTGTTCGAGAAATTTTGATTTTCAAAGAATAGTGAATGATGATAAGGAGAAACCATGAACAACCTACCAAATTGCCCACAATGTAACTCAGAGTATGTCTACGAAGACGGTGCCCTACTGGTTTGCCCAGAGTGTGCTCATGAGTGGAATCCTGCTGAAGTTGCAGAAGTAGAAGAAGGTCTTGTCGCTATCGATGCCAACGGAAATAAATTAGCTGATGGTGATACAGTAACCCTCATCAAGGACTTGAAAGTAAAAGGTGCGCCAAAAGATTTGAAACAAGGGACGCGCGTGAAAAATATCCGCATCGTAGAAGGTGACCACAATATAGACTGTAAGATTGATGGCTTTGGTGCCATGAAACTCAAATCAGAGTTTGTGAAGAAAATTTAAGCATGTCAAAGCACTATAAACTAGTATTTTATAGCCGTATCTTCTTGTTTCTAGCGGCTTTTACGGGAGTTTATCTTGAAATCGCCAAGCATGGTGGCTTTGGGATGCTTCTCTATTATACGGTTCTGTCAAATCTTTTAGTAGCGATTTTTACGCTCTATCTCTTAAAGGTTATGAGCCGTTTAGGTGAAAACTGGCAAAGACCAAGTCTCTTGCGCTTAAAAGGTGGGGTCACCATGAGTATCATGATTACCTGTGTGATTTACCATTTCCTCTTAGCGCCTATTGCGACTAATTTCTATACTTTGGAAAATTTCCTTTGCCACTATATCGTTCCCCTTTGGTTTTTAGCGGATACCCTCTTTTTTGACAAACAGGGTCAATACAAGATTTGGGATCCAGTTGTGTGGACGATTTTACCCTTGCTGTATATGATTTTTGCTCTTTTTAATGGCTTGGTACTGAAACTAGATATTCCTAATTCTAAGGTCAGTCCTTTCCCTTACTTCTTTTTGAATGTGAACAAGGGTTGGGATGTCGTGTTCAAGTGGTGTCTGATTATCTTTGTTGCCTATATGGTGGCAGGATTTATCTTCTACTTTATTAAGCAAATCAAGAGAAAGTCATCCTAATACTCTTCGAAAATCAAATTCAAACCACGTCAGCTTCACCTTGCCGTACTCAAGTACAGCCTGCGGCTAGCTTCCTAGTTTGCTCTTTGATTTTCATTGAGTATAAGACACAAGGGATTCATTTTCGAGTTTAAGAAGGAGTCTATATACGAATGAGACTTCTTCTTTTCTTGCTTGATAACCATCAAAAAATAGAAGATTAAGAGAAAGATAGAAAGAGATTTCATGAAACAATTTTTAGAACGGGCCAGTATTTTGGCTCTCTCCCTCGTTTTGATTACGTCCTTTTCGATTTCAAGTGCCCTACCAGCCATGTTTGACTATTATCAAGGTTATCCTAAGGAACAAATTGAGCTTTTGGCGAGCTTACCTTCCTTTGGAATCATGATTATGTTATTACTAAATGGTTTCTTAGAAAAAATATTCCCTGAGCGCATACAGATTAGTTTGGGCTTGTTGATTTTATCACTGAGTGGAACGGCTCCCTTCTGGTATCAGGCCTATCCTTTTGTCTTTGGAACACGGATTCTTTTTGGTTTGGGTGTTGGGATGATCAATGCCAAGGCCATTTCCATTATTAGTGAACGCTATCAAGGAAAAACGCGCATTCAGATGTTAGGGATACGCGGTTCTGCAGAGGTTGTTGGAGCTTCTCTCATTACCTTGGCAGTCGGCCAGTTGTTGGCCTTTGGTTGGACAGCTACCTTTCTAGCCTATAGTGCTGGATTTTTGGTGCTAACCCTTTATCTGCTCTTTGTCCCTTATGGAAAAGAAAAGAAAGAAGTCAAGAAAAAAGCGAAGGAAGCAAGTCGCTTAACTCAAGAAATGAAAGGCTTGATTTTTATTCTAGCTATCGAAGCGGCAGTTGTAGTTTGTACCAATACGGCTATTACTATTCGTATTCCAAGTTTGATGGTGGAAAGAGGACTTGGAGATGCCCAGTTATCTAGTTTTGTTCTTAGTGTCATGCAGTTGATCGGGATTGTGGCTGGTGTGAGTTTTTCTTTCTTGATTTCGATCTTTAAGGAAAAATTGCTCCTCTGGTCTGGTATTACCTTCGGCTTAGGGCAAATTGTGATTGCCTTGTCTCCATCCTTGTGGGTGGTGGTGGCAGGAAGTATTCTGGCTGGTTTTGCCTACAGTGTAGCCTTGACGACGGTCTTTCAACTTGTCTCTGAAAGAATTCCAGCTAAACTCCTCAATCAAGCAACCTCATTTGCAGTTTTAGGCTGTAGTTTTGGAGCTTTCACAACCCCATTCGTTCTAGGTGCGATTGGATTACTAACTCACAATGGGATGCTGGTCTTCGCCATCTTAGGATCCTGGTTGATTGTAACCTCTATCTTTGTTATGTACCTACTTCAAAAGAGAGCTTAGGATTGATTCCTAAGTTTTTCTTTTTGGGAGTTTTGTACCCATACAATTGTAAATTTTCTAGCTTGTTACAAGACTATTTTCTTGATAAAATAGAAGTTATGACGAGATATAAAGCAACTATTTCCTATGATGGCTACGCCTTTGCTGGCTTTCAACGCCAGCCCCATGCGCGGAGCGTTCAGGAAGAAATTGAAAAAACCTTGACTAGATTGAATAAGGGCCAAGCAATCACTGTTCACGGTGCTGGTAGGACTGATAGTGGGGTTCATGCTTTGGGACAGGTGATTCATTTTGACTTGCCCTATCAAATGGATGAGGAGAAACTTCGTTTTGCCTTGGATACCCAGTCCCCTGAAGATATTGATGTGATTTCAATTGAGCTTGTGGCGGATGATTTTCATTGTCGTTATGCCAAGCACAGCAAGACCTATGAGTTTATCGTGGATAGAGGCCGTCCTAAAAATCCGATGCGCCGTCACTATGCTACTCACTTTCCTTATCCGCTTGACGTGGAACGGATGCAGATGGCAATCAAAAAGCTTGAGGGAACCCATGATTTTACAGGTTTTACAGCCTCTGGAACCAGTGTGGAGGATAAGGTTCGCACCATCACAGAAGCTAGTTTAACAGTCGATGAGACAGGGCAGTTTTTGACCTTTACCTTTTCAGGAAATGGTTTCTTGTATAAACAGATTCGCAATATGGTGGGGACACTGCTCAAAATCGGCAATAATCGTATGCCAGTAGAGCAGATTGACTTGATTTTAGAGAAGAAGGACAGGCAGTTAGCAGGTCCAACGGCAGCACCAAATGGCTTGTATTTAAAGGAGATTCGTTATGAAGAATAATCGTATTTTAGCACTTTCTGGAAATGATATTTTTAGTGGTGGTGGTTTGTCAGCTGATTTGGCTACCTATACTTTGAACGGCTTGCATGGTTTTGTAGCTGTGACTTGTTTGACAGCCTTGACAGAGAAGGGATTTGAAGTCTTTCCAACTGACGATGTCATTTTTCAACATGAATTAAATAGCTTGAGAGATGTGGAGTTTGGGGGAATTAAAATCGGTCTCCTACCAACTGTTAGTGTGGCTGAGAAGGCTTTGGACTTTATCAAGCAGCGCCCAGGTGTGCCTGTGGTATTGGACCCTGTCTTGGTCTGCAAGGAAACGCACGATGTGGCTGTAAGTGAACTCTGCCAAGAGTTGATTCGCTTTTTCCCTCATGTCAGTGTGATTACGCCTAACCTCCCAGAGGCAGAATTATTGGCTGGTCAAGAGATCAAAACCTTGGAAGACATGAAAACTGCAGCACAGAAATTGCATGACTTAGGCGCGCCAGCAGTTATTATCAAGGGAGGCAATCGCCTTAGTCAGGACAAGGCTGTGGATGTCTTTTATGATGGCCAAACCTTTACAGTCCTAGAAAACCCAGTCATCCAAGGCCAAAATGCTGGTGCAGGTTGTACCTTTGCCTCAAGCATTGCTAGTCACTTGGTTAAAGGTGATGAACTTTTACCAGCAGTAGAAAGCTCGAAGGCTTTCGTTTACCGTGCCATTGCACAAGCAGATCAATATGGAGTAAGACAATATGAAGCAAACCAAAACAACTAAAATCGCCCTTGTATCCCTCTTAACCGCCCTTTTACTTTGGCAGTAAAGAGGGAGCCGTCGTTGGAGGATTAGCAGGTTTCTTGATTGACCTTTTATCAGGCTACCCTCAGTGGATGTTCTTTAGCTTGGTCAACCATGGATTGCAAGGATTTTTCGCAGGATTTAAAGGAAAAGCTCAGTGGCTAGGCCTTATCCTAGCAACCATTGTCATGGTAGGAGGCTATGCCTTGGGTTCAACTTTGATGAATGGCTGGGCAGCAGCTCTACCAGAAATCCTACCAAATTTCATGCAAAATATAGTAGGGATGATTGTAGGATTTCTACTTTGTCAGGCTATTAAGAAGATGAAGTAAAGAGGCTGTGGAGAAAGTCCTAAAAATCAGAAAAAACGCATAGTATCAGGTGTTAAAAAACCTTGATACTATGCGTTTTATTGTGGGAAGATTTTATACTCTTCGAAAATCTCTTCAAACCTCGTCAACGTCGCCTTGCCGTATATATGTGACTGACTTCGTCAGTCTTATCTACAACCTCAAAACAGTGTTTTGAGCAACCTGCGGCTAGTTTCCTAGTTTGCTCTTTGATTTTCATTGAGTATTAGATGAATATTAATCAAAATAAAGCAAGTCTTTGCTGGTGCTTGTAAAGAGGTCAAAGCCATCCTTGGTAACAACACCGCAGTCTTCGATACGAACACCGACTTTACCAGGGATATAGATACCTGGTTCAACAGAGAAGCACATGCCTTCTTCGATGACCATGTCGTTTCCTTCCATGATAGATGGGAATTCGTGGACATCCATACCGATACCGTGACCGAGACGGTGGTTGAAGTACTCGCCGTAACCAGCTTTTTCGATGATCTCACGGGCAGCGCGGTCCACTTCATGGGCAGTCACACCTGGCTTGATAAAGTCAAGAGCAGCTTGTTGGGCTTCAAGAGTCAAGTTGTAAATATCTTTCTTGAATTGGTCAGGTTTGCCGACAGCGACCGTACGAGTCATATCTGACGCATAGCCGTTGACCAGAACACCAAGGTCAAAGAGGAGAAGAGCGTCATTTTCAACCTTATTCGCTGCTGGAATGCCGTGCGGATTTGCAGCATTATCACCAGTCAAGACCATGGTATCAAAACTCATTTCATAGCCTTCACGTTTCATGGCAAAGTCGATTTGGGCGATGATATCTGTCTCTGTCTTATCAAGAGAAATATTATCAAAACCAACCTTAACAGCCTTGTCTGCATAGAGACCTGCAACCATCATTTTTTGCACTTCGTCAGCTGATTTGATGAGGCGCATGCGTTGGATACGAGGAGTGAGGTTTTCAAACTCAGCAGTTTCAAAGACTGTTTTCAAGCCATGGTATTTGGTCAAAATGAGATTGTCAAACTCAACAGCAACGCGTTTGAAGTCGTGCTGTGGAAGAGCATGTTTCATTTTTTGCCATGGATTTTCAGAGTCTACATAGCCGACAACTGGGAAAGAGACAGTGCTACTTGCACGTTCCACTTCAAGGGCTGGGACAAAGAGGAGAGGTTCCTGATCCGCTAGGACAAAAAGGAACATTTGGCGTTCATGGGGATCACTGTAAAAGCCAGTGAGGTAATTGATTGTGACGGGGTCAGATACGACAGCGACGTCTAGTTTTTCTGATTCAAGATATGTTATGATTTGTTGTAATTTAGACATATGCTACCTTCTTTCTACCCCTCTATTTTGGCAAAAAATGAGAGAAAATGCAAGGGAGAAGGGTAAAAGAAACGACAAAAAGAACTCCGACAAGATAGTGGAGTTCTTTGATATAGTTTTACTTGGTTTAAGAAAAGTCAGCCTTGCTTTTGACGTCGCTGTATTCTTCAGCGATTTCTTGGCTGAGAATATCTTCATAGGCAGGGAGTTGGATGTCCTGACCATATTTCTTCTTGAGGGCAGTAGTGACCAGGCGATAGGCCAGATTAGCATTACGAGAGAGGATAGGCCCGTGGAAGTAGGAACCAAAGACATTCTTATAATGAACCCCTTCGCCGATCTTTTCTTCGTTGTTTCCATTTCCATAGACAACCTGTCCCAGCGGTTTTTGGTCATCAGAAAGGAAGGTACGGCCCTGGTGATTTTCAAAGCCATAGTAGGTTTCATCGAAATCTTCATTGTGAATCTTGATGTCACCGATAAAGCGGTTATTGGTCTGGTTGAGGGTGTAGTGGCCCATGACCCCTAGCCCTTCGATGCGTTTACCTGAAGCTTCAACATAATATTGCCCCAATAGTTGGAAACCACCGCAGATAGCGAGAACTACACCGTCGTTTTGGATGTAGTTGTCAATGCTCTCTTTTTTAGCAGGTAGGTCGTCTGCAATGATACTTTGTTCAAAGTCTTGACCACCGCCGAAAAAGGCGATATCATAGTGGTTTTCATCAAAGTCATCATGGAGAGAAACGATGTCAACCGTCACATGGGCCCCCAGTTTTTCAGCCACATACTTGAGCATGAGGATGTTTCCATTGTCCCCGTAGGTATTCATGAGGTTTCCATAGAGGTGGGCAATGTTGAGCTGATAAGGGTAATTGCTAGCTTTTGAGGAAAGTGAAGTATAAACCATTAGTTCATCTCCTTTCTAACAATCTGACGACTAGCCAGCAGTTCGCGGAATTCAAGCATAGCAGTATAGGTAGCTAGAATATAGGCATGCTTGCAGTCTTGATTCTCAATGGTCTTGAGAACTTGTTCCAGATTACTTGTCTCAGTGATTTTTTCAGCTGGATAGCCAGTCACTCGAAGACGGCGTGCAATTTCAGAATGACGAACACCGCCAGCGTTGATTTCAGGAATGTCCATGTCCGTGATTTGTTCAAAGTCAGCATCCCAAATCCAGCTAGTATCAATTCCATCTGCATAGTTGGCATTAAGAAGAACAGATAGGCTAAATGGATAAGGTGCTAGTTTAATCATCTCTATAGCTTGGGTTGCACCGACTGGATTTTTAATCAAGACAAGGGTACATTCTTTATCGCCGATATGGAAGGTTTCCTGACGACCAAAGACAGCACGGCTCTTGTCAAATCCCTGCTTGATAAGTTGGGAATCAGCCCCAAGGAAACGGGCGATAGCAACTGCAGCTAGGGCATTGTAGATATTATAGAGTCCACCGATTTGAATTCCGTATTCTTGCCCGTCGATGACAAAGCGAGAGCGATTGTTGGTCAACTCAACTAGTTCTGTCAAGCGATAGTCCAGATCAGGACGTTTACATCCACAGCTTTCACAGATATAGGCACCCAAGTTTGCATAGGTATTATGCTCATATTTGAGGATGCCTTGGCAGTCAGGGCAGAGGATTCCTTCGGTATTATAGTGAGCCAGCTGAGCTGGACCTTTCTCCAAGTCAAAACCAAAATACTGAACAGGATTTGGAATAGCTGGCTTGTAGAAAAGCGGACTGTCTCCATTAAGAAGAACAGTAGCCGTAGGCACCTTACGGATGGCATCCAAAATCATCTTATAAGTTGTGTAAATCTCACCATAGCGGTCCATCTGGTCACGGAAGATATTCGTAATAACAAATAAGCTTGGCTGGATATAATCACAGATACGAGATAGACTGGCTTCGTCGATTTCGAGGACGGCAATGTTTTTCCCAGTTTTAGAAGATTTGGCTGTTAGGAAGGTCGTCGCAATTCCTGTGATCATGTTGGCACCGCTTGGGTTGGTCAGAACTTGACCATAAACCTCTTTTAAAATGCCGACAGTGAGGGCAGTTGTCAGGGTTTTTCCATTGGTACCAGTCACCACGACAATCTCGTAGTTCTTAGCTAGGTTTTGTAAAATATCTTTATCAAATTGAAGGGCAAGTTTTCCTGGGAGCGTACTTCCGCGGCCAAGACGGCTTAAAATGAAGTGGGAAGAACGCCCAGCAAGAAGGCCCAAAGTAGTTTTTAAGTTCATGTTTCTATTATATCATAAAAGAGGGAAAAGACAGATTTGATACTCAATGAAAATCAAAGAGCAAACTAGGAAGCTAGCCGCAGGCTGTACTTGAGTACGGCAAGGTGAAGCTGACGTGGTTTGAATTTGATTTTCGAAGAGTATGAGATTTCGTAGAAATGAAAACAGCCCTCAGAGGGCTGTTAGATACGATTGAATCTCAACTTAAATCGCAAACAAGTCATTCAAGTTCTCAGCCAAGGTTGGGTGAGTGAAGATTTGTTTTGTGAAGTAAGTGTAAGGAATCTTGTTGTCCATAGCAACAGTGATGATGTTGATGATTTCTTGAGAACCTTCTGAGAAGATGCTTGCTCCAAGAATTTCTTTTGTTTCAGTATTGACAACAGCTTTGAAAGCTCCGCGAAGGTCTCCATTTACGTGACCACGTGGCATTGCTGCAACAGGAATTTCCTTGACAGCATATGGAAGTTTCAAATCAGCTGCTTGGCTTTCAGTCAAACCAACTTGTGAAAGTGCAGGTGTGATGAACATAGTGTTTGGTACATTGAGACGGTCTTCAAGTGTGTAGCTGCCATCTCCAGCAAGGTAGCTGTAAACAACACGGAAGTCATCAAGTGAAATGTAAGTAAATTGAAGTCCACCGTTGACATCTCCAACTGCAAAGACACCAGGAACGTTTGTTTGACAATGTTTGTCTACTTTAATAGCGCCGCGTTCAGTAAGTTCAATATCTGTATTTTCAAGTTGAAGTGGTTCTACGTTTGGTTTGCGTCCAGTTGCGTAGAGAAGGGCATCGAAACGGTAAGTTTCATTTTCAGTTACGACAAGGACTTGGTCACCGTCGTTTTTGATTTCAGTAGTACGGATGTTTTGAAGCAATTCAATACCGTCTTCTTCCATGTATTGTTTAGCAAGAGCTGCGATGGAAGGTTCTGCACGAGGTAGGAAAGTATCCAAGGCATCTAGAACTGTGACCTTGCTGCCAAGTTTGTTGTAAAGTCCAGCAAATTCAAGACCGATGTTTCCGCCACCAAGGACTCCAAGGTTTTCAGGCAATTTGTCCAAGTTTTGGATACCTGTTGAGTCAAAGACATTTTTGCTTGTAGCAAGTCCTGGAATTGGCAAGACGTTTGAAACAGCACCAGTGTTGATGACGATTGTTTCAGCAGTCAGTTCTTTCTTTTCATCACCAGCTTGGATTTCGATGACTTTATTTGAAAGGAAGTGAGCTTCCGCATCAAAGATATCGACGCCTGTACCAGCAACAGTCGCATAGTTTTTACCGTTGAGGCGACCAGTGATTGTATTTTTGGTAGCAATGACTTCTTCAAATGACAAGTCTTTTTCAGCAGCAACTAGCAAAGTTTTAGTTGGGATACATCCGATGTTGATACAAGTTCCACCGTACATAGCTTTGCTACGTTCAATGAGGGCAACTTTTTTACCAGCTGAAGCCAATTTACCTGCTAGTGTTTTACCAGCTTTACCAAATCCGATAACGATTAAATCATAAGTTAACATTTATCTTCCTCCTATTCGCATTTCATTCTAGCACAAGAAAAAAACTTTTGCACAATTCTGCTACGCTTTCAAAAAGTTTATGAAATAGTAGAAATTTTAGCTTCATTTTCCCAGAAAAATCGTTTACATGACATTATAGACGGATTTAACTATCTTTTGCTTCTCTCTTGTGTTATACTAGATAGGTTGCAAAGAAAACAGTACTTTTCTTTTGTGGAAAAGAAGCAACACGATTTTATATCCAGTATATGAAAATACGTCATAAAAAGAAAAGTATAAACTAAGCCCTATAGGGTGGCTTCGCACCACCTTTAGAAAGAAGAATAACGTGAAATTTAATGAATTAAACTTGTCTGCTGATTTGCTAGCAGAGATTGAAAAAGCTGGTTTTGTAGAAGCCAGTCCGATCCAAGAACAAACTATTCCCTTGGCTCTTGAAGGCAAGGACGTTATCGGTCAAGCTCAGACTGGTACAGGGAAAACAGCAGCATTTGGCTTGCCTACCCTTGAAAAAATCCGTACAGAAGAAGCGACTATCCAAGCCTTGGTCATCGCTCCAACTCGTGAACTAGCTGTCCAAAGTCAAGAAGAACTCTTCCGCTTTGGTCGCAGTAAGGGAGTCAAGGTTCGCTCAGTATATGGTGGATCAAGCATTGAAAAACAAATTAAGGCTCTTAAATCTGGTGCCCATATCGTGGTGGGAACACCTGGTCGTCTTTTGGACTTGATTAAACGCAAGGCCTTGAAATTACAAGATATTGAAACCCTTATCCTTGACGAAGCGGATGAAATGCTCAATATGGGCTTCCTAGAAGATATCGAAGCCATCATTTCTCGTGTCCCTGAAAATCGACAAACCTTGCTTTTCTCAGCAACTATGCCAGATGCTATCAAACGTATCGGTATTCAGTTTATGAAAGAACCTGAGCATGTCAAGATTGCGGCTAAGGAATTGACAACAGAATTGGTTGACCAATACTATATTCGTGTTAAAGAACAAGAAAAATTTGATACCATGACCCGTCTCATGGACGTGGAACAGCCTGAGCTTGCTATCGTATTTGGTCGTACAAAACGCCGTGTGGATGAACTGACTCGTGGTCTTAAAATCCGTGGCTTCCGTGCAGAAGGAATTCATGGAGACCTAGATCAAAACAAACGTCTTCGTGTCCTTCGTGACTTTAAAAATGGCAATCTTGATGTTTTGGTTGCGACAGACGTTGCAGCGCGTGGGTTGGATATTTCAGGTGTGACCCATGTCTATAACTACGATATTCCACAAGATCCTGAAAGTTATGTTCACCGTATCGGTCGTACAGGTCGTGCTGGTAAGTCAGGTCAGTCGATTACTTTTGTTGCTCCAAACGAAATGGGCTACCTTCAAATTATTGAAAACTTGACCAAGAAACGCATGAAAGGCCTCAAACCTGCAAGTGCAGAAGAAGCCTTCCAAGCAAAAAAACACGTAGCTCTCAAGAAAATCGAACGCGATTTTGCAGATGAGACTATCCGTGGCAACTTTGAGAAATTTGGTAAGGATGCTCGTAAGCTAGCTGCCGAATTTACTCCAGAAGAATTGGCAATGTATATCTTGAGTCTGACTGTTCAAGACCCAGATAGTCTTCCTGAAGTGGAGATTGCACGTGAAAAACCACTGCCATTTAAACCATCAGGTAATGGCTTCGGTGGTAAAGCTAAGGGAGGTCGTCGTGGAGATGACCGTCGTGATAATCGCCGTGGAGACAACCGTCGTGGTGGTCGTCGTGATGATTTCAAAAAAGGAAGTCGTGGAAATGATCGTTTTGATAAGGAAAAACGTTATCGTAAGGATAATAAAAAACCACGCAATACTTCAAGCGAAAAGCAAACAGGCTTTGTTATTCGTAACAAAGGCGATAAATAAGAAAAAGCGGTTCAAAATGAATCGCTTTTTTATATAAGGAGACCGAATGGAAAAGAAAGATAAATAAAATAGATATATTATCTTCTTGTAATATTATAATACACAAAAATAGGGAGCTTGTCAATAGAAAAGAAGCAATTTAATTAAAAATATTCTTGTTTTTTCAAATTGCAATTAAATAAGCAATTTTCAGATAATAATTGAAAATTCAAGCTGTTTATGTTATAATGATAGCGATTAAATTCGAGGTGAAAAATGGCACATTTATTAGAAAAAACTAGAAAAATTACTTCTATCCTGAAGCGCTCAGATGAGCAGTTGCAGGAAGAACTTCCCTACAATGCGATTACCCGTCAATTGGCAGATATTATTGACTGTAACGCCTGTATCGTTAATAGCAAGGGACGTCTCCTTGGCTATTTTATGCGTTACAAAACCAATACAGATCGTGTAGAGCAATTCTTCCAAACTAAGATTTTCCCAGATGACTACATTCAAGGTGCGAACATGATCTACGATACAGAAGCCAATCTGACAGTTGATCATGATTTAAGTATTTTCCCTGTGGAAAGTCGTGCCGACTTTCCAGATGGTTTGACGACTATTGCACCGATTCATGTATCAGGGATTCGACTTGGTTCTTTGATTATTTGGCGCAATGATAAAAAATTCGAAGACGAGGACTTGATTCTTGTTGAGATTGCGAGTACCGTGGTTGGGATTCAACTCCTTAATTTCCAACGTGAAGAAGATGAGAAAAATATTCGCCGTCGCACTGCTGTTACCATGGCAGTCAACACCCTTTCTTACTCCGAACTCCGTGCTGTTTCAGCAATTTTAGGGGAATTAAATGGAAATGAAGGGCAGTTGACTGCGTCTGTGATTGCAGACCGTATCGGAATCACTCGTTCTGTGATTGTCAATGCCCTTCGTAAACTTGAGTCTGCAGGGATTATTGAAAGTCGCTCACTTGGAATGAAGGGAACCTATCTTAAGGTCTTGATTTCAGATATTTTTGAAGAAGTGAAGAAAAGAGATTACTAATGACTAAGGCTTTAATTTCGATTGATTATACAGAAGATTTTGTTGCTGATAGTGGAAAATTGACAGCAGGCGCTCCAGCTCAGGAGATTTCGGATGCCATCAGCAAGGTAACTCGATTAGCTTTTGAACGAGGAGATTACATCTTCTTTACAATAGATGCTCACGAAGAAAACGATTGTTTCCATCCAGAAAGCAAGCTGTTTCCTCCTCACAATTTGATTGGGACTAGTGGACGGAATTTATACGGAGATTTGGGGGCCTTTTATCAAGAGCATGGTTCAGACAGTCGTGTCTTTTGGATGGATAAACGTCATTACTCAGCTTTTTCGGGTACTGATCTAGATATCCGTTTGAGAGAGCGTCGCGTGTCTACAGTTATTTTAACCGGAGTTTTGACGGATATCTGTGTCCTGCATACAGCTATAGGTGCCTATAATCTAGGATATGACATCGAGATTGTTAAATCGGCTGTTGCATCTATCTGGCCTGAAAATCATCAATTTGCCCTAGGTCATTTCAAAAATACACTTGGAGCTAAGTTAGTAGATGAAAATCTAAATGAAATTTCAGAGTAATTTAGTAGATGAAATGAAAAAAATTGAAAAAAAGTGTTGACAAGCATCCTAAAAGTTGATATACTAGTAAAGTAATCGACGCGGGGATGGCGGAATTGGCAGACGCGCAGGACTAAGGATCCTGTGACCGCTTTAGGTCGTGAGGGTTCAAGTCCCTCTCTCCGCATAGGATAAGAGTTAGCTTAAGCTAGCTCTTTTTTTATTTAATTCAAGTAGAGCAAAAAATTTTTGCTCTTTTTTTGTATTTCATAAACATTTCATATTTGGGTTTTATAATAGTCTTACAAATATGGAGGTGACAAATGAATCCAATCCAAAGAGCTTGGGCTTATGTCAGCAGAAAACGACTGAGAAGTTTTATTTTATTTCTGATTTTATTGGTCCTATTGGCTGGAATTTCAGCCTGTTTGACTCTGATGAAGTCCAACAAAACAGTTGAAACCAATCTTTACAAATCACTCAACACATCTTTTTCTATTAAGAAGATAGAAAATGGTCAGACATTCAAGTTGTCAGAGTTAGCATCTGTAAGCAAGATTAAGGGGCTGGAAAATGTTTCTCCTGAACTGGAGACGGTCGCAAAACTAAAAGACAAGGAAGCGGTGAGTGGAGAGCAGAGCGTGGAGCGTGATGATTTGTCAGCTGCGGACAAGAACTTGGTTAGCTTAACAGCTCTTGAAGATTCATCTAAGGATGTCACCTTTACCAGCTCGGCTTTCAACTTAAAAGAAGGGCGACATCTTCAAAAAGGGGATTCAAAGAAAATCATCATCCACGAAGAGTTGGCTAAGAAGAATAGTCTTTCCCTTCATGACAAGATTGCCTTAGATGCTGGTCAGTCAGAAGCTGGCAAAGGGCAAACAGTGGAGTTTGAGATTGTCGGCATCTTTTCTGGTAAAAAACAAGAGAAATTTACAGGCTTGTCTTCCGACTTCAGTGAAAATCAGGTCTTTATAGACTATGAAAGTAGCCAAACCCTTTTGGGCAATAGTGAACCTCAAGTTAATGCAGCTCGCTTCTATGTAGAAAATCCTAAGGAAATGGACGGACTCATGAAGCAGGTAGAAAACTTGGCCTTGGAAAATCAAGGTTATCAAGTCGAAAAGGAAAATAAGGCCTTTGAACAAATCAAAGACTCAGTTGCAACCTTACAAACCTTTCTGACCATCTTCCTTTATGGGATGTTGATAGCTGGAGCAGGGGCCTTAATTTTGGTCTTGTCTCTCTGGTTGAGAGAAAGGGTCTACGAAGTGGGAATTTTACTGGCACTTGGAAAAGGCAAGAGCTCGATTTTCCTACAATTCTGTTTAGAGGTAGTTCTGGTATCTATCGGTGCTTTGCTTCCAGCATTTGTTTCAGGAAACGCAATCACATCTTACCTACTCCAAACCCTACTCGCAAGTGGAGATCAGGCAAGCTTACAAGATACACTAGCTAAAGCAAGCAGTCTATCAACCAGCACCCTATCTTTTGCAGAATCCTATGTTTTTCTAGTTCTGCTCAGTTGCTTATCTGTAGCCCTTTGTTTCCTATTCTTATTTAGAAAATCGCCGAAAGAAATTTTATCATCTATTAGTTAAGAAGGAGAAATCATGACTTTATTACAATTACAAGATGTTACCTACCGTTATAAGAACACTGCTGAAGCGGTCCTATATCAGATCAATTATAATTTTGAACCTGGAAAATTTTACAGTATTATTGGGGAGTCAGGAGCAGGAAAATCCACTCTCTTGTCCCTACTGGCTGGTCTAGATAGTCCTGTTGAAGGTTCTATCCTTTTCCAAGGAGAGGACATTCGTAAGAAGGGTTATTCCTACCATCGCATGCACCATATTTCCCTGGTCTTTCAAAATTATAACTTGATAGATTATCTTTCTCCGCTGGAAAATATCCGCTTGGTCAACAAAAAAGCAAGCAAGGATACACTTCTTGAGCTCGGTTTGGATGAAAGTCAGATCAAGCGGAACGTTCTTCAGTTATCAGGTGGTCAACAGCAACGTGTTGCCATCGCTCGTAGTTTGGTCTCAGAAGCTCCAGTGATTCTAGCAGATGAGCCAACGGGAAATCTGGACCCTAAAACTGCTGGAGATATTGTCGAACTGCTCAAATCACTTGCCCAGAAAACAGGTAAATGTGTCATTGTCGTCACCCACAGCAAAGAAGTGGCACAAGCATCAGATATTACACTTGAGTTGAAGGATAAGAAACTGACTGAAACTCGCAATACGACGAAATAATATGAGCTTTTTCAGTTATACTCTTCGAAAATCAAATTCAAACCACGTCAGCGTCGCCTTACCGTACTCAAGTACAGCTTACGGCTAGCTTCCTAGTTTGCTTTTTGATTTTCATTGAGTATTAGAACTATAAAATAGAATAAAATCTAGAAAGGGAACCTATGTTACACAACGCATTTGCCTATGTTACAAGGAAGTTTTTCAAATCGATTGTCATCTTCCTGATTATTCTCCTCATGGCGAGCTTGAGTTTGGTTGGCTTGTCAATCAAGGGAGCTACTGCCAAGGCTTCTCAGGAGACATTTAAAAATATCACCAACAGCTTCTCCATGCAAATCAATCGTCGCGTCAATCAAGGAACGCCACGTGGTGCTGGGAATATCAAGGGTGAAGATATCAAAAAAATCACCGAAAACAAGGCCATTGAGTCTTATGTGAAACGTATCAACGCTATCGGAGATTTGACTGGCTATGAACTTATTGAAACTCCAGATACCAAGAAAAATCTGACACCTGACCGTGCCAAACATTTTGGAAGTAGCTTAATGATTACAGGTGTCAATGATTCCTCTAAAGAAGACAAGTTTGTCTCCGGTTCTTATAAGCTGGTCGAAGGTGAGCACTTAACCAACGACGACAAAGACAAGATTCTCCTGCACAAGGACTTGGCAGCCAAACACGGCTGGAAAGTTGGAGATAAGGTCAAATTGGACTCTAATATCTACGATGCAGACAATGAAAAAGGGGCCAAGGAAGCAGTTGAAGTGACAATCAAGGGACTCTTTGATGGTCACAATAAGTCGGCAGTAACCTACTCACAAGAACTATACGAAAATACAGCTATAACAGACATCCATACGGCTGCTAAACTTTATGGATACACAGAAGACACAGCTATTTATGGGGACGCAACCTTCTTTGTAACAGCGGATAAGAACTTGGATGACGTCATGAAAGAGTTGAATGGCATCAGTGGTATCAACTGGAAGAGCTACACACTGGTGAAGAGCTCCTCTAACTACCCAGCTCTAGAGCAATCCATCTCTGGTATGTATAAGATGGCCAACCTCCTCTTCTGGGGTAGCTTGAGCTTCTCAGTCCTTCTCCTTGCCCTCTTGCTTAGTCTTTGGATCAACGCCCGTCGCAAGGAAGTGGGGATCCTCCTCTCTATCGGTCTTAAGCAGGCAAGTATCTTGGGGCAATTCATCACTGAATCTATCTTGATTGCCATCCCTGCTCTTGTTTCTGCTTACTTCCTAGCCAGCTACACAGCCCGTGCAATCGGAAACACTGTTCTTGCCAATGTCACTTCTGGTGTTGCCAAGCAAGCCAGCAAGGCTGCTCAAGCCTCTAACCTTGGTGGTGGTGCAGAAGTAGATGGATTTAGCAAGACCTTGTCGAGCCTAGACATTTCTATTCAGACATTAGACTTTATCATCGTCTTTGTCCTTGCTTTGGTTCTAGTGGTTCTTGTTATGGCGCTTGCTTCAAGCAATCTCCTTAGAAAACAACCAAAAGAACTCTTGCTGGATGGTGAATAAATTTGAAAAAATTAGTCTGAAATAGAGACTACATCTTATTTTTCTATTCCAGAATGGTGGATAGAGAATGATTATTTAACAATTCAAAATAGAGCCGAAAGCAGTGGTGAAAATCATTGCTTTCAGTTGCTTTCTTTGTACTTTTGCTGGTGGATGTGATATACTAAAATCGTGGAATTCGGTGGAAGGATAATTTGCAATTTCTATATTCAAATATGCATAAAAATTTATTCATAATTTGCTTTTAAATAAATAGAAAACCTGTAGATACCTATCCAGACTGCAAAGGTAGACGGGCCTGCTGTGGCTGAGTTTGCCTTTTTAAAAAACTATAAAATAGTGAGGAAAACAATGAGACAAACAAATGTTAGAGGGACATTATCCCTACGTGGCTTTAGAAAATTAAGAACTGGTGCAATTGTTGCGACAGGTGTGATTTTATTGGGACTGGGCTTTTTAGCTCCAACTGTTTCCGCTAACGAACAAGATGGTGTTTGGGTAGCCAGAACAGTTGCAGAAGTAAAAGCTGATATTCAAAAAGAAGGTGATTTATTTAAGTATGTCATTAAGTGGGGAGATACATTAAGTGTTATCAGCGAAGCAAGCAATATCCCTGTAGATGTACTCCAAGAAATGAATCAAGTTTCAGGCAAGAATTTATTCTTACCGCACAATGAATTGTACTTTACCGAAGCTGAAACGGTTTCAGATACAGTCACAAAACACAAGATTGTCATCAAAGAAAGTGGTGCCAGTGGCGAAGTTCGCACTTACGAAGTTTTGATCAAGAAAGACCAGGAGACAAAAGCTCTTACCTTTGAATTAACAGATGTCACTGAGAAAGTTGAAAAAATGGCTGTGAACTATAGCCCAGTCTATCAGTCTGTATCAGCACCAATAGTGGAAAGTGCGGAAGAATCAGGTGAAGAACTTACCTCAGCAGCACCAGCACCGAAAGCAGAAGAACCAGCGACTCCAGCACCGGTAACCCCAAGTGAAGAATCAACGGCCTTAGCACCGAAAGCAGAGGAACCAGCAGCAGGAACAACACCAAAAGCGGAAGAGCCAGCAGCAGGCACAACACCAAAAGCGGAAGAACCAGCAGCAGGCACAACACCAAAAGCAGAAGAACCAGCAGCAGGCACAACACCAAAAGTAGAAGAACCAGCAGCAGGCACAACACCAAAAGTAGAAGAACCAGCAGCGGCTAAAACACCAAAAGCGGAAGAACCAGCAGGAACAACGCCGAAAGCAGAAGAACCAGCAGCAGGCACAACACCGAAAGCAGAAGAACCAGTAGCCACAACGCCAAAAGCAGACGAGCCAGCAGCAGGAACAGCACCAAAAGCGGAAGAACCAGCAGCAGGCACAACACCGAAAGCGGAAGAACCTGCAACACCAGCACCAAAAGTGGACGAGCCAGCGACTCCAGCACCGGTAACTCCAAGTGAAGAAACACCGGTCGCTTCAGGCGAGCCCGATTCCACTGAACAGCCAGCTGGAGAATCAGGTAAATCTGAAACACCGTCAGAACCTTCCAATACTCCATCTGCGGATGCTACAAATGAATCAGGGAAGGCAGCAGAATCAAGTCCAGTAACAGACAAAGCCCCTTCAAACACAGGGACTACAGAACAACCTGTAGCTTCAAATTCAAGTTCTGAATCACCAGCAGCGTCAGCACCAAAAGCAGACGAGCCAGCGGCAACACCAAAAGAAGATACTCCGTCTGAAGAAGTAGCACCTAAAGATGAAAAACTTGAGGAAGCAAAAAAAGATGGAAAAGATGCTATTGAAAAAATTGCAGCTTCAAAACTTAGTGAAATTGAAAAAGTTAAAGATGAATCAGAAAAATCTAAGTTAGAAGCTAAATTAAAAGAATTAAAAGAAGCAGGATTAGAAGCGATAAATAATGCTAAAGATCACGATGCAGCAGTAGATGCTACGGATGAATATCAAACTAAGATTGATGAGATTAATGTTCCAGGTGAAGAATTACCAGCACCAAATTATAATAAAGATAATTTAACAAATGGACGTAATGAAGGTACTACTATCAATGATGGAAGTACAGCAATAGGTCATGGGTCAGGTGAAGCTACACCAACAACTCCAGCACAACCTGCTACAACTGAAAGATCAACTTCACCAACAACTTCACCAACAACTTCAGCACAGCCTTCTTCAACTTCAGAAGGGACTTCAAGTTTTAGAAATGCCCCATCAGTTCAAGCGAGAGCAAGAAGAGTGGCGCGTTCAACATCAGAACCAGATGGAACTGTAAATATTAGCTATAATTTCGCTGGGATGCCAGATATTCATGGTTTCCTATCTGACCCAGGAGAAAATAACACTGTCACAATTCCTGCTGGAACGAGTGAAGCACAGGCAAAAGAGCTAGTAAAAGAAAAAATTCAAGCCAAGATAAAAGATCTAGCTGCTAGAGGGTATCATGTGAAAAATGACATTATTTTTGAACAAGATACTACTGTGAAAAATTATAACTACGTCGTTACATTTACTAAGGAGACTACAGGAACTTCAGGTTTCAGAATGGCTCCAGCAGTTCAACCACGCGCTAGCAGAAATCGTAGAAGTCTAGAACAGCCAGCTCCTCAAAAGGTCAAAGTCAATGTTTTTTATAACTTTGATCAAATGAAAGATATTGCAGGTTTCCTAGGAGATATCAATGGAACTCCTCTTGAAGTCGCGGAAGGTTCAACAAATGAACAGGTGAAAGAAGCGGTTAAGAGCCAAGTTGATGCTAAGAAAGAAGAGTTGAGCAAACGTGGCTATTCTTTCAAAGAAGACTATGTATATCAAGCTAATGGGAAAGATTATAATTACGTTGTAACATTTTCAAAAGCAGCTAAATAACTTCTATTCCATAGAGAGCCAAATGTGAGCAGAGAGAGCGATAGGCTCTCTTTGTTTTATCTAGTGGTCAGTTGCTTACAGACAAAAGGCCAGTAAGAGGCTATAATAAAAATAGAGTAGGTATTTATTCTAAGAAAAAAAATAGAGAGCAGTTAAAGTATGAAAATTTTAATTGTAGAAGATGAAGAAATGATCCGTGAGGGGATCAGTGACTATTTGACGGATTGTGGCTATGAAACCATTGAGGCGGCGGACGGTCAGGAAGGCTTGGAGCAATTTTCTAGCTATGAGGTAGCTTTGGTTTTACTGGATATCCAAATGCCCAAGCTCAATGGTCTAGAAGTCCTAGCTGAGATTCGTAAAACCAGTCAGGTTCCTGTTTTGATGTTGACTGCCTTTCAGGATGAGGAATACAAGATGAGTGCCTTTGCTTCGCTCGCAGATGGCTATCTGGAAAAACCTTTTTCTCTGTCCCTCTTAAAAGTGAGGGTAGACGCGATTTTCAAGCGCTACTACGATACGGGACGAGTCTTCTCTTATAAGGATGCTAAGGTGGATTTTGAGAGCTACAGTGCAAGCCTCGCGGGTCAAGAAGTGGCCATTAATGCCAAAGAGTTGGAAATTCTGGACTATCTGGTGAAAAATGAAGGCCGGGCCTTGACTCGTTCTCAGATTATCGATGCGGTCTGGAAGGCGACAGATGAGATTCCCTTTGACCGTGTCATTGATGTTTATATCAAGGAACTACGGAAAAAGCTAGATTTGGACTGCATCCTCACTGTGCGCAATGTTGGTTATAAATTGGAGCGAAAATGAAACGAACAGGTTTATTTACAAAGATATTTATATATACCTTCTCGATTTTTAGTGTTCTGGTTATTTGCCTTCATTTAGCCATTTATTTTCTCTTTCCCTCGACTTATCTGAGCCACCGTCAGGAAACAATTGGTCAGAAAGCGACAGCTATTGCCCGGTCACTCGAAGGGAAGGATAGACAGAGTATAGAGCAAGTCTTAGACCTGTATTCCCAGACCAGTGAGATCAAGGGAGCAGTCAAGGGAGAGATGACTGAGGACAAGTTGGAGGTCAAGGAAAGTCTTCCTCTGGACACAGACCGCCAGACTACCTCCCTCTTTATCGAAGAGCGTGAGGTGAAAACGCAAGACGGTGGCACCATGACTCTCCAGTTTCTGGCTTCCATGGACTTGCAAAAGGAAGCAGAGCAGATTAGTCTCCAGTTTCTTCCCTATACTTTGTTGGCATCATTTCTGATTTCCCTCTTGGTGGCCTACATCTATGCTCGGACCATTGTTGCCCCGATTTTGGAAATCAAGCGGGTAACCCGTCGGATGATGGATCTGGATGCTCAAGTGCGATTGAGCGTGGATTCCAAGGATGAGATTGGGGATCTCAAGGAACAAATCAATAGCCTTTACCAGCACCTTTTGACTGTTATTGCGGACTTGCATGACAAGAATGAAGCCATTCTCCAGCTGGAAAAGATGAAAGTTGAGTTCCTACGAGGGGCTTCTCATGAACTGAAAACACCGCTGGCTAGTTTGAAAATTCTGATTGAAAATATGAAAGAGAATATCGGTCGTTATAAGGATCGAGACCACTATCTAGGAGTAGCCTTGGGGATTGTGGATGAGCTCAATCACCATGTTCTCCAGATACTTTCTCTCTCTTCTGTGCAGGAATTGCGAGATGATAGGGAAACAATAGACCTCCTCCAGATGACGCAAAGTTTAGTCAAGGATTATGCCTTGCTAGCCAAGGAAAGAGAACTTCAGATTGACAATAGTTTGAAGCATCAGCAGGCTTATCTAAATCCATCTGTCATGAAATTGATTCTATCTAACCTCATCAGCAATGCTATCAAGCATTCTGTTCCAGGTGGCTTGGTTCGAATTGGTGAAAGAGAAGGGGAACTTTTTATCGAGAATAGCTGTAGTCCTGAAGAACAAGAAAAACTGGCCCAGTCTTTCTCTGATAATGCTAGTCGCAAGGCCAAGGGTTCTGGGATGGGGCTCTTTGTGGTCAAGAGTCTACTGGAACATGAAAAATTACCCTATCGTTTCGAGATGGAGGAGAATCGCTTAACCTTCTTTATAGCTTTTCCAAAAGTTGCCCAAGACTAGGGAGAGAAAGGGTTTACATAGATGAAGCTAGAAGAAATTCAATCGAAACTGCGGGAAAAACTAGATTTTTTTGTCAAAAAGTGATAAAATGAACAATGTAAATGGGATGACCCATAAAAATATACAGGAGGCCTGATAAAATGGCAATCGTTTCAGCAGAAAAATTTGTCCAAGCAGCTCGTGACAACGGTTATGCAGTTGGTGGATTTAACACAAACAACCTTGAGTGGACTCAAGCTATCTTGCGCGCAGCAGAAGCTAAAAAAGCTCCAGTTTTGATCCAAACTTCAATGGGTGCTGCTAAATACATGGGTGGTTACAAAGTTGCTCGCAACTTGATCGCTAACCTTGTTGAATCAATGGGTATCACTGTACCAGTAGCTATCCACCTTGACCACGGTCACTACGAAGATGCACTTGAGTGTATCGAAGTTGGTTACACTTCAATCATGTTTGACGGTTCACACCTTCCAGTTGAAGAAAACCTTAAATTGGCTAAAGACGTTGTTGAAAAAGCACACGCTAAAGGTATCTCAGTAGAAGCTGAAGTTGGTACTATCGGTGGTGAAGAAGACGGAATCATCGGTAAAGGTGAATTGGCTCCAATCGAAGACGCTAAAGCAATGGTTGAAACTGGTATCGACTTCTTGGCAGCTGGTATCGGTAACATCCACGGTCCTTACCCAGCAAACTGGGAAGGTCTTGACCTTGACCACTTGCAAAAATTGACAGAAGCTCTTCCAGGATTCCCAATCGTATTGCACGGTGGATCAGGTATTCCTGATGAGCAAATCCAAGCAGCTATCAAACTTGGTGTTGCGAAAGTTAACGTTAACACAGAATGCCAAATCGCATTCGCTAACGCAACTCGTAAATTTGCTCGTGACTACGAAGCAAACGAAGCAGAATACGACAAGAAAAAACTCTTCGACCCACGTAAATTCTTGGCTGACGGTGTAAAAGCTATCCAAGCATCAGTTGAAGAACGTATCGACGTATTCGGTTCAGAAGGTAAAGCTTAATCTAGCTGAACTATACAAATCAGAAACCTGCCCATTGGGTGGGTTTTTTGTATGTCTTAAGGAAACGATGAAACCAGAATTTTTGTTTAAAAGTATGATTTTAAGAGAGAAATCTCTAATTTCATATTCTGCAGGCAAACGCTTGCATTCCATTTTTTATTGGACTATAATAGGTTGGTATAAAGCCTTTTGTAATAATAAGATGTAGAAGGTGTAGAAAGTAAGGATTTAGAATACTTGTGTTTGAAAATACGATTTTCTATTCCTTGAGCTAGGGAGAGATTTATGGCAATGATAGAAGTGAAACATCTTCAGAAAAATTTTGTGAAGACTGTCAAGGAACCAGGTTTGAAGGGGGCTTTGCGCTCCTTTATTCATCCTGAAAAGCAGACCTTTGAAGCGGTTAAGGATTTGACCTTTGAGGTACCAAAGGGACAGATTCTAGGCTTTATCGGCGCTAATGGTGCTGGGAAGTCGACAACCATTAAAATGTTGACCGGGATTTTGAAACCGACATCTGGTTTTTGTCGGATTAACGGTAAGATTCCCCAGGACAATCGTCAAGATTATGTCAAGGATATTGGAGTAGTATTTGGTCAACGTACTCAGCTATGGTGGGATTTAGCTCTGCAAGAGACCTACACGGTTTTGAAGGAGATTTACGATGTGCCAGACTCGCTCTTTCATAAGCGAATGGACTTTTTGAATGAAGTCTTGGATTTGAAGGACTTTATCAAGGATCCCGTGCGGACTCTTTCACTTGGTCAACGGATGCGGGCGGATATTGCGGCTTCCTTGCTCCACAATCCTAAGGTTCTCTTTTTAGATGAGCCGACCATTGGACTGGATGTGTCGGTCAAGGATAACATTCGTCGGGCTATTACCCAAATCAATCAAGAGGAAGAAACAACCATTCTCTTGACCACTCATGACTTGAGTGATATTGAGCAACTTTGTGATCGGATTTTCATGATTGACAAGGGGCAGGAGATTTTTGATGGGACGGTGAGCCAGCTTAAGGAGACTTTTGGCAAGATGAAGACTCTTTCCTTTGATTTGGTGCCAGGTCAAAGTCATCTAGTTTCTCACTATGAAGGTCTGCCTGATATGACCGTTGATAGACAAGGAAATAGCCTCAACATTGAATTTGATAGTTCGCGCTACCAGTCAGCTGACATTATCAAGCAAACCCTGTCTGATTTTGAGATCCGCGATTTGAAGATGGTGGATACGGATATTGAGGATATTATCCGTCGCTTCTACCGAAAGGAGCTCTAAGATGGTCAAATTGTGGAGACGTTATAAACCCTTTATCAATGCAGGGATTCAGGAGTTGATTACCTATCGAGTCAACTTTCTTCTTTATAGGATTGGCGATGTTATGGGAGCTTTTGTGGCCTTTTATCTATGGAAGGCAGTCTTTGATTCCTCACAGGAGTCCTTGATTCAGGGCTTCAGCATGGCAGATATCACCCTCTACATCATCATGAGTTTTGTGACCAATCTCTTGACCAAGTCAGATAGCTCTTTTATGATTGGGGAGGAGGTCAAGGATGGCTCTATCATCATGCGTTTGCTGCGACCAGTGCATTTTGCGGCATCTTACCTTTTTACAGAGCTTGGTTCCAAGTGGTTGATTTTTATCTCTGTCGGACTGCCATTTTTAAGTGTCATTGTCTTGATGAAAATCTTATCTGGACAAGGGATTGTAGAAGTGCTGGGCTTAACTGTACTCTATCTTTTTAGCTTGACGCTGGCCTATCTGATTAATTTTTTCTTTAATATCTGTTTTGGGTTTTCAGCCTTTGTATTTAAAAATCTTTGGGGGTCCAATCTACTAAAGACTTCCATAGTGGCCTTTATGTCTGGGAGTTTAATTCCCTTGGCTTTCTTTCCAAAAGTCGTTTCAGATATTCTCTCCTTCCTGCCTTTTTCATCCTTGATTTACACGCCAGTCATGATTATTGTTGGGAAATACAATGCCAGTCAGATTCTTCAGGCACTCGCTTTGCAGTTTTTCTGGCTCTTAGTGATGGTGGGCTTGTCTCAGTTGATTTGGAAACGAGTTCAGTCCTTTATCACCATTCAGGGAGGTTAGTATGAAAAAATATCAACGCATGCATCTGATTTTTATCAGACAATACATCAAACAAATCATGGAATACAAGGTTGATTTTGTAGTTGGTGTGCTGGGAGTTTTTCTAACTCAAGGCTTGAACCTCTTATTTCTCAATGTCATTTTTCAACACATTCCATCACTAGAAGGTTGGACTTTTCAAGAAATTGCCTTTATCTATGGTTTTTCTTTGATTCCCAAGGGACTGGACCATCTCTTTTTTGATAATCTCTGGGCACTGGGTCAGCGCTTGGTACGAAAAGGAGAGTTTGACAAGTATCTGACTCGTCCTATCAATCCTCTCTTTCACATCCTAGTTGAGACCTTTCAGATTGATGCCTTGGGTGAACTTTTGGTTGGTGGAATTTTACTGGGAACAACCGTGACCAGCATTGCTTGGACGCTTCCAAAATTCCTGCTTTTCCTAGTTTGTATTCCTTTTGCGACATTGATTTATACTTCCTTGAAAATCGCGACAGCTAGTATCGCTTTTTGGACCAAGCAGTCAGGCGCTATGATTTACATTTTCTATATGTTTAATGATTTTGCCAAGTATCCCATTTCAATTTATAATTCAGCTCTTCGTTGGTTGATTAGCTTTATCGTACCTTTTGCCTTTACGGCTTACTATCCTGCTAGCTATTTCTTGCAGGACAAGGATGTGATCTTTAATATCGGAGGTTTGATTTTGATTTCCCTTGTCTTTTTTGCTATTTCCTTGAAACTTTGGGACAAGGGCTTGGATTCCTACGAAAGTGCAGGTTCTTAAGATGAAGAAACTCAAAGCCTTGTCTCAGGACAGGCTTTTTCTAATATAGATGGAAATTCCTTGACATCTATTCTCAGAGTGCTATACTGTAAGCGTAATCGTCGATTTAGCTCAGTTGGTAGAGCAAGGCACTCGTAAAGCCTAGGTCACAGGTTCAATCCCTGCAATCGGCAAAGTGAAGAAACTCATTCTACTGGGTTTCTTTTTATTTTATCTTAACTATTGAACCACATAGACCGAGATAGAGACCAGATAGGCAAAAGACCTTGTTCTTGAAACTGACCTCTGCTATAATGATTTTTGTAAAGGACATGAAGGGTCTATGTCAGGCACGTCAAGTTCCTAAAAAAGAAATTGGAGATAAAGAAATGAAAAAATTATTGGGAATTGTATTTTTAGTAGCAGCAGCGACAGTATTGTATTTTGGTTCTGTAGGCTGGCCAAGTTTGGATGTTAACCTATGGTCACTGATTCCGGTAGGATTATTTCTCTTTTTCACTCTAGAGAATCTTTGGAAAAAGGATTACAAGGCTAGTCTGATGTGTTTGATTATCGCCTTTATCATTGCGAATGCAATTTGGGACCTTTTGCCAATTTCAAGTGGCTTGGTGATTGGAGCAGGTGTCCTAGCTTGTGTAGGTATTGGTTATCTGTTTCCTGATAAAGAAGGAAAATAATACTCTTCGAAAATCAAATTCAAACCACGTCAGCTCTATCTACAACCTCAAAGCAGTGCTTTGAGCAATCTGTGGCTAGCTTCCTAGTTTGCTTTTTGATTTTCATTGAGTATAAGAATTGTTAAAAAAGATATAAAGAAAAAAACACTTCAATCATTGTATTTTAGTTTGATTGAGGTGTTTTCGATTTCATTTTTTTATTTCTGAGCCATCAATTCAACAATCATCTCGATATACATGACAAGAGTCAATAAAAATCCTGCGCGCCAGAAGAATTTGATGAATTTAGGATAGTAAAAGCTACGTTTTTTCAAAAGAAAGAAAAAAACGAGGATGATAGCTAGGACTGAGAGGGCTAGGCTCAGTCTAGGGAGGAAATTATGGGTAAAGGTTTTAGCTGTGATCAGGTAATACTCAAATACCAAGACTGGAAAAGCCAAATCCGCAAAGTTCCGTCCTAGTTTTTTTAATCTAAAAAGTTTGGTTATGATAATGCAGACTACTAAAGTCAGTATCAATAATAAAATAGATGCTAATTTCATTAAAATCATACCCATATTGTATCATAAAAAATCGCTATTGGAAATGAGAAACAGAGGAATTTATAGGAAAGTCAGGCTTTTGAGATTGTGGGTGTTTTTTGTTATAATGAAAGTTATGAAATCTTATAATACCTTGAATGATTATTATCGAAAACTCTTTGGAGAAAAGACTTTTAAAGTCCCTATTGATGCGGGATTTGACTGTCCCAATCGTGATGGAACTGTGGCTCATGGGGGCTGTACTTTTTGTACGGTTTCTGGTTCTGGAGATGCTATCGTAGCACCAGATGCGCCTATCCGTGAGCAATTTTATAAGGAAATTGACTTTATGCACCGCAAGTGGCCAGATGTTCAGAAGTATCTGGTTTATTTTCAGAATTTTACCAATACCCATGAAAAGGTGGAAGTCATTCGAGAGCGCTATGAACAAGCTATTAACGAGCCAGGTGTGGTAGGAATCAATATCGGAACGCGGCCAGACTGTTTACCCGATGAAACCATCGAATATTTGGCTGAGTTATCGGAGCGCATGCATGTGACGGTTGAATTGGGTTTGCAGACTACTTATGAAACAACTTCTGGCTTGATTAACCGTGCCCATTCCTATGAATTGTATGTGGAAACGGTCAAGCGTTTGAGAAAGTATCCCAAGATTGAGATTGTTTCCCATCTGATTAACGGACTTCCTGGTGAAACCCATGAGATGATGGTTGAAAATGTCCGCCGTTGTGTCACAGACAATGATATTCAAGGGATTAAACTGCATTTGCTTCATCTTATGACCAATACACGTATGCAACGGGATTACCACGAGGGACGCTTGCAATTGATGAGCCAGGACGAGTATGTCAAGGTCATCTGTGACCAACTGGAAATCATTCCCAAGCATATCGTCATCCACCGAATCACAGGAGATGCGCCAAGAGATATGCTGATTGGTCCTATGTGGAGCCTCAATAAATGGGAAGTGCTAAATGCTATTGAAACTGAAATGCGACGTCGTGGAAGCGTTCAAGGATGCAAGGCTGTAAAACAGGAGTTTGAAAATGAAAAGACCACTTGAGATGGCACATGATTTTTTGGCTGAAGTAGTGACAAAAGAGGATGTCGTAGTGGATGCGACCATGGGAAATGGCCATGATACTCTCTTTCTAGCCAAGCTAGCCAAGCAAGTCTATGCCTTTGATATTCAGGAACAAGCCTTGGAAAAGACCCAAGAGCGTTTGGACCAGGCTGGAATGACAAATGCCCAGTTAATCTTGCAAGGTCATGAGACACTAGACCAGTTTGTGACAGAAGCCAAGGCAGGGATCTTTAATCTGGGCTATTTACCGTCAGCTGATAAATCCGTCATTACCCAACCTCAGACAACTATTGAAGCCTTAGAAAAGCTGTGTCACTTGCTTGTCAAAGGGGGACGGATTGCCATTATGATCTACTATGGTCATGAGGGAGGAGATATTGAGCGAGATGCTGTCTTGGATTTTGTTAGCCAGTTGAACCAACAAGAGTACACAGCTGCCATTTACCGAACTCTTAATCAAGTCAACAACCCACCATTTTTAGTTATGATTGAAAAATTAGAGAGATATAGACATGGATAAACAATACCTACGTGAAAAGCTGGATGCCATGCGCCATAAATTTGTGGAGTCAACCCACCACGAACGTGCGGTGGGCGTGTTAGACCAAGCGCATATGAGCAAAAAAATGCTTAAAATCAAGAAAAAATTAGTTGCTCTTGAAATGGAACGCTGCCAGAGAAAAATTGAGCACAAAGACTGTTCCAAGATTGATCAAAAAATCAAAGAGCAGAAGGAGATATTTGAATCCTGTTGTAAAAAAGACTAAGGAGGAATTGCGTGGAATTACTGATTTACCTCATCCTATTTTTAGTGGTCCTGATTGTCTCAAGTACAACCAATAAGCTCTTGCCCTTTTTGCCCCTCCCTTTGGTGCAAATTCTTTTGGGAATTGTGATTGGCCTCTTTTTACCCAATACCGACTTTCACCTCAATACAGAGTTGTTTTTGGCCCTGGTTATCGGGCCCTTGCTTTTCCGAGAGTCAGAGGAAGCGGATATTACTGCTATTTTAAAACACTGGCGAATCATTGTCTATCTCATATTTCCAGTGATTTTCATCTCGACCCTGAGTTTGGGTGGCTTGGCCCATCTTCTTTGGCTCAGCCTTCCCTTGGCAGCTTGCTTGGCTGTTGGGGCAGCCCTTGGTCCTACGGACTTGGTGGCCTTTGCCTCTCTTTCGGAGCGGTTTAGCTTTCCTAAGCGCGTGTCCAATATCCTCAAAGGTGAAGGTCTCTTGAATGATGCTTCTGGCTTGGTGGCTTTTCAGGTGGCCTTGGCCGCTTGGACAACAGGATCCTTTTCCCTTGGGCAAGCTGGTAGTTCGCTTATCTTTTCAATCCTAGGTGGTTTTTTGATTGGCTTTTTAACAGCCATGACCAACCGTTTCCTCCATACCTTCTTGCTAAGTGTGCGCGCAACGGATATTGCCAGCGAACTTTTATTAGAATTGAGTTTGCCTCTGGTGACCTTCTTTTTAGCAGAAGAAGTACACGTTTCAGGGATTATTGCCGTTGTAGTTGCGGGGATTTTAAAGGCAAGTCGTTTTAAGAAAATCACGCTTCTCGAAGCACAAGTGGATACAGTGACCGAGACAGTCTGGCATACAGTGACCTTTATGCTCAACGGTTCTGTCTTTGTGATTTTGGGAATAGAGTTGGAAATGATAGCAGAGCCTATTTTAACCAATCCAATCTATAATCCGCTGCTCTTGTTGGTGTCTCTTGTCGCTCTTACCTTTGTCCTCTTTGCCATTCGTTTTGTCATGATCTATGGCTATTATGCCTACAGGACACGCCGCCTCAAGAAAAAGTTAAATAAGTATATGAAGGATATGCTTCTCTTGACCTTCTCAGGTGTCAAGGGAACGGTGTCGATTGCTACGATTCTTCTGATACCAAGTGATTTAGAGCAGGAATATCCAATTTTACTTTTCCTTGTCGCAGGTGTCACGCTTGTCAGCTTTTTAACAGGTCTCTTGGTCTTGCCTCATCTTTCTGATGAACAGGAAGAAAGCAAGGACTATCTCATGCATATCGCCATTTTGAACGATGTAACGATAGAGTTGGAAAAAGAGTTGGAAGATACCAGAAATAAACTTCCCCTCTATGCGGCTATTGACAATTATCATGGACGTATTGAAAATCTCATCCTGAGTCAAGAAAATAAGGGAGCTCAAGAAGACTGGGAGGCCTTGAAACTTCTTATCCTCAGTATTGAAAGTGATGGTCTGGAACAGGCTTACGAGGAAGGCAAGATGAGTGAGCGTGCTTATCGGGTCTACCAACGTTATTTAAAAAACATGGAACAAGGTATCAATCGCAAGTTTGCTTCACGGTTGACCTATTACTTCCTTGTTTCCTTGCGGATTTTACGTTTTCTCCTTCACGAAGTCTTTACCTTTGGCAAGACCTTCCGCAGTTGGAAAAATGAAGAATCACAGAAACTCAGAGCCCTTGACTATGACCAAATTGCTGAGCTTTATCTAGAAAATACAGAGATGATTATCGAAAGTTTGGAGAACCTAAAAGGGGTTTATAAGAGTTCCTTGATTAGCTTCATGCAAGATTCTCGTCTCCGTGAAACAGCTATCATCACCAGTGGTGCCTTTGTCGAACGGGTTATCAATCGTGTCAAGCCTAACAATATCGATGAAATGCTGAGAGGCTATTATCTGGAGCGTAAGTTGATTTTCGAATATGAAGAGAAACGATTGATTACGACCAAGTATGCCAAGAAATTACGACAAAATGTGAATAACTTAGAGAACTATTCTCTAAAGGAAGCTGCCAATACCCTGCCTTATGATATGGTGGAATTGGTAAGAAGAAATTAGTTAATACTCTTCGAAAATCTCTTCAAACCACGTCAGCTCTATCTGCAACCTCAAAACAGTGTTTTGAGCAACCTGCGGCTAGCTTCTTAGTTTGCTCTTTGATTTTCATTGAGTATAAGATTGTAAGTGAAGGAGTGTGACATGAAGAAGTGGTGGAAAGAGCTGATAGACAGGCCTTTAGTAAAAGCTTTTTTGCATTATTATCAAGCCTCGGATAGTGAATTGACCAGTGTCGCAGTAGCCTACTATTGGTTGATTTCGATTTTTCCCCTGCTTTTGGTGGTGGTTAATATCCTCCCTTATTTTCAGATTCCAGTTTCCAATTTTTTGAAGGTTGTCAATGAATTTTTGCCAGATACCATGTATGATGTGGTCGCAAAGATTATTACAGAAGTACTGACCCAACCGTCAACAGGCTTATTGAGTTTTGCGGTTTTGTCAGCCCTCTGGACCTTTTCCAAATCCATGAACTTTCTGCAGAAAGCCTTTAATAAAGCCTACGGAGTAGCAAAAAATCGTGGAATGATTTCCCATCAGCTCATGAGTTTGTTTGTCAGTTTCGGATTGCAGATTCTCTTTGCCTTGGCTCTCTTTCTGAGTGTTTTTGGTCGCATGCTCCTCAACCTTATCAAAAGCTACTGGAAATCGGATAGTCCCCTATTTGATTACCTGCAAGATCTAACAGGCCCCTTGGTCTATGCCTTGATTTTTGCCATCTTGGTCATGCTTTATTATTTCCTGCCCAATGTTAAGGTGCGACGCATTCGACATGTATTGCCAGGAAGTGCCTTTGTCTTGTTGACCTTGGTCTTCCTGCTCAATATCTTTTCAGTTTATATCAACAACTATGTTAATCACATCGTGGACGTCCGTTTCTTCAGTTCCGTTGTCGTGGTGGTCATGATGTTCTGGTTTATTCTCATTGCTAAGATTTTGATTGTCGGCGCGGTGATCAATGCCAGTATGCAGAGCTTGAGAAAAGACTAACACCTTCTTTATCCATAACAAAACGCATACTATCAAGGTTTTATGAACTGATAATATGCGTTTTTTTGATTATGAAAATTAATAGATAAACATGGCGTCACCGAAACTGAAGAACCGGTAGTGTTCTTGAATGGCATGGTGGTAGGCATCTAAGACTAATTCGCGACCTGCAAAGGCAGAAACCAACATGACCAGAGTTGATTTTGGCAGGTGGAAGTTGGTTGAGAAGGCATCGACAACCTTCCATTCATAGCCAGGTTTGATAAAGATATTGGTCCAGCCAGAATCTGCTTGGATTTGCCCATCAAACTTGGAACCAATAGTCTCCAAGGTGCGGATAGAAGTGGTTCCGACAGCGATGACGCGACCACCATTTTCCTTAACAGAGCGAAGGGTGGCAGCAGCTTCCTCAGAAAGTTGGTAGAATTCTGAGTGCATTTCGTGTTCGTCTAGATTATCCACAGAAACAGGTCTAAAGGTTCCGAGTCCGACATGAAGAGTCAAATAGACCAGATGGACCCCCTTGGCTTGGATTTCTGCCAGCAGTTCTTTGGTGAAGTGAAGACCAGCCGTCGGTGCTGCAGCAGAGCCACTTTCCTTGGCGTAGACCGTTTGATAGCGTTCACGGTCATCCAATTTTTCGTGGATATAAGGTGGTAGTGGCATTTCTCCCAGACTTTCCAAGACTTCTAGGAAAATTCCTTGGTACTCAAAGCGGACAATACGGCCCCCGTGGGTCAATTCTTCTGTAACGACAGCGCTGAGGCGACCGTCACCAAAGCTGACACGAGTACCGACCTTGAGGCGTTTGGCAGGTTTAGCCAGCACTTCCCATTCATCTCCAGCAGTATTTTTGAGCAGGAGAAGTTCCACATGGCCTCCTGTCTCTTCTTTTTGACCATAGAGGCGGGCAGGGAGAACGCGAGTATCGTTCATAACAAGGGCATCACCAGGTTCCAGCATATCAATAATAGAGTGGAAGTGCTTATCCTGCATTTCTCCCGTCTCACGGTTGACAATGAGAAGTTTAGAGGCATCTCGTTTTTCAAGGGGTGTTTGGGCAATCAATTCTTCTGGTAAGTGGAAATCAAAATCAGCTGTATTCATTTTATTCATCATTCTTTCTAAGTTCTAATCCTATCCATTATAACATGTTTCAAGTTTGGGCGCTCTTTTTTTAGAAATTAAATCGTTTTCACTTGACAAAAATTGGTCTATACCATATAATGAATATAGACAGAAACGGAGGATGAAAAGATGAAAGTCATTAAAGTTGAAAACCAAGTTGAAGGTGGAAAAGTTGCGTTTGAGATTTTGAAGGAAAAATTGGCCAATGGTGCTCAAACATTAGGACTTGCGACAGGAAGCAGTCCACTTGAATTTTACAAGGAAATTGTTGAAAGTGACCTTGATTTTTCAAATCTAACCAGTGTCAACCTTGATGAGTATGTAGGTCTTGATGGCGACAATCCTCAGTCTTACCGTCACTTCATGCAAGAAAACTTGTTCAACCAAAAACCATTTAAAGAAAGTTTCTTGCCTCGTGGGGTTAAGGACAATGCTGAAGAAGAAGTAGAACGCTACAATCAAATTTTGGCTGACCATCCAGTTGACCTCCAAATCTTGGGAATCGGTCGCAATGGACATATCGGATTTAATGAGCCTGGTACTCCATTTGATAGTCAAACACACCTTGTAGAGCTTGACCAGTCTACTATTGAAGCCAATGCTCGCTTCTTTGACAAGATTGAAGATGTTCCAACCCAAGCCATTTCAATGGGGATTAAAAATATCTTGGATGCCAAGTCTATTATTCTCTTTGCTTATGGTGAATCAAAAGCAGAAGCCATTGCTGGAACAGTATCAGGCCCTGTGACTGAGAACCTCCCAGCAAGTAGCCTGCAAAATCACCCTGATGTGACCATTATTGCAGATGCTGAAGCGCTTAGCTTGCTTGAAAAATAAAAAGCAATGTTCTATTGAACGCTTTCAACTCTTGTATAAATGGAAGAAAAAATCAAAATTAAACCGCATTTTTTCTTGACAATTATTCCTTTTACGTGTAAAATAGAATAGATCTTGAACTTGAAGGGAGTGAAAAAAATGTCTAAAACAGTAGTACGTAAGAATGAATCTCTTGACGACGCACTTCGTCGTTTCAAACGTGCGGTTACTAAAGCTGGTACTCTTCAAGAAACACGCAAACGTGAATTCTATGAAAAACCTTCTGTAAAACGTAAACGTAAATCAGAAGCAGCTCGTAAACGTAAAAAATTCTAATTAGAAATGAAAGGCTGGAGAAATCTAGTCCTTTTTCTTTTAATACTCTTCGAAAATCAAATTCAAACCACGTCAACGTCGCCTTGCCGTACTCAAGTACAGCCTGTGGCTAGTTTCCTAGTTTGCTCTTTGATTTTCATTGAGTATAAATAAATACTTCAAAGCCTGCAAAAATCTGAAACTTCTAAGGACAATTTGATATAATAGTAAAAAGAACTCGATTGAAGGAGGAAATGATGTCGGTTTTAGTAAAAGAAGTGATTGAAAAGCTTAGACTAGACATTGTCTATGGCGAACCAGAATTGCTTGAAAAGGAAATCAATACAGCGGATATTACGCGACCTGGTCTTGAAATGACAGGCTATTTTGACTACTATACGCCAGAGCGGATTCAACTTTTGGGGATGAAGGAGTGGTCTTATCTGATCAGCATGCCTTCCAACAGCCGCTATGAAGTTTTGAAAAAAATGTTTCTACCTGAGACACCTGCGGTCATTGTTGCCCGTGGTTTGGTGGTTCCAGAGGAGATGTTAAAGGCAGCAAGAGAATGTAAGATTGCCATTTTAACCAGCCGTACGGCTACTAGTCGTTTGTCTGGAGAGTTATCTAGCTATCTGGATTCTCGTTTGGCAGAACGTACCAGTGTGCATGGAGTCTTGATGGATATCTATGGGATGGGTGTCTTGATTCAGGGCGATAGTGGAATCGGTAAGAGTGAGACTGGTCTTGAGCTTGTCAAACGTGGACACCGCTTGGTGGCCGATGACCGTGTGGATATCTTTGCCAAGGATGAGATTACCCTTTGGGGTGAACCAGCTGAAATCTTGAGACACCTGATTGAGATTCGTGGGGTTGGGATTATCGATGTTATGAGTCTCTACGGTGCTAGTGCAGTCAAGGACTCTTCACAAGTCCAGTTGGTTGTTTACTTGGAAAATTACGATACACATAAGACCTTTGATCGTCTTGGTAATAATCCAGAGGAACTAGAAATTTCTGGCGTTGCTATTCCTCGTATCCGCATCCCAGTTAAAACAGGTCGAAATATCTCTGTTGTGATTGAGGCAGCTGCCATGAACTATCGTGCCAAGGAAATGGGCTTTGATGCAACCCGTTTGTTCGAAGAACGCTTGACAAATCTCATTGCTCAAAACGAGGTGCCTAATGCTTGATCCAATTGCTATTCATCTTGGCCCTCTAGCCATTCGTTGGTATGCCTTGTGTATTGTGACAGGCTTGATTCTTGCGGTTTATTTGACCATGAAAGAAGCGCCGAGAAAGAAGATCATACCAGACGATATTTTAGATTTTATCTTGTTAGCATTTCCCTTGGCTATTTTAGGAGCACGTCTCTACTATGTTATTTTCCGTTTGGATTACTATAGTCAGAATGTAGGAGAGATTTTTGCCATTTGGAATGGTGGTTTGGCCATTTACGGTGGTTTGATAACTGGGGCTATTGTGCTCTATATCTTTGCTGATCGTAAACTCATCAATACTTGGGATTTTCTAGATATTGCGGCGCCTAGCGTCATGATTGCTCAAAGTTTGGGTCGCTGGGGTAATTTCTTTAACCAAGAAGCTTATGGTGCAGCAGTGGATAATTTGGATTATCTACCTGCCTTTATCCGTGACCAGATGTATATTGATGGGAGCTACCGTCAACCGACCTTCCTTTATGAGTCCCTATGGAATCTATTTGGCTTTGCCTTGATTTTGATATTCAGACGAAAATGGAAGAGTCTTAGACGAGGTCATATTACTGCCTTTTACTTGATTTGGTATGGTTTTGGACGTATGGTTATCGAAGGCATGCGGACAGATAGCCTCATGTTCTTTGGCCTTCGAGTGTCCCAATGGCTATCAGTTGTTCTTATCGGTCTCGGTATTTTTATCATTCTATATCAAAATCGAAAGAAGGCCCCTTACTATGTTACAGAGGAGGAAAACTAAATGTTAGAAGTTGCATATATTCTTGTTGCCCTAGCTTTGATTGTCTTTTTGGTCTATCTGATTATCACTGTACAAAAACTTGGCCGTGTTATCGATGAAACAGAGAAGACGCTTAAAACCTTGACTTCAGAAGTGGATGTGACCTTGCATCATACCAATGAATTGTTGGCTAAGGTCAATGTCTTGGCAGATGATGTCAATGTCAAGGTGGCAACGATTGATCCACTCTTTAGTGCTGTGGCAGATTTATCTCTATCTATTTCAGACCTCAATGACCATGCGCGTGTCTTGAGCAAGAAAGCTTCATCAGCTGGTTCAAAAACACTCAAGACTGGTGCAAGTTTGTCAGCTCTTCGTCTTGCAAGTAAATTTTTCAAAAAATAAAAAAGGAGAATCCTTATGGGTAAACTATCCTCAATCCTTTTAGGAACCGTTTCAGGTGCAGCTCTTGCCTTGTTTTTAACAAGCGATAAGGGCAAACAAGTTTGCAGTCAGGCTCAAGATTTTCTAGATGATTTGAGAGAAGATCCTGAGTATGCCAAGGAGCAGGTCTGTGAAAAACTGACAGAAGTTAAGGAGCAGGCTACAGATTTTGTTCTGAAAACCAAAGAACAGGTTGAGTCAGGGGAAATCACTGTGGACAGTGTACTTAACCAAGCTAAATCATATGCTTTTCAAGCGACAGAGGCATCAAAAAATCAATTCAATAATCTCAAGGAGCAATGGCAAGAAAAGGCCGAAACTTTTGATGAATCAGAAGAGATTGTTATTGATATCAAAGAAGAAAAAATCTAGATTTAAGAGAGTTGGATAAAAATCCAATAGTAGTCGCAAATCTAGTAAATTGTATAAGATAAAACGCATAGTATTAAGGGCTGTATGTCTGATATTATGTGTTTTTTTGATTTTGAAGACTTTTTGACAAACCTTTTTAAAAACACATGAGTGTCATGATTTTTTATGGTATAATGGCAGTGTTGGAAGTAAAATATTTACATTTTTTTATATTTTACTGATATTTTATTAATATTAATCGATCCATTTTTCTATGATTAGAAATCAATGTAGTAGTTTATGATAAAGTAGAGGAAAAGCTCTAAAATTTTAGTTAAAGAAATGATCTAGTATTCTGTCAAGGGAAAATATTAGAACCCTCTATTTTGTAAAAATAGTTAGAAAGAAAGTTGGTAAAATGAAAGATATTTTTAATAAACGTCAACGTTTTTCGATTCGAAAATTTTCTGTTGGAGTAGCTTCTGTATTAATAGGAATTGCCTTGTTTACACCATCCCAGGGAGTACTGGCTTCTACAGAAAGTTCTCTATCTTCTGTGGAGAAAAGAGAAGAAGTTCAAAATTTACCAGATAATCAAGATAATCCTTCTTCTGAGTTAGATACCAGAGATGTTCCAATAGGATCTACAAGGACTACAGAACTCGGCACATCTGGGGATAAGGAAAATAATAGCTTGACCACAAGGGGTTTCGTAGCAGGTGAAGATAGATCAAGTACTCCAGAGGTGAGAGCAACATCAACTCTTTCCGAGGTTAAAAAGTATGAATTAACTGATGAGTACGCTAAGCAAATAAAAGCAGGAGTAATCGGTTCAGAAGGTGATAAGCTAGACAGTTTGTTACTAAACGGCCCTAAGTTAAGTCCAGAAGCTTATACAGATGATGATTACTTGAAGGATAAAGAAGAACTTTATATTTATGAAAAAGGTGGGAAAAAGTATGTAGGCTATAATAGTCATCCCTTATTAGAAGATACTGATGGTGATGGTATTATTGACAGTAAAGAAAAGCCAGATGAAAAATTAAAATGGAATGTAAGTGAACGCGATATGATTATGTTCATGGAATTGTCTTACCGTGATGATAATTATATCGATAGAGTGTTGGATCATAAGAGACTCTTAACAGAATCAGAGCTATATAAAAAGAATGGTGACAGTAAACCACGTTATGAATATATGATGATGAATAAGGAATTGGGACCTTATTGGGAAAGGAAGAAAAGTTATCATACATCCAGTGGACTAGATGCTGTGTTGTATGAAACTAAGAGTGATTTTTTATATTTATCAAATGGAACTGCACAAGTATTAGCCTTTCGTGGAACAAGTGATGCGAAAGATATCGGAGCTGATATAACTCTGGGGACCGGAGGAAATCCTCAACAGGGGATAGATGCAGAAAATATCATGCGTGAACTAGCTAAAGATAAGAGTATTACCAATCTTTATTTGACAGGCCATTCTTTAGGAGGATATTTAGTACAACGGGCAATGGTTGAAGCCTATCAGTTGGCATATTCTGACAGCAGAGTCATGTCTCCTAAAGAACAGTTGGCTTATAGAAACTTTTATAATAATGTATTAAAAAAAGGAACAACATTTAATGCTCCAAAAGTTGTGACAAGTCTGGTTTCTGGCCGTGAATTTTGGCAAAAAGGTTTAGATAGCAAAAAAATAGCTAAGTCAGGGAAATTGACTCATTATATTGTTGATAATGATTCGACGATAAGAAAAGGTGTCAGCAATGATAGTGATGTTGTTATAAATGTTGGACGAACAAGCGGAGGTCATAGTTCACGTTCTTATTTTGAATCCGATATGATTAATAGACGATCAGAGTTTATATCTGGGAAACGAATTTCTTTGGATGGGACAGGTTATCAAGATAAAAAAATTACAGCAGTTAAATCTGTAGAAAAAGTTGGAGAAACTGCTGTATACAGTAAACGCGGAGATGACATCATTAAGTCAACAACTATCAGTATGAAAGATCCTGATACAGGACAGATTACTAAAAATACACTTGATGAAGTTTTCAAGAAAGATGGTGCCAAATCTAAGGTTGTTGTTACGCAAATACAGCCAAGTGTTCGTTATGAAAAAGACGCAACAAAATCCAAAGGTGAAACTAATGTAACAATAGCTGGTACTCCAGGCACTAGAACAGTCACTACCACTTATACTGTGAATCCTACAGATGGTAGTCTTATTCCGTATGAAGAACCAGCGGTAGTAGTCCCATCAACTCCTACAGTGGTCAAAGTCCCAGCTAAGGATAAAGTAGTAGAAACACCAATTGAACCTGCAGTGGTTTATGAAAAAGATGACACTCGTGACTTCGGTAGACCAGACGAGCGTAGAGAAGGAACAAAAGGAAAATCTGTAACGACTACAAGGTATGATGTTAATCCAAATAATGGAACAGTCACAGAACAGGTTGGTAACCCAGTGGTCACACCAGCTGGTAAAACAATAGTTAAGGTTGGGGCTAAAACTAAGGTTGAGCGTAGCATGGATGAGCAAGGTCGTGAAGTTATCAACACTACAATTTATGAAGTTGATTCAGAAACAGGTAAGGTAACTCCTACAACAGTAACTACTTACGGGACAAGAAAAGAATCAACGGTTGAGAAGAGGGCAGTACCATCTCCAGTAGTTTACGAAAAAGACGATACGAAAGAAAAAGGTACTGAAGCAACTACCGTTAAAGGTGAAGATGGTGAAGATACAATCGTAACAACGTACAAAGTAAATCCAACAACAGGGGAAATTACCCCAACTGTAGGAAAACCGGTTCGCCTGAAAGAACCAACTAATACGATCGTTAAAGTTCCAGCTAAGAATAAAGTAGAAGCAAGAGGAATTCCATTATCTAAGAGATATGTAAAAGATGCTAGTAGGGAAAAAGGTCAAGATGATATTACTATTCCGGGAAAAGATGGAAGTGAGACAACCACAACGACCTACACAGTAAATCCAACTAATGGGGAAGTTACTCCAAATGTAGGAGAGCCGGTAATAGTAAATCCAAAGGATACAATTATCAAAGTAGCAGCAAAAGATAAAGTAGTATACTCTAAAGACGGAGATAACATTGTCAAAGAAGTTACTACATATACAGTAAATTCAAATAATGGAAACATTACAGAGAATACAATAAAAGAAACGTTTAAAGAAAACGGATTGAAGGATAAAGTAGACGTAGAAACAATCCCATCCCCGGTAAAATACGAAAAAGATGCTAGTAGGGAAAAAGGTCAAGATAATATTACTGTCCCAGGAAAAGATGGAAGTAAAACAACCACAACGACCTACACAGTAAATCCAAACAGTGGAGAAGCTATTGCACATGTAGGAGAGCCAGTAATAGTAAATCCAACAACTACTATCGTTAAAGTAGCAGCGAAAGATAAAGTAGTAACTTCTAAAGATGGAAATAACATTGTTAAGACAGCAACTTCATATACAGTAAATCCAGATAATGGAAACATAATAGAGCATACAATAAAAGAAACGTTTAAAGAAAACGGATTGAAGGATAAAGTAGATGTAGAAACAATCCCATCCCCAGTAAAATACGAAAAAGATACTAGTAGGGAAAAAGGTCAAGATAATATTACTGTTCTAGGAAAAGACGGAAGTAAGACAACCACAACGACTTACACAGTAAATCCAGACAATGGAGAAGCTATTGCACATGTAGGAGAACCGATAATAGTAGAACCAACTAATACTATTGTTAAAATTCCAGCTAAGGATAAAGTAGTAGAAACACCGATTGAACCAGAAGTGGAATACGTTAAAGATGCTGAAAAAGACTTCGGTACACCAGATCAGCGTACTGAGGGTGAAAAAGGTAAAACAGTCACTACAACCACTTACGATGTAGATCCAACCGACGGTCATATCACAGAACACGTTGGTAATCCAGTCGTCACCCCAGCTACTAAAACAATAGTTAAGGTTGGGGCTAAAACTAAGGTTGAGAGTAGCAAGGATGAGCAAGGTCGTGAAGTTATCAACACTACAACTTATGAAGTTGATCCAGAAACAGGTAAGGTAACTCCTACAACAGTAACTACTTACGGAACAAGGAAAGAACCAACGGTTGAGAAGAGGGTAGTCCCATCTCCAGTAGTTTACGAAAAAGACGATACGAAAGAAAAAGGAACTGAAGCAACTACCGTTAAAGGTGAAGATGGTGAAGATACAATCGTAACAACGTACAAAGTAAATCCAACAACAGGGGAAATTACCCCAATTGTAGGAAAACCGGTTCGCCTGAAAGAACCAACTAATACGATCGTTAAAGTTCCAGCTAAGGATAAAGTAGTAGAAACGCTGATTGAACCAGAAGTGGAATACGTTAAAGATGTTGAAAAAGACTTCGGTACACCAGATCAGCGTACTGAGGGTGAAAAAGGTAAAACAGTCACTACAACCACTTACGATGTAGATCCAACCGACGGTCATATCACAGAACACGTTGGTAATCCAGTCGTCACCCCAGCAGGTAAGACAATCGTTAAAGTTGGTGTTAAAACTAAGGTTGAACAATCTAAAGATTCTGAAGGCCGTGATGTGATTGATACCACTACCTATGAAGTAGATTCAAAAACAGGTAAGGTAACTCCGACAACAGTTCGAACTTATGGGAAAACGAAAGAACCAAAAGTAGAGTTAGAACAAGTTCCTAAGACAGGTGACGTTACAGTCACACCTAAGAAACCAGATGGCTCAACATACCCACCAGGAACTAAGGTAGAAATCCCAGGTAAAGATGGTCCAATCACAGTCACAATCGGTGAAGACGGTAAAGGTAAAGTACCAAACAGTGAATTACCAGAAGGTAAAGTTTCAGGTACAGGTAAGATTACTGAACCAGGTAAACCAGCTGTGGAAGTTCCAGTAGAAAATCCAGCTAAGGTAACAATTTTTGAAAACGGTGTATTACCGGCTTCAATTGAATTGCCAGAGCTAATGATTGAGGTTCGATGGATTGATGAAGATGGAAATGTATTGAAACTATCCGTTAAGACAGGTAGTGAAAAGGATGCTGAACATGGATCAATTCTTGGATATGAATTTGTACAAACTGTGATTGATGAAAATGAACCAGTAATTACCCACATTTTCAGAAAAGTAAGTTCAAACACAAATACAATTCCAGTAATACCTGATACTAATGGAAATTCTGGTCACGATACACCTGCGCTAACAACTCCAACTCCAGTCCCAGTTGCGCCGGTCACACCTGATACTAATGGAAATTCTGGTCACGATACACCTGCACCAACAACTCCAATTCCAGATGAGGTTACTCCGAATGCAACTCATGAAGATAATACAGATGCTAGTGACAATGGAGCTAAGTCAAATGATTCTCAAAATGCATTGCCGAACACAGGGACAGAATCAAATGCAACTCTTGCCTCTCTAGGACTTCTTGGTATTCTAAGTGGTCTCGGACTTGCTCTTGGAAAGAAAAAAGAAGACTAAAAATTTAGTCAAAATATGAATGGTTCATTGTTAAGTGGACAATGAATAAAAAGATTAAACAACAGCCTTGCTCCTCGTTTTAAAATAGGTGCAAGGCTATTGTTGTGTTTTAGAAAAAGTAGAAACTTGTACCAAAATACTCATACTCAATAAACACCAAAGAGAAAACTAGAAAGCTAGGCGCAGATAGCTCAAAACACTATTTTGAGGTTGTAGATAAAACTGACAAAGTCAGCAATTTATCCTACTCCAAGATGACGCTGACGTTGTTTGGAGAGTATTAAAACATTGTGTTTCTTTTAATCCCAATACTCAGTTTTGGGATACCTCAATAAACTCTCCATCGCTGTGCTATTAGTGCATTTTTCGATACGTTTCACCTGACATGACACAGCTACTACTCGACATTCTTGAGAAATGTTTCAGGAGCCACAATGAATATGGATCAATTGATATGATAGGTGATGATGGATTTAATTTATAGGTAGAGGAGGCATCTCTTTTTATATTTGTTTATATAACATGATAACATTCTATACAAATTAATGGTTTTTAACTTTATTTGATATAACAAACCGGTTTATATTTGTGTAAATATATTAAAAATGGTATAATTGAGCTGTGATAGCTGTGATAGCTGTGATAGCTGTGATAGCTGTGATAGCTGTGATAGCTGTGATAGCTGTGATAGCTGTGATAGCTGTGATAGCTGTGATAGCTGTGATAGCTGTGATGTTATTAGCAAATAGTAGTCATCATAGTGATTTTTATAACTTGACTCTTTTTTGAAGTTATAAAAATTGCTTTTTCTATATTATATTACCTTTAGGAGGGAAAATGGAACATAAAAATAAGTCATTAAGTCGAATTAAACGTCATCAAAGTGATAAGGTCTTGCGCTTTTCGATTCGTAAATATAGCTTTGGTGCGGCTTCAGTAGCTGTAGCAGCACTGATGTTTTTAGGTACGCATGTCGTTAGTGCGGATGTTGTAGATGGTAAAAACCAACCTGCCATAGGCGCACCGAATCCAAATGAGGAGAAATCGCCTCTGATAGAGTCTGCTCCAACATCAAAAAATGAGGAAACCAAGGAAACTGAAAAAGTTGAGGTAGCCAAGGAAACTGAGGAAAGAGAGAAACCATCTGAAAATAAAGAAGCCGTAGAGGCTAATTCTCTAAATAACGGCACATCTACTAGCACAATGACTGAAACTAAAGATGCTAGTGGTGATAAAGTGACGGAAAAACAAACACTAGATAAGTCTCAATTACAAGCTAATATTACAAAAGTTCAAGAGCTCTTGGATAAAGTCAACAAGGAAAAAGCTCCAGCCTCGACTCTTGCTGAAATCCAAGCAGATTTAGAAACAGCTAAAAATGCATTAAATAATAATGAGTTGACACAAGCTGAAATTGATGCCATCTCTAAAAAACTTAATGAGAAAAGTTTTGTCTTATCTTCAATGCCTAAGGTTGATGCGCCTAAAAAGGTTGTAAAAGAAGGTGAAAATACGATTGCTAATACTGGATCTCGCGACCCACGTAATGGCGAAACCATGGAAGAAGGATCTGATCTTCGCTCAGCACCCATTGATAAGACGACTAAACAAGGGAGTCTTGGGATTGTTGTAGCAGATTCTGGATTTATTACAGGATATGCGACACCATCTTCAACAATTGAGATTAAGAGAAATGGTCAAAAGATACTTACGTCTACACTTGATGATACCGGAGCTTTCAAATTAAACGCATCTGGTATTAAAGTTGGGGATAGAGTTGAATTAGTAGTTAATGGACAAAGTGTTTCTAATACTACTGTAAAACAAACAGATACAGTATCATTCAACGATAGTTTAGCAGGTATTGCTCAAGTTGACGGATATACAGCGGCAGAAGCTGATGTGGAAGTATCAATCGGTGGAAGAAAATACACAACTAGATCACAATCAAATGGTTACTTTACAGTCAATGTTGATACGAAATTGATGGTGAACGATGCCGTTATTACAACTGTCGTTAAAAAGAATGGGAAAGAAGTAGGTTCTGGAACAAGTACAGTTCGTGAAACAAAAGTAACTGACTTCGGGGTTGGTTGGATTAAAAACCCAATGATTAACTATTCAGAGCGTGATGTATATTCACCAGATACGAAACAATATGCCTTCGTAAGTAAAGGGACTGCGGATAAAGCATATGACAATATTCGTGTGTATCGTGAAGAGCGTATTGAAAAAGATGGAAATAAATATTACTACTGGATGTTAGATTCAGGTCCAGCGGCAAATGCTCTTGCGGGTTCTTCTAAGAAAATCTCACTTGCAATTCCGCGTACTGTAGGAGATCCGTATGACTTCACTTATACAAAATATAAAGATGGTAGTCAAATATCTCATAAAGAGTATGCAAGTGCATCAAAATGGGAGTATGAAAACACGTATTCTCGTGCTTATGTAAAAAATGGTGAACGTCGTTCAGGTTCTACTTATGGAGAAAATATAGGTTCTTGGATGGATTATGCTCATCCTGATAATACTTGGAGAAAAAATATTTATCGTGATTCTAGAAAAGACGGTACTGATCGTAATCCAGATGCAGCTTCACGTGTAAAAGATATGTATGGTATTACAACAGGTGGTTTAATTTATAACCTTGCTAGAGGTGTCATTGAAGATAAACTGAACGTAGTTGCTGGACAACGTACGATTATTACGTTCAAAACGAAAATTCTTGAAGGGGATGAGTTAGATCAAAGCATTATGTCAGATTGGAATAATAAAGATAAAAGTAATCCAATGCTTGCTGACATTAAAAAACGTTTAGCGAATGATCCGTATCTTGCCTATGGTGGATACTCAACAGATGGATTAATTCGATATAGAGATGGTCAAAATGCTATTATCGGTACCTTACCACTGAAACCAGAAGAAGCAGAAAGATATAATCTTAAACCAAAAGCTAAGGAACAAAGTACTAAAGTAGGCGTTATTCCAGATGCTTACAATAGTATTGCGAATCCAAATGAATTACCTGCGGGTACAACGTATCGTTGGTTTAAAGATCCAGATGTATCAAGACCTACAGCACCAAATGCACCTGTGTACGGTAAAGTGGAAGTGATTATTCCAGAACGTGGAACATTTATTGTAGATGCACCCGTGCATGTTGTAGATGATAAGGCTGCAACACCAATTGCCACAGCTAAGGATAATGGGGATGTAACTGCAAAACCACAAGATTCTACAAAAGTAGATAAAATCAAAGTAAGCTTTACGGGTGAAGATAATCAACCGAAAACAGCTGAAGGAAGTAAAGGAACAAACGGTAAATGGACTGTAAATAATCCAGATGTTCGAATTGATGCAAATAACGGTGAAATTACAATCCCAGCCAATAAAGTAAAAGATTTAACAGAAGTAACTGCTATTACTAAAAATGGAAATGGTGCGGATTCAGATCCAGCAAAAGCAATTGCAAAAGATGTTCAAAAACCACAAGCTACATTAAATGGTGTTACATTAACAGAAACAGCAGATTCACCAATCTTTACAGTCTATCGTGGTGCTGAATTTAATCCTGAATTGAAAGTATGGGATAACTCAGGAAAAATCTCAAAAGTAACAGTTGGAAATCTTCCTGGTGGAGTAAGTGCTTCTACCTTTACAGCTCAAACTGGTAAAGATGGAAGTTCAGAAGATAAGAAGTATAAAACACGTTTATCTTCAGGAAGTGTAGTAGATACTCAAACATTAGGAGAGCATATCGGAACTCTTCATGTAGAGGGAAGTAGTGCAGCGGACAGCCGTGATTTGAAATTCAAGTATCGTGTTGTAGATATTACAACTAAAAATCTTGAAAATGGTATCGCAAAAGTTCCAGTAGGTTCAACATTGAATGTACCAAATAGCCCTACAAATGTTGATGCTCATAATTACCTTAAAGTGGTAGATAGTAATGATCAACGAGATCGTGGGAATAGTTACTTACCTCAAGGAATGGTATGGACATGGAAATCTGGAGATAAGTTAGATGAAGGTACTACATTAGATAATTCAGGTAAATATACACGATATGCTGTAGCAAAATTCCCAACTGGTGCCGATTCTTATACAGATACGAATAGTACAACTAGGAGAACATTTGCGCCAACTGAAATTAAACGTCAAGTAGTTCTTGCGGTAACACCAACAGCGCCTAGCGTAGTGGCTAATAAAGATGGTAGCGTGGAAATTACACCACCAAAACGTCCAAATAGCAACAACCCACAAGATATCGATACGATTACATTGACTTATACTCCAACAGGAAAAACAACTCCTGAAACGGTAAAAGTTACAAAAACAGGAAATAACTGGACTGTAAATGGTAAACCAACGGATAAAGTTTCTGTAACACCTCAAGGTGTTGTGAAAATTGCAGACCTTGAAGTAGCAGATGGTAAAGAAGTAACTGCAAAAGTTTCTAAGACTATCGATAATAATGTTCTTTTAGAGAGTCCAGTAGCAAGACAAAACGCAAAAGATGCTCAAAAACCAACGTTGACGATTACTCCATCAAGCCAAACAGTCGTTGAAGGTGAAAAAGTAGAGTTTACAGTAACCGCAACAGATAATACTTCTGTTACATTGGATGCTAAAGACTTCTTAAATAAATACTTTGGTCGAATGAATGCAGGTAAAGCAACTTCTACGCCAGTAAAAACAACTGAAACAGAAAAAGTTGTTCGAATTTCAATCACAACTTCAGCAGAAGATATCGGAAAACAAAATACGATTACATTCAATGCTGCGGATAATGATGGGAATAACGCGGATCCAGTGAACTTCAACTTTACGGTAACAGCACGTGATACAGTTGGACCAACAATTACAGCAAATGGAGCAACAGTAACGAAAAATGAACCAATTGCTCCAATTACAGTAACAGCTGTAGATAATCCAGGAGGGGTAGGATTACGTGATAAGAATCCAATCGAAGTGACTGGATTACCAACAGGATTAACGTATGCAAATAACCGCATCACTGGAACACCAACAGCAGGTAAAGGCGATTACCCTGTAACGATTACAGCGCATGATAAAAATGGTAACTCAACTACAACTAACATTACGATTAAAGTCCAAGAACAAGCGGATAAATACAACCCAACAGGTGAAACATTAACCGTAAATCAAGGACAAGCCATTTCAGATGACGCAGTAAAAGCAAAAGTGAAAAACTTTGCCCCAGGAACACTAACTGTTCAAAGTAAACCAACTTCAACAGCAACAGCAGGTTCAGCAGGAAATGCAGTTGTTAAAGTGACTTATCCAGATGGATCACATGATACTGTAACTGTTCCAGTAACTGTAAGAGACGTAACAGGCCCAATAATTACAGCAGAAGAAACAACTATAACGAAAAATGAAGAAATCACACCAATTCCAATTACAGCTGAAGATAACGCAGGCGGAGTGGGAATGCGTGATACAAATCCGATTACGGTAAGTAATTTACCTTCAGGATTAACCTATTCAAATGGAAAAATTACAGGTACAACTTCAGCAAGAAAAGGATTCTATACTTTAACAATTACGGCGTACGATAAGAACAATACGCCTTCAACGAAAAAAGTTAGAATTAATGTCCAAGAACAAGCTGACAAGTACACTCCAACAGCAACGGAATTAACAGTCAACCAAAATGAAGACATTACAATTGAAAAATTAACTCCTAAAGTAAACAATCCTGGAGGAGGAACACTTTCACTTGTAAGCAAACCATCAACAACAACAGCTGGTTCACCAGGAAATGCAGTTGTTAAAGTAACTTACTCAGATGGTTCACATGACTTAGTAGATGTTCCAATTACTGTAAAAGACGTAACAGGCCCAACAATTACAGCTAATAATGCTACAGTTACAAATCGTGAAGACATCACGCCAATTTCTGTAACGGCTAAAGATAATACGGGCGGAGTTGGAATGCGTGATACAAATCCAATCGTAGTAACAGGCTTACCAGAAGGATTAACATATGCAAATGGACAAATTACTGGTAAACCAACTGGCTCAGCAGGTGAAAGTACAGTAACCATTACGGCATATGATAAGAACGATAATCCGACAACAACTACGATTAAGATTACTGTACAAAGTCAAGCGGATGCTCATAATCCAAGAGGAGAAAGATTAACCGTTGATCAAAATCATGTGATTGAAGATTCAGAAGTTATCGCTAAGGTGAAAGATTACGCACCAGCAACTCAATTGACAGTTAAGAGCAAACCAACAACAGCAGTTGTAGGAAATGTAGAAGATGCAGTAGTAACCGTAACGTATCCAGATGGATCATTTGAAGATGTAAATGTACCGGTAACAGTACGTGATACGTCAGTAGCTGATACTACAGGACCAACAATTACAGCTGAAGGTGCAACTGTTACGAAAAATGAAGAAATCACACCAATTCCAATTAGAGCTGAAGATAACCCAGGTGGGGTTGGAATGCGTGATAATGATCCAATTGTAGTAGAAGGATTACCAAATGGATTAACTTTCAAAGATGGGGAAATCACAGGAAAACCAACAGCAGATAAAGGTGAATATCCTGTAACGATTACCGCATTTGATAAAAACGGTAATAGAAGTGAAGCCCCAATTAAAATTACGATTATTGTTCAAGAACAAAAAGATAAGTACAAACCAACAGCTGAAGGCTTGACAGTAAACCAAGGTCATGAAATTACAGATGACGAAGTGAAAGCTAAAGTAAAAGATTTCGCACCAGGTTCACTAACAGTTACAAGCAAACCATCAACAGCAACAACAGATAATGTACCTAATGCAGTAGTAACAGTTACGTACCCAGATGGATCAAGTGAAACTGTAGATGTACCAGTAACTGTAAAAGACGTAACAGGACCAACAATTACAGCTGACGGCGCAACAGTAACGAGAAATGAAGAAATCACACCAATTCCGGTAAATGTAGCGGATAACGAAGGTGGACGTGGATTACGTGATGATAATCCAGTAGAAGTAACTGGATTACCAGATGGCTTAACTTATGCAAATGGAGAAATTACAGGAACACCAGCAAAAACAGCTGAAAAAGGTGGTTATACTGTAACCATCAAAGCAACTGATAAAGACGGTAACTCTACAGAAAAACAAATTACTATCACAGTTCAAACTCAAGCGGAGAAATATACTCCAACAGGAGATGGTCTGAAAGTTGATCAAGGTCATACAATTACTGATGATGAAGTGACAGGTAAAGTAAAAGATAACGGACCAGGAACTCTGACTGTTACAAGCACACCACCAACATCAACATTTGGCGATGCAGGAAATGCAATTGTAAAAGTAACATATCCAGATGGTTCAACTGATGAAGTGAAAGTACCAGTAACTGTATCAGACGTAACAGGCCCAACAGTTACAGCTGAAGGTGCAACAGTAACGAAAAATGAACCAATTACACCAATCAAAGTAACTGTAACGGATAATGAAGGTGGACGTGGATTACGTGAAGAAAATCCAGTCGAAGTAACAGGATTACCAGATGGTTTAACATATGCAAATGGAGAAATTACAGGAACACCAACAGGAAATAAAGGTGATTACCCTGTAACGATTAAAGCGTATGATAAGGATGGTAATGAAACGACTGAAACAATCACAATTAAAGTCCAAGAACAAGCGGATAAATATACTCCAACAGGAGAAGGTTTAACGGTTGATCAAAATCATGTGATTGAAGATTCAGAAGTTATTGCTAAAGTAAAAGGCAATGGACCAGGAACAGTAACAGTTGTAAGTAAACCATCAACAGCTACAAAAGGTAATGTTGGAAATGCGGTTGCTAAAGTAACATATCCAGATGGGTCAAGTGAAGAAGTAACAGTACCAGTAACAGTACGAGACGTAACTGGTCCAACAATTACAGCTGAAGGTGCAACCGTAACGAAAAACGAACCAATCACTCCAATTCCAGTAACCGTTGCGGATAACGAAGGTGGATCAGGCTTAAGAGAAGAAAATCCAGTAGAGGTAACAGATTTACCAGACGGATTAACTTATGCGAATGGACAAATTACAGGAACACCAACAGGCAATAAAGGTAACTATACTGTAACTATCAAAGCGCATGATAAGGACGGCAATGTAACGACACAAACGATTACGATTAAAGTTCAAGAACAAGCGGATAAATACAATCCTAAGTATGATGATGGAAATGGAATTCCAGGGGCTAAGGTTGAAGTACCAGTGAAAGAAGAAGCTGGTAAGACAATTCCAGAAGGAACTAAGTTCGAAAGTTTAACACCAGGAATCACAGTAGATGATAAAGGTAAAGTAACTGTCACAATCCCTGAAGATAAAAATCCAGGAGATGAAATTCCAGGTACGATTAAAGTAACGTATCCAGATGGATCAAAAGAAGAAGTACCAGTTAAAGTAACTGTAACAACTCCAGATAGAGATATTTACACTCCTAAATATGATGATGGAGAAGGAAAACCAGGTGGAACTGTAGAATTACCATTGAAAGAAAAAGACGGTAAGACAATTCCAGAAGGAACTAAGTTCGAAAGTTTAACACCAGGAATTACAGTAGATGATAAAGGTAAAGTAACTGTCACAATTCCAAAAGATAAGAATCCAGGAGATGAATTCCCAGGTACAATCAAAGTAACATATCCAGATGGATCAAAAGAAGAAGTACCTGTAAGAGTTACGGTAACTAATAAAGATAAAGACATCTACACCCCAGAGTACGACAAAGGAAACGGAAAACCGGGTGGAACTGTAGAATTACCGTTGAAAGAAAAAGATGGTAAAGAAATTCCGGAGAAAACGAAATTCCAAAGCGATACACCAGGAATCACAGTAGATGATAAAGGTAAAGTAACTGTCACAATTCCAAAAGATAAGAAACCAGGCGATGTCATCACAGGAAAAGTAACAGTAACATATCCAGACGGTTCTAAAGATGAAGTTCCAGTAAGTGTAACTGTCACAGACCAAGATAAAGATATCTACACACCTAAGTACGATGATGGAACAGGAATTCCAGGTGCTAAAGTTGAAATTCCAGTTACAGAAGAAAACGGTAAGACAATTCCAGAAGGAACTAAATTCGAAACTTCAACACCAGGAATTACAGTCGACAAAGATGGAAAAGTAACCGTCACAATTCCAGAAGGAGCGAAACCAGGAGATGAAATCACAGGTACGATCAAAGTAACGTATCCAGATAAATCACATGAAGAAATCCCTGTGAAAGTAACAGTGAAAACTCCAGACAAGGATATCTACACACCTAAGTATGAAGCTGGAAATGGCAAACCAGGAACTAAGGTAGAAGTACCACTAAAAGAAGAAACTGGTAAGACAATTCCAGAAGGAACTAAGTTCGAAAGTGATACCCCAGGCATCACAGTAGGCAAAGATGGTACAGTAACTGTCACAATCCCAGAAGGAGCAAAACCAGGTGATAAGATTACAGGAACAATCACAGTAACTTACCCAGATGGCTCAAAAGATATCGTTCCAGTGGAAGTGACAGTTAGAGAGAAAGACAAAGACATCTACACCCCAGAGTACGACAAAGGAAATGGCAAACCAGGTGGCACTGTCGAATTACCATTGAAAGAGAAAGCTGGAAAAGAAATTCCAGAAGGAACTAAGTTCGAAAGTGATACTCCAGGAATCACAGTAGGCAAAGATGGTACAGTAACTGTCACAATCCCAGAAGGAGCAAAACCAGGTGATAAGATTACAGGAACAATCACAGTAACTTACCCAGATGGCTCAAAAGATATCGTTCCAGTGGAAGTAACGGTTAGAGAGAAAGACAAAGACATCTACACCCCAGAGTACGACAAAGGAAATGGCAAACCAGGTGGTACTGTTGAATT
>CAJNDO010000009.1 GCA_905221545.1 bacterium | reverse complement strand
ATGTAACTACGACTACTCCTGGTTTGTCTCCTGGTGTAGTTGTATTCACTGGAGTTTCCCATTCATAGGTTGTTCCTGATGGTAGACCTGTCTTATTGACACTTGCTCCGGCATCTGGAGTGCCGTTATGGCTCACTTCTTGATTTGGAGTGCTTGGTTGTGGATCGTATTCGTCTTTTTGTTCTTTCACTTTAACGGTTACGTTCACTTTGTCTTTTGTTCCATCTGGATATGTAACTACGACTACTCCTGGTTTGTCTCCTGGTGTAGTTGTATTCACTGGAGTTTCCCATTCATAGGTTGTTCCTTCTGGTAGACCTGTCTTATTGACACTTGCTCCTGCATCTGGTGTGCCTTTATGGCTTACTTCTTGATTTGGAGTACTTGCTGTTGGCGCATTTCCTGTTGCATTTCCATTCGCTTCATTACTTTCAACATCATCCGTTGTGATTGCTTTTGTTTTTACTGAAGTTTTATCTCTTACTTCTGCGTCACTAATTTTAATTTTTCCTGATGCTGAATCAATCGTTAATGGTGCACCTGCTTCAAGTTCCCAACCAGTTGCTTTTTTAGTAGCTGTGTACGTTACTTCTACTGGTGTAGCACCTTCTTGTTTTGTATATGTCACAGTAATTCTGTTTACATTGTCTTGGTTTCCATTTGTAACTTCTACATCACCGTTATCTTTTGGTGTTACAGTTGGTGCTGTTGGCTGAACTTTAAATGTTACTTCTCTTTCAATCTTATCTGGTGCGTAAATTTTAATGTTATTTCCTACACCGTCTACAGTTTTAGTATAGACTCCACCTAGACCATAGAAATCTGCTACAGCCTTGTATTTCACAACTCCTGGTCTGTCAAATGTAGTAGTATTTTCTACAATTGCGCCATCTTTAGACCATTTGAATGACATAGTTGGTGCATAGTATTTATCATCACCATTTGTATCTGATGCGATAACTGCTTTTACATAATCATGTGCATCTTTTCCATTTCTCGAATTTGTAGCATCAACTAATTTCGTCCCTAAAGCCACTGTCTCTGGAGTATTTTTCACTTCTACATCTGCAACAATATATTTGAAATTGTATGTTTTTTCATTGTTTGATGCATCTTTAACAGTAACTGACGCTTCGTGTTCCCCTAAAGCTACTGTATCGCTTGTTGGGACAATGTTATTTTCAGTGATTTGAACTCTTGTTCCACTAGCAATACTTCCAGTCTTAGAAAAAGTACCTGTTGGCAAGCCTGTTGCACTTAGTGAAGTGATTGGGTTTGCATTATCTGTTACTTCAAATGTTGGGTCAAATTTTGCACCACGGAATACGATAAATTTAGGATTTTCCGCACTGTTTTCTCTTAGTTCAACTCCATGTAATTTAACTTTTGGAGCTTCTTTGTCAGATTTATCTACACCCACTCTGACTACTTCACTAGTTCCATCAGGGTAAGAAACAGTCGCCTCTACATAGTAGCCTGCATTATCATGCTTAATAGTTCCCTCGTCCTTCATATTAATATCTAGACCAGTAGTTCTATTATTAGCTGCATTACTGATTTTCAAAGTACCACGTTCTGCTGTGAAAGCAATTGCATTTTTAATTGTAGTAAATTCATCCGCAGTTACTTTTGCACCATTCGCTGTAACATCTTTATTCAACAGTTGTGTTCCCACTGTCGGTGTGTATTTTTCAGCTTGTGTTAAGATTTTGAACGTAACTTGATTTGAATTTCCTTGAGTGTCTATTCCATTTGTCGCTGCATCTTGAGCTTGAACAAAACGAGTAAGTACATCACCATTATTCCATCGAGCACTTCCATTTAATTTAGAAACTGTACCTGTTATGGTAACAGGTCTTGGTGCATTATGTTCTGTATTATTCGCACGAATTACTTCATTGTTTGTAACACCTGAACCTAGTCCTAAATTAAAATCTCTATTGTTTGAGTCTGAAATTCTAACTTCTAATAATTTTCCTGAGTTATCCGTTACATTACCGACAGTAATATCTGTGCTTTCAGTTGGTGTTACATAGACAATTTGTTTACCACCTTCAACTACTTTTTCACCAGTATTAGAATTAGCATCAGGTTGGAATACAAATTTTGGTCTTTCTGTATCCCCTGCTGGAGAAGTGCTATTCGTTATATCACTATCTACACGATCAGCCTGCGCAGAATCTGCTGATACAGATTTAGCCGTTACTGCTTGATTATCTTTCACTGCACGGTCTTTAATCGTAACTACACCCGTATTTTCATTGATTGTTACACCATCTTGTGGAGTATTATTAGATAGCGACCATGTATTTCCATTCTTTGTTGCTGTAATATTTTGTGTAGAACCATTTGGATGGATATAAGTGAAGTTTAATGTATTTACATTCGTCTCATTCGCCGGTGTGATTGTAACATCTCCATTTGTTTGTGGAGTAATCGTTGGAGCTGTTGGTTTCACTTTAAATGTTACTGTTCTTTCTATCTTATCTGGTGCATAGATAGTTACATTTTCATTTCGTCCATCTCCATCAATATCTACATTATTTTTATCTGACTTAGCATTTGGGAATTTTACTACTGCATTGTATGTGATTGTACCTGGTGTATTAAATACTGTTTCACTTGTGATTTCAGCATTATTTTTACTCCATTTAAAGTTCATACCACCTGGATAGTAAACATCACTTCCATCTGTATTAGGAGATACTACTGCTTTTACATAATTATGTGAATCCTTAGACTCTCCCGCTTTGCCAGGGACAAATAATTTCGTTCCTTTATCCACAGTTTCTGGAGTATTTTTCACTTCAACGTCTACTAGAGAATACTTAAACTTATAAGTTTCATTATTTCCTCTAGCATCTCTTACGTTAATACTTCCCTCGTATGTTCCTAGAGCTTTATTTTCTGTTTTCGCATCATCGCCTGAAATTTGAACAGTTGTTCCATTATTCATGGCTGTATTTTTTACGATTTCTCTTCCACTTGGTAATCCTGATGCTTTCAAGTAAGTTGTTGTTCCTGAATTATCATTCACAGTAAAGGTTGGATTGAATGTCGCACCACGGAAAATAACAAATTTATTATCATCAGCATTTGTTGTTAGTGCCTTTCCATTCATTGATACTGTTGGTTTAACCGTTTCATTAACAGTAACTTTTACTGCGACTATCTTGTACGGTTGAACTTGGTTAGCATTTGGACCTGTTTCAGACACTTTCGGTAATGTTACCTTTACATAACGTGTAATTTCACCATACTCTGTTACATTTTTCTCTGCATCAGTTAGTGCAGTAGCATCAGTTGCACTTTTTACCCATTCATAAGTTGTTCCTGTAGGAAGATTTGCTGAATTATTAGTTTTACTTACAGCAGCTTGGGCTTGACTTGCACTTAAACTTGTACCATGATTTGCCACAACTTTTGTTGTATTAGCACCTACATCGAACACTTCATGTGTAAAGGTTGGTGTATAAGAAAGTTTTTCTGCTTCACTTGGGTTATCTGTAAATCTACCACGTGGATACTTAGCTCCAAAGTTATAAGCTGTTGATCCAACACCGTCAGCATTTAGACTTTCTTTCAATTTATTATTATCTGCAGTTCCTACTGTTCCATTACCTTTCTTAAATACCCAGCTCATTCCATCTGGAAGTCCTCCTGGATTTAGATAATAAGATGACGGACTATCGTTACGACCTACGCCTGCAAAATCATACACTTTAGTAACTGTCTCAAAAGTCTTGTGAACTTTGTACCTTACATCTACATTTCTAACTGTTCCATCTTTAAAAGTAACTTTTGCTGTTGCTGTTTTATCTCCTGGTGAATCTGTAGCTAAAGTAACTTCTACTCTTGCATCGCTAGGTAGTGCTTCCTTTCCATTACCTTTTGTTAGTTCAATCAGACTGCGTTTATCAGTGTCTGATAAGCTTTCACCTTGTATCAAGTTGATAATAGGCTTCGCTACAGCTTGGTGGTTTTTAGTAACTTCTGCTGTAACTGTTATTTCATCAGACTGCTTGCCTTGGCTATCTGTAGCCTTTAATTTAACTGTGTAAGTGCCTGTCTCATTTGTATTAACAGTCTTAACCGCTGTGTTACCATTTACTGACACGACTTCTACTTGTGTACCATTACCTCTTGTTAGCTGCTTATCATCTTCTTTATCGCTTACTCTAACTAGAGTTTTAGGATCTAAAGTCGAACCAAACTCAACTACTTGTTTATTTCCAGTGTAATTAGCAGCAAGAGTTGGCTTTTCATTAGTAACTGGAGTTTCTTTCCAACCTGTCGGACTAGAGTATCCTCTTTCCTTAATATTGGCAATGACTTTTACTGCCGTACCTTCTTTGACAGATTCTTTCATTTCAAAAGTGACATTTTCTACAAAGGTATCTTTTGTTGGCGTGCCTGTTATGACTGCATAATCTTCATGATTAGAAGTCCAATTTCCATTAATATCATCACGTTTAAAAGCAATTTCTTTTTCTGTATTAGTAATTTTATCAGTATACTTCACATAGAAGATACCTGTATCATGCGGAACTGAAGCTACGATTTTCTTAGCCCCTGCATATACACTAGACTCTCCAGCTACAGAAGGTTGAATCTTGGATTCTCCTAATGCGACTGTTACATTTGTTTCCCTACTTTCTGCATTTGATACAGTCTGTGTAACTTTTACACTGTCTGCATCGACAAGTTGCCCTACATGTGAAGCATTATTACTATTTAACCCTCTATCAAGTCTTACTTCCCATGTTCCATCTTGTTTTACCGTAGTTTCTTTTAAGACCTGGTCTTTTACTTTTACAGTGACTTTAGCCCCTGCAATCCCTCTACCTGTTAAAGTCTTATCTGTTGATAATACACGATTTTCACTTGTAGTATTGTTTACAGTTGGTGCTACTGGAAGAACTTTATATTTGAAGTAATACGTTTTATCTCCTGTTACACCATCACTAACTTTTATCTCACTTGTATAAGTACCTGGATTTTGATTACTAGGAACATTTCCAGTAAATGTAGCAGGTCCAAATGTATTTGTTTCTATATAGTTATTGCCTTTTGGAAATCTAGTATTTAAGTTGGTAGCAGTTACCCCATTTGGAAGGTTCGTGATCTCAAACTTTGTAATATTACCTGTGTTGTCAAAGGCTTCTAACATTGGTGCAAATCGATCACCTTGAGTTACTGAATATACAGCAGGATCATTATTCCCTGGTCTTGATTCTGGAAGTGATTCAGTGCTACCAATCATACGTACTACAGGTGGCACTCCATCTGTTGCTGTCATTACATTCGATTCGCCAGATTTTAGACCTTCTTCTTGTTTATGAGTGACTCCAGCATAGTCTCTATAATCTTTATTAAGGTTAGCAACTGTTTTGGCAACATATTCCCCTACTTCCAAGGCTCTAGGATTATTATTTTTATCTAAAAGAACAAATGTTGCTTCTCCGTTTGCATTTGGGTCGGCTTCTGCAACTTTTGTCAGTACACTCCCTACCTTATGGTAAAGTTCCATCTTGAATCCTTGTGTACCACCGCTTGCCTGAATTTTTACATTTTTCTTACCTGCTTCATTTGTTAAGTTAGTAACTAGTCTCGGTTCTTTAGGAACTACGATAAACCTCACACGTTCAGATGCCTTAGAACCGTCATTATAAACCCATTTCCATGTATATTCAGAATCTCCCGGCTTATCCGCACCTGTAGTACCCATCTCACGTTTTGTAATCTCTGTTCCATCAGGTCTATACATTCTAAAGTTTTTATTGAATCCTCTAGCATTAGCTTCGCGAAGAATGTCTTCAGATGTTTTTCCATCTCTCGGTTCAAAATGATAGTAGTTATTTGCATCAAAGTCAGATTTTCCATAACTTATATCTCCATAATTTAAGAGTTTATCTGTCCTTTCAGGATGACGATCCCATTCACTAACAGGACCATATTTTTGGTTTTTATACTCTCCCTGTTTTACAATATAGGCTGGATAAGTGATAGTTGGCGAATATTCGTCTGCGTCAGTTTTTTCTAATGCGGTTTTTGCAGACCATTGGTTAGCAATAAAACGAACTCTTACAGGAGGCTGAGACGTTTCATCTACCCTTTCACCTTTCATACCAGCTGCATAGATTAAGTCTCGCTTACTTGTAATCCCTGTCGTTTCAAAAGAAAGGTGATACGTTGTTCGGTCAGCACCTTGTTGAAAATAATACAAGTCTCCATTATTGTTGTAGATGGCATTAATCTTCGCATCCTGTAAAGCTCGACCATCTCTGTCATTATTAAGAAGGTCGAATCTGTATGGGTTATTTCCGCTTACTCCACCAGTTGTAGCCAATACTTTTATATCATTAGAATTCCAGTTCTTAGCATAACCAGCATTTCTCTTATCTATTCCAGACGCTTTCGTCGTACCTTTTGTGACCATTCTAAGTCCCGCTTGGCTAAGTGCTGTTTCTATTCTTCCATCGTTCGGTGAAATCGCATGGTTCCCCTCACTATTAGACCAAGATATCGTTACCGAATTGTTAACGACATTAGTTCCTTTTGGAAGGGTAAACCATCCCACCGTATCACTCAAATCATGTCTAGCACGGTTAATATAAATATCCCACTTAAATCCATTATTAGTTGGAGTCACATCGGCATAAATAAAATCTCTACCCTCTTCTACAGGTTTTCTAACACCATCCCATGTTACCCCTGATTGTCTACTAGTATAGAATACATACGTATATCTATCATAAGGAGAAACTCCTTTTTTACCGTCTTCGAAATAGTATTCCAGACTGTTTTTATATTCATTTGATCCATCACGGTCTTGACCTGCAGAACGTTCTGTACGACTAGCCCCATCTTCTACCGAACGTTCTGTCCCTGGAACTGAAGATTTACTATCCAAGAATGCTTCAATCGTATCACGAGCTGCTGTTAAGTTTGCTGTAGCAGTTGCAAAGTCTGCTTCCGATAACACTGCACTTTCATCAGCAAGTCCTAGTTTTTCATTTAACTTGTCATAGTTTGCTTTAATCGCAGCTACTTTAGCATCATCTGCTCCATTGTCTTTTAAGTACTTAACAATTTTACGCATTTCTTCTGCTAATGCATAATTGTCTGTTCCGTTTTTATACGTTGGTAATGCTTTTGGTGCATCTTCTGCTTCTGGATTTGAACCACCAGTAGATTCTGGTTGAACATCGCTAGTTCTTCTTCTCTTTCCACCAGATTCTCCAGCTAGAGTTACTGGTTCTAGAGCTGCTGGCGCTGGATTGGCAACTTCTAATGTCGCTGTTTCTTCTTTTCCATCAGCGATAGGATTTGCTACTGGCGCTGATTTTTTGACACGTTTTTTAGGAAGAGAAGCTTCCTCTCCGCTATTGCCTTCAGCCGGTTGTTCTGGCTGTGCTGGTTGCGATGCTACTTCTGTTCGTTTAGCAGCTTCAAGGCTAGATACTGCTTGTTGAAGAGAGCTAAGCGCTTGTTCTACCTCTTCCTTGCTAGCATCAGAATTAGCCAAAACTTGCTTAGCATTTGCTACAGCAGTCTCTACTTGCGCGAGAGCTGTTTTGACATTTTCTGCAAGAGTAGATGACTGAAGTGAGCTGATAGTAGCTGAAACTTGATTCACTACTGATGACAGTTCCGATTTGTCAACTTGAGGCTTGGTAATTTCTGTTGGCGATGATTTTTTATCAAGTTGAGGTTTCGACGTTCCCTCATCATTGATTTTTGTAGCCCCACCTACAGGTGTAGTAGTTGAGCCAATTGTAGAGTTAGCTGCTACTTCTGATGTTTGAGATACAGAGACCTCTGACTTTGCAAGAGTGGCATTATCAGGCTCACCTTCCCCTGGATTGGGGTTACTTGAAGATGCTACTACTCCAGCTTGGTGTGCAGCTAAAGCTTCCTCTGCTTTAACGCTATTGGCACCAAAAAACAGCAAGGATGCTACCGCAACACTAGCTGCACCAAAATGGTACTTTCTAATGGAAAAGCGTGTTAATTTCTCTCCGGGATGTTTTCCGAATTTCATGAAATGTTCTCCTTTTTTATGATGATGGATCCTAAAAACATCAAATTCTTAAGAATCCATCTCGATGTCTTTACAGATACATTTTTCCGCATTTAGACCAAGGTTTATATGCCTCATCTAAACGACTACACACTTTATGCAGTCTACTATAATTATACCATACCCCCCCCCGATTTTGCCATAAAATCATAAAAAAAAGATTGATATATACATTTTTCTACTAAGCAGTTAATATATTATGAATATCAATAGAATTTTTAGACTGTGCTTGTTTTATGTTTTATTTATAAATAGTGTTTTATATTGATACTTTCTTATGTAAACATGTGTTTTATATATTTAGAAATATTGTTAATCTATGCTAATTTTTTTATAAAAAGTAAAGAAATAGACTATGATTGAAGGCTAGCTTGATTTACAGAGATAAACAGAAGAAGCAGCATGTGAACCTGACTTACCCGATAAGATGTAGAAATCCACCTCATTGCACTAGAGCATAATTTGTCATATTTTCACAACCTAACGTGTTTATGTAGCATTTGCAAGCTGCATCCCCTTTGAGCTGATTTGTAGCTCACTAGGGAATACCTGTAGCTAGCCCCTAGTTTTCTATCTGATTCTCATCTACTAGAAACACATCACTGTCTCAAGATTCATTTAAAGAGGAGATGGATTTCTATATCTTCAGCATATATATTAAAGGTTCTTATCCCAACAAATACCTGAACTATGATATCTCTTAAGTAAGCTATTAACTATTTCTTATATGATAGATTGACGCTAAAAAGCACATCGTAGATTATGAAACATTCCTAGAAATTGATTTGAACCCCTTAATCAATTTACCTAGATTTTATTTCATTCAACTACAGTATATTCAATCTAGAATAGTACAACATAGCTTCTAAAAAATTGGTAGAAATCGGTTTGAATACCCCAATAAATTGATTCAATTTTTATTCCATTTTACTATAGGATATTGAATCTATAATAGGCAAAACAACTTCTGAAATATTGTTAGAAATGCACTTGACTTTAACAATCATTTTGTTCTGTTTTTAATTCATAAAATTATATTTTGTTGAATCTAGAAAAGTACAATATGACTTCTCAATCATTGTTAGAAATTAGTTTAGAAATCGCTATGTAGTATTCCAGATTCAGTCCATTATACAGCCAAAAACAACTAAAAAAGGATGGCTAATCCCTTTCACTTCAAGAGATTTGGCTATCCTTTATTTTTTATTTCTCTGTTACCTATGGAAAGTTTAAGCTCTCTGGTATCTATCCCTTACAACAAAGCCTCAAACTCAGAGACAGTCATACCTAATTGCTGGCTGGCAACCTCAGATGGCAGCAGACCTTGACGGACTAGATTTGCTAACATCGCGAAACCACCTTCAACTTTCCCACGTTCAAGACCCTCAGCTCGACCTCGCTCAAGACCTTTTTCGATTCCTTGTTCAATACCTTCTGCTCTAGCTGTTTCCATGGCATAGTCCTGTGCTAACAAGGCTTGTTCTTCTCGCATACGTAGTTGACTAAACATCTTCCTGTCCTCCTCGGACCAGCTCTTATAGTCTAGCAGTTGGTCTGCTTGGCTGATGCCCGGATGTCTTAGAATCATCCTTTCCCTCCTTCTATTATACCATATTTTAAATCTAGGTTTACTAGATTTGATGGTTCTATCTATTTATTCGGAAAAAATAGATAGAATAGAGAAAATCAGGAGAAATTCCAAATTTTATCATTTTTATAGAAATAAGTGTAAATTTCGCTTTCGCAAAATGAATTTTTAGAAAATAATCCTAGTATAGTTAAAAAACTATAAAAAAGAGGGGAATCCCCTCTTAAAATCTTATTTTACTGCTTCTTTCAAAGCATCTACCTTATCGAGACGTTCCCATGGAAGATCAATATCTGTACGTCCCATGTGTCCATAAGCTGCTGTTTGACGGTAGATTGGACGTTTAAGATCCAACATTTGGATAATTCCTGCTGGGCGAAGGTCAAAGATTTGACGAGCCGCTTTTTCAAGCTTGCTTTCAGCTACTGTTCCTGTACCGAAAGTATCGATACGAACAGAAACAGGTTGCGCAACACCGATAGCGTAGGCCAACTGTACTTCTGCCTTCTTAGCCAAACCCGCTGCAACGATATTCTTGGCAATATAACGAGCCGCATAAGAGGCTGAACGATCCACCTTAGTCGCATCCTTACCAGAGAAGGCACCACCACCATGACGAGAATAGCCACCATAAGTATCCACGATAATCTTACGACCAGTCAAACCTGAGTCCCCTTGAGGTCCACCGATTACAAATCGACCAGTTGGATTGATAAAGAATTTTGTTTGGTCATCCAAGTAAGAAACTGGAATAACCTCTTTGATAACCTTGTTAATGACATCATTGTGAATTTGTTCGTTGCTGACTTCTGGATCATGCTGAGTAGAAATCACGACTGTGTCCACACGTACTGGACGGTCATTTTCATCATACTCAACCGTAACTTGTGATTTAGCATCTGGGCGAAGATAGCTAATTTCCCCAGACTTACGAAGTTCTGCCAGACGACGAACCAATTTATGACTGAGTGAAATTGGCAACGGCATGAGCTCTTCTGTTTCATCCACAGCAAATCCAAACATGAGCCCTTGGTCTCCAGCACCAATCAAATCAAGTGGATCTTGATCTGCATTTCCACGGACCTCCAAGGCTTCGTTAACCCCTTGGGCGATGTCAGGAGATTGTTCCACCAAAGATGGGTGTACTCCCACTGTCTCAGCAGAAAAACCATACTCTGTATTGGTGTAACCAATCTCTGCAATGGTATCACGAACTACACGGTTAATATCCACATAGGCATTTGTAGAAATTTCACCAAAAACGTGGACAGATCCAGTGTATACAGCTGTCTCAGCAGCAACGTGCGCCTCTGGATCTTTGGCTAAAATAGCATCCAAAATCGCATCTGAAATTTGGTCTGCAATCTTATCTGGATGCCCCTCAGATACAGATTCAGACGTGAATAATTTACGTTCTGACATAAAAATGTCCCCCCTTAAAAATAGTGTTATAGAGTTACAAAGTACTGATAGGTATTTCTGTTATAAAAGAGTTACGACGCGAAAGAAATAAAAACGACACTTTTTTATTTCTGAAGCTAGTAAGGCGCATAGGGTTGCCGCCCTATAGCGGCAACCGTAGAATGACGAACGACTTTAGAGCCGTCATTCTTTGCGAATTGCAAAGTACTGAAAACTCTTAGTGATAAATTCCTACCATCTTATCGGGACTATATAACTTCATCATTATATCATTTTTTAGCGCAATTTGCAGTCTTTAATGTAATATTTCAATGTAGATATTTCGTTCTTAGAAATAAAAAAAGTTGGAGCTCAATACTCCAACAATTACCTTAAAATGTTTGGCGTTTTGCTTTACGCTCGGCACGACCACGAGCACGATTTTCAGCACGCTTGGTCTTGCGGCGTTTTTCATCAACCGCCCATTGAATCTTCTTCTTATAACCTGGTTTGACTTTTTTCTTTTTCTTTTTAACCAAACCAATCATTTCGATATCAAGTTTATCTTGTTTTTTCTCACGGTTGGCACGACGATCACGGTCATAGGTATCTTGGAATTCTCCGTCTTTAACCATTTTCGGAGTAAATTTAATTCCTAATTTCTCCAACTCACGGATATCCGAGTCATCACTTGGCTGATAAAGAGTAATAGCTGTCCCTGGTAGGCCATTTCGTCCGGTACGACCAACACGGTGCACAAAGAAAGATAGGTCTTGTGGAATGGCATCATTGATGACATGACTGACACCTTCAATGTCAATCCCACGCGCCGCCAAGTCTGTAGCGACAATGTACTCAAAATCCAGATTTTTCACCTGATTCATGATTCGCTTACGCTCACGAGGAGCAATATCTCCATGGATTTTTGCCACCTTCAAACCTTGAGCAGTCAAATATGAATGCAATTCATCAGCACGTGTTTTAGTGTTAACAAAAATCATTGCCAAATACGGTTGCATCAACTGAGTCAACTGGTAAATTTGAGCGTTCTTATCACGACCCTTGGTAGAAATCAACCAATTATCAATGGTATCAGAAATGACCGTTTTGGTCTTGATTTTCTCCATAACAGGATTTGACAAGTATTTTTTCAAGAATGGTTGCAACTTTTGTGGGATAGTCGCTGAGAAGACCATGAATTGCAGGTCTTTTGGAAGGCTGCCAGCAATCTTATCAACAGTTTCTAAGAATCCCATATCCAAGGTCATGTCTGCCTCATCGACCACAAAGGTCTTAGCCTTATGAATAGCTAGATCACCAGATTTAACCAAGTCATAAATACGGCCAGGCGTTCCGATAACAATATGAGGCTGATTACTTGCCAATTTCTCAATTTGGCGAGCCTTATCCGTACCACCCACATAATTAACCACACGAACTTCCACTTCTGAGTGGACAGCAATCTGACGGGCTGCTTGGTAAATTTGAGTAGCCAACTCACGGCTCGGTGCAGTAATCACTGCTTGCACACTATCGCTAGCTTCATCTAATTGCTGGAAAATCGGTAACAAGAAAGTATGTGTCTTACCCGAACCTGTTTTTGATTCTCCAACCAAATCTCTGCCTGCTAAGACAATGGGAATCAACTTATCTTGTACCTCTGTAGGAGTTGTAAATTTTAACTCCTCCAAGGCTTCTCTTATATAGTTTTTAAATTGAAATTTCGTAAATGACATAATATCCTCGATTCTATCTATCCTATCAATTATACCACATTTTATTCCATTTCAGTAGTCTCACTTATTTAGGCTATTTCCTGGAGCTTTTCTAGTCAGAAAAAGGCTGGAATTTGAGAATCCCAACCTCTTTTCAGTTATTATTTCCAGTTTAAAAGAGCATTCAAGCCATAGTGATCACTGACTTGCGGACTCTTGTTGCCATCAAAAACGACATGTAAATTTTCTACCTCTAACTCCTTGGTAGTAAAGACATAATCGATTCGAAGGGGTTCAGTGTTCCCTTTCCAGCCATCAATTTCTGGTGGAACGGTATAGCTACCGCTTTTCTCTTGAGCAACTTCAAAAGCGTCTTGTAAGCCTAATGGACTAGCTAAAATAGCTTGGTAGCCTTCCTGACCAGCTGGATTGTTGAAATCTCCAGCTAACAAAAGTGGTTTGTTCAGTTCTTTCAAGACAGCTTCAAATCGTGCCCATTCTTCTTGGAACCCTTTATCCCACCAAGAAAGGTGGACACTAGCAACTGCAAGCTCCTTACCATCAACTACAGTTTCAGCTAGGGCAACACGGCGAGTATGATAGTCTGTTGGATCATCCACATCTGAAACCAAAATTTCTCTAGCTTCAATCGGTGTTTTAGACAAGATAGCTACACCTTCATGGTAGCGGTCATAACCGATATGATTATAGGCCCAAGTCCAATAGTAATTTTTCCCTTGCTCAGACAACTTTTCAACCAAGAGTCTAACATAGTGGTCTTGGTGAATAGGCTCAGCTGCTGGCAAAGCTTGATAAAGGTCATTAACCTCCACCTCTGGCGAAGTGATTTCCTGATTGATTTCTTGGAAACAAATCAAATCATAGTCCTTTTCCAGAATATCCTCAAGCAAAATCTGGAATTTTTCCTCAGCTTCTTTTTCCATCCAGCTATGAGTATTGAGTGTTAAAAATTTCATGCTTTTCTCCTAAAACAAGAGGTTGGAATACAGCTTCCAACCTCAAGTATATTACAATTCTACTTTAGCAACTGCTGTTTTAGCTGCAAGAGAACCTGTTTTTTCTAATTTAACTGATTTAATTGCATCACCATTTGTGAAGACAACTACTGTTGAAGTTTCACGTCCTGCTACACGGATAGCATCCAAGTCAGCTGTGACAAGAAGATCACCTGCTGCAACTTTTTGTCCTTCAGCAACATGAACTGTAAATGGTTTACCTTCAAGACTTACTGTGTCCAAACCAATGTGAACAAGTACTTCAAGACCTGCTTCAGTCACAAGACCAAGAGCATGTTTTGTTGGGAAGATGCTTGATACAGTACCTGAAACTGGAGATACAATGTTTCCATTTGCAGGTTCTACTGCAAATCCATCACCCATCATTTTTTGAGCAAATACTGGATCTTTTACTTGTTCCAAAGCAACAACTTGACCGTCTGCTACTGAGTAAACTTCCTCAGTAAGACCTTTGAAGTGAACAGCGTTTTGTTGTGCTTCAGTCATTTGACTTGGAAGAGTTTCAGGAATGATTTCACCTGAATCAAGGATATCTTGAATATCAGATTTCAATACGTCAGCTTTTGGTCCGTAGATAGCTTGAACCCCTTGTCCTTTCATGACAAGACCCATAGCTCCTTCTGCTTTCCATTGCTCTGCATCACCGACTTTGTCAGCGTCTTTTACAGTTACACGAAGACGAGTCATACATGCGTCAACATCAACAATGTTTGCACGTCCACCAAGAAGGTTGATAATGTTTACAGCTTGAGAACCAGCTGCAACTTTCACTTCACTGCTAGCTTCTTCTGAACCTTCAGCAGTTTCGTAGTTTCCGTTACGCCCTGGAGTTGCGTAGTTGAATTTTTGAATCATGAAGTTTGCAATAAAGTACATGATTACGGCAAAGAGAACAGTTACCCAAACGAAGTTAACGATATCCATACCGATACCAGCACTGATTGCAATAGGTGTACGAGTCAAGAACTCGATTGAACCGAATGAGTGCATACGTAGGTTTACAACGTCAGCCATAGCGAAGGCAGCACCTTGAACAAGTGAGTAAACAAGATACATAGGTGTTGCGATGAACATGAACATGTATTCGATTGGTTCAGTAACCCCTGTCAAGAATGTTGCAAGAGCTGTCGCAATCATCATACCTTTGTATTTGTGTTTCTTGTCAGCATCAACATTACGGTAGATAGCCACAATCACACCCATCAAGATACCGAATGAACCGATCATTTGTCCAACTTTGAAACGAGCTGGATGTACTGTATCTAACAAGTGTTGGTATTGAGTTGCATCAGTACCTTTAAGGTTTACAAGGTCTGTTACCCACGCAAGCCAAAGTGGATCTTGACCAAATACTTGACTACCTTTAGCTGCACCAGTTAAGACATCATAAGTACCACCAAGAGCTGTGTAGTTCATTGGGATAGTCAACATGTGGTGAAGACCAAATGGCAAGAGCAAACGTTCCAATGTACCATACAAGAATGGTGCAAGGATTGGAGCAGTTTCTTGTGAGTTGGCAATCCAGATACCAAAGCTATTGATACCTGTTTGAACTACTGGCCAGAAAGCAGCAAGTACAATTGCAGCAATTACTGAACGAAGAATAACTACAAACGGTACAAAACGTTTTCCGTTAAAGAATGAAAGTGCATCAGGAAGCTTACGGAAGTTATAGTATTTATTGTAAGCAGTTGCCCCAATAAAACCAGAGATAATCCCTACGAAGACACCCATGTTCAAGGCTGGAGCTTCAAGAACACTGATAAAGTAATCAGCAACTTTGATTGAACCACCAAAGAGTGTAGTTACCATAGCATCTGGATTTTTCAACATATCGCCTGATACACCAAAGATTGTACCAGTGATACGGTTAATCAAGATGAAGGCAAGACCAGCGGCGAAAGCACCACCAGCACGTTCTTTAGCCCAGCTTCCTCCAATAGCAAGGGCGAACAAGATATGAAGGTTAACGATAACCCCCCAACCGATTTGCTCTAGTACACCACCAGTAATAACGAGTGGTGCAAAGGTTGGGTTAATCATCACGATAGACTTACCGATTGAAATCATCAAACCAGCAGCTGGCATAACCGCGATAACCACCATCAAAGCCTTACCGAATTTTTGCCAAAATTCGAAAGACAAGACATTTTTGAATGTATCTTTCATCATTCAAATCTCCTTTATTTTTATTTAGGCAAACGTTTTACGAAAACGTTTGCACCTTTTATGATTTAATTATACCACTTTAATTTTTTTTGTAAAGGCTTTTACAAAAAAAATTACACTTTTTTCTAAAATTTTTGTAGCAAAAAAGGAGATCATTTAATCTCCTCATAAAAGTAGCTAGTTTACCTAAATCTTCAAGAATCTGCGCATAGAAATTCCTGATCCCAGTGAACCAATGAAAATCCCAATCACAAATAATAGGGCAATCATCAGAGGAGTAAATACCTCCGGTGCAATCATAGAAAGATTTTGACCTACCAATGACTTATTGACAGATTGGTAAACCATTCGATAAACAATAAAGACCAACACTGATGGTGCAGTTGCTCCAAGCAAACCAATGAAGGCACCTTCAAGTAAGAAAGGTCCACGGATATAACTGTTCTTAGCACCAACCAAGCGCATGATTTGAATTTCACGACTGCGGGAAATAATGGTGATACGAATGGTATTTGAAATCAAGAAAACTGCAATGAAAATCAAAAGTCCTGCAATAACTAATCCCCAAACACGGATAAATGATGCTAGTTGGAATAGGCGTTCTGTATTGGCACCACCATCCTGAACCTCAGACACACCTTCAATTTTTTTAGCATCTTCGGCTACAGTTTTTACATCACTTGGCGTATTTGTATCAACGATATAGGCATCATAGAGGGGGTTGGCATCTCCTTCAAAAATTTTCCAGTTGTCCCCCATTGTCTCGGTTAATTTTTCATATTGTTCTTCTTTACTTGAAAAGGTAACACTTTTAACAGTAGACATCCCCTTCAAGGCATTGTATACCTTATGGTAGTCATTATTTGTAACAGTTTGACCTTCTTTTTCAATAGTCTCTCTATTATCAGCTACATCCTTGCGAATATAAACCATCACTCGAACATTATTTTCAATATCTGTAGCTAGTTTCGCTGTATTGAAAATAACAGAAGCAAATATGGCAACCAAGGTCAAAGTAATCATGACTGAGCTGACAGCAGCCACTGTCATCCAACCATTTCGTTTCAAACTTTTTAGTGATTCAAATAAATGGCGAAAAAATCTACTAATCATCGTATCCATACTCTCCTTTTGATTCGTCACGAACGACACGGCCATTTTCAATGGCAATGACACGGTGGCGCAAGGTATTTACAATCTGGCTATTATGAGTCGCCATTAAAATAGTTGTCCCTTGTAGGTTAATCCGTTCCAAAAGATTCATAATTTCCCATGAATTGTCCGGGTCCAAGTTTCCTGTTGGTTCATCGGCTATCAATACTTTTGGATTATTTACAATGGCACGTGCAATCGCAATCCGCTGTTGCTCTCCACCTGAGAGCTCATTTGGGAAAGAACGAACCTTATGCTTCAATCCAACCAAGTCCAAAACTTCCATCACACGTTTTTTGATATTACGGCGATTTTCCCCGATTACTTCCATAGCGTAAGCAATATTTTCATAGACCGTTTTCTTTGGCAAGAGTTTATAGTCTTGGAAGACAACCCCAACACTACGACGTAGAAGCGGGACATCTTTCTTTTTAATCTTAACCAGATTAAAACCAGCAACTGATAGGCTTCCTTTATCGATTTTTACTTCACGATATAGAGAACGAATAAAGGTTGACTTCCCTGCTCCTGAAGGTCCTACGATGTAAGCAAATTCCCCTGGTTGAACACTGACCGAAACACCGCGTAGGGCAGTCGTTCCGTTGTCGTATTTTTTGACGACATCTCTCATTTCAATAATTGACATGTGACTTCCTTTCTATCTTAGCTAATTCGCCACTTGAGATAGGCATCGATAAAACCATCTAGGTCCCCATCCATAACCTTATCTACCTGCGCAACTTCAAAGCTAGTTCGGTGATCTTTTACCATAGTATAAGGTGTGAAGACATAAGAACGGATTTGGCTTCCCCATGTGATTTCCTTTTTCTCACCTTTGAGGGAATCAACTTCCGCAGCTTTCTTTTCTTGCTCCATTTGATAGAGCTTAGCCTGCAACATCTTCATGGCTCGATCTCTATTTCCATACTGGGTACGATCCACTGTTGATTGGACAACAATTCCAGTTGGAATGTGGGTTAAACGTACACCAGTTGAAACCTTATTGACGTTTTGTCCACCAGCACCACCTGAACGGAAGGTGTCCATCTTGATATCATCTTCACGGATTTCCACTTCAATGGTATCATCCAACTCCGGCATCACTTCTACGGATGTGAAAGAGGTATGGCGACGTTTGGCAGAGTCGAACGGCGAAATTCGCACCAAACGGTGCACACCCATTTCTGACTTGAGAAGGCCATAGGCATTAGGACCTTCAAACGATAAGGTTACTGACTTGATACCAGCCTCATCACCTGCTTGATAATCCAAGATTTCTACTTTAAAGCCTTTAGCATTACCATAACGAGTATACATACGAAGCAGCATATCACCCCAGTCCTGCGCCTCAGTACCACCCGAACCTGGATGGATTTCCAAGATGGCATTATTATGGTCATAAGGTTCCGACAAGAGAAGGGTCATCTCGTAACTGGTCATCATCTTATCAAGTTCTGACAACTGTTCGACCAGTTCCTCATGAACTGACTCGTCTTCAGCTAAAAAGTCTAATAAAATTTCAACTTCATCCTGCAACTCTTCCATTTTATGGAAGGTATTGTAGGTATTTTTTAATTCATTTAATTCTTGCGACGTTTTTTGGGCCGCGATATTATCGTTCCAAAAATCAGGTTCTGTCATCTTGTTTTCCAAGATGGCAATCTCTTCCTCTAAACCTTCTAGGTCAAAGAGACCCCCTGAAAGAAGCTAATTTTTCACGATTTGCGTCAATTTTCTGACGGATTACTGAAATGTCCATAAATACTCCTTTTTTACATCATTTCATTATAGCATATTTTATCATTTCTTTCCATCTTTTGCTCTAATCCCTTTTCATGAAAAAAGAAGCCTTTCGGCTTCCCTTCTTACAAGACTTTTGCTGAAGTACGAGTGATTTCTTCTACTTGAATATTCTCTGATTCAAATTTTTCTTTCAAGGCTGGTAAATCAATCGAGCCATCGATTTGAACTTCGATAATCACCTTACCATCTTTACGCGGAATATTGACTGTATGCGAGATATTCAAATTTTCTTCTGCAATCAAAGAAACAATCTTTCCGAGTACACCAACTTCATCTTCCGTAACAAAGCGCACACGAATTCCTTCTTCACCGTAACCAGCAATTTCAAGAAAGGCTTGGAAAACGTCACGGTCCGTAATAACTCCGTATACTTGATGGTTATCTACGACAGGGAGAATGCCAATCTTGTTTTTCAACATCAAATAAGTTGCATCCTCAAGACTGGCATAGCCTGAAACAGTGACAACATCACGAATCATGACATCTTTTACTTTTGTCTTATTTAGAAGATAGTTCATCTCATAGATAGAAAGACTTGTTGCTTTTGATGGACTAGCTTGAGCAATGGTTCCTTCAGTTACTAAACCAACCAATTGATCATTTTCGATAACAGGCAAGCGGTGTAATCCTTGCTCTCTCATTAAATCTGCTGCATGAGATACTGTTGTATCTGGACTAATATAAACTACCTTGCGGGTCATAAAATCTTTAACTGCCATGAGACTTCTCCTTTTCTATTCTTATCCCTATTATACAATCTTTTTGCAAATCTATCAAACGCTTACATTTCTTTTTCAAAATTCAGAAAAGTATGAATAAGCTAGCAAAAAGAGCTCTGAATTCGAGCTCTGTGAATGAAGGATAGACAGCTTCATTCTGTTTTGTTTCAATGATTAGAAGCTAACCTTCCAGTGCAGATGAGAATTGCTTCGTAATCTCCATCCGCCGACTAAAACAATCCACTGGATTCTGATGATTGCTTCGCAATCTCTATCTGCCGACTAAAAAGGTCCCCCGGACTATAATGATGATTACTTCGTAATCTCCATCTGCCGACTAAAACAATCCACTGGATTCGATGATTGCTTCGTAATCTCCATCCGCCGACTAAAACAATCCACTGGATTCTGATGATTGCTTCGCAATCTCTATCTGCCGACTAAAAAGGTCCCCCGGACTATAATGATGATTACTTCGTAATCTCCATCTGCCGACTAAAACAATCCACTGGATTCGATGATTGCTTTGCAATCTTCATTTGCCGACTAAAAAGGTCCACCGGACCTTTTTAGCCACCTAGATATGCTTTTCTGACTTCTTCTGATGAAGCGAGTTCTTTTCCTGTTCCTGATAGAACGATTTTACCTGTTTCCAATACATAGCCTCGGTCAGAGATTGCGAGTGCTTTATTAGCGTTTTGTTCAATCAAGAGGACAGTTGTTCCTTGCTTCTGGATATCTTGAATGATATCAAAAATTTCTTGGATAAAGATTGGGGCAAGTCCCATTGATGGTTCATCTAAGAGAAGAAGTTTTGGTGTTGACATAAGAGCGCGTCCCATGGCAAGCATTTGTTGTTCCCCTCCTGAAAGAGTGGCTGCATCTTGATTCTTGCGTTCTTCAAGACGTGGAAAGCGTGAGAAAACCTTCTTCAAGTTAGCTTGATTTTCTTCACGGTTTTTCTTTAAGAAAGCTCCCATTTCTAGATTTTCCATAACAGTCAAGCCAGGAAAGACGTGGCGTCCTTCTGGAACTTGTGAAAGACCACCTGCCACAATTTTTTGAGCTGGCATTTTTTGGATTTCTTGACCTAAAAATTCAATCTTTCCAGAACTTGGTCTAACTAAACCAGACAAGGTGCGAAGAATGGTTGTTTTACCAGCACCATTGGCACCGATAAGGGAAACAACTTCTCCTTCATTAACTTCAAAGCTTACATCACGGACTGCTTGGATCATGCCGTAATGCACAGAAAGATTATCAACTTTTAACATAGACATTAGGCTTCACCTCCTAGATAAGCTTCGATAACGCGTTTATTGGTCTTAATTTCGTCAGGAGTTCCTTGAGCAATCAAACGGCCGTATTCAAGTACGTAGATACGTTCTGTAACTTCCATGACCAGATTCATATCGTGTTCGATCAACATGATCGTAATTTTAAATTCATCTTTGATGCGACGAATTAACTCAGTCAATTCAGCAGTTTCCTGCGGGTTCATACCTGCGGCTGGTTCATCCAAAAAGAGAATTTTAGGTTCCGTAGCGAGGGCACGAACAATTTCCAAACGACGTTGTTGTCCATAGGCAAGATTTTTAGCGAGAGTTTCTGCATCACCATCTAAATCAAAGATTTTCAGCAATTCCAAAGCTTTAGCCTTTAATTCTTTTTCATTCTTATAAAAAGCTGGTAAGCGTAAGAAACTAGCAAAAACATGCTGTTTGTGATGGTTGCCAAAGGCAATCAAAACATTATCCAAAACGGTTAAATCTTTAAAGAGACGGATATTTTGGAAAGTACGTCCAAGTCCTAAAGAAGCAATCTTATAAGGTGACTTTCCATTCAAAAGGTGACCATCAAGGGTAACTGTTCCTTCACTTGGTTCATAAACACCCGTCAAGAGGTTGAAAAGAGTAGTTTTACCAGCTCCGTTTGGACCGATTAGTCCAACCAATTCCCCTTCGTTCAATTCAAGAGTCACATCTCCAACAGCTGTTAGACCGCCAAAATGTTTGGTTAACTGTTTTACTTCAAGTAATGCCATTAGTTTTGTTCCTCCTTCTTAGATTTTTTAAAGAAACTTGATAGGCTCAATTCCCATGTTCCAAGGAGTCCACCTGGTCTGAAAATCATTACCAATACCAAGGCCAAAGCGTAAATAATCATACGCACACTGGCAACATCTTGGAGAAGCATATTCAAAATTCCAAGGACAATAGCTGAAACGATTGCACCTGTAATGGAACCAAGTCCACCAAATACAACAATAATCAATACGTTGATTGAGTTAATGAAGGTGTAATCTTTCGGTACAACAGAGCCGATAAATCCTGCCTGAAGTGATCCTGCAATACTTGCAGTAATAGCACCAAAGACAAAAGCGATGATTTTAATTTTAGTTGTATTAACCCCAACTGACTCAGCAGCGATTTCATCCTCACGAACAGAGAGGGTTGAACGACCAATTGGACTACGCAAGAAGTTCAAGGTTACAATGGTTGTAATTACGACAAAGAAGTAAACCATTGGCCAAGTTGTAAAGTTAGGAATTCCCAAGATACCTGCCGCACCATTTGTAAGGCTTCCACCATTGATGATAAAGATACGGATAATTTCAGAAACACCTAGAGTCGCTACCGCAAGATAGTCGCCCTTCAAACGCAAGGTTGGAATTCCGACAAGTAAGGCAACTGCTCCTGAAAGCAAAGCCCCTACCAGCATAGCTCCAAAGAAGGCACCGTAGGTTGGTGATTTAGAACCAATAATAGCTGCTGCATAGGCACCAATCGCCATAAAACCAGCATGTCCAAGTGAAAATTGTCCTGAAAAACCAACGATTAAGTTGAGACCAACAGCCAGAATAATATTAATTCCAATTTGTTGTAAAATCTGTACATAGAATAGGTTGAGTACTCCGACTGAAACCAGTACACTAATCAAGCCATAGCCAGCTAACAAAAGGAGTAACCATAGAATATTAACTTTTAAATTTTCTTTCATCGTTTACACCTTCTCTTTCACATTTTTACCAAGGATACCAGCTGGGCGGACAATCAAGATTAACAATAAGATTCCATAAACAATGGCATCGCGGAAGTCTGACATCCCAAAGGCTGTCGCAAAGGTTTCCAATAGACCAATGACAAATCCACCAAGCGCCGCACCAGGAATGATTCCGATACCGCCAAGTACTGCGGCAACGAAAGACTTAAGACCTGGAGTAACCCCCATCAAAGGCTCAAGAGAGTTATAATAGAGGGCAATCAGAACACCAGCTGCACCCGCAAGAGCTGAACCCAAAGCAAAGGTAAAGCTGATAGTACGGTTTACATTGATCCCCATCAATTGCGCTGCATCGCTATCTACGGATACTGCACGCATGGCTTTCCCCATCTTAGTCTTTTGGACAATGACTTGTAACAAAATCATCAAAATCAAGGAAATCGCCAAAATCATTAACTGAACGTTTGTTAGGCTAATTGGACCCAAATCATAGCGAACTGTCTGAATCGCTTGAGGGAAGGCACGAGTATTGGCACCAACCAGATAGACCATCCCATACTCCAATAGGAAGGAAACCCCAATAGCTGTAATCAAAACAGCAATACGAGTAGAGTGACGCAAAGGTCGGTAAGCAAGGAACTCAATCACGACACCAAGAATAGCTGTCGCTAGCATAGCTACAATAAGAGCTACAAAGAAATTCATTTGGAAAGAATTAATCAAGAAATAACCGATAAAGGCTCCCATCATATAAATATCACCGTGGGCGAAGTTGATGAGCTTGATAATTCCGTAAACCATGGTATATCCTAGGGCTAACAGCGCATAAACACTACCTAGAATCAAACCATTTACTAGTTGTTGGAGCATAAGATTCACTCTTTCTATTTATAATTTCGAGGGTTTTCCCTCATTTTTTGATAGGTTCTTAAACATCGAAACAGGGAGTGAGTCCGAGGCTCATTCCCTATTTCAACATTTTTCTATTATGGTTTTACAACTTCTGCTGCTTCAACCTTACCATTATTCATGGTCATCATGTAAGCAGTTTTGACAGTGTTGTGGTCTGCATCGAAGCTTGTTTGACCAGTTACACCTTCAAAGTCTTTTGTTTTAGCAAGGTTATCCTTGATTTCACCAGAGTTTTTAGCACCTTTTGCTGCGTTTGCTACAAGGTGAACTGAGTCATAAGCCAAGGCTGCAAATGTTGAAGGCTCTTCATTGTACTTAGCACGGTAAGCATCAAGGAAGGCTTTGGCTTTCGCAGAAACTTCTACAGTAGTTGAGAAGCCAGAGATAAAGTAGATGTTTGATGCTTTTTCAGCAGTTGCTTGTTGTACAAACTCTTCACCGTTGAATCCATCACCACCAACGATTGGTTTGTCAATTCCCATACCACGCGCTTGGTTTACAATTTTACCAGCTTCAGTGTAGTAACCAGGAACGATGATAGCATCAAAGTCTTTCCCTTTCATTTTTGTAAGGGCTGCTTGGAAGTCTGTGTCACCTGCTACGAAAGTTTCATCAGCAACGATTTCACCTTTGTAAGCTTCACGGAAGGCTTTGGCAATACCTTTAGCATAGTCGCTGGCATTGTCAGTGTAAAGAACAACTTTCTTAGCTTGCAATTTATCAGAAACATAGTTTGAGATAATTTTTCCTTGGAAGCTATCTTGGAAAGTTCCGATAAAGAGGTAATCTTGACCTTTAGTCAATCCATCTTGAGTCGCACTTGGCGAAATCAATGGAACACCTGCTTTTGTAGCGTTCGCTACCGCAGCTGCAGTTGCACCAGATGTCGCAGGTCCTACGATTGCTGATACTTTAGATTGGGTTACAAGGTTAGTTGTTACTGAAGCCGCCTCAGCTGTTTCAGACTTGTTATCTTTATCGACTACTTCGATTTGTTTTCCATCGATACCACCTGCTGCATTGATTTCATCAACAGCAAGTTGGGCACCTTTTTGTTCAGATGTACCGTAAGCTGCTACGGCACCAGTTTCCTCGAAGTTAAATCCGATTTTGATTGTCTTTTCATCTACTGAGTTACCAGCAGCGTTTGACGCTCCAGACTTCACTTCTCCACAGGCTGCAAGAAGTGCTACACTTGCAAGCGCCACAAACGATAGGGCAAATTTTTTCTTCATCTTTTTTGTCTCCTTATTCTTAAATAAATAGCATGTTAAGAATATACCGAATTATCAGAAAATTGTCAACACTTTTCTTGAACTTTTTCGATGATAACGTTTTCTTCTCGATAAAGATTGCCCACAAAGGGTGTTTCCAGCTCTTGGATATGACAAACTCTCACTTTTTTGATAAATTTTTCCTTGCTCAAGTGTCCGACCAATTGCTCCACTTCTTGAGTTGGAACATAGAGTTGTAAGTAACGATGTTTCTTGGAATGATAGGTAATATCTCCATAATCCTGCAGTTTTTTGGCATCACGATTATAGTAAAGATAGATAATCAAGCCAGATCGATTGACTTTTTCAAACATGATAAATCCTCTTTCTAAGAAATCTCTCCCTATTATACCAAAAAAAGCAAACCCAGTCGAGTTTGCCTTCTTTCATCATTAATTCAATGAATTGTTGGCCATGATTTCATCAATAAAGCCATATTCAAGTGTTTCTTGGGCGCTCATCCAGTTATCGCGTTCTGCATCTGCATGGACTTTTTCAATTGACTGACCTGAATTTTCAGCCAAGATTTTTTCCAATGTGTTACGAGTTTTAAGCAAGTGTTCTGCAGCGATAGCCATATCGGTTTGTTGGGTACCACCACCTGTTCCACCCATTGGTTGGTGAATCATGTACTCAGCATTTGGAAGCATGAAACGTTTGCCTTTTGCTCCACTTGATGCGATGACAGTACCCATAGATGCTGCCATACCCATAACGATGGTTTGGACATCTGCCTTGATAAAGTTCATGGTATCAACGATTGCCAAACCAGCTGAAACAGAACCCCCAGGTGTATTGACATAAAGGTAAATATCTTTTGTACTATCTTGGGCATCCAAGAAAAGCAATTGGGCAATAACCGAGTTGGCCATGTTGTCTTCAACTGGGCCTGTCAGCATAATGATGCGGTCTTTGAGAAGACGTGAGTAAATATCGTAGGAACGTTCCCCACGGCTTGTTTGTTCAATAACTACAGGAATCATTCATTTCTCCTTTTGAGTTTTAATTTTGTTGGTCAAATGACTGAAGATAAGACTATTATAATATCTAGGTCAAAAAAGGTCAAATTTTTGCTCTGTTTTCATTAGACAGAAACAAAAATTCAACCTCCTTTCGTGACTGGAAATCCTTTTCCAAGTCAATCTCTTTTTAATTTTATTTTGTACCGAACAAGCGGTCCCCAGCATCTCCAAGACCTGGAACGATATAACCGTGTTCGTTCAAGCGTTCATCCAAGGCTGCTGTAAAGATTTCTACATCTGGATGAGCTTCTTGAAGGGCTTTAACACCTTCTGGAGCAGATACAAGGCAGACAAATTTGATATTTGATGCACCACGTTTTTTAAGAGAGTCAACAGCCAAGATTGCTGAGCCACCTGTTGCCAACATTGGGTCTACGACAAAAATTTGACGTTGGTCAATATCTTCAGGCAATTTCACCAAATACTCAACTGGTTGAAGGGTTTCTTCATCACGGTACATACCGATGTGGCCAACTTTAGCAGCTGGAACCAAGCTCAAGAGCCCATCGACCATCCCGATACCTGCACGTAAGATTGGAACGATGGCCAATTTCTTACCTGCCAATTGTTTTTGAACTGTTTTTGTAATTGGTGTTTCGATTTCCACATCTTCTAGTGGAAGATCACGAAGTACTTCATACCCCATCAACATTGCAATCTCATCTACTAGCTCACGGAAAGCTTTTGTAGAAGTATCTGTACGACGCAAGATTGACAATTTGTGTTGAATCAGTGGATGATTAATAACTTCAATTTTTCCCATTTTTGGAATTCCTTCTTTCAATTTATTCTTCTTATTATACCAAAAAACGGTTTAAAAATCTTTCTAAACCATTTATTTTTGATAATTTTTACATTAGATCAGCCTCTTTAAGAGCGGCCTGTACTGTCTCAAGTGGTAAATGGGTCAATTCTGTCCCTTTTTCTTGATAAAGGTATTGGGCATAGTCATCCATTCGGTACTGGTTAATGTAAACCACGCGCTTGCAACCGACCTGCAGCAATTGTTTCGTGCAATTCAGACAAGGAAAATGGGTCACATAGGCTGTAAAACCTTTAGGAACACCACGTTCAGCCCCCTGGAGAATGGCATTAACCTCAGCGTGAAGGGTGCGAACACAGTGGCCTTCAATGACCAGACATTCGTGGTCAATACAATGCTCAGTCCCTGACACCGAACCATTGTAGCCAGTGGAAATCACCTTATTATCCTTTACCAGAATCGCGCCCACTTTGGCACGTTTACAAGTGGAACGATTGGCAATCAGTAGGGCTTGGGCTGCAAAATACTCATCCCAGGCTAGTCTTTTTTCAGTCATATCTCTTCTCCTTTTTCTCTATTTTTTAAAAAATGGTAAACCTAAATCCGCAATCTTTTCAGCTGGTACCTTCATGCCATCCTTGATCCATTTTAGGAGAACAGATACAATGGCTGAACTCCAGAAGGAATGAAGATAAGAGCTGACACCTTTTGATTTTCCATGGTATTTTTCTAGAAATTCCTGCATGGCTTGGACAAAGATTTTTTCCAGATGGTAATCCAAGGCCAATTGAATCACTCTGGCTTCCTTTCTTGCCTCCCGGAAAAGGTGAACCCATACCAGATAAAGGTCTGTCTTTAGATCGTAATGATGCAGCTGTTCCATGATATTATGGACACTCCGTTTAAAGACGCTTTCTAAAATCTCCTCTTTGGAATCATAATTGCGGTAAAAGGCCGCACGCGAAACACCTGCACGTTTGACCAATTCAGAAATACTAATCTTGGTCAGGTCCTTTTTTTCCAAGAGTTGCAAGAGGGCTGTTTCAATGGCTTCTCTGGTTAATAAATTGGATTCTTGGTTTGATTTTCTGAGATTTTCAAGAGACTTTTCAGAGATTCTACGTTCAGACATAACATTTTCTTTCTACTTGTCACAACAGACGGATGAGGCTTTTGTTTCAAGGGTTTTCATGATATAATTGTAAAAAAAGACAGAACCTTTGTCAATGTATAACTGACAAAGATGGAGAATTTCTATGACTTGGAAGATTATTGCTGACTCTGGTTGTGATTATCGTCAGCTGGAGACACCAGCTATTGATACAACCTTTGTAAGTGTCCCCTTAACCATTCAAGTAGCTGATCAGGTCTTTGTTGATGATGCCAGTCTTGACATTGACCAAATGATGGAAACCATGTATGCAACCGCAGAAGCTTCAAAATCAGCTTGTCCAAGCCCAGATGATTATTTGCGAGCATTTGAAGGAGCCAAAAACATTTTCCTAGTAACCATCACTGGTACTCTTTCTGGCAGTCACAATAGTGCTCAACTAGCCAAGAATATTTATCTGGAAGAACATCCTGACACTAAGATTCATGTGATTGATAGTTTGTCTGCTGGTGGGGAAGTTGACTTGCTCGTAGAAAAATTAAATGACTTGATTGACCAGGGCCTATCTTTTGAAGAAGTGGTTGAAGCTATAACTGCTTATCAAGAAAAAACCAAGTTGCTCTTTGTTCTAGCCAAAGTCGATAACTTGGTGAAGAACGGCCGTTTGAGCAAGCTTATCGGTACAGTCGTTGGCCTTCTCAACATCCGTATGGTTGGAGAAGCTAGTGAAACCGGAACTCTCGAACTACTACAAAAAGCACGAGGTCCAAAGAAATCGATTCAGGCAGCCTATGAAGAGTTGATAAAAGCTGGATATGCTGGAGGCCGTGTTGTCATGGCCCAACGCAATAACGAGAAATGTTGCCAACAGCTCTCAGAGCGAATCCGTGAAACCTTCCCACAAGCGGATATTAAAATTCTCCCAACATCTGGTCTCTGCAGTTTCTATGCAGAAGATGGCGGTTTGCTGATGGGATATGAAATTGATTAATTGCATTCTTGACAAGAGGTGACCATCATCTCTTGTTTTTTTGTGGTACAATAGAGCTATGAAACATTTTGATACTATCGTCATCGGTGGAGGACCTGCTGGTATGATGGCTACGATTTCCAGTAGCTTTTATGGACAGAAAACCCTCCTCATCGAAAAAAATCGGAAACTTGGAAAAAAATTAGCTGGAACTGGTGGTGGACGTTGCAATGTGACCAACAATGGTAGCTTGGACGACCTGCTAGCTGGCATCCCTGGAAATGGTCGCTTTCTCTACAGTGTCTTCTCCCAATTTGATAACCATGATATCATTAACTTTTTTACGGAAAATGGTGTTAAACTTAAGGTCGAAGACCACGGACGCGTCTTTCCTGATAGTGACAAGTCTCGAACCATTATCGAAGCCTTAGAAAAGAAAATCACTGAGCTAGGCGGCCAAGTTGCCACTCAAACAGAGATTGTTTCGGTTAAAAAGGTGGATGACCAGTTTGTTCTTAAATCAGCTGACCAAATCTTCACTTGTGATAAACTGATTGTCACAACTGGTGGGAAATCCTATCCTTCCACTGGTTCAACTGGTTTCGGACATGAGATTGCCCGTCATTTTAAACACACCATTACCGATCTTGAGGCCGCTGAAAGTCCTTTGTTGACAGATTTTCCACACAAAGCGCTTCAAGGAATTTCTCTGGACGATGTAACCCTAAGCTATGGTAAGCATGTCATTACTCACGATCTGCTCTTTACCCACTTTGGTTTGTCTGGCCCTGCTGCCCTACGTATGTCTAGCTTTGTCAAGGGTGGGGAAGTTCTCTCATTGGATGTTTCGCCTCAACTTTCTGAGAAGGACTTGGCTGCATTCCTAGAAGAAAATCGTGAAAAATCCTTGAAAAACGCTTTAAAATCTTTATTACCTGAGCGCTTGGCAGAATTTTTTGTGCAAGGCTATCCTGAAAAAGTCAAACAACTGACTGAAAAGGAACGAGAACAACTTCTCCAGTCTATCAAAGCACTCAAAATCCCTGTGACTGGCAAAATGTCCCTTGCCAAGTCCTTTGTTACCAAAGGGGGAGTCAGTCTTAAGGAAATCAATCCTAAAAGTCTGGAAAGTAAGCTGGTACCTGGCCTCCACTTTGCTGGCGAGGTACTGGATATCAATGCCCACACGGGTGGCTTTAACATCACTTCTGCCCTCTGTACTGGCTGGGTGGCAGGATCAAACCCAATCTAAATATACATTACTAAACGAAACAATCCGCCCCAAAAGAAAGGAAGTCCTTTGGAACATATTATCTTGCTAAGGGGAGTGACTCCTAATGGAAAAAATGCTATCCCTAAAATGTCTTATCTAGTAGATATCTTGACAGAAGCTGGTTTTCAACAAGTTCGAACTTATATTCAAAGTGGAAATATTATTCTTGAAAGTAACTTAGCTCTCGAAGAAATACGAGAACAGGTTCATACTCTAATAAAGGAAAAGATTGAAGCCGATCTCAAAATAATCATTAAGAATAAGGACATTTTTAAAAACATTGTCCAAGAAAATCCGTTTGGAGAACACTATCTTTATGACCGTGTACACGTGATTTTTTATCAAGAACCTATTCAAAGTCTTCCTTTAGAAAAATTAAAAATTGATTACGGTGAAGAAGAAATTTGTGTCGGTAACCATTGTCTCTACCTCTATCTCCCTAGAACTGCAAAACAAAAAAAGCTCAATACTAACTATCTTGAAAAACTTTTCAATGTAGATTTGACCATGCGAAAACTAAATGTGGTAGAAAAATTATTAAGCAAGTAGTACTTGAATTTAGTAAAAATCGGAAGATCACTCCTCCGATTTTATTTGGTCTGATACTCTTCGAAAATCAAATTCAAACTGCGTCAACGTCGTCTTGCCGTACTCAAGTACAGCCTGCGGCTAGTTTCCTAATTTGCTTTTTGATTTTCATTGAGTATGAGTTTGGACATAGTGGGCAATAACATCTGATGTATACTGGGCTGTTCCAGAACCAAATTTATCAATGTTTTCCTTAAACTCTGGATTATAGACGTAGCCTTTACCAATATGACCGAATACCTCAATAGAGCAGTCAAATCCATAACTACGAATGGCTTGCAAGAGTTTAGCGGCTTCTTCTTGATTTTCGGCTGCTGTTACAGGCAGACCAGCTTGGAGATTTTGTGCCAAGGCTTGAAAGACTTGGTTAAAGGCAACCGTAGCCTCGTCTTCGTGACCTTTTTGGCGCTCCAGCGCTTGATCCATAACTTCTTGTCCATACTTCTCTACCGCCTCTTGGTGGTATTTTTGATGGTCTTGGTAGTTAAATCCAGCAAATTTCTCTTGAATGCTCATTTTTCTTTCTCCTTTTTGTTCTTGAATGGTTTTTTGCAAGGTGGAAATCAAGGTATCCAGATGTTGTCTTTCTCGAGTCAAATAGTCCAACTGTCTGGTCAGATGGGGCAATAAATTTGTCTTTTCTTCCTTTAATAGCTCTGCTATTTTTTCTAAAGAAAAACCTAGATATTTATAATAAAGAATGACCTGAAGGCGTTCCAAATCCTCCTGACTGTAGGTTCGATAGCCGTTGTCCGACTTTAAAGGAACCAAAAGTCCTATCTTATCGTAGTGGTGCAGGGTCTTGACAGAGACACCTGAAAGCTGCGCAGCTTCTTTTATATGGTACATGATTTCCTCCTTATACTCAATGAAAATCAAAGAGCAAACTAGGAAGCTAGCCGCAGGCTGTACTTGAGTACGGTAAGGCGACGCTGACGTGGTTTGAATTTGATTTTCGAAGAGTATTACAATGATAGTATAACCCCTCCCCTTAGGTCAGAGTCAAGCGTTTTTGCGAAATTTTTTACTTTATCATAACATGAAAATGGTTTTCTTGACAGACCTTAGAAAACATGATAGGATAGTCAAGTCTATCAATCAAAAGAAAGGCTCATTTTGAGTACGTATGAGGCTATTTGCCAAGGGCAGTAGCTTTTTCTTTTGTAATACTAATTTTAGGAGTTTAACTATGTCTGAAAAATCGCAATGGGGTTCTAAACTGGGCTTTATCCTAGCATCTGCTGGTTCAGCCATCGGACTTGGAGCCGTTTGGAAATTCCCCTACATGACTGCTGCTAACGGTGGAGGAAGCTTTTTACTTGTCTTTCTCATCTCCACTATTTTAATCGGTTTCCCCCTTTTGCTAGCTGAGTTTGCCCTCGGTCGAAGTGCTGGCGTTTCAGCAATCAAAACCTTTGGAAAACTTGGTAACAATAGTAAGTACAACTTTATCGGTTGGATTGGTGCCTTTGCCCTTTTTATCCTCTTATCTTTCTACAGTGTTATCGGGGGATGGATTCTGGTTTATCTGGGTATTGAGTTCGGGAAATTGTTCCAACTTGGCGGAACGGGTGATTATGCTCAGTTATTTACTTCAATCATTTCAAATCCATCCATTGCCCTAGGAGCTCAAGCTGCCTTTATCCTATTGAATATCTTTATTGTATCACGTGGGGTTCAAAAAGGGATTGAAAGAGCTTCTAAGGTTATGATGCCTCTACTCTTTATCATCTTTGTTGTCATCATCGGGCGCTCTCTCAGCTTGCCAAATGCCATGGAAGGGGTTCTTTACTTCCTCAAACCAGACTTTTCAAAACTGACCAGCGCTGGTCTCCTCTACGCTCTGGGACAATCTTTCTTTGCCCTCTCACTAGGGGTGACAGCCATGCTGACCTATGCTTCTTACTTGGACAAGAAAACTAATCTGGTTCAATCAGGAATCTCCATCGTAGCCATGAATATCTCGGTATCCATCATGGCAGGTCTCGCCATTTTCCCAGCCATGTCAGCCTTCAATATCCAGTCTGAAGGGGGACCAAGCCTGCTGTTTATCGTCTTGCCTCAACTCTTTGACAAGATGCCTTTTGGAACCATTTTCTACATCCTTTTCCTCTTGCTCTTCCTCTTTGCGACGGTCACTTCTTCTGTCGTGATGTTGGAAATTAATGTGGGCAATATCACCAATCAGGACAACAGTCAGCGTGCCAAGTGGAGCACCATTTTAGGAATCTTGACCTTTGTCTTTGGAATTCCTTCAGCCCTATCTTACGGTGTTATGGCAGATGTTCACATCTTTGGGAAGACCTTCTTTGACGCTATGGATTTCTTGGTTTCCAATCTCCTCATGCCATTTGGAGCCCTCTGCCTTTCTCTCTTTACAGGCTATATCTTCAAAAAGGCTCTTGCTATGGAGGAACTCCATCTTGATGAACGAGCATGGAAACAAGGACTTTTCCAAGTCTGGCTCTTCCTTCTTCGTTTTATCATTCCAATTATCATCATCGTGGTCTTCATCGCCCAATTTATGTAATCAAAAAGGACTTGAGTAATAAACTCAGGTCCTTTATTTGTTATGGATGACTAACAATCAATTCCAAGCCTTGCCCTTCTAGGGTCCAAGCTTCAACATCACTTGGTAGGATAAAGTGGCTACCTTTTTGAATTGGATAGTTTTTCCCGTCAACAGTTAGTTGACCTTGACCAGCCAAGACACTGAACAAGCTGTAGTCAGCTGTCTTTTCAAAGTCAACTTTCCCATTAATTTCCCACTTGTAAACTGCAAAGAAATCATTAGAGACAAGTAAAGTTGAACGCAAATCATCTGCTTTAACAGTTACAGGACGGCTATTAGCAGGCTCGCCAATGTTCAAAACATCGATAGATTTTTCAAGGTGAAGTTCACGCAAGTTGCCATTATTATCCTTACGGTCAAAGTCATAGACACGGTAGGTTGTGTCGCTAGATTGTTGTGTTTCAAGGATTAAAATACCTGCACCAATAGCGTGCATAGTCCCACTTGGTACATAGAAGAAATCTCCGGCCTTAACAGGCACTTTTGTCAGCAAGGCATCCCAGTTCTTGTCCTCGATTTGCTGGCGGAGTTCTTCTTTTGACTTGGCATTGTGACCGTAGATAATCTCTGAACCTTCGTCTGCAGCGATAATATACCAGCATTCTGTTTTTCCAAGCTCGCCTTCATGCTCTAGTCCATAGGCATCGTCTGGGTGAACTTGGACACTGAGCCAGTCGTTGGCATCGAGGATTTTGGTCAAAAGTGGAAATACAGGTTCTGGACGATTGCCAAACAACTCACGGTGTTCCGCATACAAAGTAGCTAGGTCTGTTCCCTCGTAGCGACCATTTGCAACTTTAGAGACACCATTTGGGTGAGCTGAGATGGCCCAATATTCTCCGATTTTTTCACTTGGAATATCGTAGCCAAACTCATCACGTAGCTTGGTTCCACCCCAGATTTTTTCTTGCATAACTGATTGTAAAAATAATGGTTCTGACATCTTGATCTCCTGTCTGATTTTTCTTCCCTCATTATAGCAAAAAGCTAGGTCTAATTGAACTCTTTTTCCTATTATATAAAGTAGGGAGAAGATTTTATAAAAATAGTGAACAAATGTGCTCTACTTAATACTTGCACCATTGCTGGCAATGACATCCTTGTACCAGTAAAAGGATTTCTTCTTGCTCCGTTTGAGACTTCCTTGACCTGCATTATCACGATCCACATAGATAAAACCATAGCGCTTGTTCATCTCTCCTGTTCCAGCTGAAACCAGATCGATACAACCCCAAGTCGTATAACCAAGCAAGTCAACGCCATCTTGGTAAATGGCATCTCGCATAGCCTTGATGTGGGCTTCTAAGTAAGCAATCCGATAGTCATCTGCTACATAACCATTTTCATCAGGAGTATCTATTGCACCGAGTCCATTTTCTACGATGAACATAGGCTTTTGATAACGATCCCAGATGGCATTGAGGGTAATACGAAGCCCCAATGGGTCAATCTGCCAACCCCATTCTGAGGATTCCAAATAAGGATTTTTGATGGAGGCAAAGACATTTCCAGCTGTCAGATCCCTCACTTCTGGATCGCCTGAAGCTACTCGGCTCGCATAGTAAGAGAAGGAAACAAAGTCAACAGTATGATTCTTCAACAAATCCAAATCCTCTGCCGTCATTTCAATCTCAATCCCCTCACGCTCCCACTGCTTCTTGGCATAGTTTGGGTATTCCCCACGCGCTTGAACATCAATGAAAAAGTAACTCTTGCGATCTTCCTCCATGGCTGCCCAGTAGTCTCTCGGATGGGCTGTGTTAGGATAGTATTGTCCTGCTGCCAACATACATCCCACCTTGTTTTCTGGGTCAATTTCGTGGGCAATCTTAGTCGCAAGGGCTGAAGCAACCAACTCATGGTGAGCCGCTTGGTATTTGACCTGTTCTTGATTTTCTCCTTCTTCAAAACAAATCCCCGCTCCTAAAAATGGAGCATGCAGAATCATATTGATTTCGTTAAAGGTTAGCCAATATTTGACCAAGCCCTTGTAACGGGTAAAGAGGGTGCGACAGAGATTTGCGTAAAAATCCAACATACGACGATTGCGCCAACCACCATACTCCCTAATTAAGTACATGGGGCAATCAAAATGCGTGATAGTCACCAGAGGCTCAATCCCATACTTGTGGCATTCCTTAAACAAATCCTCATAAAAGGCTAAACCAGCTTCATTTGGCTCTGCTTCATCGCCCTTAGGAAAAATCCGAGTCCAAGCAATGGACAGCCGATAGGTCTTAAAGCCCATTTCTGCAAAAAGAGCGATATCTTCCTTGTAATGATGGTACAATATCAATGGCTTCCTTAGCTGGGTAAAAATAGCCCTCCTCGAAGGAAAACATCTTTTTCTGACCTGTGATAATGGCTTCACGGTCTGGACCAATCGGTACCACATCTACGTTAGCCAGACCACGACCATCTAGATTATAAGCACCCTCACATTGATTAGCTGCCGTTGCACCGCCCCAGAGGAACCCCTCTGGAAATTGACCTCTTTCTGTCATCACTTTACCTCACTTGATTTATTACTTCTATTATACTAAAAAGGAGATAAAAAGTTTGGAAGTATCTGGGTAATGATGGTACTGTTCTTGCTTACATGTACGAAAAAAAGACTGAAACCAGTCTTCTTTTTAAATCAAAGCTGTGATAGCCGTTACTAGACCAAACACGATACCAGGTGCATTGGCAGCAACAAGGGGAATATCTCTTTCCTTTTTGAAAAGACCGTAGTAAACCCAAAGACTACAGTTGATAGCTGCAACCAAGGGCTGGATAAAATTCCCTTTTTGACCGGCAAGATTATTCATGATTTGTGGGAAGTAAGACACATACATCATAACGGACATGAAGGTCGCTAGCCAACCTAAAACTTTCATTTGTTTTTCAGACATTTTCAAAACCTCTTTTATTCTTTTATGCTTTCTATTTTATAATTTGATGCAAAAACAAACAAGAATTTGGAAATTTTGTTATAAAAATGTAAACTATCACAGTCTTATGATAAGAAAAAGACCGGATTAGTCCGATCTTTTCAAGTTCTGCTCCAAGAATGTTTAAATTTTAGGTAAAAATTTGATAATAGCATTACCTACTTCATACGATAAAAATCAATCACAAGACCGGCAGGGCCTTTAACTAATAAGGACTCTGTTCCCCAATCGGTTACAGCTGGGCCGTTTAAAACTGTGATACCAAGATCTTTCAACCGTTGGTAGTTCTGGTCTACATCCTCAACCTCGATGTGAAGAATGATGCCTGACTGAAAGTTTTCCATAGGAACCAAATGATTTTGAGACAACATGAGGCAGTGACTGCCAATCGTGAATTGAGCAAAAACATCGTCAACATAATCAGCTTTTTTATCCAAAATACGCTCCAAGTCAGCACAGACTTGGGGAACATCTGAAACGATAATATCTAATTGATTTAAATTCATTTACTATCCTCCATAAAAAGACCGGATTGCTCCGATCTTTTTAAGTTCCACGAAGGAATTATTTAATTACGCGTGATTGCAAACCTTCTTCTTCCAAGAAGAGACGGAATGGTACGAGTTCTTCTGCTTCGTATTTTTCCTTGAAGGCTTTGATTGCTTCTTCTGAGTGAAGTTTTGGATCCAATTCAAGTACTTCTACTGGAAGTGGACGGTGTTGACTGATGCGAGCATCGATAACAACAGTTTTACCTTCTTTGTTCAATTTAACAGCTTCTGCTACAACTGCATCGATGTCTTCGATACGGTCAACTGTAAATCCAACAGCTCCTTGAGCTTCAGCGATTTTCGCATAGTCAGCATTAGGGAAGTCACAACCAAACAAGTGTTTGTTTGTGTCTTCGTATTTGTCCTTGATGAAGGCATATTTACCATTTGAGAAGACAACGTTGATAACTGGAAGGTCGTATTGAACGTTTGTGATAACGTCTGGGTAGCACATGTTGAATGCACCGTCACCCATGATGTTCCATACTTGGCGATCTGGATTGTCTTTCTTAGCAGCGATACCACCAGGAAGGGCAATACCCATTGTCGCAAAGAGTGGAGATGTACGCCACATGTTCTTAGGTGTCATGTGAAGGTGACGAGTAGATGTTTGAGTAGTGTCACCTACGTCGATCGAATAGATAGCGTCTTGATCAGCATGTTTGTTGATTGCATTGTAAACTTGATACAATTGCAATTCACCCTCAGTTTTACCTTCGAGTTTGTTCATGTAATCACGCCAGTTTTGGTTGTTCTTCACGTTTGCACGCCACCATGGAGTAGACTCAACTGGGTTTACTTTGTCAAGGATTGCTTTCGCTGCTTGACCTGCGTCACCAAGGATAGAAGCATCAAGGGCATGACGTTTACCAAGTTTGTATGGATCGATATCGACTTGGATGAATTTTTCAGTGTTCTTGAAGGCTTGGTAAACTTCAGCAAATGGGAAGTTTGAACCAAGGAAAAGAACTGTGTCTGCTTCAAAGACCACTTCGTTGGCTGGTTTCCAACCAACACGGTAAGCAGAACCTGTCAAACCTTCATAGTTCCATTCGAAAGCTTCAAAGTTTTTACCAGTTGTGATGATTGGTGCTTTGATTTTACGTGACAATTCAGTGATCACTTCACCAGCTTTAACACCACCGTAACCAGCATAGATAACTGGGCGTTCAGCATTGTTCAAGATTTCAACAGCTTTGTCGATTTCAGCTTCGTTCAAAGCAGGAGCGATGAATGAACGTTCGTATGAACCTGAACCGTAGTATGAGTTTTCGTCGATTTCTTGGAAACCGAAGTTTACTGGAATTTCAACAACAGCTGGACCTTTTTTAGAAACTGCAGCACGGCAAGCTTCGTCGATTACTTTTGGTAATTGCTCAGCATAAGCTACACGTTTGTTGTATACAGCGATACCGTTGTACATTGGGTTTTGGTTCAATTCTTGGAAAGCATCCATGTTGAGTTCGTTAACTGGACGTGATCCAAGGATTGCTAGGAATGGAGTGTTATCCATAGCTGCATCGTAAACACCGTTAATCAAGTGAGTCGCACCTGGACCACCTGAACCAACTGCAACCCCGATTGAGCCGCCGAATTTAGCTTGCATAACCGCTGCAAGAGCACCTGTTTCTTCGTGGCGAACTTGCAAGAAGCGGATATCTTTGTCTTCAGCCAAAGCGTCCATCAATGAGCTGAGTGTTCCTGATGGGATACCGTAGATTGTGTCTACGCCCCATGTTTTCAATACATTAAGCATTGCTGCAGATGCAGTAATTTTCCCTTGAGTCATAATGATAACTCTCCTTCAAATATTTTTAAATCTACTAAAAAAGATTTCATATAGTTTTTGAAAACGTTTCAGCAAATTTTTACAATACTAATTTATCACATTTATTTTTAGTTTACTAAGAATCTGCTCAGAAGATTTCATTCTCTATTACAGTACAGTTTGAAAACGTTTTTAATCTCTGTTTTATAATAAAAAGCGAGCAAGCCAGCTTTTAATCTATTTTACTAAAGTTTAGTAAGAGTGAACTAGTCAGAACAGATACAGAACTAAAGGCCATGGCTAGACCAGCTAGTTCTGGATTGAGGACTAGTCCAACACCAGAAAAGACTCCTGCTGCAATCGGAATTCCGGCGACATTGTAGATAAAGGCCCAGAAAAGATTGAGCAGAATTCGATTAAAGGTTTTCTTACTCATGTCAAAGGCACGAACCACTCCTAGGAGGTTATTAGTTGTCAACACCAAATCTGCTGACTCGATGGCAATATCCGTTCCAGCTCCCATAGCAATCCCCACATCTGCTACACTAAGGGCAGGAGCGTCATTGATACCGTCCCCAACAAAGGCTACTTTGCCAGCCGCTTGTAGTTTATGGATTTCATGAGCTTTTTCTTCTGGCAAGACACCTGCAATGACCTCTTCGATTCCGATTTGATCTGCAATAGCACGCGCCACACCAGCATTGTCTCCCGTCAGCATGACTGTTTTAAGACCTCGTTTTTTCAACTGACTGATGGCAAGCTTAGCATTTTCCTTAGGAATATCTTGCAGAGCAAGCAAGCCTTTGATTTCATTCTCAACAGCCAAGAACACAACTGTCTTAGCTTCTTTTTCCAGTTCTTCTAGTTTTTCTTGATAAGTGCTAGAAATGTTCATGCCATCCAGCATTTTAGCATTTCCAAGCAGAACTTGTTTTCCATTGATTTGCCCTGAGACACCTTTTCCGTGCAAGGCTTGAAAATTTTCAACAGTTTGAAGCTCAAGTCCAGCTTCACTCGCTCGTTTCACAACGGCTTCAGCCAGTGGGTGTTGAGAAGCTTCTTCCAAGGAAGCTGCCAATCCAAGCACTTCTACTTCGTCGCCGATGATATCTGTGACCACAGGTTTCCCTTCAGTCAAAGTCCCGGTCTTATCAAAGACGATAGTTTGAACTTTCTGGATTTCCTGTAGAACCGTTCCATTTTTGAGGAGAACTCCCATCTTGGCACTGCGACCTGTCCCCACCATAAGGGCTGTCGGTGTTGCAAGTCCCAATGCACAAGGGCAGGCAATAATCAGAACTGCTACTCCATAGAGAAGCGAAGACACAAAGCTCGCTCCAAGCACAACTACACTATCCCTGAGCAAGACGAACCAAACCCAAAAGGTCACAATCCCTAAAATGACAACTGCTGGGACAAAAATACCTGAAATCTTATCCGTCAAATCCTGAATCGGCGCACGACTTGTCTGAGCTTTCTTCACAAAATCCACAATCTGAGCCAAAACAGTCTCTGAACCAACTTTTTCTGCTCTAAAAACAAGTGTTCCACTATTATTGATGGTTGAACCAATGACGGTATCTCCAACTGTCTTGTCCACTGGCAGGCTCTCACCTGTCACCATAGACTCATCAATACTAGAGATACCTTCTACTACGACACCATCAACCGCAATCTTTTCACCGGGACGCACTCGAATCAGGTCACCTACCTTGACTTGCTCCAAAGGGACTTGAACATAGTTATCCTCACGCAAGACTTCTGCAGTTTTAGCCTGCAAGTCAAGTAATTTCTCCACAGCTTGGGAAGTATTTTTCCGCATTTTCTCCTCAAAAACGGCTCCCATAAGAACGAAGAAGAAGATAAAGGCAGCACTTTCAAAGTAAACAGGGAGACCTGCAAAGAGGGCAACTAAGCTATAGAAATAGGCTACTAGGGTTCCCAGAGCAACCAAGGTATCCATGTTGGCATTGTGCTTTTTAAAACTAGCCCAAGCACTTTGGATATAAGGACCACCTGCTACTAGCATAATCGGTGTTGTGGCTAAAAAGGTGCCCCAACGCATGACTTGGTGACTCATTCCTCCTGTCGACATCCCAATCATGAGGATCACAAGAGGCACAGTAAAGATACTAGTAATCCAAAAACGCTGTAAAAGTGATAGAGATTTTCGAGTCTTCTCAACAACTGTATAGCTTCCCTTTTGCATCTTCATGCCACAAGAAAATTCATGTTGGCCTAATTCTTGAGGTGTAAAACGAATTACCTTCTCTTCATCAACGCCTATTGGTTCCAAGATGCCTTCTTCTTCAAACAGAATTTCCTTGTAACAGTTTAAAGGAGTTGCTCGATGAAAGGTAATCTCAGCTGGAATTCCCTTTTGAAGCTGGATATGGGCTGGATGATAGCCTTTGTCTGCCGTGATACGGATTTTTTGAACACCATTTTCAAGACTTGCTTTTACAATTTCAGTCATATCATTCTCCTATTCTACAATCATCTTGCCGTGCATCATATTCATGCCACAAGAGAAACCATACTCTCCAGCCTGCTCAGGCGTGATTTCCACTACATACTCTTCCCCCATTGTCAGGTCCGCATGCACACCAAAGTCTGGAAAAACAATTTGGTCCAGACAGGGTGAAGGGTCCTTACGGTCAAAGACAATGCGGGCTGGCACTGATTTTTTGAGGATAATCAACTCAGGCGTATAGCCCCCCATGACCTCCACTCGAATCTCTTGGTAGCCCTTTTTTTGCTGGGCCTTTTGTCCAGATTTTTCAGGCTTTTTGAAAAACCAAAACAAGATAAAAGCGATAAGGGCAATACAAATAATGGTTACAATACTATTTAACATGACGTCTCCTTTACATACAATTACATTTTACTTTTGTTACAGCGCTTGATTTCTTCTCTGAAATCACAGCTTCCAAGTCTTCTAAGTCAGCCTGAGTAAAATCACATTCAGCAATCAAATCAGCCAACAAGTTCTTAATCCTACGGGAACAAACTTTATCTTTAATATCTTGGACAAGCAAGTCTCGACTTTGGTCCAAAGTTAAAAGGGCTGAATAGACAAAGGACTTGCCTTCTTTTTTCCGAGTCAAACACTCTTTCTCAACCAAACGAGCCAAAAGAGTTTGAATGGTTGACTTGGACCAGTCGAACCGCTCCGCCAGAACCCTGATCAAATCCGTACTGGTTTGCTCTCCTTGCATCCAAATAATCTTCATGACCTGCCATTCTGCATCTGAAATCTGCATAATCACACCTCCTAAATCTACATTTGTCGATTACAGTTATTAGTATACTCCTAAAATCTACATTTGTCAATTATAAAATTCAAATCTTTCTCTTTTTTTAAAATCTTTATTTCAAAAGTGTTTATACTCAATGAAAATCAAAAAGCAAACTAGGAAGCTAACCTCAGGTCGCTCAAAGCACTGCTTTGAGGTTCTAGATAGAACTGACGAAGTTGGTAACATATATACGGTAAGGCGACGCTGACGTGGTTTGAAGAGATTTTCGAAGAGTATTAAAACACAAGGAAAAACCCCCACATCAAGTGGAGGCAATCATTTTATCAATACAATTTTAAGTCACGAGGGTCAACTGGGAAGGTTGGGTTGTATGGGTTGTGACGGAGTTTGAAGTGTTTGACATCTTCAATAGTCTGAGTTCCAGATAATTGCATGACTGTCTTCAATTCCGCATTCAAGTGTTCAAAGACTTGGCGTACACCGACACTACCACCAAGGGCCAAGCCATAGATAACAGGGCGACCAATAGCTACCAAGTCTGCTCCTGAAGCCAAGGCTTTAAAGACGTGTTGACCACGACGAATACCAGAGTCAAAGACAATTGGCACACGTTTATCAACTGCTTCTGCCACTTCTTGAAGTGAGTCAAAGGCAGCTGGTCCACCGTCAATTTGACGGCCACCGTGGTTGGTTACCCAGATACCAGAGGCTCCTGCAGCAAGCGAACGTTCAACGTCCTCACGGCATTGTGGTCCCTTGACATACACAGGAAGACCAGAGTATTCAGCGATAAACTCTACATCACGTGGAGACAAGCGTTGTTTAGCTGATTTGTAAACAAAGTCCATTGATTTACCAGCACCTTCTGGCAGGTATTCTTCAACAATTGGCATACCAACTGGGAAGACAAAACCATTACGCTTATCAACCTCACGATTGCCTCCTACAGTTGCATCTGCAGTCAAGACAATCGCCTTATAACCTTCAGCCTTCACACGGTCCATGATGTGACGGTTAATGCCGTCATCCTTACTAAAGTAAAATTGGAACCAATGAGGTGTCCCTTGAAGGGCTTCCGTAATTTCTGGAAGGTCGACAGTAGAGTAAGAGCTAGTTGTATAAAGAGACCCAAACTCATGCACACCACGCGCAGTAGCTACTTCACCTTGTTCATTCGCCAATTTATGAGCCGCAACAGGCGCCATAATGATTGGTGAAGACAATTTTTCACCTGCAAATTCAATCTCCGTACTTGGATTTTCTACATTGCAAAGTGTATGCGGAACAATGAGCTTGTGGTTAAAGGCACGGATATTCTCACGTAAAGTGAAAGTATCTTCTGCTCCACTGGCGATATAGCCAAAGGCTGCTTTCGGAATCACTTGTTGCGCCATGGGCTCCAAATCATAGGTATTGATGAAATCTACATGGCCTTCTGCATTGCTTGTTTTGTATGACATAAAATGTCCTCCTTAATAAGTAAGCGTTTACTTTGTGTATTACAAAAATATCTTAACCCTTTTTTCAAAACTTTTCAAATATTTTGTTTGGAAATTTCAGAAATTTTATGTCTATGATAAAAAATCCTTATCACGGTAATAAAAAATAGATATTATCCAAAGGAGCTTTTAAGTGCTACAATAACTGTATTATTTCTAGATGGGAGGTTCTATTTTTGGATTGGTCCATTGTTGAACAATATCTACCACTATATCAGAAGGCTTTTCTTCTGACCTTGCATATTGCAGTTTGGGGAATTTTGGGATCTTTTCTGCTTGGTTTAATCGTCAGCATCATCCGGCATTACCGCATCCCTGTTTTGACGCAAATAGCGACAGCTTACATCGAGTTGTCACGCAACACGCCCCTTTTGATTCAACTCTTCTTTCTCTACTTCGGGCTTCCTCGAATAGGGATTGTCCTATCTTCGGAAGTCTGTGCTACTCTAGGACTGGTCTTTTTAGGAGGTTCCTATATGGCAGAATCTTTCCGAAGTGGGCTAGAAGCTGTCAGTCAAACACAGCATGAGATTGGATTAGCCATCGGTCTGACACCTGTACAGGTCTTTCGCTATGTGGTTCTGCCACAAGCAACAGCGGTAGCCCTACCCTCTTTTAGTGCCAATGTCATTTTCCTCATCAAGGAAACCTCCGTTTTCTCAGCAGTAGCTTTGGCCGACCTCATGTACGTCGCCAAGGACTTGATTGGACTCTATTATGAGACAGACATTGCGCTGGCTATGTTGGTAATTGCTTATCTGATTATGCTACTGCCCATCTCACTGGTCTTTAGCTGGATAGAAAGGAGGCTCCGCCATGCAGGATTCGGGAATCCAAGTACTCTTTCAAGGAAATAATCTCCTGCGGATCTTACAGGGATTGGGCGTTACGATTGGGATTTCTATCCTATCTGTCCTTCTATCTATGATTTTCGGAACAGTCATGGGAATCATCATGACCTCCCATTCTAGGGTAGTACGATTTTTGACACGATTGTATCTGGAATTCATCCGTATCATGCCCCAGCTGGTGTTGCTCTTCATCGTTTATTTCGGCTTGGCTCGAAACTTTAATATCAATATCTCAGGAGAGACTTCTGCTATTATCGTTTTCACTCTCTGGGGAACAGCTGAAATGGGGGACTTGGTCCGTGGAGCTATCACTTCCCTCCCTAAGCATCAGTTTGAAAGTGGACAGGCGCTAGGTTTGACCAATGTTCAACTTTACTACCACATCATCATCCCACAGGTCTTGAGAAGACTGCTACCACAAGCTATCAATCTTGTCACTCGGATGATCAAAACCACTTCCTTGGTCGTTTTGATTGGGGTTGTGGAAGTGACCAAGGTTGGACAGCAAATCATCGATAGCAATCGCCTGACTATCCCAACAGCTTCCTTTTGGATTTATGGAACCATTCTGGTCTTGTATTTCGCAGTTTGCTTTCCTATTTCCAAACTTTCCACACACTTAGAAAAACATTGGAGGAACTAAATGTCTGAAACTATTTTAGAAATCAAGGAACTAAAAAAATCCTTCGGAGACAATCCCATCCTCCAAGGTATTTCTCTAGATATCAAAAAAGGGGAAGTTGTGGTTATCCTAGGACCATCTGGTTGTGGGAAAAGCACCCTGCTTCGTTGCCTCAATGGCTTAGAAAGCATTCAAGGTGGAGATATTCTTCTAGATGGCCAGTCCATTATTGGTAATCAGAAAGACTTTCACTTAGTTCGCCAAAAGATTGGCATGGTCTTTCAAAGCTATGAACTCTTTCCCCATCTGGATGTCCTTCAAAACCTCATCCTAGGACCTATCAAAGCACAGGGACGGAACAAAAAAGAAGTAACAGAAGAAGCTTTGCAATTACTGGAACGTGTCGGATTGCTGGATAAACAACATAGCTTTGCCCGGCAATTATCTGGCGGACAGAAGCAACGGGTTGCGATTGTCCGTGCCCTGCTCATGCATCCAGAAATCATCCTTTTTGACGAAGTGACGGCTTCGCTGGATCCAGAAATGGTGCGTGAAGTTCTGGAACTGATCAATGACTTAGCTCAAGAAGGCCGTACCATGATTTTAGTAACTCACGAAATGCAGTTTGCCCAAGCAATTGCCGACCGCATTATCTTCCTCGACCAAGGGAAAATCGCTGAAGAAGGAACGGCTCAAGCCTTCTTTACAAATCCACAGACCAAACGAGCTCAGGAATTTTTAAACGTCTTTGACTTTAGCCAATTTGGCTCATATCTATAAAGGAGATTTTTATGAAACTACTCAAACCACTCTTAACTGTTTTGGCTCTTGCCTTTGCCCTTATCTTGGTAACAGCTTGTAGCTCTGGTGGAAATGCTGGCTCATCGTCTGGTAAAACCACTGCCAAGGCTCGCACAATCGATGAAATCAAAAAAAGCGGTGAACTACGAATCGCCGTATTTGGAGACAAGAAACCCTTTGGTTACGTTGACAATGATGGTTCTTACCAAGGTTACGATATCGAACTTGGGAACCAACTGGCACAAGATCTTGGCGTGAAGGTTAAATACGTTTCAGTCGATGCTGCCAACCGTGCTGAATACTTGATTTCAAACAAGGTAGATATTACTCTTGCCAACTTTACGGTAACTGATGAACGCAAGAAACAAGTTGACTTTGCCCTTCCTTACATGAAAGTTTCTCTTGGTGTCGTATCACCTAAGACTGGCCTCATTACAGATGTCAAACAATTGGAAGGTAAAACTTTGATTGTCACAAAAGGAACAACTGCTGAAACTTATTTTGAAAAAAATCATCCAGAAATCAAGCTTCAAAAATACGACCAATACAGTGACTCTTACCAAGCCCTTCTTGACGGACGTGGAGATGCCTTCTCTACTGACAATACGGAAGTCCTAGCTTGGGCGCTTGAAAACAAAGGATTTGAAGTAGGAATTACTTCCCTCGGTGATCCAGATACCATCGCAGCAGCAATCCAAAAAGGCAACCAAGAACTGCTAGACTTCATCAATAAAGATATTGAAAAATTAGGCAAGGAAAATTTCTTCCACAAGGCCTATGAAAAAACACTTCACCCAACCTACGGTGACGCTGCTAAGGCAGATGACCTAGTTGTTGAAGGTGGAAAAGTTGACTAATACTCAATGAAATCACAAAAAGAAATCAGGTAATCCTAGTGACTACCTGATTTTCTATGTTTTAAGCATTTTGCCAATTCTCTTGGTCTTCTTTAAAGCGTTTTAGAAGGTCCAATCCTTCCGGTGTGATATAACCTTCTTCTTGGGCTAGGTGGATGAGTTCGCTGTAGTTAGAAAGTGTTACCAGCTTAACACCAGCATCCGCAAAGTTCTTATCTGCTTTTGGCAATTGGTAGCTGAAAATCGCTACAACTCCAAGCACATCTGCTCCTTCTCGCTTAGCTGCTGCTACGGCTTCAAGAACAGAACCACCAGTTGAAATAAGGTCTTCAACCACTACCATTTTTTGACCTTGAGCTACACGTCCTTCGATTTGATTACCAGCTCCGTGGTCTTTTGGTTTGCTACGGATATAGGCAAATGGCAAGTTCATCTTATCAGCAATAATAGCTCCGTGTGGAATCCCTGCTGTTGCAGTTCCTGCAATCACTTCTACTTCTGGAAATTCTGCTTTAATAGCTTCCACAAAACCATTTTCAATTAGTGTACGAGTCTCTGGATAGGCTAGTGTCACACGGTTATCTGTGTAAATCGGTGACTTGATGCCAGATGCCCAAGTGAAAGGCTCCTCTGGCTTGAGGTAAACCGCTTGGATTTTCAAGAGGTGGCTAGCGATATCTTTAGCAAGTGTCATGGTCTTCTCCTTTTATTTTTATAATCTATTTCTTTAATTCCAGTCCTGTGTCCATTCATCCTTGATGGCATGATAGGCTGCAACAGGATCTTCAGCTTGGGTAATGGGACGTCCCACTACGATATAGTCACTACCGATTTGATAGGCATCAGTAGGGGACATCACACGTTTTTGATCTCCAACAGCAGCTCCCTGAGGGCGAATCCCCGGTGTTAGACAGATAAAATCTGGATTGGTGGCCTGCTTGATAAGTTGAACTTCCTGTGCCGAGCAAACGACACCATCCAAGCCCGCTTCAGCTGTTTTCTTAGCATAGTGGATTACAGACTCTTGCAGGCTGGTTTGAATATTTTGAAAATCCTGCATCTGGGCTTCCGACGTTGAGGTCAACTGAGTCACTGCAATCAATTTGGCTTGACTTCCAAGACCTTCACGCGCAGCCTTCATCATCTCTACACCACCAGCAGCATGAACATTGGTCATATCGACACCAAGCTGAGACAAGACCTTCATGGCTGATTTAACTGTATTGGGAATGTCATGCAGCTTGAGATCCAAAAAGACACTGTGCCCCAGACCTTTCAAGTAGGACACAATCTCAGGACCCGCTGCGTAATAAAGCTCCATCCCCACCTTGAGATAAAGTCTTTCTTCTGCTGGAAAAAGAGCTAAGAATTCCTTGACTGCCTCAAAACTAGGAAAATCAAGAGCAATGACTGGACGATGTTCTCGCATAGGTTTCTCCTTTTACCTTTACTAGTGAGAGAGTCTGGGCAACAGAAGCCACGAAAAAAGGAACCTGCCAACAGCAAGGTTCCACGAAAAATGGGTAGTCTCCACCCTTTCACCGTCTAACCTTAGCTGCCTCTCTGGACTGCTTTAAAGGTTTTCTATTATTCTATTATTTCTACTAGCACTTGTCAAGTAAAAACATGGTAACTAAAGAGCTATAGGAGAAAAGGTAAACCTAGCGACGCGATGAACGCTGACTTGTTTGGTTTCGATTGCTCTCTTCCTCCAATTTTTTCTTCTCTTCTTCCAATTTATTCTGCTGTTCTTCCAGCCTTTTCTTCTCTTCCTCTTTCTGTTTCTTCTCAGCTTCTTTGGCCTCTTGTTTGGCTTTTTCCTCAGCCTCCATAATTAATTTATCAGCCACAGTGTAACTGTAAATTCCAGCTTCCATGTCGACCACACTCGGTTCTGACAATTGTGGCTTAATCTTACTATAATAAGGCAATTTCTTGCTCATTTCAGACAGGGGAACCAAGACTTCGTCCGAATCATTCATGGTCAATCGAATTAGATCTGATGTCACCTTGCTTGGGGCTAGTTCTACCTTTTGGATAGCCGCCTTGAGTTCAGGGCTAATTTGAGAAAGTTCTGAGACAAAAGCCTTGATTTGTTCACTATCATTAAAGAGAACTGACAAATAAGTTTCTGGCAGACTAACCAAGCTCACAGAACTGGTCTCAAGCTGACCACTGGAAAGAATAGGATAATGATTTTCACCAGAAATATAGTAGGCAACAATATCGTATTCCTTGACCTTGATAGTAAACTTGGTTGGAAATTGATAAACAAGCTGAGCTGATTCCACCCAATAGTTAGACTTGATCTGCTCTTCATATTTTGCCTTATCTAGCAGAAGGTTAATCGTATAATCTGAATCCTGAATCCCTGAAGCCTGTCGAATATCATCAGCCGTAGTTTGAACCGTTCCCTCAATACGGATATCCTTCATGGTTGCATAAGGACTGAGTAAGTAGGCAGAGACAATCAATAAAAGCAGACTTGGAAATAAAATCGTTAAGGCTCGTAAGATATGGAGGCCAGGAATCTTTGCTTTGGCTGGTTTTTCTTTTGTAGCCTTTTTAGCAAGCTTTTTATCCTGTTCCTCGCCCTCTTTAACCCCTGATTCTTCTATCTCTTCTTCCTTTTTGTCACCCTCTGGAGCTTCTACTTTTTCTTCAGACTTTTCCTTAGCTGATTCTTCATCTTCTGGGTCCGCTTCACTCTCCGAGCCCTCCTTGTCCTCTGACTTCTCAGATTCTTCTCCCATTCGAGCTTGTCTTTCTTTTTCCTTCTCCTCAGCTAGGGTCGCCTCTTCTTCAGCCTTCTTTTTTAGATATTCTTGGTTTCGTTTCTGCCATTCTGATAACTCTTTAAATTCTTCGAGGATTTCTTTGTCCTCATTTTTCTTATCTTTTGACATTTACTTTCCTTATGATAAATCTTTTTTCAATAATTGATAAAAATCTGCTAGAGATTTCAATTCCTTAGAAGCTTTCATCTTAGCTTGGTAATCTTCCTTTTGGCTTAGTAAGTGAGAAAGCTTCTCTTCCAAACTATCCAAGGTCAAATCACTTTCTTGAAGCTCTTCTGCATAGCCTTTCTTAACAAAGTAAGCTGCATTTTCAATCTGGTCACCACGACTAGCCTCACGACCAAGTGGCACAATGACATGTAATTTTGTCATGGCCAAGAGCTCAAAAATCGTATTGGCACCACCACGTGTCACAACAATGTCAGCCAATTCCATCAAAGGTTGATAGAGATTGGTCACATAGTCAACACGAAAAAGATTTTGGCTCAACTCGTTCAGACTAGAATCTCCAGTTAGATTGATAATATTGTAGCGCTCTGTCAGCTCTTTTTTATGGTCTGTCACCAATTGGTTAAAGACACGAGCACCTGCAGAACCACCGACAAACAATACAGTTGGCAATTTGGGATTAAAGTGGGTTTGGATATCCACCAATTCATCGGGTTCTAGAGTTTTTTGATCTGAAACCTTTGTCACCGCTCCCACATGCTCAACCTTGGACAAACTTGAAGCTTGCTCAAAGGTTGAATACATCTTCGTCGCAAACTTATAGGCGATTTTATTGGCCAAGCCCATGGACAAGTCAGATTCGTGAATAAAGACTGGCACTCCTGACACACGTGCTGCGATAACAGGCGGTACTGAGACAAAGCCACCCTTTGAAAAAAGAGCCTGTGGACGAAGTCGCAACATGATAAAGAGCGACTGGACAATTCCCCAACCAACTTTGAAGACATCCAGCATATTTTGCCAAGAGAAATAACGACGCAATTTTCCAGTCGCAATAGAATGGAAAGTGACATCTAGACCCGACTTAAGGATTTCTTGGTGTTCGATACCACGCTTGTCCCCGATATAATGGACTTCCCAGCCATCTTCGATAAACTTGGGCATTAACAAAAGATTGAGGGTAACGTGTCCAACCGTCCCCCCACCTGTAAAGACAATTTTTTTCATATTATTCCTTTAACTCCGCTACTGTGTCGATAAAGAGGTCGCCACGTACTTCAAAGTTAGCATACATATCCCAGCTAGCATTGGCAGGACTAAGAAGAACCACATCTCCTTGAGTCGCAAGCTCGTAAGCCTTGCGAGTCGCATCAGCAATGTCAGTGGCATCAACATAAGCGACACCAGCCTTATCTGCTGCCCGTTTGACACGGTCTGCAGACTGACCAAGGATGACCATTTTCTTGAGTCCAGTAATGTCTGGAACCAACTCGTCAAACTCATTGCCGCGGTCCAAACCACCTGCAATCAAGATGACCTTGCTGTTGTCAAATCCTGACAAGGCTTTTTGAGTAGCCAAGATATTGGTTGACTTGCTATCATTATAGAATTTCACACCCTTGATTTCATCCACAAACTGGAGACGGTGTTTGACACCACCGAAGGCTGAAAGAGTTTCCTTGATGGTTTGGTTATCCACACCACGGAGCTTGGCTACTGCAATAGTCGCAAGGGCATTTTCCACATTGTGGCTACCTGGAACTCCGATTTCATTCGCTGCCATGACAACTTCCCCACGGAAGTAGAGTTGACCATCTTCCAGATAAGCTCCATCAACCTTTTCAAGTGTTGAAAATGGAACAACAGTAGCCTGTGTTTTGCTAGCCAATTCTTTTGCCAAGTCTTGGTTAAAGTTCAAGACAAGAAAATCATCCGCTGTCATCTTGTTCTGAATATTCCACTTGGCTGCTACATACTCTTCAAAAGAACCATGGTAGTCGATATGAGTTGGCATGAGGTTAGTAATAACCGCAATCTCAGGATGGAATTCTTGCACACCCATCAGTTGGAAAGAAGAAAGTTCCATAACAAGCGTGTCCTTATCTGACGCTGTTTGGGCCACTTGACTGGCAGGATAGCCGATATTTCCTGATAAAAGGCCATGTTGACTAGCAGCAGTCAAAACTTCCCCAATCATAGTCGTTGTAGTTGTTTTCCCATTGGAACCAGTAATACCAACAATCGGTGCTTCTGAGATCAAGTAAGCCAATTCCACCTCAGTCAATACTGGAATCCCTTTGGCCAAAGCTTTTTCAATCATTGGATTACTGTAAGGAATTCCTGGATTTTTTACCATCAGAGCAAACTCTTCATCCAAGAGTTCCAAAGGATGACCGCCTGTGATGACCTTGATCCCTTCTTCCAGCAAACTTTGCGCAGCTGGATTGTCCTCAAAAGGTTTCCCGTCATTTACTGTCACAATAGCGCCTAGCTTGTCCAACAAACGAGCTGCAGATTCACCAGACTTGGCCAAACCTAAAACAAGGACTTTCTTATTTTTAAATTGATCTATTACTTTCATGTCTCGAACTCCATTTCTACTCTTACTATTTTACCATTTTTATGGAAATAATTCTAAATGAAAATGCTCAGATTCAGCATTCTAACAAGCAAAAAAGAGAGCCGAAACTCTCTTTTTATCTTCTTTTACTTTTATGGACCGACATGAGGGTAATATCTCGCAAGCTAAAGTATGCTAGGAAAAGCATAGCAACTGCGATGAAGAATTCTGTCGGTAGCTGAAAGATTTGCAGAACAGACAGCATAAGCAAAATCAAAAGTGCTACGAAAGCAAAGACGACAAGGACGATATTGACTGTCCCTTTAATGCTTTCTGGTGTCGCAAATACATAGAGTAGTAATAAGAGGATTCCTATGATTAAATAAACCATCTTTATCTCTTTCTAGCTCTTATTCAGCTGATTTTTTCTTCTTGTTAGCTTTCTCACGCTCTGCCTTGTTAAGGATTTGTTTACGCAAACGGATAGACTCAGGCGTTACTTCCATGTACTCATCGTCGTTCAAGAACTCAAGAGACTCTTCAAGTGTCAAGATACGAGGAGTCTTGATAACAGCTGTTTGGTCCTTAGTAGCTGAACGAACGTTGGTCATTTGTTTAGCCTTAGTGATGTTAACTGTCAAGTCGTTTTCACGAGAGTTTTCACCGATAATCATTCCTTCGTAAACCTCAGTACCTGGGTTAACAAAGATTGTACCACGTTCTTCGATAGACATGATTGAGTAAGTTGTAGCCTTACCAGCATCGATAGAAACAAGGGCACCACGGTGACGTCCACCAATTTCCCCTGGAATCAATGGCAAGTATTGGTCAAAGGTATGGTTCATGATACCGTAACCACGAGTCATTGACAAGAACTCAGTTGAGTATCCGATCAACCCACGCGCTGGAACAAGGAAGACCAAACGAGTTTGACCATTACCAGTTGAAATCATATCCAACATTTCACCCTTACGTTCAGAAAGGCTTTGGATAACAGATCCTTGGTATTCTTCTGGAGTATCAATTTGAACACGTTCAAATGGCTCACATTTCACACCATCGATTTCTTTTACGATAACCTCTGGACGAGATACTTGAAGTTCATAACCCTCACGACGCATTGTTTCGATAAGGATTGACAAGTGCAATTCTCCACGTCCTGAAACAGTCCATTTATCTGGTGAATCAGTTGGGTCAACGCGAAGGGAAACGTCTGTTTGCAATTCTGCCTGCAAGCGTTCTTCCACCTTACGAGAAGTCACCCATTTACCTTCTTTACCAGCAAATGGTGAGTTGTTTACCAAGAAAGTCATTTGAAGAGTTGGCTCATCGATGTGTAGGATTGGAAGAGCTTCTACTGCATCTGTCGGAGTGATGGTTTCACCGACAAAGATATCTTCCATACCTGAAACGGCAATCAAGTCACCTGCTTTTGCTTCTTGGATTTCACGACGTTCCAAACCAAAGAAACCGAAGAGTTTTGTAACACGGAAGTTTTTAGTTGTGCCATCAAGTTTAGAAAGGGTAACTTGGTCCCCAACCTTAACAGTACCACGGAAGACACGACCGATACCGATACGTCCAACGAAGTCATTGTAGTCCAAAAGTGACACTTGGAATTGCAAAGGCTCATCTGAGTTATCTACTGGAGCTGGGATATGGTCGATAATCGTGTCAAAGATTGGTGCCATCGTAGATTCTTGGTCAGCTGGATCATCTGACAATGAAGAAGTTCCGTTAATAGCTGAAGCATACACCACTGGGAAGTCAAGTTGGTCATCATCCGCACCAAGCTCGATGAAGAGTTCCAAGACTTCGTCCACTACTTCTGCTGGGCGAGCTGATGGTTTATCGATTTTGTTAACAACCACGATTGGGACAAGGTCTTGTTCCAAGGCTTTTTTCAATACGAAACGAGTCTGTGGCATTGTTCCTTCGTAGGCATCTACGACCAAGACAACACCATCAACCATTTTCATGATACGCTCAACTTCTCCACCGAAGTCCGCGTGTCCTGGTGTGTCCATGATGTTGATACGAGTTCCGTTGTAGGCAACGGCTGTATTTTTAGCAAGGATGGTGATTCCACGCTCTTTTTCGATATCGTTTGAGTCCATAGCACGCTCAGCCAATTCAGTACGTGCATCAAGCGTTTCTGATTGTTTCAACAATTCGTCAACGAGGGTTGTTTTACCGTGGTCAACGTGGGCGATAATCGCAATGTTACGGATATCTTCTCTTAATTTTGTCATGATTTCCTCTATAGTATTCAAAATTTATTTTCTAACTGAACGATTATACCATATTTTCAAGTAAATAACATAACTCAAGCAAGTGTAAATGTTTTCACTCTGCTTTTCTTTTCACATCAAGCCTTTTCAAAGCAAACAACTTATGATAAGATAGGCACAGTATGCGTTTAGATAATTTATTAGCCCAAGAAAAAATCAGCCGAAAGGCCATGAAACAAGCCTTACTTAAAGGAGAAATTATAGTCGATAGTTGCCCAGCCCGCTCCCTAGCCCAGAATATCGATACAGGGCTACAAGAACTCCGTTTTCAGGACCGCATCATTCAAGGTTATGAGCACACCTACCTTATGCTTCATAAACCTGCTGGTGTCGTGACAGCCAACAAAGACAAGGAACTTCCAACCGTTATGGATCTCCTTCCACCTGACATCCAGTCTGATAAACTCTATGCCGTCGGTCGACTGGATCGAGATACGACTGGTCTCCTCCTCGTGACCGATAACGGTCCTTTGGGCTTTCAACTCCTTCATCCTCAGTATCATGTCAATAAGACCTACCAAGTTGAGGTTAATGGACTCCTGACACCTGATCATATCCAAGCCTTTCAAAAAGGAATTATCTTTTTAGATGGTACTGTCTGTAAACCTGCAAGGCTAGAAATTCTATCTGCAAGACCTTCTCTCAGTCAAGCCTCCATCACCATTTCAGAGGGAAAATTTCATCAAGTCAAGAAAATGTTCCTCTCAGTTGGTGTCAAGGTGACCTCGCTCAAGCGCACCCAATTTGGGCCTTGGAGCTTGGATGATAATCTTCAAGAGGGAGATTATCGCCCCCTAAACTCGGAAGAATTAGCAAACATTCGTGACTTTCTCAGAAAAAGTGGTTAAAAAATGAGCTCGGAAATATCCAAGCTCGTTTTCTTATTTCTCAACTTTGACTTTCCCTTTCCAAGAATCCAAACCATAAGAAAGGATATAAATCTCAGAAAAGCCTTGTTTTTTCAAGTAAAGGGCCGCATTTGTGACACGCTGCGCACGTTGGTTTTCGTAGAGAAGGACAGGTTTATCCTTACGAAGGGCTGCAAGACTAGTCTTCAACTGACTTGAAGGAATATTGCGTGCACCCAGGATATGTTTTCTGTGGAATTCTGCTGGGTCGCGCAAATCAATCAATTGACCCGTACGAATCAAGGCTTCAAATTCCTCATTGTCTACGATTTTAGCCGCACGGCGAATACGAAGATAGTTAAAGCCCATCCACGCCAACATTGCTAGTATAAGTGCCCACAAAATCCAAGTAACCATTAGTTCTTTTCTCCATTTTTCTCAATATAATCCAATTCTACCTTGTGCTCTCTGCGAAGAACCGCTTCCGCTTCTAGATAATCTAGTTTGTCCATCAACCCCGCATCGTAAATCCGAGAGAGTTCCAGCTTCATCAGTTCAATATCATATAAGCGTTTTCCCATGTAAACAATAATACCAAATCGTTTGAGGAATTGCTGCACATCATAGAATGTTTTCATAAGACTCATTCTAGCAAAATTTTATGTTTTTTTCAAGAAGAGACTCACACAATGCTCCTGATTTTCCTATCTTCCTTGGCGATTCTGTCGCAAGTGTGGTACAATAAAAACATGAGAATTCAACAATTACATTATATTATCAAAATCGTCGAAACTGGCTCTATGAATGAGGCAGCTAAACAGCTCTTTATCACTCAGCCTAGTCTTTCCAATGCTGTGAGAGATTTGGAAAATGAGATGGGCATTGAAATCTTTATCCGCAATCCCAAAGGTATTACCTTGACCCGTGATGGCATGGAGTTTCTCTCCTATGCCCGTCAGGTCGTTGAGCAAACTCAGCTTCTGGAAGAACGCTATAAAAATCCTGTCGCCCACCGTGAACTCTTTAGCGTTTCCTCCCAGCACTATGCCTTTGTGGTCAACGCCTTCGTATCGCTACTCAAGAAAAGTGATATGGAAAAATACGAGCTCTTCCTTCGTGAAACTCGGACTTGGGAAATTATCGACGACGTCAAGAACTTCCGTAGTGAAGTCGGTGTCCTCTTCTTAAACAGCTACAATCGTGATGTTTTAACAAAAATGCTGGATGACAATCACCTCTTGGCTCATCATCTTTTCACAGCCCAGCCCCATATCTTTGTCAGCAAGACCAACCCTCTGGCAAAGAAAGACAAGGTGAAACTGTCTGATTTGGAAAACTTCCCTTACCTCAGCTATGACCAAGGGACACACAATTCCTTCTACTTTTCAGAAGAGATTCTTTCCCAAGAACACCACAAGAAATCCATCGTGGTCAGTGACCGTGCCACCCTCTTTAATCTCTTGATTGGTTTGGATGGTTATACCATTGCGACAGGGATTTTGAACAGTAATCTCAACGGAGACAACATCGTTTCCATCCCATTGGATATTGACGACCCGATTGAGCTGGTCTATATTCAGCATGAAAAAACCAGTCTATCCAAGATGGGCGAACGCTTTATCGACTATCTACTAGAAGAAGTCCAGTTTGATAGTTGACAAATGATAAGAACCAATATGTAGGCCAGCAACAACCTACGCATTGGTTCTTTTTATTTATAATTAAAAGTCTCCCCTGCCAACTTATCAGCTAACTTAGGAAAGAGGGTATAAAACTTATGGGCTAAGTTCAACAAAATCGGAAGATTAAGTTCTCGTTTGTTTTTTCCTATAATCTTGACAATCTTTTTAGCCACTGCATCTGGTTCTAAGAGAAAGCGGTCAACCGACTTGAGGTAGGTCCCATCTGGGTCTGCCTGGTCAAAAAATCCTGTGCGGATTGGGCCTGGATTGACCGTCGTTACATAGACACCGTAAGGCATGAGTTCGAGGCGCAGAGCATTTGAAAAACCAATGGCCGCAAACTTGGTCGCTGAGTAAAGACTAGACTTGCCAGTAGCAATCAAACCTGCCATGCTGACGATATTGATGATATGGCCTTTTCGGCTTTCCTTCATACGAGCAGCAAGGCGACGAGATAGATTCATCAAAGCAAAGGTATTGACCTCAAACATCTGGTGAATATCTTGGTCAGAAATCTGGTCAAATTCCTCAAAAATCCCGTAACCAGCGTTGTTAATCAAGACATCAATCTTGCCATAGCGGAGATAGAGGTCTGCTACCAGAGTTTCTAAGGCTGAATCATCGGTAATGTCTATTTCAATCAATTCTGCATGGGGATGATTTCCGTAAAGTTGAGCTAATTTTTCCTTATCTCGACCAAGCAAGATGAGCTGGTCTTCTGGTAAAAGTTTGACCATTTCTTGGGCTAGACCACCACTAGCTCCGGTAATGAGAATAGTAGGCATACTTATCCTTTCTCAATCTGTTAGATTTCCACTTCTTCCAAGTCTTTGACCACATGCACATTTTCAAAGACACTAGCAGCGTCTTTCTTGAGTTTGCTGATATCTTTTGAGAGGAAGCGAGCACTGATGTGGTTGAGCAGAAGGCGTTTGGCACCTGCTTCTACAGCAACCTCCGCTGCTTGTATATTAGTTGAGTGACCATGGTTACGAGCAATTTTTTCATCTCCCTTGCCATAAGTGGACTCATGAACCAGGACGTCAGCATTGACAGCCAGACGCACACTAGCACTAGTTTTACGGGTATCACCAAGAATAGTGATAATTTTACCTGGACGTGGCGCTGAGATATAGTCAGCAGCCTTGATTTCAGTTCCGTCTTCTAGGACAACATCCTGACCATTTTTGATTTTTCCAAAAAGTGGGCCAAATGGGACACCAGCTGCCTTGAGTTTTTCAGCATCCAAAGTTCCTTCCAAATCCTTTTGCATGACACGATAACCAACACAGAAAATAGTGTGGTCCAGCTCCTCTGCATACACAGTAAATTTATCGGTCTCAAGGATTTTACCTAGCGAATCTTGGTCAAACTCATGAAAATGAATGCGGTAGGGCAGGCGAGAACCTGACACACGAAGACTAGTTAAGACAAATGACTTGATTCCTTGAGGTCCATAGATTTCCAAATCTGTCTGCTCTTCATTAGCTTGAAAAGCACGGCTAGAAAGGAATCCTGGCAAACCAAAAATGTGGTCTCCGTGCAAGTGAGTGATAAAGATTTTGCTGACCTTACGTGGTCGAATTGTGGTTTCCAGAATGCGATTTTGCGTTCCCTCTCCACAGTCAAAGAGCCAAACTTCGTTAATCTCGTCCAAGAGTTTCAGGGCGAGACTTGAAACGTTGCGGGCTTTAGAGGGCTGACCAGCCCCCGTTCCTAAAAATTGAATATCCATTCGATACTTTCTAATTAATCAATATATAACATGGCTGTGCGGTTTTCCGATCGGAAATAGCGCTTACCAGAAAAAGCAGTAGCTTCTTGCAGTAAATCCTCTTGGCTGTAGCCTTTGAGACGCTTACGACCATCAGCCAAGCTTTCTAAATCAGTCAAAGCCGTGAGACTCTCCACACTAACAACTTCCTCATCTCCGACAGCCTTCATGTAAATCTTTCCAGACTCCTCAAAGACTAGTTGATGGGGGAAAATTTGCGCAATTTCAAAGAGTAAGTCATCTGAAATTTTCTCTTCATTTTCAGAGAAAATTCGACCAAGGCACTCTCTCTCATAGCAAAAGCCAAAAGATTTACCAGATAGATTCAGACGGATAAAAGGCTTATTTTCTAGGGTGAAACTTGGCTCAACATTGTAGAGATTTAGTTCCTGACTGACTTCTGCAAAATAATCAGTCGCAGCCTCCGGACTCTTTTTCTGGTATAGCTCTGCAAAGTAGGCATTGACCACACTTGGCGGAGGAGTAATGAGGGCCAACTGCTCCTGTTCTGTTTTACCAGCTAGAAGTTGATCCAGAAAGACCTTATCGAGACTTGTATAACCTCCATACTTTAGAGCCAACGTTTTAATATCAGTCATAAAATTCTTCTAACCTCCATTTATTTTTCTCAGAAATGTAGCCTGTAATCACTTCTCCATCATCTTGATAGTCGCGCTCTTCCAGAATCGCAACACTTTCTAGATCATGAATCTTGTAGGATTTTGAAAAAGGTACGCGCAGAGTAAATCTCTCAAAAATCTCCTTGATTTTCTCTAAAAATAAAGCCTGCAAGTTCTCACGACTATCCTCAGACTTGGCAGAAATGAGGGCGTATGGCGTTTGGGTCGGCGTGAAATCCTCCACCAAATCCGCTTTATTATAAAGGGTCAAGTGAGGAATATCTTCCATGTCCAAGTCTTTCATGATGGACAGAACTGTTTTTTCATGCTCCTCATGGTAAGGATTGCTGGCATCGATAACATGAACCAGAAGGTCCACATGCTTGCTTTCTTCCAAGGTTGACTTGAAACTGGACACCAACTCTGTCGGCAAATCTTGGATAAAGCCAACGGTATCTGTCAAAGTTACTTGAAGATTACCTCCCAAATGGATACTCTTTGTCGTCGCATCCAGAGTTGCAAACAGCTCGTCTGCCTCATACTGGGTCTTACTGGTCAAGGTGTTCATGATGGTTGATTTACCAGCATTGGTGTAACCAATCAAACCAATCTTGAAAGTACTCGACTCCAGACGTTTTTCTCTGACTGTCGCCCGATTTTTCTCAACCACCTTGAGCTGGCGCTCGATATCTGTGATTTGATTACGTACACTACGACGGTTCAGTTCCAGCTGGCTTTCACCAGGTCCACGGGAACCAATTCCCCCTGCCTGACGGCTGAGCATAATTCCCTGACCAACCAAGCGAGGCAAGAGATATTTTAACTGAGCCAAATGCACTTGGAGCTTCCCTTCATGGCTTCGAGCTCGCATGGCAAAGATGTCCAAAATCAACTGCATACGGTCAATGACCTTGACACCCAGAACTTCTTCTAAATTGACATTTTGCCGTGGAGTCAAGCGGTTGTTAACAATGACAGTGGTAATCTCTTCTGCATCCACCATGAGCGCAATTTCTTCCAACTTACCAGAACCGACAAAGGTCTTGGAGTCATACTTTTCACGTTTTTGTCTATAGCTATCTACAACGACTGCTCCAGCTGTCTTGGCTAGACTGGCCAATTCTTCCATGGAGAGGTCAAAATTGTCCATGCCCTGCAATTCCACACCGATGAGCAGGACGCGTTCCTCTTTTTTCTCTGTTTCAATCATCTAAAAACTCCTCTATCTGGCTAAAAATACGCTCCTGCACACCAGACTCTCCAATCTGATAAAAGGTAACCTGCATGCGATTACGGAACCAGGTCAACTGACGCTTGGCAAAACGACGAGTCGCCTGTTTAAGACTCTCACTAGCTTCCTCTAAAGTCTGCTCGCCACGGAAATAAGGAAAGAGTTCCTTATAGCCAATGCCTTTAGCAGCCTGCACTTCAGGGTAATGGTCAAAAAGCCACTTGGCCTCATCCAAAAGACCAGCCTCAAACATCAAATCCACTCGATGGTTGATACGTTCATAAAGTTGACTTCGTTCATCATCCAAGCAGATAATCAGCGGTTCATACAAGGTCTCTTGATTTTCCAAATCCTGAGCAAAATGGGCTATTTCCAAGGCACGCACAGCACGACGACGATTAAACTGAGGAATCTCAAGGCCTGCTTGCTCCACCAAATGGGCTAATTCCTCATCTGAATATGGCTCCAAACTAGCTCGATAAGCTAGAATCTCCTCATGGGGAGTCTCCCCACCTAGATGGTATCCTTCAAGTAAACTCTGGATATAAAGTCCAGTACCACCAGCGATAATGGCTAGTTTGCCACGGCTGTGAATATCCTCAATAGCCATCTTAGCTTCTGAAACAAAATCAAAAGCCGAGTAAGACTCGGTTACCTCTCTAACATCAATTAAATGATGGGGAACAGCTGCCTGCTCCTCTGGGCTAGCCTTAGCCGTCCCAATATCTAGACCTCGGTAAACCTGTTGACTATCACCGCTCACAACTTCCCCACCAAAGCGCTTGGCCACTTCAATGGCAAGAGCTGTTTTTCCAACAGCAGTCGGTCCAACGATCACAATTATTTTTGTTTTCATCTTTTTTCCTTGAAAAATTCCCATTTTTTCGTTACTATTATTATAACACAAAAAGGTCAGTCAGAAAAATGTGACCTCTTGAGGGGGCTGGCTGATTAAGAAGATAAAGGAGGAAGACTCATGGCTAAAGGATTTGCTAAAGGTCTTGTAACAGGTGTCGCAGGAACTGTCGCTGCAGTTGCAGGTGCAGTATACGCATTTAAAAAGAAAGTGATCGAACCAGAAGAGCAAAAAGCAGCTTTCATCGAAGAAAACCGTAAAAAAGCAGCTCGTCGCCGCGTATCACGTTAAGAAACAAAAGAAGTTGGGATTATTCTCAACTTCTTTTTTCTATTCTTTTAAATAGCTAGGTCAAACTTCAACTGGGGCTTAACAGGGTCATAATCTACCAATTCAAAATCTTCTGATTTAATATCAAAGAAATTAGTCTTATCTGGCACATTCAAGACCAAACGTGGTTGGCAGTTTGATGGCTCACGACGGAGCAATTCCTGAGCTTGTTCAAATTGATTATCATAGATATGGAGGTTGTTGATGAAATAGAAGAATTTCCCAACCTTCCATCCAAAATGCTTGGCAATCATCATTTGAAGAGCTACGTACTGCATGGCGTTGATATGATGGGCTACCAGCATATCATTTGAGCGCTGGGTCAAGGTCGCATCCAAATAGATTTCTCCAGCAACACGACGGATATCAAACATAGTCTGAAAGGCGCATGGGAGCAGCCCGTCTGTTTCTTCGAAAGCTTGGTAATCCCAGAGCGAAATGATATTGCGGCGGTTCCAAGGGTTGGCTTCCAGCTGTTTGAGAAGCTTATTGATGATGTCGTGTTTCTTAACGACAGCACCATAGCGCTCACCAATGGTTCCTGTATCTCCCACTTCCCAGTCATTCCAGTAGTGAACATTGTATTTGTCATTAAGCACCTCTAAGCTATTTGACTGGTCTTGGTAAATCCAGAGCACTTCCTTGATGGCAGATTTGATAGCGATAGGACGCAAGGTTGTGATGGGAAATTCCCCCTTGGCCAAGTCATACTCGGCAAAAGCACCGGTTATGTACTTAGAGTTGGCAACTGTCCCATCCTTGTACTTAGGACGGGCCTGCTCAGAAAAGACACCGTCTTTGAGGATTCGTTCAATATTTTCTTTAAAAATCGTATCTGCTTTTGTCATTTACTCTCACCTCATTTATAGTCCTAACTAGTATAGCATAAAAAAGAAAAGAGGAACATTACTAACTCTAGGTTAGCATTTTCCCTCTTTTATTATTTTATTGCAATACAAGTGATGCTGCTCCGATAACTCCAGCGTCATTTCCTAGAGTTGCAAGAGCCAATTTTGTTGATGTGCGTACTTGTGGGAAGGTATTTTCATCATAGACTTTTTGAACACCTTGTAGAAGGAATTCTCCTGCAGCTGATACACCACCACCGATGACGATTGTTGATGGGTTTAGGATTGAACCGATGTTGGCACAAGCGATTCCCAAGTAACGTGAGAAGTTACGATAAACGATCAAAGCAAGGTCGTCTCCTTCTTTTGCAAGGTCAAAGACAGTCTTAGCAGTTACTTCTTCTCCGTTATCAATCAAACGTTTCAAGGCTGCATCGCCTTCGTATTCATCAGTATAGCGACGAGTCAAGTTGACAATCCCTGTTGCAGAAGCGACTGTCTCAAGGCAACCTTTCTTACCGCAAGTACATGCGATTGGTTGGTCAAAGTCAACAGTGATGTGACCAAGCTCACCTGCTGCACCAGCAACACCGTGAAGCAATTTGCCTTCTGCGACGATACCACCGCCAACACCTGTACCTAGTGTCATAAAGACAACGTCTGGTTGGTTATCTCCAGCACCCATCCAGCGCTCACCAAGAGCTGCCACGTTAGCATCATTATCGATGAAAAATGGAATGCCCAAGGCTTTTTCAATTTTCTCTTTAATTGGTTGAAGGGTTTTCCAGTTCAAATTGTAGGCACCGATAACAGTCCCTTTTTCACGGTCAACCACACCTGGTGATCCCATTCCAATACCTTGGAAGTCCGCTGCTACCAATCCAAGCAAGTCCAAACGATGTTGAATAGACTCAATCATATCATCAACGATATGACTTCCCTCATCCAAAATATTAGTCTTGATAGACCATTTTTCTTGGATTTCTCCTGCTGTTGTTAAGATTGCAAATTTGATAGAAGTTCCACCAAGGTCAATCCCAATAATCTTTTGACTCATCATATTCTCCTTTTTCATTGTGTAGTAATTGAAAATGCTTACAGTAACAGTATAACAAAATTCACTCATTTATGCAAAGGTTTGCATTCAACTAATATAGATTTTTAATCTCGATAGTCTCCACCATCAAATCCATAATATTCCTCCAGAGTCAAACCACTTGCAGCAATGTCTTTAGCTTCTTTCCCAATATATCGCAAATGCCATTCCTCATGCATATAACCAGTTATACTTTCCTTACCACGAGGATATCGAACAACAAAACCATAGTCTGGCGCATGTTCTAATAACCATTGAGCAGCATTTGAATCTTCAACCAATTGACCATCTGTGCCAATCACATCAAAAGCAAGTCCTGTCTGATGTTCACTATATCCAGGACGGGCTGAATAACGGTCCGCAGCAGCCTGCCCCTCTTGGTTCACATAACTTTGATATAATTGTGCTTGGGTTGCATAACTTCTAAAGCCACTATAATTATCGCTAATAGCATAACCTTCCTCCTGCATCTGTGCAATCAGTTTTAAAAAGGCCGCTTTTGCAGTAGCATTTTCACCTGGATAGTAATCTTTGGACATAGGATAGTGTTTATTAGCAACTACGATTTCATCATACTTCCCTTGAAGACTATAATAAGAACCTTTATTGGTTACTTTGGAATTAGCTTTCCACAAACCAGTCGCATCTACATAATAACGTCCACCATCAACCCATTCATTGACAGCCATTTTACCATCTGATTTCAAATAGTAATTTCCTTGCCATGCACTATAAACATAAGATCCATCTGATTTTAGATAATACCAAGCTTGGTAAGAAGAGTCATAAACCCATTCACCTTTAGCCATTTTACCATCTGATTTCAAATAGTAATTCCCTTGCCATGTACTATAAGCATAGGAACCATCTGATTTCAAGTAATACCAAGCTTGATAAGTAGCATCATAAACCCATTCACCTTGTGCCATCTTACCGTTTGATTTCAAATAGTAATTTCCTTGCCATGTACTATAAGCATACGAACCATCTGATTTCAAGTAATACCAAGCTTGATAAGAAGCATCATAAATCCATTCGCTCTGTGCCATTTGACCATCCGATTTCAGATAATAGCTTCCCTGCCATGCATTTTTTACTGGATTTCCATTTCCATCAAAGTAGTACCAAACACCCTCCTGCTTAACCCAGCCACTTGTTGTTGCTGAACTTGTATTATTTTGAGCCGCAGTTGATTGCTTTGCTTTAAAAGCACCTTTTGGGGCATTTTTCAATTCACAAGCCACACCATCATGATCGCGGTCTAACTTGGCAGAATAACCAGGGTCTCCCTCATGAAGATCTGAATAGCCATTAGCCCAAGCTTCCTTACAGCTAGAAAAATGGATGTTTTCTTCCGCTAAAACCGGTTGTGAAAACAAGGCTAAAACTGACAACGTCGCCAAACTCATTTTAAAAAATAGACGTTTGTTCATTACTTTCTCCTATAGGAATGTTATCGATTTCAATATTATTTTATCAAACTTATTTCAGCAATTCAAGGAAACTTCTGGTCTTTTCTACAAACTCCTTTGGTTTTTCCTTATTCAAGACATGAGGGCCGTCAGAGATAATCTGAAATTGGGATTCTGATATTAGTTTATGAAGACTTCTCATTGAACTAAGATTCGGTTTATCTTTGCTGCCACAAATTAGTAAGGTTGGATAGGGGCAAATCCCTGCTATATCCGTTAAATCAAGTGTCTTCAATTCCTCAGAAACTCCGACCATAAGAACCTTATCTGCTCCCTGTTTTTCAAATACCCTTTTGGGAAGTAGTTTAAAAATCAGCAGCTGAAGATAAAATAGGATATTACCGGACAGTTTAAGTGGACATCCTGATAGAACCAAAGCTCGGAGATTTGGTAAATCGTAACTGGAAAGTTCTAGTGCCAGGGCAGCACCTAAAGACAATCCAACCAAAATAAAAGGTTCTGTTTCTTGAGCTAGATGCTGATAAACTCGCTCCTTAGCTTTTTGATAGCTGCTAACTCCAGAAGGAAATAACTCGATAGCCTCAGAAGGATAATCTATCAGTAGATTCCGAACTTCTTTCCAACTCTCTGCTGACTGCCCTAAACCGTGTAAAAATACCAGTTTCATCTAGTTCTCCTCTAGGCTTAATTCATACAAGCCTCTCACTGCATTACAGCCGTAAATTGCTTCTGCTTGGGCTAAGTCTGCCAAGGTCAAGGCTTTCTCTTCTACCTGTCCTGTTTCCAGCAAATGCTGACGGTAAATTCCTGGTAAGATACCAAGTCGGACTGGCGGTGTATAGAGCTTTCCAGCGATTTTCAAAACCAAATTTCCTATAGAGGTTTCAAGCAGTTCTCCAATTTCATTATGGTAAATGATTTCTTGTTCGCCCAAACTCAAATGCGGTCGGTGAGTCGTTTTAAAGTAGGTAAAAGCTTGCTGTAAATCTGCTTCCTGCAGACAAAATTTAGCTTGACAGAAACTTGGACTAAGAGGTATTAATCTTTGGAGACTAAGTTCAAACTCTCCAGACTTGCTGAGACTAATTCGCAAGCGGTAATCTTGATTAGCATCACAAGCCTGACACTCTTCCTCTATCTTTTGTCTTAAGTCTTCTGCATCAAAAGGATATGCAAAATATCGACTTGCTTTTCTCAGTCTTTCTATATGTTGCTCTTCAAACAGCAGTTGTTTTTGGCTGATTTTTCCAGTTGTAATCAGTTGGAAGCAAGCTTGTTTACGATAAAGGACTGCCGCCTTTTGATGAACCTCTTGGTATTCAGATTCCCAAGTGCTATCCCAAGTAATGCCACCACCTACTCCATAGATGGCTTTCCCTTGATACAGTTGAATGGTCCGAATGGCAACATTGAAAATTCGTCGCCCATTTGGAAGCAAGAGACCAACCGTTCCGCAGTAAACTCCTCTGGGTTGGGGCTCCAAGTCCTTAATGATTTCCATCGTTGCAATTTTGGGTGCACCCGTTATGGAACCACAAGGAAAGAGAGAACGGAAGATTTCAACAAGGTCCACATGCTCTCGCAACTGACTCTTGATGGTCGAAGTCATCTGCCAAACAGTTGAATACTGTTCCACTTGGCAGAGACGCTCCACATGCTCACTCCCCACTTCAGAAATACGATTCATATCATTGCGCAAGAGGTCCACAATCATCATGTTTTCAGACCGATTTTTGGGATCCTGCTCCAACCAACTGGCCTGTTCCAAATCTTCTTGGTCAGTCACTCCACGCTGGGTTGTTCCCTTCATTGGTCGCGTTGTCAACTCACGGTCATTTTGCTCAAAAAAGAGCTCTGGACTCATGGAAATCACTGCCATCTCGTCATGTTCCACATAAGCATTGTAGCCCGCCTCCTGCTCTACCACCATACGATTGTAGATGGCAAACGGATTGGCACTTAAGTCCTGCTTGAGTTGGACGGTGTAGTTGACCTGATAGGTGTCTCCCTGCCGTAAATGATGGTGAATCTGGGCAATCGCCTTTTCATAGTCTGTTGCAGACGTCACTTCCTGCCAGTTTGTAGGCAAATCAACCTCATCATAAGTCAGAGGAATAGGGGAAGTTTCTACGCTATCATGAACGGTAAAATATAGCAGATACTCTGCCAGTAAAGGAGCTTTATGAACTGCTAATTTCTCCTCAAAAGCAGGTGCAGCCTCGTAGCTGACATAGCCCACCACATAATAGCCTTGCTCTTGGAAACTTTCCACTTTTGCCAGCAAGTCCGCCACTTCCGCTAAATCTCTCGTTTTTAACTCTTTGATGGGCTGGGTAAATGTGTATCTCTCCCCCAAAGCCCTAAAATCAATCACTGTTTTTCTATGCATACCTTAAGTATAGCACAAAATAAGAAAACCCTCATCCGCAAAGCAGATGAGAGATTTCAATTATTTAAAGATTGAAGTTTTAAAACTATTTGTTTGTTGAAGAAGTTTCTTGAAGATTTTCTCTTTAAGGGAAATAGTATTATCAAATTTAACTGATCCGTTACTTAAAGTAGATTTATCTTTTTCAACAGCTTCAGCAAACGCACGTTTTAAGTCATCGTAGCTACTGTATGTAGTACCATCAATTGTAACTGGCTTAAATCCTGCTTTCGCTTTATCAACAACTTCTTTGAAGTATTCTTTCTTCCAATCTTCTAGAGTATTAAATTTACCATCAGAAACTTTCTTAATGATAAAGTCATCACCTAGGGTAGCATGACCTGCTTGTTTAGACTCATTTTTCAGCATGTTAGAAGCATAATTTAGGAAGCCTTTTTCATATCCAAAGTAACCCCACATACGGAAGGTGTTATGTTTGAATGACATTGCTCCTGGAGCACCTTCACTCGTATTACCACCATAGATACCAGCTGTAATTGGTACAGTTACATAGGCAGAGCCAAATCCAGTTGGATCATACTGACCATTACCAGGACCGTGTTTGGTCATGAAGTTTTTCTCTACTAAGTCGTTAACAGATGTTAAATTATATTCTTTTTCTTCTGCATTTAAATCTCTAACGTTGTCGTATTGGTTCTTCGTATTAGCTCCACGAAGTTGCTTATCTACTTTCTTGAACCAAGCGTTGTTTAGTTCTTTACTGCCTTTATCAATGACAGCTTCTCCTTCAAGATAATCAAGAAGCATGAGCGTATCATTGAAACCTTTCATGTAATGATCAATTTCAGCGCGAGAAGTAAGGTCATTTGGATTAGTGTTGTACCATTGGTTTCCGTCATTTGGACGTTCGTAGGCCATATTCAATCCTAGTGCTTTAAAGTCACCGTTTGGACTTGTTTCAGCAGGTGATTGCAACATACCTTGTGCGAACGCCTCTAGGTCAGTACCTTCACGGTGTCTTGAACCTCCTAAATAAACCATACGGTCATTTACGTGAGTCGTTTCGTGAGTGAAGGCTGAGATACCAAAGTCACTAATCATATCAGTAACCATGAAGAAGACTGAATCATCCTTATAAGGGTTACCGTAAATACGAGCTACAGCTCCCATACGCCAGTCAGTAGCATGGTAGCGACCTGTTGGTCCGTATAATTCACGGATAGGTGCTACGTCTTTATCGCTATTAGTGTGTCCATATTTGTCTGTGCTGATTCCCTTGTAATTTTGGTTATCTAACACAGGAGTTGGTACCATGTTGTTGCTCTTAAGTAGTTGATTACGAACTTTATCTAATGATAAACGAGACCAGAAATCTAGGTAATTTTGTTGACCTTTAGCGACTTTATTGATTTCAGCTTTGAATGCTTCGCGTTCTTCTGCAGTATTCTTGCCGTATTTTTCAAATGAACTGTAAGCCATAGTGTTATATGTTGAGATTAAGAACATATGTGCATCTTTTAAATTCAGAAGTGGCAGAATCATCTTACCGTGCATGTCGTTGTTTAATCCCTCGTAGGCTCTGTGTTTCTTATCAGCAAATTCAGGAGTTGTTGTTTTAGGTTCAACGATATATACATTATCTTTAGTAGCTTTTATGAACCAATCGTTTAAGTCTGTGTCACTTGTGAATAGACGCATATTATAGTCTAAGAAACTGTTTAACTCGCCTATACCGATAACTCCACCGATTGTTTCGCGATAAGCTTCTAAAGTTCTATCACCTTTAATATTACTTTCTTTAGAACCAACCTTAATCAAGAAGTCTAACACACCAACATTCTTACCATAAAAGTCAGGTTTGAATAGCATTAATTCTTTAATATTAAAGTCATCAAATTTAACTCCGTAGTATCGGTTGAGGTAAGACAAACCAAGAAGAACTGCGGCCTTATTATCATCGATTTTCTTAATCAAAGCACGTTTTGCAGCTTCATCAGTGTTAAGTTGGTGATCTTCATTTTCAACTAACTTCGTAACGAATTTATTAAGATTATCTTTAACATACTTGAAGCTTTCTTCTAAGTACAAATCCTTAATTGCATTGACTTTGTTGCCACCAGTTCTACCCAAGTGTTGGTAAATCGGATCAGATTGTAATTCTACTGGACTTAACTTGCTTTCGATAGCACTGATTAAATCTGTACGATCTTTTACAACCATGTTTGGCGTGTAAACAATATCACCTAAATCGTTAATACTATATTCACGAACTTGTTGAACCTTAGATTCTTTTTGTGTAATAGCTTTTATTTCTTTCGTCTTATCTGCATAATGAATCATAATATGATCAGCATCTGTAAGGTCTGTGACAAAGTCATTTCCTTTCATCGCAGTAACAGATAAAACTTCTTTAGTTAATAGATTTGATCCAGCAGGAATCTTGTTACCTTGGTTAACAATCCATTCTTTATTATAGAACGGTTGAAGTTTTTCAATGTTTCGGTAAGCAAGCTCACGAGATACGTCGTAGTCATCAATATTTTTGTATTGATCAGCCTTACTTACAATGTTGTTCAGTTTATCTTCAACAGGAAGTGTGATTTCGAATTTATCAGCAGTGATTCCCATTTTAGCGATTAATTCATCCGCTTTTTCTTGAGTTATGCTAGGGACTTTATTTGAGTTTTTATAAGTCTTTTTACCTTCACTTACACCTTCAACACTGTAGTTACGTTTCGTTCTAGAGTATGTGAAGTAATCATCAGCATCGATATCAGAGTGACCGAAGACCATCTCACCAGTCTTAACTTTCATCATAGTGATGTTGTCTTCTATAGCCCCTAGTGCCCAGTTAGTACCTAATAATCCTCCTGACATAACAGCTTCTTTAAGTTCGATAGAACCTTTTGCTACAGAATTTCGAAGAGTACCTTCTTTACCTAAAGTGCTGTTGTTACCACCGTTTTGAGATGAATATACAATTCCGGCAGCCTTAGCTTTGTTACCTGTGATTTCGGCATCAACATAAGCTTTTTCCACGATACCTTTCCAGTTTTCACCAACGATACCTGTTAAGTAACCACCTTTATTTCCAGCGGCGTGGACTTTACCGATGAATGCAACGTTACTTAATTTTCCACTACCATCAATTTTATTGATAACACCAGATACATCATTATTACCAACAACGTTACCTGTTACTTTAATATTCTCTACAGTCGCATTATTTTTGATAACATTCGCTAGTGGTGCAATCCTATCAGTCCCTGGCATGTCGATATTTACATTTTCAAGTAGTAAATCTTTAACAGTACCACCGACAATATCTCCGAATAAAGGTCTGTTCATATTGCTAATGGTAAATTTATTACCGTCAGTGCTTGTTAATGTTCCTTTGAAAGCATTAGTAACATAAGATTTTCCTGCTGGTTTAACGTTAGCAGCATTGATATTGCTACCAAGCTTAAATGTGCCGGTCGGGTCTTTTTGAATAGCTTTTACAAGGTCATCAAAGCTATAATATACATCACCTTCGTGTGTTTTTTGTTTTTCAAAGTAATGAACATATTCTTCACTGAATGTATCATCATCTCTACGTTGAACTAAGTCTGGAGCTTTTGCTACCACTTTGTACAATGTTTTTCCATCGACAACTACTTCTTCAACAGAACTTACCGCAAGTCTTGTTGTCTTATTATCGTGAGTTGTCACTCGTAAATAAAGTGGAGCAACGTCTGTCGGTTTTTCTGTAAGCAAACTAGTATCTGTTTCATTACCGTCAGCGTCCACATTCATCAAGCTAGTTTCTTTGATGTTTTTGAGCTCAACTTTTTTGAGGTCTAACTGAATTTGTTTATCTTCTAATTTCTCAGTTTCTTCGCCTTCTCCACGATCATAGACCATGGTTGTGGATAGTGTGTAGCCTTGATAATATTTTAAGTTATCTAAGGTAGCGTTTAAGTTATTTTCAGCCACCGTTACTTCTTTAACAACTTGTCCAGTCTTATCTTTCAGAGCTACTTTAATCGATTTGATTTCTACTCCAGCTGGTTTATTCAATGTATAAGTAGCTGTAGCACTCTTCTTCAAGACATCTTTTTCTGTTTTAGCCCATTCTAAGGTTGGTTTTTCTAAACCTTTTGTACCTTTTTTGATAATCTCATCTTGAGGTGCTTGGAGAACTGTTTCTTCTACTGTTGGAGCTTCATTTGTTTTTTCTCCACGAATTGTTTTATAGGTTTCAATAATTTGTTTCTTACCGTTTACACCTTCTTGAGCTACTTGTCTTGTTCCGCGTTTTAAAGTGTCATCTTCTTGTTCTTTTGTTTCAAAAGGAATGACTTCTTCTCTTGTTTCAACTGTTGTTCCTTCAAGTGGTTTCGTTCCTTTTTTAACGACTTTAGAAATGGCAGGCGTTTTCACTTCTGTAGTTGTAGAAAGAACTTTATCTGTCTCCACACCTTCCACTGTTTCGTAAGTTGTTTTCGTAACTTGAACACCTTTAGAACCAGGGGTTTCAACTACTTCTTCATCCACATATTTTGTATCGTCTGGAACTACTTCTGTTGTGAAATCTAATTCACTCTCGGAAGACTTCTCAACTGTACCTGTTGTTACGTTATATTCTGGGTTTACTTCTTGTACTGGTGCTTGACCTTCTTGACCCTCCTCTTGAGTTCCCTTTGTTGAAACTGTTTCTTTATATTCTGGAAGTTCTGGCTGGCTTAAGGCTTGACCTTGCTGCTCGCCTTCTTTTACTTCTTGAACACCTTTTGCTTCATGATATTCTGGATTTTCTGGTTGGGTTAAAGCTTGACCTTCTTTGCCTTCCTCTTGTGTACCTTTTACTTCAACTGGGGCTTCTGGTAATTCCGGTTGCGTTAAGGCTTGGCCTACCTTACCTTCTTCTTGGGTTCCTTTAGCTGCTTGGTGATTTGATTCAGCTTGTGGTACTGGAGTTGGAGTTGAGGTAGGTTGCACCTCTTTCTTAGTTCCGACTGCGATGACTTGCGACACAGGTTTTTGAACCACTTGGTCTTCAATGACTTCTCTAACTTCTTGACCATTGACCATCGAAACTTTGGTTACAAGACGACGCTGACCCTTTACTCCGGCTGTGACGATACGCGTCTGTCCTTCTGCTAAATTCGCATCTGGGCTTGTCACCGTTTCAAAAGGAATCTCCACCAAGCTCTCTTCCTGTCTTGTCTGAGGCTTCTCAGAAACTGGTCTTTCTTCAACAGCAGGGGCAACTGGATTCTCTACTACAGGTTTTTCAATAACAGTTTCTGGAGTAACCGCAGGTCTTTCTTGAGCTACTTCTGTTTTCTCGATTTCTTTTGAACTTTGCTTTTCTACTGGCAACTGAGACTTCTCAGCTGAAACTGGTCTTGATTGATGAAGTTCTGCTTCCTTGAAGTATCCAATGTATTCATAGCCATCAATGTGGATAATCCCTTCAGCTAATCCTTCATGTGTAGAGGCCGAAATAGTTTGGTTATAAGAAAGCAATTCCTTATTTTCAAACGCAAATGTCCCATAAGGTACAAAAGTGCTAGCTCCTAAAGAACCAATCAAGAGAACACCTAGAACCTCTTTACGACCTTTTTTGGACACCAAAAAGACTGCTAGAGAAGCCGTTGCCAAGCCAAGGCCTGCTAGAGCTAGCTCCTTACTTCCTGTGTATGGAAGTTGTTGACTGTTAGTTGCCTTCTTGCGATAAACTACATAAAGAATATCATCATATTGAAATTCTGTTGGAACCTCATGGTGAATCAAGGCTTTTTCAGACTCTGTCAATTCCTGCTCCGCCAAATAACGGTAATGAACGCTATGAGTTCCGCCAACTTCATTGGCTTGCACCTTATCTACTGAAAAGGTAGCAGCACCAAAAAGGAAGGCCCCGATTGCTACAGGACCTACCCCAACAGTTAGCTTACGAATCGAATATTTAGTGATTTTTTCTAGTTGTTGTTTTTTTTTTCTCATTCTCACGACTTTCTAATAGAATCTTGAGGATAATGCGCACGCGCACCTCCAATTAATTTTGGACGGCTAGCAAGAGCCGTTACGTGGGCATGCCCAATCTCTCTCAAAAGAGGGCGAATCGGAACCTGAACATGCTTGACATGCATGCCAATTGCAGTATCTCCGATATCCAATCCAGCATGAGCCTTGATAAATTCAACCTCAACTGGATCCTGCATAAACTTGAAGGCTGCCAACTGACCTGAACCTCCTGCATGAAGAGTCGGAAGGATACTGACGATTTCCAGACCAAACTGCTCTGCCACCTGACGTTCAACAACGAGGGCCCGATTGACATGTTCACAGCCTTGAACAGCTAGATGAATTCCTTTTTCCTCTAGGATATCTAGAATGGTTCTTACAATGATTTCGCCAATTTCTTGGCTAGATTCCTTGCCAATCTGACCACCTATCACCTCACTAGAAGAAAGGCCCAAAACAAAGATAGATCCTTGCTTCAAATTGGCCTTTTCCAACACATCTTCTACAATCTGGCTTGTTTCTCTTTGAATGTCTTTTTCCTTCATACTTGATACCTCTTTTGTCACTATCTATCATATCGTTTTTTCTTGTTTTTAGCAAGATAGACAAACTAGAAAGCTTTCTCAATTACGCATAAAACTCCCAGAATTGACCGGGAGTTAGCTAGTTTCTATTCTATTTATGTATATTTCAACCGTCGTTCCTTTGTCGGGTGCAGAATCAATCTTCATCTGGTAATTGTCTCCAAAATGAAGCTTGAGCCGTTGGTCAACATTTTGCAGACCAACTCCTCCACGTTTGAGCTGACTCTGACTACTATCGCCAGCAACTTGGAAGCCAACGCCATCATCCTCAATGCGGATGACTAGTCCTCTATCCTGTTTCTGAACAGAAACTCTAATATGTCCCTGATCCTCCTTTTCCTTAATACCATGGTAAAGAGCATTTTCCACCAAGGGTTGTAGCACCAGTTTAGGCAAGACTAAATTATCAAAGGCAGGATTTTCCTCAATCTTGTATTCCAGCTTATCCCCATAGCGTTGTTTCTGGATAAAGAGATACTGGCGGACATGATTGATTTCATCAGAAAGAGAAATCAAATCCTTGCCTTGATTGAGCGCCAAGCGGAAATAGGTTGCCAAGGACTTGGTCACCTGAACCACTCTCTGACTATCATGAAATTCAGCCATCCAAATGATGGTGTCCAAGGTATTATAGAGGAAATGGGGATTAATCTGGCTCGACAGGGCTTGAAGTTCATACTGACGGGTCGTTTCTTCCTGCCTGCGTACATCTGCCATCAGCTGATCAATCTGATCCAACATGGCATTAAATTGACGAGTCACTTCTCTCAGTTCATAGGCACCAACTTCTTTGGCACGAAGATTTTGTATACCAGAGGCAATTTTCAGCATGGTTTCTCTCAAATCCTTCAAAGGGGCAATCCAGCGTTTGAGACTGAACCACACCAAGCAGAGACAGGCAAGAAGAGAAGTGACACTAGCCCCAAGCAAGGTCCACAAGAGTTGACTACGAACCTGGTCTAACTTTTCCAGCGAAGAAACTCCTATAACCGTCCAATCAGTTCCTGCAATCTGTTCCTGACTGACGTAGGATTTGTGGTCAAGGGTATATCCCTGACCTGTCTCGATGTAGGGTTTCATGGCCTCCATTTCGCTAGATGAGCTATAGACTGTGTGTTGAGGATGGTAAACAAATTCATGATTTTCATTGATGATAAAGGCAAAGCCCTGCTGCCCCAACTGAAGTTGGTTAAGATAGGCTTCCAGAGTTTCGTAGGAAATATCCAAGCGAAGCACGCCAAGATTGGCCCCTTTTGCATCAATAAGTTCCTGAGTGACAGAAATGACCCACTGACTGTCCGATTTACGAGCTGGAGTCAAAACAGGCATGGCCCCCTGATGAATGGCCTTTTGATACCAATCCTCAGCCATCATATCAGAGGAGGTCTTCATTTGCACACTGTCATCTGTAGAAATGACCTGACCAGATTTGGTGACCAGAACCACAGCTTTCAAGTCCTGGTCAGCCTTTAAGATGGTCAAAAATAGATCTCGAATTCCCTTGACCTTGTCTTGACTGGGATTCTCAGCATAGTCTAGGACATCCGTCTGCTTGGTCAAACTGGTAGAGGTGGTTTCTAATTTTTTGATATAAGACTGAATAAAGTGGCTAGTCTGGCTGATGGTCGTTTGGCTATTGCCCTCAATAGTGGTCTCAATGGCTGATGAACTCGATTGATAGTAGAAAGTCCCAACCAGAGCTAGGAGAATGAGAAAAACCAGAAAGATGGAAATAACCATTCTGACTAGTAGAGAAGAACGTTTCATCGACCTTCTCCCTTCTTAAACTGACGGGGGGTCAAACCTGCAATCTGTTTAAAACGTTGGGTAAAGTAGTTCATATCTTCAAAGCCAACCTTTTCTGCTATCTCGTAAATCTTCAGATCTGTAGTTAAAAGCAAGAGCTTGGCTTGTTTGACACGCTCTCTCACCAGATAATCCTGAAAAGGCAAGCCCAACTCTTTCTTAATCAAGGAGCTCAGATAAGTTGGACTAAAACCCAAGTCTCTAGCCAAAGACTTTAAACTAAATTGGCTGTCAGCCAGATGAGACTGGATTTTCTGAGCCAGGTTTCCCTCAAACTTAGCGGTCAGTAAATCTTGTAACTGCTCTTCCTTTTCTTCCTTGTCTAGTTTTTGCTTGATTTTCCCCAACATTTCCTCAATATCCTGACGAGAAAAGGGCTTGAGCAAGTAGTCATCCACACCGAGTTTGACCGCAGACAAGGCATAATCAAAATCATCGTAGCCGGTCAAAAAGACCAAATGTACCTGAGGATAGGTTTCTCGGACTAGAGTGGCCAACTGGATGCCATTCAACTGAGGCATGTTGATATCAGTTAAAATAATGTCTGGCACCTGCTTTTGAATCAATTCCCAAGCCTGCCTTCCATTTTCAGCCTGACCAATGATTTCCATATCGTAGGCTGCTACATTGACCAACTTGGTCAAACCTTGCCTTACCAGATACTCATCTTCTACGATTAAGATTGTATAGGTCATGCTCTGCTCCTTTGTCACTTACTAGTATCAGTATAGCAAAATTCTCCTCTAATTGCTTAGGAAAGCCCTCTTAATCAACATAATCTAGTAAATAAGCATAGCCTTTTTCTTCCATTTGGTCTTTAGGAATAAAGCGGATAGAGAGACTATTGATACAGTAGCGCAAGCCACCCTTGTCCTGTGGTCCATCCGTAAAGACATGGCCAAGGTGAGAATCTCCTACTCGACTCCGCACTTCCATGCGTGTCATATTGTAAGACTTATCTTCCTTGTAGGTAGCAACATCTGGGCTGATGGGTTGGGTGAAACTAGGCCAGCCGCAACCAGACTCAAACTTGTCCTTTGATGAAAAAAGGGGTTCGCCAGTTGCTATATCCACATAGATACCAGATTCAAATTTATCCCAGTAGCGGTTTGAAAAAGCTCGTTCTGTTTGATTTTTCTGGGTAACTGCATACTCTTCAGGTGACAAGGTCTTTTTCAATTCTTCATCACTTGGTTTAGGATATTTGCTGGCATCAATGACGGGGTAGGCAGCCTGATTGACGTTGATATGACAGTACCCATTTGGATTTTTCTTGAGGTAGTCTTGATGGTAATCCTCTGCCACCACAAAATTCTTCAAGGGCTCCTTTTCAACTGCTAGAGGTTGGTCGTATTTCTTAGCCACCTCATCAAAGACTTGATTAATCACCTCTAAATCCTTGTCATCTGTGTAATAAACACCGGTACGATACTGGGTTCCCACGTCATTTCCTTGTTTATTTTTGCTGGTTGGATTGATAATGCGGAAGTAATGTAGCAAGATTTCCTTGAGGGAAATTTGCTTGGCATCATAAGTAACATGGACAGTCTCCGCATGACCTGTTTGGTTAATCAATTCGTACTTGGTTGTTTCCCCTCTACCGTTTACATAGCCTGAAACGGCATCTGTCACTCCAGGCACACGTGAGAAGTATTCCTCCACTCCCCAGAAACATCCCCCAGCTAGATAAATTTCATGCAAGTCTGCATCTTTACTAATTTCTGTTTTTTTCACTGTTTTTCCTCCTTGGCTAACTGCCGCTTTCTCAATTTGCGAGCTATCTGTCTGCCCTGCATTTCGCATCAATAGAAAATAGAAACCGGTTATGGCTAGGAAAAAAATCCCTGCCAAGACAAACAATTTTACTTTATCATTCATGACCTTTCCCTACCCCATTTCTTTCAATTCTTTTAAAATCATATCCTTATCCATAAAACCTGGTTGCGTTTTGACCAGTTTGCCTTCCTTGTCTATAAAGGCTTGAGTTGGGTAAGAACGGACACCATAACTTTCCAAAAGTTTGCCTGATGGATCAATTAAAACTGGGAAATTTTTATAATCCAAGCCCTTGTACCAGTTTTTAAAGTCTGCTTCCGCTTGTTCACCCTTGTGACCAGGAGACACCACTGTCAAGACCACATAGTCGTCTCCAGCATCCTTAGCAATTTCATCCGTATCCGGAAGACTAGCCAGACAGATGGAACACCAAGAAGCCCAGAATTTGAGATAGACTTTCTTGCCCTTGTAATCAGACAAGCGGTAGGTCTTGCCGTCTACACCTGTCAATTCAAAATCAGCGACTGCCTGACCTTTAGTCGCAGTTTGCGCACTGACTTGTTCTGTTTTTGTTTGCTCCTTCATAGTAGACTCGTCTGACATGTTTTTAGCCGAACAGGCTGCCAAGCAACAGATTGAGCCCACTCCAAGGAGACATGTTTGCCATTTTTTCATTTCTTCTTCCTTTCTATTCAAATAATGTAGTCAAAATGGAAGCATTTCCCAAAAGCACCAAGATTCCCATCACGATAATGAGGAAACCACCCACTTTTTTGAGGGTTCCGAGGTAAGGATGGAGTTTTCGGAAATGTTTCAAAACATAGCTGGAGGCAAGAGCTAGAACCAAAAATGGTAGCGCCAAACCCAGCGTGTAAATCAACATGAGACCAGCTCCCTGCCAAGCACCTGAACCACCTGAAGCCGCCAAGGCCAAAACAGAGCCTAGAACCGGCCCCACACATGGCGTCCAAGCAAAACTAAAGGTCAATCCCAGTAAAAATGCCTGACTATAGCCCTTACCCTTTTGTCCCTGTCTCTTTAATTGTATCCTTCTTTCCTTGTAAAGCCCCTGCAAATGTAAGACTTCCATCTGGTGCAAGCCCAAGAGAATGATAACCGCACCCGTCACATACTGAAACCAAGAAGCATAAAGCCAATTGCCTAAAAAACCAGCTCCATAGCCCAGTAAGATAAAGATAAAGGATATCCCCGCTATAAAGGCCAAAGTTCGCAATAGACTAACAACTGAGATTGACAATTTTCCGCTAGAAGCCTGAGCACCATCTTTGTCATCCAACAAGACACCTGCATAAACCGGTAACAAGGGTAAAATACAAGGAGAAAAGAAGGAAAGAATTCCAGCAAGAAAAACACTGATAAAAAAGATTATATTATCCATTGCCTTCCTCCATTCTTTGATTTGATAGGACTATTATAGCCCCAAAACTCCAGAAAAAATAGGGACAATGATAGGGAAAAATAGGAATTTAATCAGGTTATACTTCAAATAAATCAAAAAAGCATGAGTAAAAGGGTAATCTATCTTACGTTTTTCGAGCCAACATCTAGTAAACTAAAAAAACAGATTCTTCCGTTTATCACGGAAAAATCTGTCATTGACTTACTGATTTACAAAAACTCCAATTACGGTTTACGAACCTTATCTTTGCTGGTTTCTCTGTATTTTTTTAGTTCCAAGAACGCCATCTTGACTAGATGGTTTTCCAGACTGTTAGTGCTAGTCTTACAACAAGGCCTCAAACTCAGCAACGGTCATGCCCAATTGCTCACTTGCAACCTCTGAAGTCAGAAGACCTTGGTGGACCATGTCTAGGAAGGCAAAAAATTTCCCTTCCGCCCTAGCAGTTTCCAAGGCATAGTCCTGCGCTAGCAAGGCTTGTTCTTCGCGTCTGCGCTGTTCACTAAACATTTTCCTGTCCTCCTCGGACCAGCTCTTATAGTCTAGCAGTTGGTCTGCCTGGCTGATGGCTCGCTCAGGTTGCTGGGTAAAGGGTTTATTCCCGAAAAACTCCAACCATGGCTTGCGAATGCTATCTTTGCTGGTTTCTCTGTATTTTTTAAGTTCCAAGAAAGCCATTTTGACCAGATGGTTTTCCTGACCGTTGTTTGTGATGGTTAAGACCTCACCTGTCGTGTCCTCTCGCATACTAAAGCTGTGAAAAGCCAAGTCGTCCGAGAAGTAGTTGCTATCCACGATAGCGATAGCGTATACTGGTGCGATGTGTTTGTAACTCTGGTGTGTGTCACCTTCACGTTGGCGAATTTTTTCAAGATTCTGATTGACCTGGCTGCATAAGTAAGCCCACAAACGATTGATGAAAAAATTCTGATGATGAACTTGGATTTCAATAATTACTTGCGTTCCATTATCTAGCTCCGCCAAAACATCAATACTAGTATAGAAATCCTGAGCCGAGTACGGCAGGGAAGGCAAGACGTGAATATTGCTCCCCTCCAAAATGGTTACATTTTTGGCTGGCAAGTCCAGCATATCGCGAATAAATTGACAAGTAATCTCTGGGTTGCTAAAAATCTTCTTAGCAACCAAATCATTGGTCGGGCTGATGCCCGGATGTCTGAGAATCATCCTTTTCCTCCTTTTATTATACCACAGTTTTAAATCTAGGTTTGCTAGATTAACTGCTACTATCTATTTATTCGGAAAAGAGAGGATAAATGAAATAGTAAATAAAAAATAAGAACAGAGGATAAGCAATAAATGTTAAGCTTATCTATCCTTCTTACTTATCTGATAATAAATAAGGTCTGCAACATAGCCTTTTCTCTCGGCACCATTTGTAACAGTCTTTAGATAGGACATCCCAGCCTTCTCCATGACACGACCTGAAGCTGGATTGAGACTGGCATATCGAGCTCTGACCTTTTGAAAGCCTGCTTGAGTAAAACAAAAGTCTAAGACAGCTTTCAAAGCCTCCGTCATCATACCACGACCCCAATAGTTTTTTCCTAAAATATACCCAATTTCACAACAAGAATCATTCTCATCCATTTCAACGATGCTGATATTCCCTATCACTTGCTCTGGGTTTTCTTTGAGACAAATGGCCCATTTGTAATAGTTGGGATTTGTATAGGAGCCAACCCAATTACAAATCGAGTTTCGAGTGACCTCAACATCAGGATGAGGATCCCAGGTGACATAGGCCAGATTCTCAGCAGACGAAGCCCAATTTTGAAACATGGCTTCCGCATCACTCTCCACAAATCTTCTCAAGATTAAACGTTCTGTCTGTAATACTTGCGTACCGATTGCTTTCATAATGTTACCTCGCTTTCTAATAGATGATTCTCTGTTCAATCTCCATTGAAACTTGTTTTGATTTCGAATCTCAAGGTAATAAGCTAAAAAGGTCCACCGGACCTTCTTCACTTTCTCATTTCTAGGCTCAGGGTAAAAACCTCCACTGGAGGTTATTCTTGCTCTCAAGTTTCAAGGCAAGAAGCTAAAAAGGTCCACTGGACCTTCTTCGCTTTCTCATTTCTAGGCTCAGGGTAAAAACCTCCACTGGAGGTTTTTACTCCCAAAAGTCATCAAATACGGTGATGGGTAGGTGGCGTTTGTGTTGGCCTTTGTGCCACCAGTTTTCGATAGTCGCTTGAGCTTCTGGGCTAACTTGTTTGCCTTCTAAGTAGTCGTCAATCTCTGCATAGGTGACTCCGAGAGCTACTTCATCAGCTAGACCAGGTTTGTCTTCTTCTAGGTCTGCTGTTGGGATTTTTTCATAAAGGGCTGGGTCTGCACCAAGTTCCTTCAAGAGTTGTTTCCCTTGACGTTTATTGAGGCGGAACAGGGGTAAAATATCTGCACCACCGTCACCAAACTTGGTAAAGAAACCTGTGATATTTTCCGCAGCATGGTCTGTCCCAATGACCGCTCCGCTATGGGCACCTGCCAGGGCATACTGGGCAATCATACGGCAACGTGCCTTGATATTTCCCTTGTTGAAGTCTGAAACAGTGCTTCCTGTCGCTTCAACTGCAGCTGTCATAGCATCAGCTGATTCCTTGATATTCACAACCAAGCTGACATCCGGCTGGATAAAAGCGAGGGATTTTTGAGCATCTGCTTCATCAGCTTGCACTCCGTATGGCAGGCGGACAGCGATAAATTTATAGTTGTTATCGCCAGTTTCTGCTCGCAGTTCTTCCATAGCTAATTGGGCCAAGCGACCTGCCAAGGTTGAGTCTTGTCCTCCGGAAATCCCTAGTACAAAGGTTTTTAGGAAGGGATGTTTTTTCAGATATCTCTTTAAAAAATCAATGGAACGACGGATTTCTTCTTGGGCATCAATCACTGGTTTCACACCCAGTTCTTGGATAATCGTTTCTTGCAAACTCATTCTTCTTCTCCTTCTCCAAGGGCTTCCTTGCGCATCTTGTCAATCAAGTCCATCTTGTCTTGCCATACATCACGCGCCAAATCCACTGGATAATGCTGAGGATTGAGCACGCGCTTGTACTCATCCCACAGCTTGTCAAATTCCTTACGGGCATAGGCCTGAATTTCAGTCAAGCTAGGCAGGGTGTAAATCAATTTTCCATCTTTGAAAATATCCACCAAGAGAGGAACAGCATCAAAATTACGAACGGTCTTCTTGATGTATGTATAAGTCGGATGGAACATCTTGATTTCTGTCATGTCGCTCACATCCACACCATCATAAGTTATGTAGTCACCTTCTGACTTGCCTTTTTCACGACTGGTAATGCGCCACACCTGCTTCTTACCTGGCGTAGACACTTTTTCCGCATTATTAGACAGCTTGATGGTATTACGCATGTTACCATTTTCATCTTCGATGGCCACAATCTTATAAACTGCACCAAGAGCTGGCTGGTCATAGGCTGTAATCAGCTTGGTTCCCACACCCCAAACATCAATCTTGGCCTTTTGCATCTTGAGGTTGAGGATAGTATTTTCATCTAGGTCATTTGAAGCATAAATCTTAGCCTCTGTAAATCCAGCCTCATCCAGTTGCTGACGGACTTTCTTGGAAATATAGGCAATATCCCCAGAGTCAATCCGCACACCCATAAAGTTAATCTGGTCACCCAGCTCACGCGCCACCTGAATAGCAGCTGGCACACCGATACGAAGGGTGTCATAGGTATCCACAAGAAAGACACAATTTTTATGGGTCGCAGCATAAGCCTTGAAGGCCTCATAGTCGTTACCATAAACCTGTACCAAGGCATGGGCGTGAGTCCCCAAGACAGGAATGTCAAAGAGTTTACCAGCACGCACGTTGCTGGTTCCATTGGCACCACCAATCACCGCTGCGCGTGTTCCCCAGATAGCCGCATCCATTTCTTGAGCCCGACGTGTCCCAAACTCCATCAAGGGTTCATCTTCAATGACTGAACGAATACGTGCTGCCTTAGTAGCCACCAAGGTCTGGTAGTTAACGATGTTCAAAAGAGCTGTTTCGACCAACTGACATTGGGCTAGAGGGCCTTCCACCTGCACAATCGGTTCATTAGCAAAAACCAAATCCCCTTCTTGGGCAGAACGAACGGTCAACTCCAACTTGAAATTGCGAAGATAGTCCAAGAATTCCCCATGATAGCCAAGCGACTCCAAATAGGCAATATCACTATCTGAAAAACGCAAGTCTTCAAGATAGTTCACAATTCTTTCCAAACCAGCAAAAACCGCATAGCCGTTCTTAAAAGGCTGTTGGCGGAAATACACCTCAAAGACCGCCTTCTTATTGTGAATCCCTTGGTCAAAGTAAACCTGCATCATATTAATCTGGTACAAGTCTGTGTGCAATGTCAAACTATCATCTGGATACATACTTTTCCTACTTCCTTAGCTAGAAATACATAAAAATTTTCAAAAACTTTCATGTATTCCAATAAATTAGTACTATTATATCACATTTTAGCTGGATTGAGAAAAGAGTAACAAGCTATTCTTCACTCTCCAATTCATCCATGTCTTGCTCAAATTTTTTCTGAGCCCATTTCCATACCCCAATTCAATATATAAATGTCATTTTGTAAAATTTTATTAACAAAAACTCTCTACCATAAAAAATAGAGAGTGTTGACTTTAAATAAATTATTTCAAAATTTTGACGACAGCAGTTCTTTTCTTAACCTGATAGACCTTGATTCCCAATGTGCGATTGCATTGTACCCAATATCGCCCAGAAAGACACAATTTGTAGGATTTTACTGGTATTTATCGAGACTTATGTCAAGCTCCCCTCTTTGCCTTATACTTTCATATTCTCCTTACAAATCCTTTTGATAGTAAAATCTTTTCCCTGTGTAAGGATAGTCTTGTAACCTAAAAACTTCCTTGTATCCATGTTTCTGATAAAAATTAGGTGCCTGAAACTGGTAAGTATTGACAAAGGCAAAACGACAGTTTCGATTCTTAGCTTCACTTTCTGCCTGTTGCAATAGTTTTGAACCAATTCCTTGCCCTCTCAGTTCCTCTTTCACAAACAAATACTCGATTTCTAGCCAATTTCCAAAAGTCTCAGCTACCAAGCCCGCCAGAAGATTGCCTTTTTCATCTTCAACATAAAGATTCAATGGCTCACTTTCATCCTCTTCTCTTTTGGAACGGTTATAAGCACGAATCAAATTCCCAATTTCTTGCGCCTTCTGGGATTCCTTATTTTCCAATCTAAAGTGCATCCAAACCTCCTCGAAAACTGATACAGCTTGATTATAGTCTTATTTCAATAGACTGTCAAACCAAAGAAAAATTGAGCATATCAGCTTGCATAAACATCAAATGAACAAACAAGCACCCCCTCTTGGAGATGCTTGTCACTTTGTTGTGAAGGTATATTTTTAACAATTTATATTTCCAAATTATTCATCATAGAATATTGATATTGAACTCTTTCTTGCATTGCTAATACTAGCAAATGGACCTTAAATACGATATATCTAAAATATATTTTATCTATCAAGTATGACTATAGCTCTGTCACTCCTACACCCACTCACCATTAGCATTCACGCGATAGCCATCTGGTGTTGTAGTATTTACCAAAAGAGCTCCTGAGTTTGTGAAGTAATACCATGATTTTCCAACTTGAGACCAGCCACCTTTATTCATAGCACCTGAACCGTTTAGGTAATACCAAGTGTTCCCTTGATGAAGCCAACCTGTTACCATGACTCCTGAGCCACTAAGATAATACCAAACACCGCCTGTTTGGAACCATCCTGTTACCATTGCACCTGAGCCATTAAGGTAGTACCATGCATTCCCGATGTAGAGCCAGCCAAGTTGCATTTGACCATCATTAGCAAGATAATACCAAACACCACCTACTTGGAGCCAACCTACTTGTTTACGTCCTGACTGGTCAAAGTAGAACCATTTACCGTTTTCTAAAACCCAACCTACTTGTTTAGCTTTTGGAGTTTCTACAGATTTTTTTGAATTTCTGTTCAAAGGATCTCCTGATGTAAAACCTGGATCTGGGATTACATAATTCTTTTTAGACTCGTTTTCTGGTCCTATAGGTTCTTTAGCTGGTAATGGATATTTTGGAATTGATACTGTATCAACATTTGGTAGGTTATATTTGGGACTAGATTCATTCTTCTTGTATTGGTGGAACAAGTTATCTCCTAATGGAGAATCAATTTTTACACTATTCACATAAGTATATCCTTCAATTGTCTCTGCAGGACCTCTTCCACGCCCCAAATACTTTAACTCTTCTTTTGTATCAATATCTACTAGAGTTGTGTAACCTGAAAAATTTATATCATTACCATCATCAGGACGAACTGTAGCTCTTTCAAAATGATCTGAAAGATTCTTAGCTCCTACAGAGTTCCATACCCCTGCCATCACGAGGCTCAACCCCATCACTGTTCCTGTCAATACGTGTTTTAATTTCATATTTTATTTCTCCTTTTTTACTCACTAACCTTATAATAAAATTCGTTTGGATCGGATAATGCACCTGCATATTGGGCAATCAACAACCGATCCTTGCTACTGTCAGACGCATCTGTATAAGTTGCATCGCCTGCATTAAAGTCTGGATGCACAACTCCTTGTGGAATAAGGGTAACAGATGCGCCACCTACACCACTACTTGAAGTCATACCAAATTGAGCCATATTATTTACAATCTTCGGTGCTGCATCAGTCAAGACCGCTCCATTTGTAAAGCCATTCTCATCAAAAGTGACTTCGCCACCCTTGTTATTCTTCCAAGTACCTTTGATACTGCTAAAGTTTTTCTGATGAATCTCAGCCAAATGAGCACCTGGGCCCTTAGCCTGCTCCTCTAGGTCAATAAAAGGACGACTTGCTGAAGCATCATCAAAAATCAACCAGTTCAAGCCTTCTAAGTCCACCTCTTTAATCCCATCTAACCCTTGTAAACTTGAAGGATCCTTGGTTTCTCTCAAATCATAGTTGACTGAGCTGGCTTCCTGATAACGGCCATCTGCAAAGAGATAAGTTTTAGCAATGGCCTCCGGTCTAGAAGCGCTGAAAATCAAGTAAGAGATGGCGCCATTTTCATAAGGAATCAAGATTTGACGTGAACCACCTTTACCAGCAACCCCACCAGCCTTGACTAGCTGGGCTCCCTGATCTGTCAGATAGTAAATCCCAAGCAAGACCTTATCTTGCTTAATCAGCAATTCTTTCTTGCCATCCTTATTGATGTCGTAGAAAGTATAGCTGATGTCTTTCCCTTGGTAATCAAACAAAATGGAATCGATATAAGACTCTTCTTTGTCACCTGTCGAATTCTGTGGCATTTGTTGTTTTTGTGCTGTCTTAACTCGCTCTCTATAGGAGTCTAAGATATTCTGATAGACAATCTGGTAATCAATCTTGGCTTGTTCAGCTTTTTTGGCGTCTGAAGCATTGGTTTGAACTGTGGCGTCAGCCGACTCAGCTTCGCTTGTCTGGCTAGCTTGCTGCCCACAGGCTGCTAATAAAAGCACTGAGCTAGCCACTAACAAGCTACTAAAGATGCCTTTCTTGGACATAGTCCCTCCCTTTATTTCTTTTTAAAAGATTTACCAGCTAGTACACCAGAAGGATCTGAAGTAATGGTCAACTCTCCACCTTTGATTTCATAACCTAGTTTTAGTGAAGACAATTCAAGAGTCTTTTCTTTCTGATTGACCTTCATCTCGTCTGTCTGCTCCGTTGGCTTGCCTTCTGTTAGGATACCAATCGTTTTTCCTTTGGTATGAACTTGTCCCTTGTCACCCTTGATTTGGATAGTCACAGTTGCTTCTTCCATAAATGGCATGCTACCTTGATAGACATAGGTTCCATCTGCTGATGAGCAGGCTGCAAGAAGCAATAAGCTAGTCACTAACGATAATACAAATGCTAGTTTCTTTTTCAATTTTTATCCCTCTTTTTTCTTTAAAACAATGCCCAACCCTGCCAATAAGCCATATCCTAATAAAGCTAGGAGGCTGATTTGACTGCCAGTATTTGGCAATGCTTTTTGTCCAGCTTCTTCTTGGGCTGGAGATAAAACTGCTGGCGCTTGATAGCTTGGTGCTTGTCCCACAGATTTCACATCTTGGTTACCAGCCTGACCTGGCTCTTGGCCTGGTTCTTTGCCCGGCTCTTTACCTGGTTCTTCACCTGGTTCTTTACCCGGTTCTTTACCCGGTTCTTGGCCTGGTTCTTTGCCCGGTTCTTTACCCGGTTCTTGGCCTGGCTCTTTACCTGGTTCTTTGCCCGGCTCTTTACCTGGTTCTTTGCCCGGCTCTTTACCCGGTTCTTGGCCTGGCTCTTTACCTGGTTCTTTGCCCGGTTCTTTACCTGGTTCTTTGCCTGGTTCTTTGCCTGGTTCATCATCCTTAGGCTCATCATCCTTAGGCTCATCATCCTTAGGCTCATCATCCTTAGGCAATTTATCTAGTGGGAACTCTGGTAGTTCTGGTTGGATTAGACCTTCACCGTTCACGCCACCTTTGAATTCTGGTTGCTCTGGAATGATAGCGTCGTCGATTGTCTTACGAAGAAGTAGTTTTTGATACTCTCGTTCCGCTTCGTCTTTGACTTTTCTCGCTTTCTCGGCTTCGTCTTCTTTTTGCTTCACGTCGCGTTTCAAGTCGTCTACGTGTTTGCAGACTTCATCCAACTCTTTTGATTTAGCTTGCAATTCTGCTTCCAATTTGCCTTTTTCTTGGCTCAAACGAAGGGTTTCTGCCAACTTGTCTTTTGCTTTTTGTAGTGCGTCTTCTGCGTCTTTCAACTCTTTGTCCGCTTTCAATCGCTCAATCTTCGCATTTTCCAAGTCTTTATCTTTTTGTTGACTTTCCGCCAATTTCTTAGCCAATTCTTTATCAGCTTCGGCTTTTGCCTTGCGAGCTTTTTCTAGACGCAATGATTTGGCGTTGTCGTCAAGAGTTGCACGTTCCAACTTACGTTTGGCATCTTCTGCTTTTTCTTTCGCTTTTTCAAGCTCTTTGACAGCTTCGGTGCGTTTTGCTTCTTTGGTTGGTGTTTCAGACACTTCGTTTTCCAAGTCGGCAATGCGTTTCTCAATTTCTTGAAGCTCTGTTTTCACGTGTTCCAAGTTGTCTTCAGCTGTCTTCTTATCAGCTTTGGCTTTTTCCAATTCCGCTTCAACTTCTTGTTTGTCTTTCACCGTTGGGGTTGGAAGATTGGCTTTCGAGTTTGGCCCATAGAGTTCATCAAACTTAGCTTTTTGCGCTGTTGAATCAGTGTTGTCGATTAGAATTTTATCTTCAACATTTAAAACGTGAATGCGGAAGATGTGTGTCAAATCTGGGTCGCCATAGTCAACTAAAAGTTGCCCACCTTTGATAAGAGAGGTGTTTAATCCCAAATTATCGGAGGTTAAGAGACTATAGAAGTGACCATAACTACCCGTTGAGTACCCTTCCGCAAAGAACGACATAAACGTTTCTGTCAAACTTGCAATAAGTTCTTGTCTAGTCATTTTGTCTGTGCTCTTAGGGAGACTCATGAGATTTTCATAATATTGAGAATGAGTTTCAACACCAGGATTTTCAGACACTTTCAACCCTCGTTTGCGAGCAACATCATTAATTCCACGCCCAAAATGGCCTTCGCCTTGATAGTCATTGTCTTTGTAAACTTTTGCGACTTCTTTGGCAAAATCTTTATTATTTGTATTGATTTTTGCCTCTGGCAAGTCTAATTGTTTACGAAGATTGTTGAGAAGAGTAATAAATCGGTCATTCAATTCATCTACGACATCTTGAGGAAGGTTATTGGGGTCATATTTGACGTCTGTTTCTTCATCTTGAAGTCCCTTAGTGGTGATATTTTGAATTTTTTCCATCCATTTTTCATCTGTTTCACGGTCTAATTCAACTAACTCTTTTTCTAATCTTCGTATTTCTTTTTGTTGCTGGTCCAACCAAACGTTGCGACGAGCGCTCCAAGCTTCGTCAGCTTTGTTGATTTGGTCTAGGTCCATACCTGTCATATCTGGGTATGGCTCTGGATATGGTTCTTTGTATTTGTGAATCAACTCTTTCGCTTTGTCTCGCCATTCTGGAGTCAGGACGACCTCTTTTGGATATTGAGCGGTTTTCAGCTTTTCTTCCGCGTCTTTGATGGCTTGTTTTGCATCTTTGACATCGCCTTCTTTTGCTGTTTTATCAGCTTCTTTATCGGCTTTGTTTTTGCGTTCTTGAACTTTCTTAGCTTCACGCGTTTTGTCGTCTTCTTTTGCTTTTTCTAGCTCTGTTTCCGCATCGCGTTTAGCGTGGTCTTTGATACGCACATCTTTATCCGCGTCGTCTTTTTCTTGTTGCGCCTTTTCTTTAGCGGCTGGGTCAAAGTCGTCCGTTGCGTCTTTCACCTCTTTGTCAGCCTTTTCAACCCCGGTACGAGCCTTGTCAAGTTCATCATGAGCACGTTTGGCCTCGTCAGACTTTTGGTCGACTTGGGTTGCCTTATCTTTGGCATCTACGTCTTTGTCAGCTTTAGCCTTTTCTTTCGCATCTACATCATCTGTTTCATCTTTGATTTTTTCAGGTGTAGCGCTTTCTGCCTTTTTAAGGTCTTTTTCAATGGCTTCTTTTTCAGCTTTCTTAGCGGATTTGTCTTTTTGTGCCTTGTCAAGCTCGTCTTTGGCTTGACCCGCATCTTTTGCTTTTTGTTCAGCATCTTTAGAGGAATCTACAGCGCGTTTTTCAGCGTCAGACAGGTCTTTGTCTGTGACCTTATCGTTGACTGCAGTAGTTACTGTGTTTCCCGTTGGCGCTTCAGTAGCGAAAACTGTTGGGGTAGTTGCAGTGACTCCCAAACCAGCCACTGTAGCAGTTGTTATAATTAGGGACTTTTTCATCCTTATCTCCTTTACTTTTAATTGACTTGATTATACAGTAAATAATCTCCTTTTTGGATATTTCTACTGAAAACAGTAGAAATTTATCCCCCTCCCCGACTTTTCCAAAAAAATCTACTAAAAACAGTAGTTTTTTCAAAAATGGAGAAATTTAAGTTATAATAAAACCAATAAAGCTCAAGGAGAACATTATGGAATCAAATCACTATGGAGAAATCATTTATAAACTCCGTCAAGATCGCAATATGAGCCTTAAAGAGGCTGCTGGAGATGCCATTACTCCCAACAACCTCAGTCGTTTTGAAAAAGGTTTAGCAACTGTCAAAGTCGATACTTTTTTTGAAATTTTGAACAGATTTAATTTAGAGTCAGTAGACTATGCAGAAGTGTTAAATATTCAAGATAAGAATGCTCAAAGAGTAAAACAATTTAATAATGCAATCAGTAAAAAGGATTTGACCAAAGCCAGACAACTATTAGGGGAAAAAAGTGAGTGGACAAGTGTCATAGAATATTACACACTAAAATTATACATTAGCAAACATTCAAGGAGATTGGATGAAGTCACCCTTGATGAACTAGAAGCTATTCATTACTTGATTGACTATATCTTAAGTATAGATACACTTTATATTCGTGATTTTGTTATTGTTAATGTTCTCCTTGATTTTGAAGGTCAATTTTTTGAAGTACAATTCCTTGAATACCTCGAAAATCTAATCGTTAAAGAATTAGATGAGGTTCAATATAGAATTGTAGATTTTACTCACATACATATTCACTGTGGTCTTAATTTGGTTAGGACTTACTCTCGCTATGGCTACTACGATAAAGCTGAAAAACTCATCTATAAGTTAAAACTAATACTAACTCAAGAAGCCTACGCTACCATTGCAATGCATCCCCTATTTTTTTTGAACATGTATAAAGTATACAATCTACTTCGACAAAACAACCCTAAGGCTATTGAACGAGCTAATAGTCTTCTTCATTACATTGATGCCCAGAACGACTTTTCCCCACTACCATATATGTATTCTTGGAAAAATGCATTTATCCAAGAGGTTCAACGACTAAATAAAACGGGTATTCCATTCCCTACGGAAGATGAAGAATAGCCATCAACATCCATACAGAGTAACATGTTTTTATACTCAATGAAAATCAAAGAGCAAACTAGAAAGCTCGCCGCAGGCTGCTCAAAACACTGTTTTGAGGTTGTAGATAGAACTGACGAAGTCAGTAACACATACATACGGCAAGGCGACGCTGACGTAGTTTGAAGAGATTTTCGAAGAGTATTAACTTTAAAGCACCAAAGTCACTTTGAACTGCACCCCAAAAGTTAGACAGAAAAAATCTAACTTTTGGGGTGCTTTTATTATGAAATTAACTTATGATGAT
>CAJNDO010000008.1 GCA_905221545.1 bacterium | reverse complement strand
CGAACACAGAAGTTAAGCCCTAGAACGCCGGAAGTAGTTGGGGGTTGCCCCCTGTGAGATATGGAAGTCGCTTAGCTCTAGGGAGTTTAGCTCAGCTGGGAGAGCATCTGCCTTACAAGCAGAGGGTCAGCGGTTCGATCCCGTTAACTCCCAAAGGTCCCGTAGTGTAGCGGTTATCACGTCGCCCTGTCACGGCGAAGATCGCGGGTTCGATTCCCGTCGGGACCGTTTAAGATAACGTAAGTTATTTTAGACTCGTTAGCTCAGTTGGTAGAGCAATTGACTTTTAATCAATGGGTCACTGGTTCGAGCCCAGTACGGGTCATATATGCGGGTTTGGCGGAATTGGCAGACGCACCAGATTTAGGATCTGGCGCTTAACGGCGTGGGGGTTCAAGTCCCTTAACCCGCATTAAGATATAATAAATGAGCCGGCTTAGCTCAGTTGGTAGAGCATCTGATTTGTAATCAGAGGGTCGCGTGTTCAAGTCATGTAGCCGGCATTTTTAGATAGAAGAAAACAGTGCGAACGTAGTTCAGTGGTAGAACACCACCTTGCCAAGGTGGGGGTCGCGGGTTCGAATCCCGTCGTTCGCTTAGAGAGGCCGGGGTGGCGGAACTGGCAGACGCACAGGACTTAAAATCCTGCGATTGGTAACGATCGTACCGGTTCGATTCCGGTCCTCGGCATAATATAATGAGCACCCTTAGCTCAACTGGATAGAGTACCTGACTACGAATCAGGCGGTTAGAGGTTCGACTCCTCTAGGGTGCATTTTTCTATTTAACTCGGGAAGTAGCTCAGCTTGGTAGAGTACTTGGTTTGGGACCAAGGTGTCGCAGGTTCGAATCCTGTCTTCCCGATTAATTACAGAGATACATAAACGTATCTTTTTTATTTTAACTAGATATTATATACATTAAGAGAGAATCAGTTTGCTTCTCTCTTTTTTTGGCTCTATAATATTTGTAGTGGGGATATTATGGAGCCTATTTTTGTGTAGAAAAAAAGTACCATATGACCTATAATGAAAAGCAACAAAACAACTCATTAGAAAGATTCATATGGAACAATTACGTTTTATCACAAAACAACTCGATATCAAAGACTCAAACATCAAAATTCTAGACATCATCAATAAGGATACGCACAAGGAAATCATCGCCAAACTGGATTATGAGACTACATCGTGGCCTAACTGTGGAAGTCAAATGAAGAAATATGACTTTCAAAAATCGTCTAAAATTCCTTTAAAATCAGTGTATACTTTTTGTTTCCTACCTTGTTTAATAATACTGTAGTTAATTATACATATTGAAATTTAATAGATTTTATAACTCTTATAAATTTTTAAGAAAGCAATAGAAGAGTTTCTGTTGAGGCAATAGTATATGTTTTTATGTTATAAAAATTGCTGCTATTACAATTTTAAATAAATATTAATTTACATTATAGTGTGAATTGGGTTTGATATTTCTTTTGAGGAAGCTGCCTTAGATTTTTCTACTTGTGTTTTATTGTATAGTGTATCTTTCTTGTTTTGAACAGAATCTTTTATGACATTTGTCATATTTTCTAGTGACAGAAGCATCTAGCTCCTCCAACTTCAAAAGACTATAATTGAAGTATGAAATGGAGGAAGAAGAGATGAGAAATAAAATGATTATAGCAGTGAGTTTAGTAGCAGCAGGAGTTATGACCTATCTCATGTTTTCAGAATTGGACGAGGGCTTCTACCATTTTCCTTGGGAGCTCTTTGCTGGATTTGGAATGATGTCTTGGCTCGTTAGAGAAGGTTTGAAATTAGTTAGAGATGTGAAAAAGGGGTTTGAGGAATGAAAAGGGGGATCATCTATTTCTTTATCGGCCTGTCACTCTTGGTATGGTTAGTGGAAATGTTTACTGGTTGGTTTGACCAAAACTTACTTCGCCAATTTATTCGTGGTGCTGGGGGGGTGGATTTATGATTTTCGTCGTTTTCCCTATGGGAATGGAATGGGTGAAAGGAGAATCTCATGACTGTGATTAAAGTCGAGAAATTGTGTAAGAAAATAAAAGACAAGGAGATCTTGCGGAACATCTCTTTTGAAATCAACGATGGTGAATGCGTTGCCTTGATTGGTCCCAATGGTGCTGGGAAGACGACACTTTTGGCATGTTTGCTCGGAGACAAACTGGTCACCAGCGGTCAAGTATCTATTCAAGGTTTACCAGTGACGAGTTCTAAGTTAGACTATACTAGGGCTTATCTCCCTCAAGAAAATGTGATTGTACAGAAATTAAAGGTTAAAGAGTTGATTGCTTTCTTTCAAAGCATTTATCCAAATCCCTTGAACAACCAGGGAATCGATCAACTATTGCAGTTTGACAAGCAACAAAAAGAACAGTTGGCAGAAAAATTATCAGGCGGTCAAAAGCGTCTTTTCTCTTTTGTCTTAACCTTAATTGGGCGACCAAAGTTAGTCTTTTTAGATGAGCCTACTTCGGCCATGGATACCTCAACTCGTCAACGTTTTTGGGAAATTATTCAGGAGTTAAAAGCGCAAGGAGTCACCATTCTTTATTCGTCCCATTATATTGAGGAAGTGGAACACACTGCAGACCGCATTTTGCTCTTAAATAAGGGAGAGTTGATTCGTGATACGACACCACTCGCCATGCGCAGTGAGGAGATTGAAAAGCACTTTATCCTTCCTCTAGCTTACAAGGAAGTCATTGAGCAGTCTAACTTGGTTGAAAACTGGTCACAAAAACAAGATGCTATGCAAGTAGTCACACGCGAATCAGATGCTTTCTGGCAACTGTTAGTTCAGGCAGGCTGTAGGATTCAAGAAATTGAAGTCAATAATCGTAGCTTGCTGGATACAATCTTTGAAGAAACACAAAAGGGAGATGACTAAGATGAAACGATTGATCGCACTAAACAAGATAGAATTTCTATTGACCAAACGACAATTAGTAACTTATCTATTGTCAGTAGGGATGCCGACGGCCTTCTATTTATTCTTTTCAGGCATGTATCAGGATACACCAGGTGGGCCAGCTAATTTTATGCGTGATTACCTTATCTCCATGACGGCCTTTTCCATGATGTCGACTGCTATGTTTTCATTTCCAGCTGTCTTACATACTGACAAGATTAACAACTGGCAGAAAACATTACGTCATAGCCCTGTAAATATGGTAGAATATTATCTGTCAAAGATAACAAGTATGATGGTTGATTATTTGGTTTCAATCCTAGTTGTATTCTCAGTTGGGCACTTAGTCAGAGGTGTGGACATGCCTCTAGGAAGCTGGGTTGGAGCTGCGATTTTGCTGATTGCGGGAAGTATTGCTTTTGTAGCGCTTGGTTTAACTTTGACGCTGTTACCAACTAGTCAGCTGATGTCTGTCGTGGGCAATCTTCTTTACTTTGGCTTGGCTGTTTTAGGCGGACTCTGGATGCCCATCTCTTTATTTCCAGACTGGATGCAAGCAATCGGGAAGCGTCTACCAAGCTATCAGTTGATGGAATTAATCAAGACCTTCTTAAATGAGGGTGGCATTAATCTATCAGCGACAGTTTATTTACTTGTTTTTTCAGCAGTTTTATTTGGTTTGACTATTTACCTTCAAGGTCATAAGGAGAATGCTTAATGCTTGAAAGACTGAAAAGCATAGACTATATGTATTGGGCCAGTTTGATTTTTATGGTTTTTCCCGTCGTTCCTGTAGTGACTGGGGAGCTTCCTAGCTGGCATTTATTGATTGATATTCTATTTGTAGTGGCCTACTTAGGCGTTTTAACCACCAAGAGCCAGCGCTTATCCTGGCTCTTTTGGATTATCATGCTAGCCTATGTAGCTGGCTATACCGCCTTTGTTGGTGTAAATTATATCTGGTTCTTCTTTTTCCTTGCCAATCTCTTAATTTATCATTTCGGTGTACGTAGTTTTAATTCTTTACATGTCCGGACTTTTCTCCTTGCTCAATTCCTTGTTGTGGGGCAACTTTTGATTTTTCAGGAAATCGAAGTTGAGTTTCTAATCTATCTGTTTGGAATTCTTACGTTTGTCGATTTGATGACTTTTGGCTTGGTTCGGATTCGTATTGTGGAAGATTTGAAAGAAGCTCAGACTAAGCAAAATGCCCAGATAAATCTATTGCTTGCTGAAAATGAACGCAGTCGTATCGGTCAGGATTTGCATGATAGTCTGGGACACACCTTTGCTATGCTTAGTGTTAAAACTGATCTAGCCTTGCAGTTATTTCAGATGCAGGCTTATCCACAGGTGGAAAAGGAATTAAGAGAAATACAGCAAATTAGCAAAGAATCAATGCGTGAAGTTCGAACGATTGTGGAAAATCTTAAGTCTAGAACTTTGACATCCGAACTAGAGACTGTGAAAAAGATGTTAGAAATTGCTGGAATTAAGGTGGAAACGGATAACCAACTAGATACTGCTAGCCTTACTCAGGAATTGGAGTCAACGGCTTCCATGATTTTGCTTGAGTTGGTGACCAATATCATCAAACATGCCAAAGCGTCTAAAGTTTACTTAAAATTAGAACGGACAGAGAAGGAACTCATTTTAACAGTAAGTGATGATGGCTGTGGCTTTACTTCTATAAAGGGGGATGACCTCCATACAGTCCGAGATCGTGTTTTCCCATTTTCAGGAGAAGTAAGAGTAATCAGTCAGAAACATCCGACTGAAGTGCAGGTTCGGATACCTTATAAGGAGAGAAACTAAGATGAAATTACTTGTTGCAGAAGATCAAAGTATGTTACGAGATGCCATGTGTCAATTGCTTGCCTTTCAAGCAGATGTAGAGTCTGTCTTGCAAGCCAAGAATGGACAAGAAGCAATTCAACTCTTAGAAAAAGAGTCCGTAGATATTGCCATTCTTGACGTAGAAATGCCTGTTAAGACAGGTCTCGAAGTCTTGGAGTGGATACGAGCAGAAATGCTAGAAACAAAGGTAGTTGTGGTGACGACCTTCAAGCGCTCCGGATATTTTGAACGTGCGGTCAAGGCTGGAGTGGATGCTTATGTCTTGAAAGAGAGAAGTATTGCGGACCTCATGCAAACCTTGCACACTGTCCTTGAAGGACGCAAGGAGTATTCGCCTGAATTGATGGAAGTGGTGATGACGCATCCTAACCCGTTAACAGAGCAAGAAATCGCCGTTTTAAAGGGAATTGCTCAAGGCTTATCTAACCAAGAAATTGCAGATCAACTCTATCTATCAAACGGAACAGTCCGTAACTATGTCACCAGTATTCTTTCGAAACTAGATGCTAGTAATCGAACAGAGGCAGCTAATATCGCGAAAGAATCTGGTTGGTTGTGATGATATAATATTTTTCTGAACATTATGTGCTAAAAATGATGTGATCGAATGGAACAATACCTAACTTTAGGAGGGACTTATTCCTCCTTTTTCTTTCTTTTGGGAGTAGTACAAAAGAGCTAAAATTAACAATAAAAAAGAAAAACATCTTGACAAACAAGGGAAAATTTTGTTACAATAATAGACGGTACTTTTTACTTTTGGTCTCTCAAGAGTGTACAGGGACGTGCTGACAAATGTTGCAAAAGTACACACAGATGATAGCTGTCACCAAGTGTATCATCACCAAAAATAAAAAAAACACAGGAGAATGTAGATGCCTACAATTAACCAATTGGTTCGCAAACCGCGTAAATCAAAAGTAGAAAAATCTAAATCACCAGCTTTGAACGTTGGTTACAACAGTCATAAAAAAGTTCAAACAAACGTTTCTTCACCACAAAAACGTGGTGTTGCAACTCGTGTTGGAACAATGACACCTAAAAAACCTAACTCAGCCCTTCGTAAATTCGCTCGTGTACGTTTGAGCAACCTTATCGAAGTTACTGCCTACATCCCAGGTATCGGACACAACTTGCAAGAGCACAGCGTGGTTCTTCTTCGTGGTGGACGTGTAAAAGACCTTCCAGGGGTACGTTACCATATCGTCCGTGGTGCACTTGATACTGCAGGTGTTAACGATCGTAAACAAGGCCGTTCTAAATACGGTACTAAACGTCCAAAAGCATAAGGAAAGGGGATAAAGAGAAATGAGTCGTAAAAATAGAGCTCCAAAACGTGACGTATTGCCAGATCCGCTTTACAATTCACAATTAGTTACTCGTCTTATCAACCGCGTTATGCTTGACGGTAAACGTGGTACAGCTGCTTCAATCGTTTACGGTGCTTTTGAGCAAATCAAAGAAGCTACTGGCAACGATGCACTTGAAGTATTTGAAACAGCTATGGAAAACATCATGCCTGTACTTGAAGTACGTGCACGTCGTGTTGGTGGATCTAACTACCAAGTCCCAGTTGAAGTTCGTCCAGAACGTCGTACAACACTTGGACTTCGTTGGTTGGTAACAATCGCTCGTCTTCGTGGTGAACACACAATGCAAGACCGTCTTGCAAAAGAAATCTTGGATGCTGCTAACAACACTGGTGCAGCAGTTAAGAAACGTGAAGACACTCACCGTATGGCTGAAGCTAACCGTGCATTCGCACACTTCCGTTGGTAATATAGGATGCGAAAGCGTTAAGAAAGTCCTAGAGAAAATAGGGAATCGAAGCAGGTTGCGCTTGCAACCAATGAGATTCATCTTTTTCTCCAGACTTTTAGCTTGAGCTCAACTAGGTCATGATGCTAGGAACGGTAAGGATGCAAGGTGAAAATAGGAAATTGACGCAGTATTCGACGAATACAAGGAAGTTTATCTTTTTCACACAGCATCCCGTTCCGGCTCAAATCGGCTAATTAACTTTAGCCCGAGTTCGATTCAATTTGTAAATCTACAAGTTGAAACCAACAATAGCATGAAAAGATTGAGAACGGGTAGGTCCTGCCTATCCGTTTTTATTAAAATCGTGTTATAATAGAATAGAAATCAAAAATAAATAGGAGAAACAAACCTCATGGCACGCGAATTTTCACTTGAAAAAACTCGTAATATCGGTATCATGGCTCACGTCGATGCTGGTAAAACAACAACTACTGAGCGTATTCTTTACTACACTGGTAAAATCCACAAAATCGGTGAAACTCACGAAGGTGCGTCACAAATGGACTGGATGGAGCAAGAGCAAGAACGTGGTATCACTATCACATCTGCTGCGACAACAGCTCAATGGAACAACCACCGCGTAAATATCATCGACACACCAGGACACGTGGACTTCACAATCGAAGTACAACGTTCTCTTCGTGTATTGGATGGTGCGGTTACCGTTCTTGACTCACAATCAGGTGTTGAGCCTCAAACTGAAACAGTTTGGCGTCAAGCAACTGAGTACGGTGTTCCACGTATCGTATTTGCTAACAAAATGGATAAGATCGGTGCTGACTTCCTTTACTCTGTAAGCACTCTTCACGATCGTCTTCAAGCAAATGCACACCCAATCCAATTGCCAATCGGTTCTGAAGATGACTTCCGTGGTATCATCGACTTGATTAAGATGAAAGCTGAAATCTATACTAACGACCTTGGTACAGATATCCTTGAAGAAGATATTCCAGCTGAATACCTTGACCAAGCACAAGAATACCGTGAAAAATTGGTTGAAGCAGTTGCTGAAACTGATGAAGAATTGATGATGAAATACCTCGAAGGTGAAGAAATCACTAACGAAGAATTGAAAGCTGGTATCCGTAAAGCTACTATCAACGTTGAATTCTTCCCAGTATTGTGTGGTTCTGCCTTCAAGAATAAAGGTGTTCAATTGATGCTTGATGCGGTTATCGACTACCTTCCAAGCCCACTTGACATCCCAGCGATCAAAGGGATCAACCCAGATACAGATGAAGAAGAAACTCGTCCAGCATCTGATGAAGAACCATTTGCAGCTCTTGCCTTCAAGATCATGACTGACCCATTTGTAGGTCGTTTGACATTCTTCCGTGTTTACTCAGGTGTTCTTCAATCAGGTTCATACGTATTGAACACTTCTAAAGGTAAACGTGAACGTATCGGACGTATCCTTCAAATGCACGCTAACAGCCGTCAAGAAATTGACACAGTTTACTCAGGTGATATCGCTGCTGCCGTTGGTTTGAAAGATACTACAACTGGTGACTCATTGACAGATGAAAAAGCTAAAATCATCCTTGAGTCAATCAACGTTCCAGAACCAGTTATCCAATTGATGGTTGAGCCAAAATCTAAAGCAGACCAAGATAAGATGGGTATCGCCCTTCAAAAATTGGCTGAAGAAGATCCAACATTCCGCGTTGAAACAAACGTTGAAACTGGTGAAACAGTTATCTCTGGTATGGGTGAGCTTCACCTTGACGTCCTTGTTGACCGTATGCGTCGTGAGTTCAAAGTTGAAGCGAACGTAGGTGCTCCTCAAGTATCTTACCGTGAAACATTCCGCGCTTCTACTCAAGCACGTGGATTCTTCAAACGTCAGTCTGGTGGTAAAGGTCAATTCGGTGATGTATGGATTGAATTTACTCCAAACGAAGAAGGTAAAGGATTCGAATTCGAAAACGCAATCGTCGGTGGTGTGGTTCCTCGTGAATTTATCCCAGCGGTTGAAAAAGGTTTGGTAGAATCTATGGCTAACGGTGTTCTTGCAGGTTACCCAATGGTTGACGTTAAAGCTAAGCTTTACGATGGTTCATACCACGATGTCGACTCATCTGAAACTGCCTTCAAGATCGCGGCTTCACTTGCTCTTAAAGAAGCTGCTAAATCAGCACAACCAGCTATCCTTGAGCCAATGATGCTTGTAACAATCACTGTTCCAGAAGAAAATCTTGGTGATGTTATGGGTCACGTAACTGCTCGTCGTGGACGTGTAGATGGTATGGAAGCACACGGTAACAGCCAAATCGTTCGTGCTTACGTTCCACTTGCTGAAATGTTCGGTTACGCAACAGTTCTTCGTTCTGCTTCTCAAGGACGTGGTACATTCATGATGGTATTTGACCACTACGAAGATGTACCTAAGTCAGTACAAGAAGAAATCATTAAGAAAAACAAAGGTGAAGACTAATCAGTCCTCACTCTAGAAGGAAGTCACTTAGTGGCTTCCTTTTGTCTTTAGAAAATACCTCTAAATATGGTAAAATAGTAGGAGAATAATGTGAGGAAAATGAATGTCAAACAGTTTTGAAATTTTGATGAATCAACTGGGGATGTCTGCTGAAATGAGACAGGATCCTGCTTTATCACAGGCTGATATTGAGCGAGTTGTGGTTCATAAAATTAGTAAGGTATGGGAGTTTCATTTCGTATTTTCTAATATATTACCGATTGAAATCTTTTTAGAATTAAAGAAGGGTTTGAGTGAGGAATTTTCTAAGACAGGCAATAAAGCTGTTTTCGAAATCAAGGCTCTGTCTCAAGAATTTTCAAATCAACTCTTACAAGCCTATTATAGAGAGGCTTTTTCTGAAGGGCCGTGTGCTAGTCAAGGCTTTAAATCTCTTTATCAGAATTTGCAAGTTCGTGCTGAGGGCAACCAACTCCTTATTGAAGGCTCAGAGGCGATCGATAAGGAACACTTTAAGAAAAATCATCTTCCTAATTTAACTAAACAACTTGAAAAATTTGGATTTCCAACTTTTAACTGTCAAGTAGAAAAGAATGATGTGCTGACTCAAGAGCAGGAAGAAGCCTTTCATGCTGAAAATGAGCAGATTGTTCAAGCTGCCAATGAGGAAGCGCTCCGCGCTATGGAGCAACTGGAACAGATGGCGCCACCTCCAGCAGAAGACAAACCAGCCTTTGATTTTCAGGCCAAAAAGGCTGCGGCTAAGCCAAAGCTAGATAAGGCTGATATTACTCCTATGATCGAAGTGACGACGGAGGAAAATCGTCTGGTCTTTGAAGGGGTTGTTTTTGATGTAGAGCAAAAAGTGACCAGAACGGGTCGTGTTTTAATCAATTTTAAAATGACGGACTACACTTCAAGTTTTTCTATGCAAAAGTGGGTTAAAAATGAGGAAGAGGCTCAGAAATTTGATCTCATCAAGAAAAATTCTTGGCTCCGAGTGCGTGGGAATGTGGAGATGAATAACTTCACACGCGATTTGACTATGAATGTGCAGGATGTGCAGGAAGTTGTTCACTATGAGCGGAAGGATTTGATGCCAGAAGGTGAGCGCCGAGTTGAGTTTCATGCTCATACTAATATGTCGACCATGGATGCTTTGCCAGAGGTCGAAGAAATCGTTGCGACAGCTGCTAAGTGGGGACACAAGGCTGTTGCCATCACGGACCACGGGAATGTCCAGTCCTTCCCACACGGCTATAAGGCGGCCAAAAAAGCGGGAATTCAGCTGATTTATGGAATGGAAGCCAATATCGTTGAGGATCGTGTTCCTATCGTTTATAACGAAGTGGAGATGGACTTATCAGAAGCGACCTATGTGGTTTTTGACGTGGAAACGACGGGACTATCAGCCATCTACAATGACTTGATTCAGGTTGCGGCCTCTAAGATGTATAAGGGGAATGTCATTGCTGAATTTGATGAATTTATCAATCCTGGGCATCCCTTGTCAGCTTTTACTACTGAGTTGACTGGAATTACAGATGATCATGTCAAAAATGCCAAACCATTAGAACAAGTTCTGCAAGAATTCCAAGAATTTTGCAAGGATACAGTCTTAGTTGCCCACAATGCAACCTTTGACGTTGGCTTTATGAATGCCAACTATGAGCGTCATGGTCTTCCAAGGATTAGCCAACCAGTTATTGATACGCTGGAGTTTGCTAGAAATCTCTATCCTGAGTATAAGCGTCATGGTTTGGGGCCTTTGACCAAGCGTTTTGGTGTGGCCTTGGAACATCACCACATGGCCAATTACGATGCGGAAGCGACTGGTCGCCTGCTTTTCATCTTTATCAAAGAGGTGGCAGAAAAACATGGTGTGACCGATTTAGCTAGACTCAACATTGATTTGATTAGCCCAGATTCTTATAAAAAAGCTCGGATCAAGCATGCGACCATTTATGTCAAGAATCAGGTAGGTCTAAAAAATATCTTTAAGCTGGTTTCTCTGTCCAATACTAAGTACTTTGAAGGGGTTCCACGGATTCCGAGAACGGTTCTAGATGCCCATCGGGAGGGCTTGATTTTAGGATCAGCCTGTGCAGAAGGTGAAGTTTTTGATGCAGTCGTTTCCCAAGGTGTGGATGCGGCGGTTGAGGTGGCCAAGTATTATGACTTTATCGAGGTCATGCCACCAGCTATCTATGCCCCCTTGATTGCCAAGGAGCAGGTCAAGGATATGGAAGAACTCCAGACTATTATCAAGAGTTTGATAGAGGTTGGAGACCGCCTTGGTAAGCCTGTTTTGGCTACGGGAAATGTTCACTATATCGAACCTGAAGAAGAAATTTACCGTGAAATTATCGTCCGTAGTTTGGGACAGGGGGCGATGATTAACCGAACTATTGGTCATGGTGAACATGCCCAACCAGCACCACTTCCAAAAGCCCATTTTAGAACGACCAATGAGATGTTGGATGAATTTGCCTTCTTGGGAGAGGAACTGGCACGTAAACTGGTTATTGAAAACACCAATGCCTTGGCAGATAGCTTTGAACCTGTTGAAGTTGTAAAAGGTGATTTGTACACACCTTTTATCGACAAGGCTGAAGAAACGGTCGCTGAATTGACCTATAAGAAGGCTTTTGAGATTTATGGAAATCCGCTGCCAGATATTGTTGATTTGCGGATTGAAAAAGAATTAACCTCTATTCTGGGGAATGGATTTGCCGTGATTTATCTGGCTTCCCAGATGCTGGTACAACGATCCAATGAACGGGGCTACTTGGTGGGTTCTCGTGGGTCTGTCGGTTCTAGTTTCGTTGCGACCATGATTGGGATTACCGAGGTTAATCCTCTCTCTCCTCACTATGTCTGTGGTCAGTGTCAGTACAGCGAGTTTATCACAGATGGTTCTTATGGTTCCGGTTTTGATATGCCTAATAAGGACTGCCCAAAGTGTGGTCACAAACTCAGTAAAAATGGGCAGGATATTCCGTTTGAGACCTTCCTCGGTTTTGATGGGGACAAGGTTCCCGATATTGACTTGAACTTCTCGGGAGAGGATCAGCCTAGCGCCCACTTGGATGTGCGTGATATCTTTGGTGAAGAATATGCCTTCCGTGCAGGAACGGTTGGTACGGTGGCTGCTAAGACTGCCTATGGATTTGTAAAGGGCTACGAGAGAGATTATGGCAAGTTCTATCGTGATGCAGAGGTGGAGCGCCTTGCTCAAGGTGCAGCTGGTGTCAAGCGGACTACGGGACAACACCCGGGGGGAATCGTTGTTATTCCTAACTACATGGATGTCTACGATTTTACGCCTGTCCAGTATCCAGCGGATGACGTGACGGCTGAATGGCAAACGACTCACTTTAACTTCCACGATATCGATGAGAACGTCCTCAAACTTGATGTTCTGGGACATGATGATCCGACCATGATTCGGAAACTGCAGGACTTGTCTGGAATTGATCCCAATGAAATTCCTATGGATGATGAAGGCGTGATGGCCCTCTTTTCTGGGACTGATGTGCTAGGAGTAACATCTGAGCAAATCGGAACACCGACGGGGATGCTAGGAATTCCAGAGTTTGGAACCAACTTCGTACGTGGGATGGTAGATGAGACGCATCCGACGACTTTTGCGGAGTTGCTACAGTTATCTGGATTGTCTCACGGTACTGATGTGTGGTTGGGAAATGCCCAGGATTTGATTAAGCAAGGAATTGCAGATCTGTCGACCGTTATCGGTTGTCGGGACGACATCATGGTTTACCTCATGCATGCGGGTCTGGAACCTAAGATGGCCTTTACCATCATGGAACGGGTACGTAAGGGCTTGTGGTTGAAGATTTCCGAAGAGGAGCGAAATGGCTATATTGAAGCCATGAAGGCCAATAAGGTGCCAGAGTGGTATATCGAATCTTGTGGAAAAATCAAGTATATGTTCCCCAAAGCCCATGCGGCAGCCTACGTTATGATGGCCTTGCGTGTAGCTTACTTCAAGGTTCATCATCCCATTTATTATTACTGTGCTTACTTCTCAATCCGTGCTAAGGCTTTTGATATCAAGACTATGGGTGCAGGCTTGGATGCTATCAAGCGCAGAATGGAAGAAATTGCTGAAAAACGGAAGAATAATGAAGCCTCTAATGTGGAAATTGATCTTTATACAACTCTTGAGATTGTTAATGAGATGTGGGAGCGTGGTTTCAAGTTTGGAAAACTCGATCTCTACCGTAGTCAGGCGACAGAGTTCCTCATCGATGGGGATACCCTCATTCCGCCATTTGTAGCAATGGATGGTTTGGGAGAGAACGTTGCCAAGCAGCTAGTGCGAGCGCGTGAAGAGGGAGAATTCCTCTCTAAAACAGAACTACGCAAACGTGGTGGCCTCTCATCAACTTTGGTTGAAAAGATGGATGAAATGGGGATTCTGGGGAATATGCCAGAGGATAACCAGTTGAGTTTGTTTGATGAGTTGTTTTAAAAATTGCTTATTTTGATCAAGTGGACAAAATATGTCCACTTGATTTGTTATAATTCTCTTAAAAATAATAGAAAAGAGAGTATAATATGGTGGATCAAGGAATTTTAAATTCTAACGTGTCAATTGAAGAGCAAATTTACAATTTTGAAAAAGGCTTGAAAGATGATGGGAGTGATTGGACTGGATTCCCACAAATAGACTTAAAAGAAGATTCTCAATGTATTTACATTTGCGGTATTTCAGAGACTGACAGATGGCATTTGTTTTATACGTTAACTAAAATAAAACCTGCTACTCCAATAGCATCACTTGGATATTATCGAGTGAGAGATAATTTGATTTTTTCTAAACATAGTCAATGGATAAAACTGCAAATGGAGCATACAGAGTATGATTTGATTTTTCTGGAGGGAGTTCAATTTTTGGGAGAGGCTGATCAAAGGGTACAGGAATACTGGATGCAGCAATTCAAAGAGAATAAGAAAAGAAACAAACTCTTCATTGTATATTCAGACTGCTTACCCGAAGACTTAAAAAATATGGCTGAATCCGTAGTTGAGTTCTTCGAATCTGGCATAGTGGTACAGTTGAAATCACCTAAGGGCTAGTTTATTTTGCTTTAATCGTTTTGAATATAAAGTGCTAGTTAGACTATAGAAGTGATAATAATGTACTAGAAATAATATTGTTTGAATAATATGTAGAAGGAAATTGCAGATGAATGATCAAGAGAGACTACTAACAATTTTTTTACGTTTACAGTTAGGTACTTCACTAGGAAAAAAGCAACTGGCTCAGGAATTTGAGGTTAGTGAAAAGACGATACAGAGAGATTTTTCGCTACTCCGTGATATTTTATCTAGTAGCACCAGTTATAGTGGAGATTTGCTTTATAACCGTAAGACGAATAAGTATTATTTAGCAAGTAAGTCAGTTTTTAATAAAAAGGATATTCTCATTATTTCAAAGATTTTATTGGAAAATCGAGCACTGAATAGGCCAGAAATTGATAGCTTACTAAAAAATTTACTGATTTTAGTTCCTCGTGATGACCAGAAAGAAATTGAGCAGATCATTGGCAGTGAAAAGCTTAACTATGTTCCCTTAACGGATCAACAAAATAGAATAGAGAAAATTTGGAATTTATCAGAAGCTATTTTGCATGAACAGGTTCTAGACATTATCTATCAAAAACCTTATTCTGAATCTTCTAAGAGGCAGACTGTTTTGCCAGTCTCTCTTTACTATGATAGTCATTATTTCTATCTGGTTGTTTACCAGTTGAAACATGCTACTTATATTACTTTAAGAGTAGACCGTATCCAGTCCTGGTCTCTTAGTGATATAGAGAAACCCTCTATTTCTTATCGAGATAAATTTAGAGATGGTGACATTCGTAACGAGAGAGTGGACGCTTTTATCGGGAAGAAAATCAGTATTGAAATCGAGTATTTGAATGATCCGACTATTGTGATGGATCAATTTCCAAATGCAAAAATAGTTGGGAAAAATGGCGATTGGACTCATTTTAAGTTTGAAAGTCAGCATACACCGGGCCTTAAACGCTGGTTGCTGGGGCAAGGGGAAGCAGTTACTGTTTTGTCTCCTCGGATTTTAGTAGAGGATATGAAGCAAACAGTTCAAGAAATGATAGATAAATATAGATGGGGATAAAATGAGTATTCAATTTACTTCTAAAAAGGTTGGAGAACTATTGAAAGAAGAGGATTTACGGATTCCTTCTTATCAAAGACCTTATAAATGGAACAGAAAACATATCCGTAACCTTTTTTATGATTTACGAGATGCTATGGGAAAAAAGGAATATCAGATTGGTTCCGTTATCTTACATGAAAATGATGGCTACGATATTGTCGATGGACAGCAACGGCTAATTTCTATTTCCTTGTTTCTTCATTTATTAGATGATTTAGAGAATTATAAGGGTGCTAAGCAACTGCTGAGTAGTACTGTATTTGGAGAGATATCTTGCTATCATGCGAGTGAAAATTATAATGAGTGGAAAAATTTAACTCAATTAGTTGGCGAAAATGAGGCAAAAGATATTTGCAACTTTTTATTAGAGAATTGTGCTGTCTCTGTGATTACTATGCCCCAAGAACGATTATCAGAAGCCTTTCAGTTATTTGATTCTCAGAATAATCGTGGAAAATCTTTAGAACCTCATGATTTGCTCAAAGCTTATCATCTTCGCAAGCAAGATTCCGAAGATGAAAAGATTGTTGAAAAGTGGGAGCAATTTGTTGAGGATAAAGAGTTAAGTCTCAAAGAGTTGTTTGATAAACATCTTTTTCGTATGAGACGTTGGTCTCGAGGAGAGACAGGATTGACAAACAAGCGTTATGGTTCTTATCTCCGTTTTACAGAGGATTTTATTGACGATTTTAAAGGTGTTGATTTGAATCAGAACTTTCCATACTTAGAATTGTATCGTCATATTGAAAAGCTCCCTATGTCCATTACTATGCCAATCATTGATGGAAGTAAATTTTTTGAGTATATTGAATCGGCCCATGAAACTATTAGAGTTCATAAAAAATTTTTAAATGAAGAGTTAGGACTTTCTAATGAGTCAGAGGAAGAAAAAAATGTAGCTTACCCAAAAGGTATGTTGAACATTTACAATAGCTCAAAAGGACGCTATCTTAAATGTCACAATATATTCCTAAATATTTGCTCGCTTTTCGCAGATAGATTTGGAAAAGAGGAGCTATCAAAGGAGATAGTAGAGACCTTGTTTATTTGGTCTTACTACCCTAGAGTTAAATCTAAAGCCATATATGATGCGACGGTTGGGAACTATGCTGCTGGCGGAAGGTTTAGACAAAAAGAGGTTCAAAAGCTATTTCAACTTTTATCTCATGCTGTCACTCCGAATGATTTTATGATCAAGATAGATAGAGAATTATTTGAAAATTATACTGTGGATAGGATTATAGAAGAGGAAAAAGATAAATGGTAGAAACACATATAAGCTTATCAGTTAATCGTTTGTTAAATGAAGATACCTATGCTATTCCTCTTTATCAGAGAAATTTTGCTTGGACTTATGATGAAATTGAGCAGTTATTGAACGACGTAGCAGATGCTTTTCAAGAAAATAGAGACAATGTAGCAGATGCTTTTCAAGAAAATAGAGACAATTATTATATTGGAACATTAGTTGTTAATAAAGAGAATGACATTTTCAAAATAATAGATGGTCAACAACGAACAACCGCTCTTAATTTGATTGCTTTAGCTTTGAAGCATGAGTTTGGTTTTGATAGATTGAAAGCTGTCAATCTTACCTTCCCAGCTCGGAAGAAATCAAATGAGAATATTCAAAAGCTATTTACCAAGCAAAAAATTTCAGAGTGCGATGAAAATGAGCTGACTAGAGGTTATGGACATGCTAAAGATGCATTGAAAAAAGTGTTAGAAGAGCGCCAATTGGCTCCTCAGTCTTTCGTTGATTATCTTTTTGAGAAGGTTATCATTTTTCGGAGTATACTTCCTGAAGATTTAGATTTGAATCTTTATTTCGAACGTTTCAACTCTCGAGGCGAACAACTAGAGGCTCATGAGATTCTTAAGGCACAAATGATGTCTAAATTTGGTGAAGATCAAGAAATGGCACAAAAATTTGCGAGAATTTGGGATGCCTGTGCAGAGTTTGATAAGCCGGTAATAAAAACTTTTCAAATCCGAAGTAGACCAAACAATACTGATGAAGAGGGTGAGAAAATTTTTGGTAAAGAATTTACTAACTTCAAATTGGAAAGTGTATTTGAGAAAATAAGAGTAAAAAAAATTGAGCAACGAAGTTTACTAGATGCAATTACTCAGACAAAATATGAAAGTAGTAGCTTAGTAAATAATGGAGCAGATATTTCAAATTATACGACTGTAATTGATTTTCCAACATTTTTACTTCAAGTTTTTTTCATCATGGAAGGAAATGACGAAACTACATTTGATGATAAAAAATTATTGAAAATTTTTGAAATTGAACGACGAGATAGAGAATGGGTCCAACAATTTGGGCAACTACTTCTGACTATGAAGCATATATTTGATACGCTTATCGTAAAAAATGTCCAATTAGAAAATGAAACCGAATGGCAAATCAAACGAGGTCAGTATGAGACATATCAACGAAATGAAAATGGAGGATGGAAATATGTTCGAATTAATTTTCAAAAAAATACTTTTGACAATTTAAACAAAAATATTATCCTCCTTCAATCCATGTTTGCTGTGACCTTTACTGCTAATCGTGATAGTCGTTGGTTATATGAAATCTTGCAATTCTTGTTTAACCATATTGAAGAGTTAAATCAAGCAGAATTTGCTAGTCTGTTTAAGGATTTTCTTGAGAAATTGGCAGTGAGATATGCTGAGGAAAGATTGTTTACTGAAGATAAAAGTATCAAAAAATATAGGGCAATTCCTGTTTATGCTTTTAACTTTGTAGATTATGTTTTGTGGAAAAATCGTGAAGAATTGAAGAAAGATTACGATATTGAGTTTAAAGATTTTAAATTTGCTTATCGTCGCTCCGTAGAACATTGGTATCCTCAGAATCCAAATGGACATGATGGAGAGAGCCAATTACCTGCTGAGTTTTTACATTCTTTTGGCAATCTTTGTATCATTACCGATAGTCAGAACTCCAGGTTTGGCAACTCCTATCCAGAGGCTAAATTAGAACAATGGGAAAGAGAAGGGATCTTCAAGCGTCAGAGCTTAAAATTACAGATGATGGCAGAGATAACTTCTAAAAAAAATAGATGGGATATTGGTGAGATTCAATCTATGGAAAAAGAAGTGGAAAGGTATGTACACAATTTTTGTGATAGCTAATTAAAAACAAGCTTTATTCGGCTTGTTTTTAAATTTACATCATATGTGATATACTAGTAAGGGAAGGATTTGCGGAAGACAAACCAGCTCAAAAATTTTTTGACTATCAGCTAGAGCTGGCAGATGAAACAATTCTTGTATCGACAGCACTCTTGTCAGGTGCTATTGCTTTGGCAGGATTATTTTCTGCTTTGAAAGAAAAATAAAAATAGAGAAGGACAAATAAAATGGTTTTACCAAATTTTAAAGAAAATCTAGAAAAATATGCGAAATTGTTGGTTGCGAACGGAATTAATGTGCAACCTGGTCACACTTTGGCTCTTTCTATCGATGTGGAGCAACGCGAGTTGGCGCATTTGATTGTGAAAGAAGCTTACGCCTTGGGTGCGCATGAGGTTATTGTTCAGTGGACAGATGATGTGATTAACCGTGAGAAATTTCTCCATGCGCCGATGGAGCGTCTGGACAATGTGCCAGAATATAAGATTGCTGAGATGAACTATCTCTTGGAGAACAAGGCTAGCCGTCTTGGTGTCCGTTCTTCTGATCCAGGTGCCTTGAACGGAGTGGATGCTGACAAGCTTTCAGCTTCTGCTAAAACTATGGGACTTGCTATGAAGCCAATGCGTATTGCAACGCAATCCAACAAGGTCAGCTGGACGGTAGCAGCCGCTGCTGGACTTGAGTGGGCTAAGAAAGTCTTTCCAAATGCTGCGAGCGATGAAGAAGCAGTCGATCTCCTTTGGGATCAAATCTTCAAAACTTGCCGTGTCTACGAAGAAGATCCAGTTAAGGCTTGGGAAGAACACGCTGCCATTCTTAAGAGCAAGGCAGATATGCTTAATAAAGAGCAATTTTCAGCCCTTCACTACACAGCTCCAGGGACAGATTTGACCCTTGGCTTGCCTAAGAACCACGTTTGGGAATCAGCTGGTGCTATCAATACGCAAGGAGAAGGATTCTTACCAAATATGCCGACAGAGGAAGTCTTCACAGCGCCTGACTTCCGTCGTGCAGATGGTTATGTCACTTCTACAAAACCACTTAGCTACAACGGAAATATCATCGAGGGAATTAAAGTAACCTTCAAGGATGGACAAATTGTGGATATCACTGCAGAAAAAGGCGATCAGGTCATGAAAGATCTTGTCTTTGAAAATGCAGGCGCGCGTGCCTTAGGTGAATGTGCCTTGGTACCAGATCCAAGCCCAATTTCTCAGTCAGGCATTACTTTCTTTAACACCCTTTTCGACGAAAATGCATCAAACCACTTGGCTATCGGTGCAGCCTATGCTACTAGTGTCGTTGGTGGAGCAGAGATGAGCGAAGAAGAGCTTGAAGCTGCCGGACTTAACCGTTCAGATGTTCATGTGGACTTTATGATTGGGTCTAGTCAAATGGATATCGATGGTATCCGTGAGGATGGAACACGAGTACCTCTCTTCCGTAACGGAGATTGGGCAAATTAAGGAGCCAAGATGATAGGAAGTATGTTTGTTGGTCTCCTAGTGGGATTCTTGGCAGGTGCTTTGACCAATCGTGGAGAACGCATGGGATGCTTTGGGAAAATGTTTCTCGGTTGGATTGGTGCCTTTCTAGGTCACTTGCTTTTTGGAACTTGGGGGCCAGTTTTGTCAGGAACAGCTATTATCCCAGCGATTTTAGGTGCTATGATTGTCTTAGCAATTTTTTGGAGACGAGGAAGTTAATTTCTTAAATCTGATACTCAATGAAAATCAAAGAGCAAACTAGGAAACTAGTCGCAGGCTGCTCAAAGAACTGCTTTGCGGTTGTAGATAGAACTGACGAAGTTAGCTCAAAACACTGTTTTGAGGTTGCAGATAGAACTGACGAAGTCAGTAACATATATACGGCAAGGCGACGTTGACGCGGTTTGAAGCGATTTTTGAAGGAAAAGAAGGTTGGTCATTGTACCAGCCTCCTTTTGAGTATGATATAATAGTTCTATGAGATTAGATAAAGTTTTAGTTGCCTGCGCTGTGGGAAGTCGGACTGAGGTCAAAAACTTGCTCAAGGCTGGGCGCGTGACGGTAAATGGTAAAAAAGAAAAATCAGCTAAATTGCAGATTGATGAAGAAAGAGATGAGATTCGCTTTGATGGTCAAGTGCTGGAGTACGAGGAGTTTGTCTACTACATGATGAACAAGCCCCAAGGAGTTATTTCAGCGACCGAGGATCCCAAGCACAGAACGGTTCTAGACTTGCTGGATGATATTGCTCGGAGCAAGGAAGTTTTCCCAGTAGGACGCTTGGATATTGACACGCATGGTCTTTTGCTCTTGACCAATGACGGCCAGCTGGCCCATTCTCTCCTTTCACCCAAGCGTCATGTGGATAAGACTTATCAGGCACAAGTCAAAGGAATCATGACCCAAGAAGATGTGGAGACATTTGCCAAGGGAATTCCTCTCAAGGATTTTACCTGTCAGCCTGCTAAACTGGAGCTTGTTTCCATAGATATAGAAAAGAATCAAAGCCAAATCCGTGTGACCATTGCAGAAGGGAAGTTCCATCAGGTTAAGCGTATGGTGGCTTACTGTGGCAAGGAAGTAGTAGACCTACAGCGTTTGACTATGGGAACTCTGTTTTTGGATGAGAACTTAGAACGAGGAGAATGGCGTCGCTTGACCAAGGAAGAGTTAGAAGATCTCCTTGCGAATATTGCTTAATTTGCTTTATGTTAGAAAAAGGTGAGGAAGAATATCCTTGCCTTTTATGTTTTTCAGTTGCTTACTTTGTGAAAAGCGTTATAATAGACTGTAGAATAAAAGGAGGAATCTATGAACGCGATTCAAGAATCATTTACTGATAAATTATTTGCCAACTATGAAGCAAATGTAAAATACCAAGCGATTGAAAATGCTGCTAGCCATAATGGAATTTTTGCAGCCCTAGAACGTCGCCAAAGCCATGTAGACAACACACCTGTTTTCTCATTGGATTTGACCAAGGACAAGGTAACAAACCAGAAAGCGTCTGGTCGTTGCTGGATGTTTGCAGCCCTTAACACCTTCCGTCACAAACTTATCTCTCAATACAAACTGGAAAACTTTGAGTTGTCACAGGCTCATACATTCTTCTGGGATAAGTATGAGAAATCAAACTGGTTCTTGGAGCAAGTCATTGCAACCGCAGACCAAGATTTGACGAGCCGTAAGGTTAAATTCCTACTTCAAACACCTCAACAAGATGGCGGTCAGTGGGATATGGTCGTTTCTCTCTTTGAAAAATACGGTGTCGTACCCAAGTCTGTTTATCCTGAGTCCGTTTCATCTAGCAGTAGCCGTGAGTTAAATGCAATCCTTAATAAATTGCTTCGTCAAGATGCTCAAATCTTGCGTGACTTGCTTGCTTCTGGTGCAGACCAAGTCACTGTTCGAGCTAAGAAAGAAGATCTCTTGCAAGAAATCTTTAACTTCCTTGCTATGTCATTAGGCCTTCCACCACGTAAATTTGACTTTGCTTATCGTGATAAGGATAACAACTACCAAAGCGAAAAGGATATCACGCCACAGGAGTTTTACAAGAAATATGTCAATCTTCCTCTAGAAGACTATGTTTCTGTTATCAATGCTCCAACTGCTGACAAGCCTTACGGACAATCTTACACAGTTGAGATGTTAGGAAATGTGGTTGGTAGCCGTGCAGTTCGCTACATCAACGTGCCGATGGAGCGCTTGAAAGAATTGGCGATTGCCCAAATGCAAGCAGGTGAGACTGTTTGGTTTGGTTCTGATGTTGGTCAGCTCAGCAACCGCAAAGCTGGAATCCTTGCGACAGATGTTTATGACTTTGAATCAAGCATGGACATTAAACTAACTCAAGACAAGGCTGGACGTTTGGACTACAGCGAAAGCTTGATGACCCACGCTATGGTCTTGACAGGTGTGGACTTGGATGAAAATGGCAAATCAACCAAGTGGAAGGTTGAAAACTCTTGGGGAGACAAGGTTGGTACAGATGGTTACTTTGTTGCCTCAGACGCTTGGATGGACGAATACACTTATCAAATCGTTGTCCGTAAGGAATTGCTGACAGCAGAAGAACAAGCTGCCTATGAAGCAGAACCAATCGTACTTGCACCATGGGATCCAATGGGAGCCTTGGCAGAATAATACTCTTCGAAAATCTCTTCAAACCACGTCAGCTTCGCCTTGCCGTATGTATGGTTACTGACTTCGTCAGTTTCATCTGCAACCTCAAAGCAGTGCTTTGAGTAGCCTGCGGCTCGCTTCCTAGTTTGCTCTTTGATTTTCATTGAGTATAAAAGCATAGAAAAAAGGAATCAGATTTTAGAACCTGGTTCCTTTTAAGTTGCTTGATTACATGATGTGAAGAACATGTGCCACAATACCCACTGCGAAGAGTGCAAGGATAATAGTGATTGGAGATACTTTTTTCTTAAGCAAGTACATGCAAAGGAAAGTAAGGAGTAGTCCTGATAGTCCAGGAATCAACATATCCAAGTTTTGTTGGAAAGTAGTAACTTTTTCAGGTGTTTGAGACAATCCTTGGCCTACTTGTGCGAATGCTTCTTGGATACCTTTAGATCCTTCTGGCAATTTATCCCAATGGATATAAGCCTTTTCATCTAGTTGAACTTTGGCAACATCGAAAGCAAATTTAATATTTACCCAACGTTGAACAAGGACAGCAAGAATGAACATACCAAGGATAGAAGCTCCTTTAGTGATGTCTTGAAGGATACCGCCAGACATATCTTTAGTGATTTCTGATCCAGCCTTGTATCCAATCTCTTGTGTATACCACAAGAATGACATACGAATCAAGTTCCAAAGAACGAAGAAGAGGATTGGACCTAAGATATTACCAGTAAGGGCAAGTGAAGCACCGAGTGATCCAAGGATTGGGCGTACTGTAAACCAGAATACTGGGTCACCGATACCAGCAAGAGGTCCCATCATACCGATTTTAACCCCTTGGATAGCAGCGTCATCAATTTCAACACCGTTAGCACGTTCTTCTTCAAGTGCAAGAGTAACCCCCATGATTGGAGCAGCTACGTATGGGTGAGTGTTGAAGAACTCAAGATGGCGTTCAAGAGCAGCAATTTGATCTTCTTTTTTAGTGTAGAGTTTTTTAAGAGCTGGAATTAATGAGTAAGCCCAACCCAAGTTTTGCATACGTTCATAGTTCCAAGAACCTTGTAAGAAAGTTGAACGCCACCAAACTTTTTTACGATCTGATTTAGTTAATTGAAGTTTTTCAGTCATGATGTTTTCAGTCCTTTCTTATCTTAGTAGTCTTCTAGGATATCGCCGATTGGGTCGTTAGAAGTTGCGGCTCCTCCGCCACCATTTCCACCAGTTTTAGAAAGGTGAAGGTAGATAAGAGCGATAGCAACACCGATAGCACCAAATCCGATTAGAGTAATATCTGACACGGCAGCAAGCACGAAACCAATAGCGAAGAATGGCCATACTTCACGAGTTGCCATCATGTTGATAACCATAGCGTAACCAACGGCAACGACCATACCACCACCGATAGCCATACCATCTTTAAGCCAATCAGGCATAGTATTTAGAATGCTTTGTACGGTTTCAGTTGGTACCATTAGAAGGAGTGCTGCAGGGACTGCAATACGAAGACCTTGAAGAAGAAGTGCGACAAAGTGAGCACGTTCAACTGCTTTAAAGTCACCTTTTTTAGCAGAAGCATCAGCAGTGTGAACCAATCCGACAGAGAGTGTACGGACAATCATAGTCAAGAATAGACCAGCAACTGCAAGAGGGATAGCAACCGCTTGGGCAACACCGATACCTGTTTTAGTAAAGTCGCCACCAAGAACCATGATAATGGCAGCAGCAACAGAAGCAAGAGCAGCGTCAGGAGCTACGGCAGCTCCGATGTTAGCCCAACCAAGGGCGATCATTTGAAGAGAACCACCAAGGATAATCCCTGCTTCAAGGTTACCAGTAACAAGACCGATAAGGGTACAAGCTACGATTGGTTGATGGAATTGGAACTGGTCGAGGATACCTTCAAGACCTGCTAGGAAGGCTACAACGACTACTAAAACCATAGAAATAATAGACATCTTTAAAATCCTTTCATAAAATCGATTATTGCACGTTTGCTTTGTTAATCAAGTCAAACAAATCTTTTTTCGTGTCGTTTGGTACTTTACGTACGTCAAATTCAACACCAAGGTCACGCATTTTTTCAAATGTAGCAACGTCTTCTTTATCCATAGACAAAACGTTGTTAACCATTGTTTTACCAGTTGAGTGAGCCATTGATCCAACATTAAGAGTTTTGATTGGCACGCCACCTTCGATAGCACGAAGGGCATCTTGAGGTGTTTCAAACAAGATAAGGGCATGTGTTCCTCCGAAGCGAGGATCTTTCGCAACGTCGATTAGTTTTTGGATAGGAACAACGTTTGCTTTCACTTTACCTGGAGCTGCTTGTTTAATCAATTCTTTACGTAATTCGTCTTTAGCTACATTATCTGAAGCAACGATGATACGGTCAGCTTTTGAATCTGGAGTCCAAGCAGTTGCAACTTGACCGTGAAGTAGACGAGTGTCTAGACGGGCAAGGTTGATTTTGAGTTTCCCATCTCCGATAACAGTTCCTTCTGGAATCGCAGCCTGGGCAACTGGAGCAACTGCAGCGCTTGCTACTTCCTCAACTGGGTTTAGCTCTTCTGGAAGAGCCTTGATGCCATCTTTGGCTTCTTTAATGATATTCGCAGCGACTTTTTCTACACCTGCAGCAGCGTCCATAAGGCGCTCTGTATAGGCTTGAATTAACATCGGTAAGTTAAGTCCTGTGATGATGGCAAACTTACGCTCAGGATTTTCTCCCATCACGCGGCTAGCTTGGTTAAATGGAGATCCACTCCAAAGGTCAGCCAGAACTAGAACCTCATCTTCTGCGTCAAATGCAGCAACAGCGTTATTAAACTTAGCGTATAAATCATCAGGACCTTCATTTGGCATAAAGGTTACAACTTGAACCTTTTCTTGTTCACCAAAAATCATAGAACCTGACTGATGAATACCCGCAGCAAATTCGCCGTGGCTCGCAATAATGATTCCGATACTCATTATTGTCATTCCTCCTTTTTGTTGTTTCAGTTTTCTTTTAAGAAAACTTTAAGACTTTTTAAGTATAAACCGTTTTCATCTAAAAATCAACTATTTATCATAAAATAATTAAAAAGATTACATCTGAAAATATTGATATATTGAGTTTTAGAGAAGTTTTTTTGAATCCTTATTAAAAAATTTAATATAAAAAAGTTGGAAGCGCATTCCAACTTTTAAAATAGGTTTTTATTAGATTAGTGGGTGAAATCGAGTACCATACGTCCTTGAATTTGACCTTTTTCCATTTCGTCAAAAATGGCTACCGCATCTTCTACTGGACGTTTTTGAACAACTGGAACTACTAAACCTTCTGCACCGAATTGGAAGGCTTCTTCCAAGTCTTTACGAGTTCCGACAAGAGAACCGATGACTTGGATTCCATCTAGAACTGTTTTGACGATGCTGAGTTCCATCATTTCAGAAGGAAGACCAACAGCGACGACGCGACCACCAGCACGAACGGAGTCAACAGCCTGGTTGAAGGCAACTTTAGATACAGCAGTTACGACAGCTGAATGAGCTCCACCATCAGTTTTTTCCTTGATGAGTCCAGGTACATCGTCAACTTCTAGTCCGTTAATAACGATATCCGCACCGACTTCTTTTGCAAGGGCAAGTTTGTCGTTGTTGATATCAACCGCGATGACATGAGCATTGAATACTTTTTTAGCGTATTGAACAGCTAGGTTACCAAGTCCACCAGCACCGTAAAGAACAACCCATTGGCCTGGTTCAACTTTGGCCTCTTTAATAGCTTTATAGGTTGTTACACCAGCACATGTGATAGAAGAAGCTTGGGCTGGATCAAGTCCGTCAGGAACTTTAACAGCATAGTCTGCAGTTACGATACATTGTTCAGCCATACCACCATCTACTGAGTAGCCAGCATTTTTCACTGTACGGCAAAGAGTTTCACGGCCAGTTGTACAATATTCACAAGTACCACATCCTTCAAAGAACCAAGCAACGCTGACGCGGTCGCCGACTTTTAGACTTTTAACATCAGGAGCGATTTCTTTAACGATACCAACACCTTCGTGTCCTAGGACACGTCCTGGTACTTGACCAAAGTCACCATGGGCAACGTGGAGGTCAGTGTGGCAAACACCACAGTATTCAATCTCTACAAGTGCTTCCCCAGTTTCAAGTGGACGGAGTACTTTTTCTTCAACAGCAACACCAGTGCTTTCTGGATTTACAACAACAGCTTTCATAGCTATCCTCCTTGATATTGGCCGAGAACAGGGACAACAGGACTGGATTGATTATGTTTCAACAGAGTCGAGTGTGACGAGCTCTCTTGTATTTATATGTGAAGTATATCACAAAAGAAAGCCTTTTCCAAGGTTTTGGAGGTAAAAAATAGAACAATCGATTAACTGGTTGATGAGACTGTGAAAAGAGCACAAAGACCACAAAGACCAGCTCGAAAGCTGGTCATACTCTTCGAAAATCAAATTCAAACCACGTCAGCTTCGCCTTGCCGTATATATATGTTACTGACTTCGTCAGTTTCATCTACAACCTCAAAGCAGTGCTTTGAGCAACCTACGGCTAGCTTCCTAGTTTGCTCTTTGATTTTCATTGAGTATCAGTATAGGTTATAAGAATAAGTCTTGCAGGGTTTTGGCAACTCCATCTTGATCATTGGTCAGGGAAATTTGCTCATCCGCATAAGGGAGTAGCTCTGGGTTGGCATTTTTCATGGCATAGCCCTTCCCAGCAAAAGCGAGCATTTCGGTATCGTTGTGTTCATCTCCAAAGGCAATCAAATCTTTTTTGTCACGATTCATTACCTTGAGCAAGTAGTCCAAAGCAAAGGCCTTGTTGACTCCTTTTGGAGTACATTCAAGGATATTGAGCGGACCACCCCAGGTATTGATAGACAGTTGATGCTGATAGAAGGCGTTCATTTCTTTTGCCAAGGCATATTTGTCACTGGCTCTGGTTTGCAACAGAATACAGTTAGGATCCTTGGTCACCAATTCAGGTTGAAATTGATTTTCAGGCTGGAAGGTTTCTACACCAAATAGTTTGGGATTGGCAATTTCTTCATTAGGATTTGTAATGTAGAATTTTTTACGATATTCTCCAGCGATAAAATCGGCTTGAATATCCTCTGAACGTCGAACCATATCTAGCAGATATTTTTTGTCTACGGTCAAACACTTTTCAAAGTCCCAAACCTGGTCTGGTAAATGAGTAAGGGAACCGTTGAAGTTAATCATAGGAGTGTCTAAGCCTAGCTCACGGTAGAAATCTTTTGACATACGGTAGGGGCGACCTGTCGTGATAATAACCTGATGGCCTTTTTCAGTAACTTTTTTAATGGTTTCTTTGGTAAAGTCAGAAATTTGACTGTCTGAGTTGAGCAGGGTTCCATCCAGGTCAACTGCAATAATTTTCTTCGTCATAGGGACCTTTCTAGTGTCTTTTCAGATAAGATGTCTACTATTATAACAGAAAGCAGGCAGAAAAGCAGATTCGAAACCAAAAAAGAAATTTCATCAAATTCTTAAATAAATCAAACAAAGATATTGAAAAAGTGAATGATAAATGATATAATTCTATTATTGTTCGTAAAAATTAAAAGGAGATTGATAATGGACAAATTATTTAAACTAAAAGAGAACGGTACAGACGTTCGTACAGAGGTTCTCGCTGGTTTAACAACTTTCTTTGCAATGAGCTATATTCTCTTTGTAAACCCACAAATTCTTTCGCAAACAGGAATGCCTGCTCAGGGTGTCTTTCTTGCAACGATTATTGGTGCAGTTGCTGGTACCTTGATGATGGCCTTCTATGCTAATTTGCCATACGCTCAAGCGCCAGGTATGGGACTCAATGCCTTCTTTACCTTTACAGTTGTATTCGGACTTGGCTATTCATGGCAAGAAGCCTTGGCTATGGTCTTCATCTGTGGAATTATCTCATTGATTATTACCTTGACAAATGTTCGTAAAATGATCATTGAATCGATTCCGAATGCCCTTCGTTCAGCTATTTCAGCTGGTATCGGTGTCTTCCTTGCCTACGTGGGAATTAAGAATGCTGGGCTTTTGAAATTCTCTATCGATCCAGGAAATTATACGGTTGCAGGAGAAGGAGCTGACAAGGCTCAAGCAGCGATTACAGCAAATGCTTCAGCAGTTCCAGGCTTGGTCAGCTTTAATAATCCTGCTGTTTTGGTGGCTCTTGCAGGACTTGCTATCACAATCTTCTTTGTTATCAAAGGGATTAAAGGGGGAATTATCCTCTCTATCTTGACAACAACTGTTCTTGCTATCGCAGTTGGTTTGGTAGATTTGTCTAGTATCGATTTTGCTAATAATCATGTTGGTGCAGCCTTTGAAGACTTGAAGACAGTCTTTGGTGCAGCTCTTGGTTCAGAAGGTTTGGGAGCTTTGATTTCAGATACAGCTCGCTTGCCTGAAACTCTGATGGCCATTCTTGCCTTCTCATTGACAGATATTTTTGACACAATTGGTACCTTGATCGGTACAGGTGAAAAAGTTGGTATCGTAGCGACAAATGGTGAAAATCACCAATCAGCTAAGTTGGACAAGGCTCTTTACTCTGACTTGATTGGTACTTCAATTGGTGCCATCGCAGGTACTTCAAACGTAACGACTTATGTTGAATCTGCTGCTGGTATCGGTGCAGGTGGACGTACTGGTTTGACAGCCTTGGTTGTAGCTATCTGTTTTGCAATCTCAAGCTTCTTTAGCCCACTTCTAGCGATTGTACCAACAGCCGCTACAGCTCCAATCTTGATTATCGTTGGGATTATGATGTTGGCTAGCTTGAAAAATATCCATTGGGACGATATGTCTGAAGCGGTTCCTGCCTTCTTCACATCTATCTTTATGGGATTCAGCTACTCTATCACTCAAGGGATTGCAGTTGGTTTCTTGACTTACACTTTGACTAAGCTTGTCAAAGGTCAAGCTAAAGATGTTCATGTCATGATTTGGATTTTGGATGCCTTGTTTATCCTTAACTACATCAGCATGGCCCTATAAATGCTATAATATAAAAAGGGGTTCTCCCTTTTTTATATTATAGTTACTTGAAAATTGCTTCAAACTAGGTAGGTGATTTTGATTGAATGGTAGGAGTATAATTGATGATAAAAAAGAATATTTGGGATGAAGTATTAAACAGGGGGAAGTGGTTAATAATCTTTCTAGTAGGGCTTTTGTTTTCTCAGTTTCCTTTAGCCCTAGCAACTTTTCTAACTAGCAGAAAATTTCCACTGCTTCAAACTGGACTATTAGTAGGGGCCTTATCTCTTGTGGTTTTAACTGTATTTATAATAGGTGCTAGGAAAACACAGTTGGCTAGTTTTGGTTTATCGTTTTTCAAGGCTAAGGATTTGGCTAGATTGGCCTTAAGCTATCTAGTGATTCTTGCCTTTAATATTCTTGGTGTGGTCTTACTGCATTTGATGAATGAAACAACAACCAGCAATCAATCAAATATTAATGATTTGGTCCAGAATAGTTCCTTAATTTCCAGTTTTTTCTTACTGGTTCTAATAGCTCCTATTTGTGAGGAGATTTTATGTCGAGGAGTGATTCCTAAAAAACTCTTTCGTGGTAAAGAAAATGTGGGTTATATAGTCGGTGCTATTATCTTTGCCTTGCTTCATTTACCGACAAATCTACCTTCTCTTCTTATCTATGGAGGAATGTCAACTGTGCTAACTTGGACGGCTTACAAGACCCAACGTTTGGAAATGTCTATCTTACTTCACATGATTGTTAATGGGGTTGTTTTCTGTTTGTTGACTCTCGTGGTAATTTTGAGTCGGACATTAGGGATTTCTGTTTAATATTTTTGACAATTGCTTACTTGTTTCTACTGGGAAAAAGATGAATGCAATCGTGTCCATCTTTTTCTTTTTATGGTAAAATAGAGAAATAATATGGTGAAAAGCCTTGAGGGAGTGACCGATATGTCAAGTACAGCTAATCATGCAAAGACAGCTATTTGCGGAATTATCAATGTAACCCCAGATTCCTTTTCGGATGGTGGCCAATTTTTTGCTCTTGAGCAGGCACTTCAGCAGGCTCGTAAATTGATAGCAGAAGGGGCCAGCATGCTAGATATCGGCGGAGAATCCACTCGGCCGGGAAGTAGCTATGTTGAGATAGAAGAGGAAATCCAGCGTGTTGTTCCAGTGATCAAAGCGATTCGCAAGGAAAGTGATGTCCTCATCTCTATTGATACTTGGAAAAGTCAGGTGGCAGAGGCTGCTTTGTCTGCTGGTGCCAATCTGATCAATGATATCACTGGCCTCATGGGTGATGAAAAAATGGCTCATGTGGTTGCGAAGGCTGGAGCGAAAGTGGTTATCATGTTTAATCCAGTCATGGCTCGTCCTCAGCATCCTAGCTCGCTCATCTTTCCTCATTTTGGCTTTGGTCAAACCTTTACAGAAAAAGAGTTAGCTGATTTTGAAAAAATGCCAATCGAAGACTTGATAGAGGTTTTCTTTGACAGATCCCTAGCGAGAGCGGACGAAGCTGGTATTGCACCAGAAAATATCCTGCTGGATCCGGGTATTGGTTTTGGTCTGACCAAGAAAGAAAATCTGCTCCTTTTACGGGACTTGGATAAGCTCCATCAGAAAGGCTATCCAATCTTTCTTGGAGTTTCGCGTAAGCGATTTGTCATCAATATCCTTGAAGAAAATGGTTTTGAAGTCAATCCTGAGACAGAACTTGGTTTCCGTAATCGGGACACGGCTTCGGCTCATGTAACCAGTATCGCTGCGAGACAGGGTGTGGAAGTGGTGCGCGTGCATGACGTAGCCAGTCACAAGATGGCAGTTGAAATTGCCTCCGCCATTCGTCTAGCTGATGATGCGGAAAATATAGATTTAAAACAATACAAATAAGATGAAAGAAATTGAAAACAATCAGTGGATTGCTAACTACCGGACGGACCAACCGCATTTTGGCTTGGAACGCATGGTGGAACTGTTAGCCTTGCGTGGAAATCCCCATCTCAAACTCAAGGTCATCCATATCGGAGGAACCAATGGCAAGGGTTCGACCATTGCTTTTTTGAAAAATATGCTAGAAAAGCTAGGCCTGAGAGTTGGCGTGTTTAGCTCGCCCTATCTCATTCATTATACAGACCAGATTAGCATCAATGGGGAATCTATCCCAGAGGCTAGACTAGAAGCCCTCATGGCAGACTATCAGTTTTTGCTTGAAGGAGAATTGGCTGCCAATTTGCAGGGGACAACTGAGTTTGAGATAATTACAGCTCTAGCTTATGATTACTTTGCCTCTGAGCAAGTAGATGTGGCCATCATGGAAGTGGGCATGGGCGGACTTTTGGATAGTACCAATGTCTGCCAGCCGATTTTGACAGGAATTACAACCATTGGATTGGACCATGTAGCCTTACTTGGTGACACCTTGGAGGCCATAGCAGAGCAGAAGGCTGGTATTATCAAACAAGGAATTCCCTTGGTAACAGGTCACATTGCTCCAGAAGCGCTAGCTGTGATTGACAATATTGCAGAAGATAAAAATGTACCGAGACTTGCCTATGGGAAAGATTATCAAGTTAGTCATCAAGAGAGTGTGGTAATGGGAGAAATCTTTGATTATACCAGTTCGGTCAGACAAGGTCGATTCCAGACAGGTTTGCTTGGTTTGCACCAGCTAGAGAATGCTGGGATGGCCTTAGCTTTACTTGATACTTTTTGTCAAGAAGATGGTCGAGAACTAGCAAGCAATGACTTGATTGGTCAAGCCTTGGAAGAAACAAGATGGCCAGGGCGTCTGGAGGTCGTGTCAAGGGAACCCTTGATGATTTTGGATGGAGCCCATAATCCTCATGCTATCAGGGCTTTATTAGCAACCTTGAAAGAACGCTTTGCGGATTATCATAAAGAAATCCTCTTTACTTGTATCAAAACCAAGGCCTTGGAAGATATGTTGGATTTGTTGGAGGAAATCCCAGATGCAGAGCTAACACTGACACATTTTGACGATAGTCGGGCAACTGATGAAAACGTGCTGAAAGAGGCTGCTAAGTCTAGAAATCTCAATTACCAAAGTTGGCAGGATTTTCTAGAGCAGAAATTGACAAATAAAAAAGAAGAGAAACAAACAGTTAGGATTGTCACGGGTTCCTTGTATTTCTTGAGCCAAGTGAGAGCCTATCTGATGGAGAGGAAGAATGAAAATGGATACACAAAAGATTGAAGCAGCTGTAAAAATGATTATCGAGGCTGTAGGAGAGGACGCTAACCGCGAGGGCTTGCAGGAAACACCTGCTCGTGTAGCCCGTATGTACCAAGAGATTTTTTCAGGTCTTGGTCAAACAGCGGAGGAACATTTATCAAAATCCTTTGAGATTATCGATGATAACATGGTGGTAGAAAAGGATATCTTTTTCCATACTATGTGTGAGCACCACTTCTTGCCATTTTATGGGAAAGCGCATATTGCCTACATTCCAGATGGTCGTGTGGCAGGTTTGTCTAAGCTAGCTCGTACGGTTGAAGTTTATTCTAAAAAGCCACAAATTCAAGAACGTTTGAATATCGAAGTGGCCGATGCCTTGATGGACTATCTGGGTGCTAAAGGAGCATTTGTTGTCATTGAGGCAGAACATATGTGTATGAGTATGCGTGGTGTCAGAAAACCAGGCACTGCAACCTTGACGACAGTAGCTCGTGGTCTATTTGAAACAGATAAGGACCTCCGAGATCAGGCTTATCGTTTAATGGGACTATAATACTCTTTGAAAATCAAATTTAAACCACGTCAGCTGCCATTTGTAACCTCAAAACAGTGTTTTGAGCAGCCTGCAGCTAGCTTCCTAGTTTGCACTTTGATTTTCATTGAGTATAAAAAGAATCCGCTTCAAGCGGATTTTTCTAGAAAGGACTAGTTATGGATCAACTGCAGATTAAAGATTTGGAAATTTTTGCCTACCATGGTCTTTTCCCTAGTGAGAAAGAATTAGGGCAGAAGTTTGTCGTTTCAGCCATCCTATCCTATGATATGACCAAGGCTGCTACAGACTTGGATTTATCATCCTCTGTCCATTACGGAGAACTGTGTCAGCAGTGGACGACTTGGTTTCAGGAAACCACTGAGGACTTGATTGAAACGGTAGCCTATAAATTGGTAGAACGTACTTTTGAGACCTATCCTCTTGTTCAAGAAATGAAGTTGGAACTGAAAAAACCTTGGGCGCCGGTTCATTTGCCGCTAGACACTTGCTCAGTGACCATTCATCGTCGCAAGCAACGGGCCTTTATCGCCCTGGGAAGCAATATGGGGGATAAGCAAGCGAACTTGGAGCAAGCCATTGACAAACTGCGAGCTCGTGGCATCCATATTCTCAAAGAGTCCAGTGTCTTAGCGACGGAGCCTTGGGGTGGAGTGGAGCAAGATAGCTTTGCTAATCAAGTGGTTGAGGTGGAAACCTGGCTACCAGCACCAGTCTTGTTAGAAACCTTGTTAGCCATTGAGTCAGAGATGGGACGGGTGAGAGAAGTGCATTGGGGACCTCGTTTGATTGATTTGGACCTGCTCTTTGTGGAGGACCAGGTCATTTATACAGATGACCTGGTCCTGCCTCATCCTTACATAGCAGAACGCCTTTTTGTTCTTGAGTCTTTACAAGAAATTGCGCCTCATTTTATCCATCCGACATTAAAGCAACCTATCCGTCACTTGTATGATGCTTTGAGAAAATAGAAAAACTCTAGTTTTCAGTTACTTGCAACTGAAGGCTAGAGTTTTTATACTCTTCGAAAATCTCTTCAAACCACGTCAGCGTCGCCTTACCGTATGTATGGTTACTGACTTCGTCAGTTTCATCTGCAACCTCAAAACGGTGTTTTGAGCTGACTTCGTCAGTTCTATCCACAACCTCAAAGCAGTGCTTTGAGCAACCTGCGGCTAGCTTCCTAGTTTGCTCTTTGATTTTCCTTGAGTATTAAAATAGGTCATTTTCTTCTGGGAGGAGGATAGTCTCTCTACCATCCATGTCTAAAACCAGGACTCTGGGGGGATAAAGAGGGTCAAAAGGATGGTTAAAATCAAAATCAATGGCTGTAGGGAGGTGTTGGCTTGAAAAGTGGAAGGTAATTTTTCCTTGGTTATTCAGCAATTGAAACTCGAGTTCCTCCTCCAATTCAAAGACATTTTTTAAGAAGTGGTCGATGATATACCAAAAAGAGTCAATGACATCATCAGGTAAGCTGGTTACAATGCCAAAACTAGCCGACCGCATCTGGGTATTGGTAAAAGCCATATTTCTGCCCCCCTTTCTTTTCCCTTATCATACAGCAAATAGGATTAAAAATCAAGAAAAGGTGATTTTTTCTTCATAAACATAGCTTCCTATGAAATTTTTTCAAATAATCTTAAAAAAAGCTTGAAAGTGTTTACAAATAGTGATAAAATGGAATAAGTAGAATCATGAAAACGAAATTTTCATACCGTCTCTTTTTTAGAGTCTCGTGAGGTATGATATAGAAAGGAAATGGAATGAATACAGACGATACAGTAACGATTTATGATGTCGCCCGTGAAGCAGGGGTTTCAATGGCGACGGTTAGCCGTGTAGTTAATGGCAATAAAAATGTAAAAGAGAATACTCGTAAAAAAGTGCTTGAGGTGATTGACCGTTTGGATTACCGTCCAAATGCAGTGGCGCGTGGTCTTGCAAGTAAAAAGACAACCACTGTCGGTGTCGTGATTCCAAATATCACTAATGGTTATTTCTCAACGCTTGCTAAAGGAATTGATGATATCGCTGAAATGTACAAGTACAATATCGTCCTTGCCAATAGTGATGAGGATGATGACAAGGAAGTTTCAGTTGTCAATACACTGTTTTCTAAGCAAGTGGATGGTATCATCTTTATGGGGTACCACTTGACTGAAAAAATTCGTTCAGAATTTTCTCGTTCTCGGACACCAGTTGTTCTTGCAGGGACAGTGGATGTGGAACACCAACTCCCAAGTGTTAATATTGACTACAAACAAGCTACGATTGATGCAGTGACCTACCTTGCTAAAGAAAACGAACGCATTGCTTTTGTTAGCGGCCCACTAGTGGATGATATCAATGGTAAGGTTCGTTTGGTTGGCTACAAGGAAGCCTTGAAAAAAGCAGGGATTTCTTATAGCGAAGGATTGGTATTCGAGTCTAAATACACTTATGAAGATGGCTATGCCTTGGCAGAACGCTTGATTTCATCAAATGCAACTGCAGCAGTTGTAACAGGTGATGAATTGGCAGCAGGTGTCTTGAATGGTTTGGCTGACCACGGTGTATCAGTGCCAGAAGACTTTGAAATCATTACTAGTGATGATTCACAAATCTCACGTTTTACCCGTCCAAACTTGACAACGATTGCCCAACCTCTTTATGACCTTGGTGCCATCAGTATGCGTATGTTGACTAAGATTATGCACAAGGAAGAGTTGGAAGAACGTGAAGTTCTCTTACCTCATGGTTTGACAGAACGTCGTTCAACACGAAAACGTAAATAGAAAAAATCAGGGAATCGTGAAGATTTCCTGATTTTGCTTTCTAGAGAAGAGGTTAGCCTTCCATATAGTCTTTTAAGGCTTGTCCTTTTAATCCAGCATTGAGGGCGATGAGGAGTTTCAAGCGGGCTTTTTGGGCGTTGAGTTCTTTAACAAAGAAGACGCCTGCCTTTTGCAACTGCACGCCCCCACCTTGGTAGGCATAAACAGGTTCTGCAATACCGTTAAAGCATCGTGAAACCAGGGCGACTGGGATTCCTTTCTGCAGAAGGTTTTCTAATTTTTGAGCTGTTTCTTTGGGAATATTACCAGCTCCGAAGGCTTGGATAATCAAGCCGTCCAATTGTTCCAAATCCAGCATATCAATCAGCTCGTCTGTCATACCAGCATAAGCAGAGATGATAGGGACTAAGCCTTGTATGTGATTAAGGTCAAAGCGAACACGAGGTTCAGCCGTTTTAAAGTAGAGGATTTCGTGTTTCATAATCAGACCAAGTGGGCCGTGAGTAGGAGTCTGGAAGGTACTGACGTTGGTCGTATGCGTTTTGGTAACATACTTGGCAGCATGGATTTCATCGTTCATAACGACCAAAACTCCTTTGTCAGCAGCCCTGTCATCGCTAGCCACTCGTAAAGCGCTCAGATAATTATAAACACCGTCACTACCGAGTTCATTGGAGCTGCGCATGGCCCCTGTTAGAACGATGGGCATGTGGGGAACTTCCATGGTATCAAGGAAATAGGCTGTTTCTTCCAAAGTATCGGTTCCATGTGTGATTACTACCCCATCGTAGTTAGCAGCTTCCTCTTTGATTTTTTGGTAGAGGGCCAGCATATGCTTGGGTTTGATGTGGGGGCTTGGCAGGTTAAAAAAGTCTAAAGCGTGGACTTGGATTCCTTCGAGAGGATTGGATACATGGTTCATGGGATTATCTGAACTAGTCACAACAGCGCCAGAAGCATCGGCCTGCATGGAAATAGTCCCACCCGTATGTAAAACAAGGATTTTCTTAGGCATGATTTACTCACTCTTTCTGAAATGTGGTATAATCATTGTATCACAAAAGGGGAGATTGGGATAGGATGGAAGTCAAAGCTGTTTTTTTTGATATCGATGGAACCTTGGTCAACGATCGCAAGAGTGTTTTGAAATCCACTAAGGACGCGATTAAGATTGTCAAAGAACAAGGGGTACTGGTTGGTGTAGCAACGGGGCGAGGACCTTTTTTTGTTAAGGAATTGATGGACGATTTGGATCTGGATTTTGCGGTAACCTACAATGGCCAGTATATCTTTACTAAAGACAGAGTCTTGTTCACGAGCCCAATTTCCAAGTTACATTTGCGCCAGTTAATTAGCTATGCTAAAAAAGAAGGCAAGGAGATTGCCCTAGGGACCAAGGATGCTATGCTAGGTTCTAAAATCATGTCTTTTGGTCTGGGTTCTTTTTCCCAACGAATCAGTCGCTTCGTTCCCTCTGTTTTAACTCGGACGGTGAGTCATTCCTTTAATCGTATGGTCAGCAAGGTTGTTCCCCAAAAGGAAGAAGACCTGCTTCACCTGATGAATCAGCCTATCTACCAAGTTTTGATGCTGATGACACCAGAAGAATCTGAGAAGGCGGCAGCAGATTTTCAAGACTTGAAATTGACACGTAGCAATCCATTTGCAGCGGATGTCATCAATCAAGGCAACTCCAAATTAGAAGGCATACGCCGAGTTGGGAAAGAATATGGCTTTGACCTTAACCAAGTCATGGCCTTTGGTGACTCGGATAACGACCTAGAAATGCTGGCTGGTGTCGGTATGTCGGTCGCTATGGGAAATGGTAGTAGCAGTGTTAAGGAAGTTGCCAAGCATATCACAACCAGCAATCAGCAAGACGGGATCCACAAGGCCTTGGAACATTTTGGTGTTTTGTCTTCAGAAAAAGTCTTTGTCAGCCGTGACTATCATTTCAATAAGGTCAAGACCTTCCACCACATGATGGATGAACGGACCCAAGAAGAACCTCGAGCTTGGGATTTAGAAGGTGCAACCCATAGGGCTGGCTTTAAGATAGAAGAATTGGTGGAGTTTGTTCGAGCTGCCAGTCCTTCGGAAGAGGATTTTGGTCAAGCTTTATCGCAACTTCATCAGGCCCTTGATAAGGCAGCAGATAAAGTAGCCAAGAAGACACCTGCCCAGCAAGATTTGGTAGGGCAGGTGGATGCCTTGATTGACACACTTTACTTTACCTACGGTAGTTTTGTCTTGATGGGGGTGGACCCAGAACGTATTTTTGATATCGTCCATCAGGCCAATATGGGGAAAATTTTCCCAGATGGCAAGGCTCATTTTGATCCAGTGACCCACAAAATCTTAAAACCAGATGATTGGGAAGAAAAATATGCTCCAGAACCTGCTATTAAAAAGGAACTGCAGCGTCAGCTCAAGGCTTATGAACGCCATAAAGAGAGAAATAATACTCAATGAGAATCAAAGAGCAAACTAGGAAACTAGCCGCAGGCTGCTCAAAGTACTGCTTTGAGGTTGTAGATGAAACTGACGAAGTCAGCTCAAAACACTGTTTTGAGGTTGCAGATAGAACTGACGAAGTCAGCTCAAAACACTGTTTTGAGGTTGCAGATAGAACTGACGAAGTCAGCTCAAAACACTGTTTTGAGGTTGCAGATAGAACTGACGAAGTCAGCTCAAAACACTGTTTTGAGGTTGCAGATAGAACTGACGAAGTCAGCTCAAAACACTGTTTTGAGGTTGTGGATAGAACTGACGAAGTCAGCTCAAAACACCGTTTTGAGGTTGCAGATAGAACTGACGAAGTCAGTAACATATATACGGCAAGGCGACGTTGACGTGGTTTGAATTAGTATAAATAGTAAACAAAAAGGAGCTCTGTGCTCCTTTTCTTCGTGATTATAAAGTTTTTTCTTGTTCTCTGACTACCAGCAAATCGACCTTAGCATGGCGGAGGATGTATTCAGATGAAGAACCGACCAAGAGGCGTTCAAAGGCGTTGAGACCAGTTGCGCCAACGAGGATGAGATCCACTTCCTCAGCATCAGGAATAGTACGTGCCAAGAGAGTCTTTGGATTTCCCATTTCGATGACGATATGAACATCTGTCACACCAGCATCTTTAGCGCGTTTTTCGTACTCTTTCATCAAACTTTCAGCGTCGACTTGGAGTTCTTCGTAAACTTCAGCATCAAAGGTGGATACGCTTTGGAGAGCGCGTGTGTCAATGACATGAGCGATGGTGAGTTTAGCGTCGTTTCGTAGAGCAGAATGAACTCCCTTGACAAAAGCCAAGTCCGCTTCCTTAGAACCATCGATTGCGACCATAATATTTTGGTAACGTTGTGCCATAATGAAACCTCCTGAAATTTTCTTACTATAATTGTAAACCTTTTCACTATAGAAGTAAAGCAAAAAAAGTATTTTTCAAAAGAATGTTAGTGCTTAAAAACTATATAAATATATGATAAAATAAAAGAAAGGATAGCAGGAAAGAAGTGAAGGGAGGGAGAATGATGAAAAACTCTTTTCAAGAAACAAAAAAATCAAATTTCCTTTATTATGGAATCATCCTAGTTTCTGTCTTGGTAGAAGTGATTATGATCTGGCAATTAGAAAAGTTGATTCCACTTCTCTATCCAGGTTTTATTGGCTTTTTAGTCTTTCACCTACTCTACCATCTGTTATTATTCCTAGTTGCAAAAAGAAGTGGGCGCTGGGATTACTTGATGATATGGGGGCTTTTCCTCATGTTTAATCTTCTCTATGACTCCTTTTTAGGCTTGCTTTTTCTAGGTTTATCTTTTGGTATGTGATGTGTCTCTCGCAAAATACCTGCTATCACCGCTGTCTCGGCCTCGCTTTTAGTGAGGCTTTTCTTCTATCCGAATCTAGTAACACATTTCAGCAAACTTGTCCCATTCTCTTTCTAGTGGTATAATGTTACTATCCTGATGAATTGAGGAAACAAGATGAAAGAATATAACAAGTCTAGTAAGTTAGAGCATGTTGCTTATGATATCCGTGGTCCTGTTTTGGAAGAAGCTATGCGGATGCGAGCAAACGGAGAAAAGATTTTACGTCTGAATACAGGAAATCCAGCAGAATTTGGCTTTACAGCGCCAGACGAGGTCATTCATGACTTGATTATGAATGCGCGTGATAGTGAAGGGTATTCTGACTCCAAAGGGATTTTCTCAGCCCGTAAGGCCATCATGCAGTATTGCCAATTGAAGAAATTCCCAAACGTAGATATTGATGATATTTACCTTGGAAATGGTGTCAGTGAATTGATTGTTATGTCCATGCAGGGGCTTTTGGACAACGGAGACGAGGTCTTAGTGCCTATGCCAGACTATCCTCTCTGGACAGCGGCTGTCAGTCTAGCTGGAGGAAATGCCGTTCACTATATCTGTGATGAAGCTGCAGAATGGTATCCTGATATTGACGATATCAAGTCAAAAATCACTTCCAATACCAAGGCAATCGTCCTTATCAATCCAAACAACCCAACTGGAGCCCTTTATCCTAAGGAACTTTTGCTGGAGATTATTGAGATTGCTCGTCAGAACGATTTGATCATCTTTGCGGATGAAATCTACGACCGCATGGTAATGGATGGGCATGTGCATACGCCTGTGGCGAGCTTGGCACCTGATGTCTTCTGTGTCAGCATGAATGGTCTGTCAAAATCTCATCGTATCGCTGGTTTCCGTGTGGGTTGGATGGTCTTGTCTGGTCCTAAGACACATGTTAAAGGCTATATCGAAGGTCTCAATATGCTGTCCAATATGCGCCTTTGCTCTAATGTTTTGGCTCAACAAGTCGTACAAACTTCCTTGGGTGGCCACCAATCAGTCGATGAATTGCTCCTTCCTGGTGGACGAATCTACGAGCAAAGAAACTTCATCTACAATGCTATTCAAGATATTCCAGGTTTGTCTGCCGTTAAACCCAAGGCGGGACTCTATATCTTCCCTAAAATCGACCGCACTATGTACCGTATCGATGATGATGAGCAGTTTGTTCTTGATTTCTTGAAGCAGGAAAAGGTTCTCTTGGTTCATGGTCGAGGTTTTAACTGGCAGGAACCAGACCACTTCCGTATCGTTTACCTTCCTCGTGTTGATGAACTAGCCCAAATCCAAGAAAAGATGACTCGTTTCTTGAAACAGTATCGTAGATAGGGCTTACATCAGAAAAAGCGCTAAAAAGCTGGAAACATTTGCCTAGAGCTATTGACAAAAGTGAAAGAATCAGATAGAATAGTAAAGTATGTTTAGTAACTGATCACTTTATAGCCGGCTAAACGAATACAAAATCTATGAGGAGGTATTCATCGTGAAACGTACTTATCAACCAAGTAAACTTCGTCGTGCGCGCAAACACGGATTCCGTAACCGTATGTCAACTAAAAACGGTCGTCGCGTATTGGCAGCTCGTCGTCGTAAAGGACGCAAAGTTTTGGCTGCATAATCCAAACGAACTATATCAAAAATCAGTAGGAACTCGAGTCTACTGATTTTTATTTTTGTAAAAAAGTACAAAAGGCTTTATATTTTCGCTCAAATGGTGTATAATATTTCACATACTGTAAAAAATGGAGAATAATCATGAAGAAATCAAAAGTTATGCTTTTTGGAGCTATGGCTTTGACAGCAGGTCTAGCTCTAGCTGCATGTGGGTCATCTCAATCAAGTAATGCTGACAAGACTTACTCTTATATCTTTGTTAACAACCCAGATACCTTGGATTACATTACCTCTACTCGAGACTCTACATCTAGTATCACAGCCAACTTGATTGATGGCTTGTTGGAAAACGACCAGTATGGAAATCTCATTCCATCTATGGCTGAGTCATGGACAGTGTCAAAAGATGGTTTGACTTACACTTATAAAATCCGTCAGGGGGCCAAATGGTATACTTCTGAAGGAGAAGAGTATGCGGATGTAACGGCTCATGACTTTGTGACTGGTCTCAAGTATGCGGCTGATAAAAAGGCTGAAAACTTGTACTTGGTACAAGACTCCATCAAGGGTCTAGCAGACTATGTTGAAGGAAAATCATCTGATTTTGGAACTGTTGGTGTGAAGGCAGTGGATGATTACACACTACAATACACCCTCAACCAACCTGAAACTTATTGGAACTCTAAAACAACAGCAAGTATTCTTAGTCCTGTAAATGAAGCCTTCTTGAAGTCTAAGGGAGATGACTTTGGAAGTGTGACACCATCAAGTATCTTGTCAAATGGTCCTTACTTGTTTAAATCTTTCACATCAAAATCTTTGATTGAATTTGATAAAAACCCTAATTACTGGGATAAGGACAATGTTAAAATCGAGAAAGTGAAACTCTCTTTCTTTGACGGATCTGACCAAGACAGCATTGCTAGAGGTTTCTTGGATGGTAACTATACAGATGGCCGTATCTTCCCAACAAGTTCAGTCTTTGCTGAACTCAAGAAGGGAAATGAGGACAAGATTACCTATACACCGCAAAACTCAGTTACTTTCTATTATCTTTTCAACGTCAATCGTCAAAGTTACAAGCAGACTATGAAACAGTCTGATAAGGAAAAGACAGATTCACGCGCAGCTATGCAGAATAAAGATTTCCGTCAGGCTATCAACTTTGCCTTTGACCGTCATGCTTATGCAGCCCAGACAAATGGTGAAGATGGAGCAGACCGTATCTTGCGTAACACAGTTACACCAAGTAACTTTGTCCAAGTTGGTGATAAGAACTTTGGTGATATTGTTAATGAAAAAATTGTCAACTACGGTAAAGATTGGGCAAATATTAACCTAAACGATGGTAAGCAAGCCTTCTTGAACCCTGACAAGGCCAAAGAGAAGTTTGCGAAGGCTAAAGAAAGTCTGCAAGCACAGGGAGTAACCTTCCCAATTCATTTGGATATGCCAGTTGACCAGACTGCTAAATTAGATGTGCAACAGGCCGGATCTTTCAAACAAACAGTGGAAGAAACTCTTGGTAAGGATAATGTGGTTATCGATGTTATCCAACTTTCTCCAGATGAAAAAGACCAGGCAACCTACTTTGCAGATACAGCAGAACAAAAAGACTACGATATCGACATCTCAGGATGGGGTGGAGACTACTCAGATCCTAAGACTTACCTAGCGATTCTAGATCCAGAGACAGGTTCTCAGTTGAAAAATATGGGCTTGTCTGAAGGAAAAGACAAGGAAGTGAAGGACAAGATTGGTCTTGCTGACTACAAGAAACTCTTGGATCAGGCTGATGCGGAAATCACAGATACTCAAACTCGCTATGAAAAATATGCTGAAGCCCAAGCTTGGTTGACGGATAGCGCCTTGTTCCTACCAGTTCAGAGTGGTGGAGCTAACCCAATCTTCCGTAAGACTGTACCGTTTACAGGCCCATTCTCATTCGTTGGTCATAAGGGAAATGCAGACAACTACAAATATGTTGAATTGCAAAAAGAGCCAGTAACTGCTAAACAGTACCAAGAACTTTATGAAAAATGGCTAAAAGAAAAAGCTGAGTCAAATAAAAAAGCTCAGGAAGATTTAGCTAACCACATTCAATAGTATTCCTAGTCATGCTTTTCAGTTAATACTCTTCGAAAATCTCTTCAAACCACGTTAGCGTTGCCTTACCGTATATATGTTTACTGACTTCGTCAGTTCTGTCTGCAACCTCAAAACAGTGTTTTGAGCTGACTTCGTCAGTTTCATCTACAACCTCAAAGCAGTGCTTTGAGCAGCCTGTGGCTAGCTTCCTAGTTTGCTCTTTGATTTTCATTGAGTATAAGCATAGTGGCTGGATTCAGGAAAAGGCCTTACCAGAGCTTCTTGCTTCTGGTAGGGCCTTTTCTTTATTCTTTTAAGTGATAGGAATAGCTAGCGACAACGACGTCCTGGTGCCAACGAAGGGCGTATTTGAGTTTGAGGCTCATCTGATTGTGCAGGATATTTTGCCAAGGTTTATTAGGGATAAACTGAGGAACGAGGACAGTGACTGTATAGTTCTTTTTCTGGGCATCCTCGGAAATACGTTTGACATACTTGACAGTAGGCGTGATGATATCGCGATAACTGGTCTTGATATTTTTCAGAGTAATGGTTGGGAAGTAATCGGCAAATTCTTGGAGAATTTCTTGGTCTTTCTCTGCTGTTTCCTTAGTAGAAATGTGCATAGCTAAGACTTCATCTCCGATACTTTGAGCGTAGTTAATAGCTCCAACGCTTACACGGGTGACATTTCCTACTAGGACGAGAACCAGATTGCCATCGTAGGTACGTTTTTCGATTCCTTCATAGAGACGCAGTTGTTGGGCCACTTTTTGGTAATGACTGTGAATGGCCAAGAAAAGTAGGGTGAGTACGAGAATAATCGGGAAGAAAGGCCAGATATCACTGAGACGGAAAAAGAGCAGGATCAGCACGATAGCGTAGCAAATGATGGCTCCAAGGATATTGGCAAGGGCAGGTTTTAAGAAATTTGCCTCTTTTTCTTTTTTCCAATGACGAATCATCCCAGTCTGAGAAAGGGCAAAGGGCACGAAGACACCGATAGTATAGAGAGGAATCAAACGTTCGGTATTACCATTAAAAATGAGAAGAAGAATCATAGCCCCAAATGCCAGAGTTAAGATTCCATTGGAGTAGCCTAGTCGGTCTCCCTTTTCCATAAAGAGATGAGGCATGTACTTGTTTTTAGCCATATTGTAGGCCAGCATAGGGAAGGCTGAAAAACCAGTGTTTGCAGCTACGGCTAAAATCAAGGCTGTGGAGAATTGGAAGATATAATAGCCAAGGTGACCTAAGAAGGAATTGCCAAGGATGCCTTGAGCCATCTGTGAGAGGATGGTTTCTCCGTGTTGAGGCATAATCCCCATCCAGTAGTTTAGGAAGGTAATGCCTGCAAAAAGAAATCCTAGAATCAGTGACATGATGGTCAAGGTCTGAGCTGCATTCTTTTCTTTTGGAGCCTTGAAAAAGGGAACGGCATTTGAAATAGCTTCAACCCCTGTTAGAGAGGCAGAGCCGCTGGTGAAGGCTCTTAGAATGAGAACGATAGACAGACTCGGTACAGCATGCCCAATAGGAGAAGTCGCCTGATAGCTGAGAGTACCTGTCATTAGTTGAAAAATTCCATAGAGCAAGAGAAAGACAGTACTGATGATAAAGAGATAGACAGGAATCATCAGTGAACTGGCAGATTCTTTCAACCCCCGTAAGTTCAAGAGCATGAGTAAGCAAACTAGAAAAATGGAGATGTGGAGGTTGTAAGGGTGGAGGGCAGGGAGGGCTGCTGTAATAGCATCAGCTCCAGATGATACCGATACCGCCACAGTTAGCATGTAGTCAACCAGTAGACTACCTCCAGCAATCAAGCCTAGCTCGGGCGATAGATTTTCTCGAGTAACCATATAGGCCCCTCCTCCTTGAGGGTAGGCGTGGATGATTTGACGGTAGGAAACGGTCAGACTGGCCAGGAGTAGGAGGACAAAAAGGCCGATAGGAAGGCTCCACCATATAGCAAGTGGAGAGAGACTAGCCAAGACGAGGACTACTTGCTCAGGTCCATAGGCAATGGAAGATAGAGCGTCGCTTGACAACATGGCCAAGGCCTGCATTTTTCCCAGCAGCCCTCCCTCGCCTTCTGTTAAGGACTTAAGAGGACGACCGATAAAGGTCTGTTTTAATTTTGTAAACATGGTCATTTCCTTTTCTGAAAATTTCAATAAGTGCTATTATACTGCTTTGAAGGGGCATCGTCAAGCAGAGATACTGGTTTTGTTCGGAATAAAGTGGAGGTGGGGAGGGTTCGAGATACCTCAAATGGATTATGTTATATTCTTAGATAAAAACCAATTAAAATTCATAAAACGGTATAAGCCATTATAAATAAAAAATAGCAAATAGGGTAAATTTCTATATATTTTAATTAAAGTAAAAATTAGGCTAAAAGTGGACGGGGGGGGGGATTTCATGCTATAATGTACGTAGATTCTTATTACCTAAAGTGGATATATTATAATAAAATGGTATTATAGTTTATTGATTTTTTGAATAAGAGGAAATAAAAATAAAAAATGGAGATCAAAGAATGAAGTACAAGAGAACTCAGAAACGCTCTAAGCAGATGTGGCAGCGTGTGGAAAAATTTTCGATTAGAAAGTTTAGCTTTGGAGCAGCGTCATGTTTGATTGGGGCGCAGTTTACGATGTTGAGTGGTATCAACACAGCAGATGCTGCGATGGTAACAACACGAAATGATAAAGGTGTCGTAACTTTATATGCAAATAGGGGGGAGTCTCCTTATGATGCAGATGCGATTGCTGTACATGACCGTATTAACGTTGATCAAGAAATTGTAGTAGATGTTGATTGGTCAAGTTACAGCAAGACAAATCCTTATGTAACAGTAACGTATAAATACAATGGTGGATTTGGAGCTTCGAATTATGTTGCCAACTATGGTGGTTCACGTCCAGATTATTGGTTTACTACACCAGTTGGAGCCCAAGAACCTTCAGAAATTCGTTTACAAACTGGTACGACTGACCGTGTAATGAAAAGCTGGAGTGCAGATGCTCCATGGGTTTCTTTTACAAACTCAGTAGGTTCACGTTATCAAACTAAAGACCAAGTAGATTCAATGGGGCTTGGAGATGATACAAAATGGGAACGTTATAATGATACTACTCAAGAGTCAGGAAAAACATTCCGAGGTGATATGGCAGGAATGTTTAGTCACAGAATAGGTACACAAATTTCTGATAGTCCATCAGATCAAGGTATCTTTGAGAGTTTCCGAACTAACACTAAGAGTATTTACTCTGACTGGGATTTAGCAAGAAATGACAGAGTTACTATTACTGCCAAATATAAAGTGGCAGATCCAACGCTAAAAAATGGTAGAAGAACATTAGATTTTGGTGCAGGGGTTAAAGTAGGACGTGCATTACAACAATTACGTCATTTTAAAGTTGTGACAACTGAAATTCCTGTGTTATACCAAGATAAGGAATTATTTGAACCTGTATTACCAGAACGTATTGGAGTAGTAGATACAGCTAAATTAACAGCAGAAGAAAAAACACAATTAAAGAATAAAATTTGGGAGAAAAACCAAGATACAACGAGTGATGCCATCCCTGAACATTCACATAATAAATTTATAGAAAATGTTAAACAAGAGGATGATGGTACTACATCAGCGAATAGTAGTATTAGTATTGCGGATGATGGAACAGCAACAATCATTTATGGAGATGGAACACAAGACGTTATCCCTGGAACATCACTTGTTTATGAAAAACCACAAATCGATAATATTGAAACAACTCCAGCTAATGTAGGAGATTATAAATACTTAAAAAATCCACATGCAGTAGATAATATTAATAATATTACGCCTAGCGATGTTGAAAGTGCAAGACAAAAATTCTTTAAAATAAATGGAATGACAACAACTCCGAATGAAGATGGCGATGATGTTATTACTGCGGTAGGTGACACTTCAAAAACTTCTCAAGATTTTGTTGGAACTAATTTAGAATATGATCGCAGAACACAAGGATTTGCTGTAGTTAGAAGATCAATGCCAACAGGAATAGTTATTCCGAAAGCGGATTTATTTAAAGCAAAACCTACGAAAGTATTCAGTGCTGCTGAAGCTATTGAAAAAGCTAAACAAGCTATTGATAATTTAACGTATTTATCACCAAAAGAAAAAGAGTACTATAAAAATCAATTAACTGGAAAAACAAATCAAGATGATATAAATAATGTTGTTAATGCAGCAATTGCTAAAAATTCAGAAAATGAAAAAGCGCTTGAAGCTAAAAAACGTCAAGTAAAGGATAAAATTAACTCAGCTAAGTATTTAACAGAAGCTGAAAAAGAAGCATTAAGAAAACAAGTAGACAATCAAGGAATTACTGATCCAGCAAATGGTGATGGAACTGCAAACAAAGCAGCCGATTATACAAAAGAATTACTTGATAAAATCGGTCAGCAAGCAGATGATAAAAACTTAGAAAATGCTAAAAAATCTACAAAAGAAAAAATTGATCAAATTAAAGATTCTCTAAAAAATCCAACAGCTGATGAATATAAAACACAGATTGATGGAAAAACTACTGTAGCAGAGGTAGAAAAAGTTTTAGAAGAAGCTGAAAAGCAAAAATCTAAAAATGAAGCTCAAAAAGCTCAAGAAGAAGCTGAAAAACTAAAAGAAGAATATAAGAAACAAATTGATCAAATTCCAGGATTATCAGAAACTGAAAAAGAGGAATATAAGAAACAAATTGATCAAGCTAAATCAAAAGATCAATTAGACACTATCTTAAATGATGCTAAAGCGCAAGCTACTCGTGGAAAAGCAAAACAAACAATTGAGGATTTACCACATTTAAATAAAGCTCAAAAAGATGAATTGAAAGCAAAAGTAGACAATGCATCTGATGAGAGTGAAGTAGATAATATTGTTTCTATTGCTCAAGGATTAGATTCTAAAATGGATTCTCTACAAAAATTAGTAGCAGAAGCTGAAAAAGTAAAGGCTTCAGATAAATATACTAATCCTAATGTTCCTCAAGATAAGAAAACTGCTTTTGATAAAGCAAAAGACGCAGCTTCAAAAGTAGCTGATAAAAATACAGCTGAACCAGAAAACGCTGTAGGTGCATCAGAGGTAGCTACTTTAATTAATAATCTAGTAAAAGCAATTAAAGAGTTAACAGGGCAAGATGTTGCTGTACCTGTATCGAAAGATGCCTTAAAAGCAGAAATTGATTTAAACAAAGACGATGCTGTTAAAAAATCACCAGCTTATGCTAAAGAGAATGATGCCGCTAAGAAAAAAGCCTACGATGATGCTTTAGCAAAAGCTCAAGAAGTGTTTGCTAAGCAAGACGCTACACAACCAGAAGTGGATGAAGCTCTAGATAAATTACAACAAGCACGTTTAGCTCTATCTGGTAAAGCAGAAGACTTTACTTTAGGAGTGAAAGATGGAGCAGCGGAAATCTCTGTAGAACCTACAGTAGGAGCGGAATTATCTGAAGCTGCTGATAAAGAGGCAGTAAAAGCTAAAGTAACAGCAAACGGTAAAGCGTTAGATGATACTTATACTGTAGAATACGGAGCTATTACAGAAAAAGATGGTAAGAAAGTTGTACCAGTAATAGTAACACGTGATGGTGTATCAAAAACAATCAATGTAGAAGTAACTAAGAAAGCGGAAGAGTTAACATTAGCTGTAAAAGACGAAACAAAACCAGCTAAAATTTCAAAAGTACCAGTAGCAGGAGAAAGCTTAACAGCAGAAGATCAAGCGAAAGTAAAAGAAAAAGTAACAGCAAACGGAGAAGCACTTAAAGATACTGATACAGTAAAATACGGAACTATTGCTGAAAAAGATGGTAAGAAAGTCGTACCAGTAACAGTAACACGAGACGGTGTAGAAAAAACAGTAGAAGTACCAGTAGAAGGAACTGAAGCAGCAAAATCTCCACTAAATGATCCAGAAAAAGTAAAAGTTAATGATGTGGCTAATTTATCAGAAGATGAAAAAGCAGCAGTTAAAGCAGCCGTTAAGAAAGCAAACGCAAACTTAACTGATGATCAAATTTCAGTAGACAATACAGGGAAAGTAATTGTAACTTATTCTGATAAATCACAAAATGAACTTCCAGCATCTAAGACTGTAGAAGCGAAAACTGAAACAGAAAAAGCATTAGACAAAGCAAAAGAGAAAGCGAAAGCGGACTTAACAGAAGCGGCTAACAAAGAAAAAGCAGAAATCGAAGCAGACAAAAACTTAACAGATCAACAAAAAGCAGATAAGAAAGCAGAAGTAGATAAGGTTAAGAAAGAACAAGAAGCAAATATCGATAAAGCTGGAACAACTGACGAAGTAGCAAAAGCAACAGAAGATGGTAAGAAAGCAATCGATGCAGTGCACCAAACAGAGTTAGACAAAGCAAAAGAGAAAGCCAAAGCAGACTTAACAGAAGCGGCTAACAAAGAAAAAGAAGAGATAGAATCAGATAAAGACTTAACAGAACAACAAAAAGCGGATAAGAAAGCAGAAGTTGATAACGTTAAGAAAGCTCAAGAAGCAAATATCGATAAAGCTGGAACACTGGAAGAAGTAGCGAAAGCAACAGAAGAAGGTAAGAAAGCAATCGATGCAGTGCACCAAACAGAGTTAGACAAAGCTAAAGAGAAAGCCAAAGCAGACTTAACAGAAGCAGCTAACAAAGAAAAAGAAGAGATAGAATCAGATAAAGACTTAACAGAACAACAAAAAGCGGATAAGAAAGCAGAAGTTGATAAAGTTAAGAAAGCTCAAGAAGCAAATATCGATAAAGCTGGAACACCGGAAGAAGTAGCAAAAGCAACAGAAGACGGTAAGAAAGCAATCGATGCAGTGCACCAAACAGATGCGGATAAATCAACTCCAACAGTTACAGCAGGAGAAGTACCAGTAAGTGTCGATCCGGCTACAGATAAAAAAGTAGCGGAAGCAGATAAAAAAGCAATTACAGAAGCTGTAGTAGTACCAGAAGGACAACCACAACCGGCAGACAAACAAGTCAAAAATGACGGAGTAATTGTGGAAGGAACAGGAGCGAATGCAGGTAAGAAAGTAGTTGTAGTAGAAGTTACTTATGGTGACGGATCAAAAGATGAAATCGAAGTACCTGTAAGAAAAGCAACTGATCAGGAAAAAGCAAAATCTGACTTAACAGACGCAGCTAACACAGAAAAAGGTGAAATCGGAGGAGATACAACTCTAACTGATAAAGAAAAAGAAGACTTGAAAGCCAAAGTAGATGAAGTTAAGAAAGCTGCAGAAGAAAAGATTAATAATGCCAAAACATCTGAAGAAATAGCGAAAGCGACAGAAGAAGGCAAAAAAGCAATCGCAGATGTTTATAATCCACAAACTGCTAAAGGTCAATCAACAAATGTCTTCAAGCCAGAGTTAGATTTACAAACTGCTTTAGTATCCGGAAAAGTAACTGTAGAAAAAGGTAAAGACTTAACTGACGAAGAAATCCTAAAACAATTAGCACTAGCTGATGGGGTAACTGCGAAAGTTATTTCTAAACCAACTACAACTGAAACAGGAACTAAAGAAGCAGAAGTGGAAGTAACGCTAGCGGATGGTAACAAAGTAACTGTAAAAGTACCGGTTGAAGTAGTTGATTCCTTAGATACAGCTGATAAAGATAACGATCTTGCTAAGGCGAAAGAAGATGCTAAAAAACAAGTAGAAGAAGCTGCCAAAGCTAAAATCACTGAAATCAAGAAGGATACAGGTTTAACTGAAGAGCAAAAACAAAAAGCTGAAGAAGCAATCAATAAAGCTAAAGATGAAGCTAACAAAGCTATTGACGAAGCATCATCAGCAGGAACAGCTAAGCAAATTGCAGATCAAGCAAAAGAAAATATTGAAAAATATGATCCAAAAGCTGATACAGAAGTTAAGAAACCAGATGTAACAAACCTTGATGAAGAAAAAGCGAAAGCAAAAGCTGAGATACTAGAAGAAGCTCAAAAACGCATTGACGAAATCAAGAACAATAAAGATTTATCAGACGAAGCGAAACAAAAAGCTATTGAAGAAATCAATAAGGCCAAAGATAAAGCGATTGAAGACATCAATAAAGGTCAATCTAACGATGAAATCAATGCGGCGAAAGAAGCTGGTATTCATAAGATAAATGAAGTTCAACCAGAGGGCTCTATTGCATCTAAATTCGAACCGAAAGTTCCTGAAAACAAAGTGGAAGTAGAAAATCCAGCAAAACTTTCAGATGAAGAAAGAGAACAAATTCGTCAAAACATCGAAGGTGCGAACACATTCCCAGATGGAACAACAGTAGAAGTAAAACCAGATGGAACAGCTGTTATCACATATAAAGATGGTTCAAGCGATACAATTTCCAAAGATAAATTAGTAACGCCGGCTAAGAAAGAGACAGGAACAATCGCGTCAAGAACTGAGCCAGTTATCCCAGGAAAAACACAAGTAGGAAACACTACTAAGTTAACACCAGAAGAACAAGCTACGGTTAAAAAAGCGGTTGAAGAAGCGAACAACTTCCCAGCAGGAACTACGGTAGAAGTAAGACCAGATGGAACAGTAGTCATCACCTATCCAGATAAATCTGTAGATACAATAACAGGGGATAAACTTGTTGAAAAAGGAAGTAAACAAGAAACTCCAAAAGTTCAGACAGATGCAGAGAAGAACCCAGCGCAAGTTCCAGGAAACTTTGTACCTGTTGAAAATACTCACAACTTGACACAGGCGGAGCAAGATACAGTAGCAGCTAAGGTTAAAGAAGCAAATCCAGCGGCGACAGATGTTAAGGTATCTAAAGATGGAACAGCGACATTGACATACTCAGACGGTTCAGTAAACACAATTCCAGGAACAAGTCTAGTAGTAGCCAAAGATACTGAAAATGAAGTTGCAACACAAGCTGCGCAAAACCCAGCTGTGGTGCCAGCAACTACAGAAGTTGGAAGTGCTCATAGCTTAACACCTGAGGAACAAGCTGCAGTAACAGCTAAAGTACAAGCAGCCAACCCAGCGGCGACAGATGTTAAGGTATCTAAAGATGGGACAGCGACATTGACATACTCAGACGGTTCAGTAAATACAATTCCAGGAACAAGTCTAGTAGTTCAAAAAGAGGAAACTTCAACACAAGAGCAACCAACAATCGCAGAGAAGACAAAAGTAATCATCCCAGCTAACCCTACAAAAGTAGCAGAGGCTACAAGATTAACAGATGCAGAAAAAGAAGCTGTTAAAAAAGCTGTAGTAGAAGCAAATGGATTCGGAAGCGATGTGAATGTAGAAGTAGCCGGAGATGGCACAGCGACAATCGTCTTTAAAGATGGTTCAGCTATTACAATTCCAGGAAATCAATTGGTAGCACAAGATCCAAAAGCACAAGATAGCACTAAACCAGCTGTTGAAAAATCAACTGTTAAAGCGCCTGCTCAAAGAGTAGATGTAAAAGATATAACTCATTTAACAGATGAAGAAAAAGAAAAAGTTAAGGTTGCTATTTTACAAGCAAATGGTTCAGCATTAGACGGAGCGACAATCAATGTAGCCGGAGATGGCACAGCGACAATCACATTCCCAGATGGTTCAGTAGTGACAATTCTAGGAAAAGATACAGTTCAACAATCTGCAAAAGGTGAATCTGTAACTCAAGAACAAAAACCAGAATATACTCCAGAATCAACACCAGGTAGAGATAACGGAGGTAATACTGGAAGCTCAGATGCTAATGCGAATGCAGGCGGTGGTAGCAATGCAGGCGGACAAGCTCACACAGGTTCACAAATCCCAGCTCAATCACAAGCTTCTAAGCAATTAGCAAATGCAAAAGAATCAGCTAAAAATGTCATTGAAAAAGCTGCCAAGGACAAGCAGGATGAAATCAATGGTGCACCGCTTTCTGATAAAGAAAAAGCAGAACTTTTAGCAAGAGTGGAAGCAGAAAAACAAGCAGCTCTCAAAGAGATTGAAAATGCGAAAACTGTGGAAGATGTGAAGGAAGCAGAAACGATTGGAGTGCAAGCCATTGCCATGGTTACAGTTCCTAAGAAACCAGTGGCTCCTAATGCTGCTCCTCAGGCAACAAGTGCACCACAAGCAACTGCAGGAACAATGCAAGATGTTACCTACCAATCACCTGCTGGCAAACAATTACCTAACACAGGTTCAGCATCAAGTGCAGCACTTGCTAGTCTTGGCCTAGTGGCGGCAACCAGTGGTTTTGCTTTGCTAGGAAGAAAGGCTAGACGTAGAAAATAGGACAGCTAGAAAGTTATATTCTCTACTTAAAGTTAGATTATAAGGGGGATTTGGAGAAATCATCAATCCTAGTGATGGGTGAGAGAAGTGAGAACCCAAGATAATCACATATTTTATACTCAATGAAAATCAAAGAGCAAACTAGGAAACTAGCCGTAGGCTGTACTTGAGTACGGCAAGGCGACGTTGACACGGTTTGAATTTGATTTTCGAAGAGTATTAGATGAATAGGGATGTTCTATCAATATAGCCAATCTCTTTCGTCTCTAACTTGCGGGACAGGAGATGGGCAATATCGAGCCAGAAAAGATAGCAGAATAGCTCTCTATGGAAGAGAGGAGGGAAACCGAAAAATTGGGTGCCCCTCCTCTTTTTTGGTATAATAGAAGATAGAAAACGAGGTTAGAAGAGATGATTTTTGATACACATACACACTTGAATGTAGAAGAATTTGCAGGTCGTGAGGCGGAAGAAATTGCCTTGGCTGCTGAGATGGGTGTGACGCAGATGAATATTGTTGGTTTTGATGAACCGACGATTGAGCGTGCTTTGGAGTTGGTGGATGAGTATGACCAACTTTATGCGACTATTGGTTGGCATCCTACAGAAGCTGGGACTTACACAGAGGAGATTGAAGCCTACTTACTTGATAAGCTCAAGCATCCCAAGGTGGTTGCCTTGGGTGAGATTGGCTTGGACTACCATTGGATGACAGCGTCCAAAGAGGTGCAGGAGCAGGTTTTTAGCCGTCAGATTCAGCTGTCTAAGGACTTAGATTTGCCTTTTGTGGTCCATACCCGTGATGCGCTGGAAGATACCTATGAGATTATCAAGAGTGAGGGCGTTGGTCCTCGTGGTGGTATCATGCATTCTTTCTCTGGAACTCTTGAGTGGGCAGAGAAATTTGTCGAGCTTGGTATGACCATTTCTTTCTCAGGAGTGGTGAGTTTTAAGAAGGCAACCGATATCCAAGAAGCGGCTAGAGAACTTCCTTTGGACAAGATTTTGGTGGAGACGGATGCGCCTTACTTGGCTCCTGTTCCTAAACGTGGTCGCGAAAACAAAACAGCCTACACTCGCTATGTAGTAGACTTTATCGCGGATTTGCGTGGTATGACGACAGAAGAGCTGGCGGCAGCAACGACTGCAAATGCAGAGCGCATTTTTGGATTGGACAGTAAATAATGAAAGAAAAAATTTCCCAAGTCATCGTGGTTGAAGGTCGCGATGATACGGCCAATCTCAAGCGTTATTTTGATGTGGAAACCTATGAGACCAGAGGTTCTGCCATCAATGACCAGGATATAGAGCGGATTCAGCGCCTGCACAAACGCCATGGAGTCATTGTCTTTACAGACCCAGATTTTAATGGGGAACGGATTCGGCGCATGATTATGACGGCCATTCCAACAGTTCAGCATGCCTTCCTCAAACGAGATGAAGCTGTTCCCAAGTCCAAGACCAAGGGAAGGTCTCTGGGAATTGAGCATGCCAGCTATGAAGACCTGAGAACGGCTCTAGCTCAGGTGACGGAACAATTTGAACAGGAGAGCCAGTTTGACATCAGTCGTAGCGACTTGATCCGCCTTGGTTTTCTAGCCGGAGCAGATAGCCGTAAGCGACGAGAATATTTAGGAGAGGCTCTCCGAATCGGCTATTCCAACGGCAAGCAACTCCTCAAACGCCTAGAGTTATTTGGGGTCACCTTGGCAGAAGTGGAAGAAGCTATGAAATCTTATGAGAACAGCTAAGCAGCCCCCAAATGTAAGGGGAATGTGTTACAATAGTAGTAACAGATAATAGAAAAGAGAATAGATGAGAATTGCAGATTATAGCGTGACCAAGGCAGTGCTGGAGCGTCACGGTTTTACCTTTAAAAAGTCCTTCGGGCAAAATTTCTTGACGGATACCAATATCCTTCAAAAAATCGTGGATACAGCTGAAATTGATGACCAGGTCAATGTTATCGAAATTGGGCCAGGTATTGGTGCCTTGACGGAGTTTCTAGCTGAGCATGCAGCTCAAGTCATGGCCTTTGAGATCGACCACCGTTTGGTACCGATTTTGGCAGATACCCTGCGTGATTTTGATAATGTGACCGTGGTCAACGAGGACATTCTCAAAGTTGATTTGGCGCAACATATCCAGAATTTTAAAAATCCTGACCTGCCAATCAAGGTAGTAGCTAACTTGCCTTACTACATCACAACGCCTATTCTCATGCACTTGATCGAGAGTGGGATTCCTTTTAGTGAGTTTGTGGTCATGATGCAAAAAGAAGTGGCGGACCGTATCTCGGCCCAGCCTAATACAAAGGCTTACGGTAGCTTGTCGATTGCGGTTCAGTATTACATGACTGCCAAGGTTGCCTTTATCGTGCCTCGTACGGTCTTTGTGCCAGCGCCAAATGTGGACTCAGCCATTTTGAAAATGGTGCGCCGTCCAGAGCCAGCCGTAGCAGTAGAAGATGAGAACTTCTTCTTTAAGGTTTCCAAGGCTAGTTTTACCCATCGCCGTAAGACCTTGTGGAACAATTTGACAGGCTACTTTGGCAAGACTGAAGAAGTCAAGGATAAATTGACCAAGGCCTTGGATCAAGCGGGCTTGTCACCAAGTGTGCGTGGGGAAGCCCTCAGCTTGGCAGAATTTGCCAGTCTAGCAGACGCACTTAAAGGGCAAGGACTCTAAGATGCAGGGACAAATCATTAAAGCATTGGCTGGATTTTACTATGTGGAGAGTGATGGTCAGGTTTATCAAACACGGGCGCGTGGGAATTTCCGTAAAAAAGGTCATACGCCCTATGTTGGGGATTGGGTAGATTTCTCTGCCGAGGAAAATTCAGAAGGTTATATCCTCAAAATTCACGAACGGAAAAACAGTCTGGTTCGTCCGCCTATTGTCAATATTGACCAAGCTGTGGTAATCATGTCCGTCAAGGAACCTGATTTTAACAGCAACTTGCTGGATCGTTTCTTGGTTCTTCTGGAGCACAAGGGTATCCACCCTATCATCTATATTTCCAAGATGGATTTGTTGGAAGATCGGTCAGAACTGGATTTTTACCAGCAGACCTATGGTGCTATTGGCTATGACTTTGTGACCAGTAAAGAAGAACTTTTGCCTTTGTTAACAGGAAAAGTGACGGTCTTTATGGGGCAGACAGGTGTTGGGAAATCAACCCTTCTCAATAAAATCGCACCGGACCTCAATCTCGAAACAGGAGAAATCTCAGACAGTCTAGGTCGCGGTCGTCATACCACTCGAGCTGTTAGTTTTTACAACCTCAATGGGGGTAAAATTGCAGACACGCCAGGATTCTCATCGCTGGATTATGAAGTATCAACGGCTGAAGACCTCAATCAGGCTTTTCCAGAGATTGCTAGTGTCAGCCAAGATTGTAAGTTTCGTACTTGTACCCATACCCATGAGCCATCGTGTGCTGTCAAGCCAGCTGTTGAAGAGGGGACCATTGCAACCTTCCGTTTTGACAACTACCTGCAATTCCTCAGCGAAATTGAAAATCGCAGAGAAACCTATAAAAAAGTCAGCAAAAAAATTCCAAAATAAGGAGAAACCTATGTCTCAATACAAGATTGCTCCGTCAATTCTGGCAGCAGATTATGCCAACTTTGAACGTGAAATCAAACGCCTAGAAGCAACTGGGGCAGAGTATGCCCATATCGATATCATGGATGGTCATTTTGTACCACAAATTAGTTTTGGTGCAGGTGTGGTCGAAGCTCTTCGACCACATAGTAAGATGGTCTTTGACTGCCACTTGATGGTAGCTAATCCAGAGCATCATTTAGAAGACTTTGCGCGTGCAGGGGCAGATATCATCAGCATCCATGTAGAAGCAACGCCTCATATTCATGGTGCTCTCCAAAAGATTCGTTCGCTCGGCGTTAAACCTTCGGTCGTTATCAATCCTGGTACGCCTGTTGAAGCCATTAAGCACGTGCTGCACCTAGTTGACCAAGTCTTAGTCATGACAGTGAACCCTGGCTTCGGTGGGCAAGCTTTTCTACCTGAAACCATGGATAAGGTTCGTGAGTTGGTTGGCCTTCGTGAGGAAAAAGGCTTGAACTTTGAAATCGAAGTCGATGGCGGGATTGATGATCAGACCATTGCTCAGGCTAAAGAAGCTGGTGCGACCGTTTTTGTAGCAGGTTCCTATGTATTTAAGGGAGATGTCAATGAGCGAGTACAAACTCTCAGAAAACAACTGGACTAAGGTTGCCGTTTTCGCAGGCGGAGACCGAGGTCATTACCGGACGGATTTTGATTGCTTTGTCGGTGTGGATCGAGGCTCGCTCTGGGTCTTGGAAGAAAATCTGCCTCTCGCTCTAGCAGTTGGAGATTTTGATTCTGTAACTGCAGAAGAGCGACAGGTGATTCAAAAACGAGCTCAGCATTTTGTCCAAGCCCAACCGGAAAAAGATGATACAGATTTGGAATTGGCTCTCTTAACCCTCTTTGAGCAAAATCCTCAGGCTCAGGTCACTGTTTTCGGGGCTCTTGGTGGTCGTATTGACCATATGTTGGCCAATGTCTTTTTGCCTAGCAATCCCAAGTTGGCACCCTTTATGCGTCAGATAGCGATTGAGGATGGGCAAAATTTGATTGCCTATTGTCCAGAAGGGACTAGTCAGCTTGAACTGCGTTCAGACTATGACTACCTAGCCTTTATGCCAGTTCGGGATAGCCAGTTGACCATTCTTGGTGCCAAGTATGAGTTGACAGAGGAAAATTTTTTCTTTAAAAAAGTGTACGCTTCTAACGAATATATAGATAGGGAAGTTTCGGTGACTTGCCCAGATGGCTATGTGGTTGTCCTGCATAGTAAGGACAGGAGGTAGGATGGAAAGTTTACTTGTTCTATTATTAATTGCCAACCTAGCTGGACTCTTTCTGATTTGGCAAAGGCAGGATAAGCAGGAAAAACATTTAAGGAAGAGCTTGGAGGATCAGGCAGATCATCTGTCAGACCAGTTGGATTACCGCTTTGAACAAGCCAGACAAGCCAGCCAGTTAGATCAAAAAGATTTGGAAGTGGCTGTCAGTGACCGTTTGCAGGAAGTGCGAATAGAATTGCACCAAGGGCTGACTCAAGTCCGTCAAGAAATGACAGATAACCTCTTGCAAACTAGAGATAAGACCGACCAACGCCTTCAAGCCTTGCAGGAATCAAATGAGCAACGTTTGGAACAAATGCGCCAGACAGTCGAGGAAAAACTAGAAAAGACCTTGCAGACGCGTTTACAAGCCTCCTTTGAGACAGTTTCCAAACAACTGGAGTCTGTCAATCGTGGCCTTGGAGAAATGCAGACTGTTGCCCGCGATGTCGGAGCCCTCAACAAGGTTCTCTCTGGAACCAAGACGCGAGGGATTCTGGGAGAATTACAACTGGGGCAAATCATAGAAGACATCATGACCCCTGCCCAGTATGAACGAGAATATGCAACGGTTGAAAACTCCAGTGAACGAGTGGAGTACGCCATTAAGCTACCTGGGCAAGGTGACCAGGAATATGTCTACCTACCGATTGACTCCAAGTTTCCACTGGCGGATTATTACCGCTTGGAAGAAGCCTATGAAGCAGGTGACAAGGATGAAATCGAACGCTGCCGTAAGTCACTTCTAGCAAGTGTCAAGCGCTTTGCCAAGGATATCAAGAGCAAGTACATAGCACCGCCTCGGACGACCAATTTTGGAGTCTTGTTTGTTCCGACAGAAGGTCTCTACTCAGAAATCGTCCGCAATCCGGTCTTCTTTGATGATTTGAGACGGGAGGAGCAGATTATTGTCGCAGGTCCAAGCACCCTGTCAGCTCTGCTCAATTCCCTATCGGTTGGTTTCAAGACCCTCAATATCCAAAAGAGTGCCGACCATATCAGCAAGACACTTGCCAGTGTCAAGACCGAGTTTGGCAAGTTTGGTGGCATTCTGGTCAAGGCACAAAAACACCTCCAACATGCCTCTGGCAATATTGATGAATTATTAAACCGTCGCACTACAGCTATCGAGCGAACGCTCCGTCACATTGAGTTATCAGAAGGTGAGCCTGCGCTTGATCTACTCCATTTCCAAGAAGATGAGGAAGAATATGAAGATTAGTCACATGAAAAAAGATGAGCTGTTTGAAGGCTTTTACCTAATCAAATCAGCTGATTTGAGACAGACACGAGCTGGGAAAAATTACCTAGCTTTTACCTTCCAAGATGATAGTGGCGAGATTGAAGGGAAACTCTGGGATGCCCAACCACATAACGTTGAGGCCTTTACTGCAGGTAAGGTTGTCCACATGAAAGGGCGCCGAGAAGTTTATAATAACACCCCTCAGGTCAATCAAATTACCTTGCGCTTGCCTCAACCCGGTGAACCAAATGATCCAGCTGATTTCAAGGTCAAGTCACCAGTTGATGTCAAGGAAATTCGAGAGTATATGATTCAGATGGTTTTCAAAATCGAGAATCCTGTTTGGCAACGAATTGTCCGAAATCTCTACACTAAGTACGATAAGGAATTCTATTCTTATCCAGCTGCCAAGACCAACCACCATGCCTTTGAAACGGGTTTGGCCTATCATACGGCGACTATGGTGCGTTTGGCAGATGCCATTAGCGAGGTTTATCCTCAGCTCAATAAGAGCCTGCTCTATGCAGGGATTATGCTACATGACTTGGCTAAGGTCATTGAGTTGACGGGACCAGACCAGACTGAGTATACAGTGCGAGGCAATCTCCTTGGGCATATCGCACTAATTGATAGTGAAATTACCAAGACGGTTATGGAGCTCGGTATCGATGACACCAAGGAAGAAGTCGTTCTGCTCCGCCACGTTATCCTCAGCCACCACGGTTTATTAGAGTACGGAAGTCCGGTTCGTCCACGTATCATGGAGGCAGAGATTATCCATATGATTGACAATCTGGATGCTAGCATGATGATGATGTCAACAGCTCTGGCTTTGGTGGATAAGGGAGAGATGACCAATAAAATCTTCGCTATGGACAATCGTTCCTTCTATAAACCAGATTTAGATTAATAATTTAAGAAAAATGAGCATTTTTTAGGATAAGAATGTTCGTTTTTTTATGTGAATATGGTATAATAAGTAAAAGAAAAAAATTAATACTCTTCGAAAATCTCTTCAAACTAGGGTAGCATCGCCTTGTCGTATGTATATATGTAGGTATATTACAGACTTTGTCAGTTCTATCGACAATCTCAAAACAGTGTTTTGAATCACCAGCGACCAGTTTTCTAGTTTGCTTTTTGATTTTTTGAAGAAAAATAGAATGGGAAATAGAAATGAAATTAAGAAGAAGTGATCGGATGGTTGTCATTTCCAACTATTTGATTAATAATCCTTATAAACTAACTAGTCTTAATACTTTTGCTGAAAAGTATGAATCTGCTAAATCATCCATCTCAGAAGATATCGTGATTATCAAACGCGCCTTTGAGGAAATCGAAATCGGCCACATCCAGACAGTAACTGGGGCTGGTGGAGGTGTCATCTTCACACCATCAATCTCAAACCATGATGCTAAGGAAATGGTTGAGGACTTGCGTGCCAAGTTGTCAGAAAGTGACCGTATCTTGCCAGGTGGCTACATCTACCTGTCTGATTTGCTTAGCACACCAGCTATCTTGAAAAATATTGGACGCATTATTGCCAAGAGCTTTATGGACCAAAAAATTGACGCGGTTATGACAGTAGCGACAAAGGGTGTGCCACTTGCAAATGCAGTTGCCAATGTCCTCAATGTTCCTTTTGTCATTGTGCGCCGTGACTTGAAAATTACCGAAGGTTCAACTGTCAGCGTCAACTATGTATCAGGTTCAAGTGGAGACCGCATTGAGAAAATGTTCCTTTCAAAACGCAGTCTAAAGGCAGGCAGCCGTGTCTTGATTGTGGATGACTTCTTGAAAGGCGGAGGAACGATCAACGGGATGATTAGTCTCTTGCGTGAGTTCGATTCTGAACTAGCTGGTGTAGCCGTCTTTGCGGACAATGCCCAAGAAGAACGTGAAAAGCAATTTGACTACAAGTCACTCTTGAAAGTAACCAATATTGATGTTAAGAACCAAGCCATCGATGTTGAGGTTGGCAATATCTTTGACGAAGATAAATAAGAGATAGAACTAAAGGTTGGAACGATTGTCCCAGCCTTTCTTTGCAAATAGAATAGAAGGAAGCTTATGAAAACACCATTTATCAATAGAGAAGACTTAGAAGCGATTGTTGCTGAGTTCCCAACTCCCTTTCACTTGTATGATGAGAAGGGGATTCGTGAGAAGGCAAGAGCTGTCAACCAAGCATTTTCTTGGAACAAGGGTTTTAAGGAATATTTTGCAGTTAAGGCTACCCCAACACCAGCTATCTTGAAAATCCTTCAAGAGGAAGGTTGCGGTGTGGACTGCTCTAGTTATGTAGAGCTCTTAATGAGCCATAAACTGGACTTTCCGGGTTCTGAGATTATGTTCTCTTCTAACAATACGCCAGACAAGGAATATGCTTATGCGCGTAAATTGGGTGCGACCATTAACTTGGATGCTTTTGAAGATATTGAACATTTAGAGCGAGCGGCAGGCATTCCAGAAATCATCTCATGTCGTTACAATCCTGGCGGTGTTTTTGAACTGGGGACAGACATTATGGACAATCCTGGAGAAGCCAAGTTTGGCATGACCAAGGACCAGCTTTTTGAAGCTTTTGCTATCTTGAAGGAAAAAGGAGCCAAGACCTTTGGAATTCACTCCTTCCTAGCATCCAATACGGTGACCCATCTCTATTATCCAGAGTTGGCGCGTCAGCTTTTTGAATTGGCCGTTGAAATCAAGGAAAAGTTGGGAATTTCACTAGACTTTATCAATCTTTCTGGTGGTATTGGTGTTAACTATCGTCCTGACCAGGAGCCAAATGATATCGCCTTGATTGGTGAGGAAGTTCGCAAGGTGTATGAAGAAGTTCTTACGCCAGCTGGTCTTGGTGAGGTCAATATTTTCACAGAATTGGGTCGCTTTATGTTAGCCCCTCACGGTGCTCTCGTCACAAGAGTCACTCATAAGAAGAAAACTTACCGTACCTATCTAGGTGTGGATGCATCAGCAGTTAACCTCATGCGTCCAGCCATGTACGGAGCCTACCACCATATTACCAATCTGACACATCCAGAAGGACCAGCTGAAGTGGTAGATGTGGTTGGTTCACTCTGTGAAAACAATGATAAATTTGCAGTGAATCGCGAACTACCTCATACAGAAATCGGTGATTTGCTGGTAATTCATGATACAGGTGCTCACGGATTTTCAATGGGCTACCAGTACAATGCCAAACTTCGTTCCGCGGAAATCCTCTATACCGAAGAAGGTAAAGCCCGCCAAATCCGCCGTGCAGAGCGCCCTGAGGACTATTTTGCAACCTTGTATGGCTTTGATTTTGAAGAATAATCTGAGAATAGATTGAAAATGAAATTGAAAAACAGATTGCTTTCTAAAAAATAGGCAAAAATCTTGTTTTTCCTTCAAGTCGTGATATAATAAAACTATAAAACGTTTTCAAGGAAGGTAACGATATGTCTGAAGAAACAATTGATTATGGACAAGTGACAGGAATGGTGCATTCGACAGAAAGCTTTGGTTCGGTAGATGGGCCTGGTATTCGCTTTATTGTCTTTTTGCAGGGCTGTCACATGCGTTGCCAGTATTGCCATAACCCGGATACTTGGGCTATGGAGTCCAATAAATCACGTGAACGGACGGTAGATGATGTCTTGACAGAGGCCTTGCGCTACCGCGGTTTCTGGGGAAACAAGGGTGGAATTACAGTCAGTGGAGGAGAAGCCCTCTTGCAGATTGATTTCTTGATTGCCCTCTTCACCAAGGCTAAAGAACAAGGAATCCACTGTACTTTGGACACCTGTGCCCTTCCTTTCCGTAATAAACCACGTTACCTTGAAAAGTTTGACAAACTCATGGCTGTCACTGACTTGGTTCTCTTGGATATCAAGGAAATCAACGAAGAACAGCACAAGATTGTCACTAGCCAAACCAATAAAAACATCTTGGCCTGTGCCCAGTATCTATCAGATATTGGAAAACCTGTCTGGATTCGCCACGTGCTAGTTCCAGGTTTGACAGATAGAGATGATGACTTGATTGAACTTGGTAAGTTCGTCAAGACCCTCAAAAATGTTGATAAGTTTGAAATCCTGCCTTATCACACCATGGGTGAGTTCAAGTGGCGTGAACTGGGAATTCCATATTCCCTCGAAGGGGTCAAACCACCAACAGCAGATCGCGTGAAAAATGCTAAAAAACTCATGGATACCGAAAGTTATCAAGACTATATGAAACGTGTGCATGGATAAAAAAGAAGCCTGATGGAAACATCGGGCTTTTGAGTTACAAAAAAGACTTAGCAAACCAGCTAAGCCTTTTTCTTCTTATCTCGAACGTTGTTTTCCAGCGTTGCGATTTTTGTGTTTTTTCTTGCTTGTGATAGCAGTTGGTTGTTCAGGGGTAACGTCTTTTCGTCCGTTTGATGTTGAGAAAGCACTTGCTTTTGGTGGGTTCTTCGCCAGTTCTTCACGGACTTTTTTGCGGAGTTTTGGACGAACGATATAGTTGACGATAAACTGTTGGAGGATCATCATGAAACCACCGACAACCCAGTAAAGTGTGACACTAGCTGGTGAGAATAGGGAGAAGACGACAATCATGAGTGGGCTCATGTAAATCATTTTCTTGATTTGTTCTCTTTGCATTTCATCTTCTACTCCGTGAAGTGAGAGGAGCGATTGAAGATAGTAAAGGACACCAGCGCAGGCAACTAAAATCATACTTGGAGAACCTAGAGGAATGCCTAGGTAGCTTGCTTGAGCAACCCCTTCAGTATGTTGGGCAGCAAAGTAGATTGCAGAGAAGAAAGGCATTTGAAGGAGTATAGGGAAACATCCTACACCACCAAACATGCTGATGCCGTGCTCTTTTTGAGCTGCAAAGAGAGCTTGTTGGGCTTCTAGTTTTTCTTCTTGAGTAGTTGCTTCTTTGAGACGTGTTTGGTGTGGCTCAAGGACGTGCTTGAGAGCGTTCATCTTTTCAGAGTGAAGCGTTGCCTTCCATGATTGGTAGATACCAAGTGGCAAGATAATCAAGCGCACGATAATGGTTACGATGATGATACCAACCCCAAAACCAAGTCCCTTGTCATTGGCAAAGTACTTGATAGCTTCAGCCATTGGGGCTCCGATAGTATTCCAAATAAATCCTGTTGGTTGGCCTGTGGCTTTATCGACATTGACACAGCCAGTCAAGACAAGCAACATAGCCACTCCCATAGCCGAGAGTGAAAAACGTTTAATAGCTTTCAATTTGTTCATCCTTCTTTTAAAAATAATACCTTTCTATTCTACTGTTTTTTTACAAAATATACAATAGTTCTAGAGACCTAATTTGCGATTTTAAAGTCAGGGTAAGGAGGAAAGTTGCTCAGTTGGACATCTAAGCAGCTGACTTTTGAAAAAGGTGTCGGTCCTTTTCGTATTTCTTGGATAAATTTCGCCATGATAGCAGATGAGTCTGCTTGGGCTAAGATTTCTACTGTGCCATCGTCGTTATTCCATACTCGGCCTGTGATGCCACCGATTTCAAGTGCTAAGCTGTAAACACCCCAACGAAAGCCGACTCCCTGAACCCTGCCTTGGACAATCATTCTAACCTTTTGCATATCAATCCCCTTTGATTGTGTTATAATATTTCTATGACTATTATAACCTCAAAAGCCAATTCTGTGGTAAAAAATGCCAAGAAATTACACCAAAAAAAATACCGCAAGTCTGCCTATTTGATTGAAGGCTGGCACTTGTTTGAAGAAGCTGTCCAAGCTGGAGTGACGATTGAGAAAATCTTTGCCCTAGAAAGTTATCAAGAACAGTTAGCTGCTTTTCCACAAACTGTCTGGGTTTCAGAGGATATTTTGCTAGATTTGGCGGATTCTCAGACTCCACAGGGAATTGTTGCCGTGGTTCAAAAAGAAGAAGTAGAGGAAGCTGACTTTAGTCAGGGCAAGTTCTTATTTTTGGAAGATGTGCAAGATCCTGGTAATGTAGGAACCATTATTCGGACTGCGGATGCAGCAGGTTTTACAGGAGTGATTGTTTCAGATAAATCGGCAGATATCTACAGTCTCAAGACCTTACGTTCCATGCAAGGCAGTCATTTTCATCTCCCCATTTATCGGATGTCGAGCCAAGCGCTTCTCGAGGAAGCTAAAAAGGCAGGTATCCCTGTGCTGGCAACCACCCTTTCCAAGGATTCTAAAGATTATCGTGACTTGCCTCGTTTAGATCAATTTATCTTGGTTATGGGAAATGAGGGTCAAGGAATTAGTCCCCTCATGGCTGAAAGTGCAGATCAATTGGTCCATATTAGCATGAAGGGACAGGCGGAGAGTTTGAATGTTGCCGTTGCAGCAGGTATTTTGATTTTTCATTTAAGTTAATTTTAACTTTCTTTGTTATAATCAAGGAAAGATATTCATAGAAAAGGAGACAAGGATGAATCATACTATTATACAAGACCGTACTGGTCTCAATCAATTTTACGCTAAGGTTTATGCCTTTGTTGGGCTAGGAATCGGACTATCCGCCTTGGTATCTGGCCTCATGTTGACGGTCTTTCAGTCTCAGTTGGTTTACTTTTTGATGCAGGGACGTCTCTGGTTGACCATTGCAACCTTTGCAGAGTTGGCCTTGGTTTTCGTTGCTAGTAACATGGCCTTAAAGAATAGTACAGCTGCTCTTCCAGTATTTTTACTTTACTCTGTTTTAAACGGCTTTACCCTCAGTTTTGTGGTGGCCTTCTATACTCCGGGTACAGTTTTATCTGCCTTTGTATCGAGCGCCCTTCTCTTCTTTGTCATGGCGGCAGTTGGTATGTTCACTAAGAAAGACTTGAGTGGGATTGGTCGAGCGATGATGGCGGCTCTTATCGGTTTGATTATTGCCATGGTAGTCAATATTTTCTTGGCTAGCGGTTTCTTTGATTATATGATTAGCGTAGCCATGGTTTTGGTCTTCTCAGTGCTGATTGCTTGGGACAACCAAAGGATTCGCCTTGCCTATGAACAATCACAAGGTCGTGTAGCGACAGGCTGGGTTGTGTCAATGGCTCTCAGTATTTATCTTGATTTTATCAATCTTTTCCTAAGTATTTTACGTATCTTTGGTCGCAATGACTAGAGGGTTCATGACATCAGTGCTCCAAGGAGCACTGATTTTTTTAAATTTTCTCTTTTCTTTTCTTGGAAATAGGTGTATAATGCTTTTAATTAATTTTTGAGGAGTAGCCTATGAAGAAAAGTTTTATCCATCAACAAGAAGAAATTTCTTTTGTCAAAAACACTTTTACCCAGTATTTGAAAGATAAGCTAGAAGTTGTCGAAGTTCAAGGTCCTATCTTGAGCAAGGTCGGTGACGGGATGCAGGATAACCTGTCTGGTGTGGAAAATCCAGTATCTGTCAAGGTTTTGCAGATTCCTGATGAAACCTATGAAGTGGTGCATTCACTTGCCAAATGGAAACGCCATACCTTGGCTCGTTTTGGTTTCGGTGAGGGAGAAGGCCTATTTGTCCACATGAAGGCTCTTCGTCCAGACGAAGATTCGCTGGATGCAACCCACTCTGTCTTTGTGGATCAGTGGGACTGGGAAAAGGTCATTCCAAATGGACAACGCAACATTGCTTACCTAAAAGAAACTGTTGAGAAGATTTACAAGGCCATTCGTTTGACAGAACTAGCTGTTGAAGCTCGCTATGATATCGAGTCTATCTTGCCAAAACAAATCACTTTCATCCACACAGAAGAGTTGGTAGAACGCTACCCAGACTTGACACCAAAAGAGCGTGAAAATGCTATCTGTAAAGAATTCGGTGCAGTTTTCTTGATTGGTATCGGTGGCGAATTGCCAGACGGCAAACCGCACGATGGACGTGCACCAGACTACGATGACTGGACAAGTGAGTCTGAAAATGGCTACAAAGGTCTTAACGGCGATATTCTTGTTTGGAATGAGTCTCTAGGTGGAGCCTTTGAGTTGTCTTCTATGGGGATTCGTGTAGATGAAGAAACCCTTCGCCGTCAGGTAGAAATCACCGGTGATGAAGACCGTTTGGAATTGGAATGGCACAAGGCTTTGTTGAATGGCCTATTCCCATTGACAATCGGTGGGGGAATTGGACAATCTCGTATGGCCATGTTCTTACTTCGCAAGAAACATATCGGAGAAGTGCAAACAAGTGTTTGGCCTCAAGAAGTCCGCGATACTTACGAAAATATTTTGTAGAGAATCGAACCGCAAGGTTCGGTTTTCTTTCTCTTTTCGCCCATAATTTGGTATAATAAACGGTATGAAAATCGTATCAGGAATCTATGGGGGACGCCCCCTCAAGACGCTAGAAGGAAAGACGACAAGGCCCACTTCGGATAAGGTTAGGGGAGCCATTTTCAACATGATTGGTCCCTACTTTGAAGGGGGGCGAGTCTTGGACCTTTATGCAGGTAGTGGTGGTTTATCTATCGAGGCAGTCTCACGTGGCATGTCCAGCGCTGTTTTGGTGGAGCGAGACCGTAAGGCTCAGACTATCGTGGCTGAAAATATTCAGATGACCAAAGAAGTTGGAAAATTTCAACTCCTCAAGATGGAGGCGGAACGAGCCTTGGAGCAGGTATCTGGAGAATTCGACCTTATTTTCTTAGACCCTCCTTATGCCAAGGAACAAATCGTAGCAGATATTGAAAAAATGGCTGAGAGAGCGCTTTTTTCTGAAGACGTCATGGTCGTGTGTGAGACGGATAAAGCCGTGGAACTTCCAGAAGAAATTGCCTGCTTGGGCATCTGGAAGGAAAAAATTTATGGAATTAGTAAGGTGACAGTCTATGTCAGATAAGATTGGCTTATTCACAGGCTCATTTGATCCGATGACAAATGGGCATCTGGATATGATTGAACGGGCTAGCAAACTCTTTGATAAGCTCTATGTAGGTATTTTTTTTAATCCTCACAAACAAGGATTTCTCCCTATCGAAAATCGTAAACGGGGGCTGGAAAAGGCTTTGGGGCATTTGGAAAATGTTGTAGTCGTGTCTTCTCATGATGAATTGGTGGTTGATGTCGCAAAAAGATTGGGGGCTACTTGCCTAGTGCGGGGCTTGAGAAATGCGGCGGATTTGCAATATGAAGCTAGTTTTGATTACTACAACCATCAGCTGTCTTCTGATATAGAGACCATATATTTGCATAGCCGACCGGAACATCTCTATATCAGTTCATCCGGTGTTCGAGAGCTTTTGAAGTTCGGTCAGGATATTGCCTGCTATGTTCCTGATAGTATTTTGGAGGAAATAAGAAATGAAAAAAAAGATTAGATGGCCCTTATACGTCATTGCGGCCTTGATAGCGACTTTCTTGGCATTTGTAGTGCCCTTGCCCTACTATATAGAGGTTCCAGGTGGTTCGGAAGATATTCGCCAAGTCCTTAAAGTAAATGACACAGAAGATAAGGAAGCTGGTGCCTATCACTTCGTTACGGTTGGTGTCCAACATGCTACTTTAGCCCATATGATTTATGCTTGGTTGACGCCTTTTACAGATATTCGTAGTGCTCAGGAGACTACAGGTGGTTCTTCTGATGTTGAATTTATGCGAATTAATCAATTCTACATGCAAACATCGCAAAATATGGCCAAATATCAAGGTCTAAAAACAGCTGGTAAAGATATCGAACTCAAATATCTTGGGGTTTATGTTTTGACGGTGACGGATAATTCAACCTTTAAAGGGATTCTCAACATCTCTGATACGGTCACAGCAGTCAATGATCAGACCTTTGACAGTTCCAAAGATTTGATTGATTACGTCAATTCTCAAAAATTAGGGGACTCTGTCAAGGTGACCTATGAAGAGGATGGGCAAACCAAGTCCGCAGAAGGTAAGATTATCACCTTGGAAAATGGCAAAAATGGAATTGGAATTGGCTTGATTGACCGTACAGAAGTAACCAGTGATGTCCCAATTCGCTTTTCAACAGCTGGTATCGGCGGACCAAGTGCTGGTCTCATGTTTAGTCTGGCCATCTATACCCAAATAGCTGACCCTGGCCTTCGTAATGGCCGTATCGTTGCCGGTACCGGAACTATTGACCGCGATGGGAATGTGGGGGATATTGGAGGTATTGATAAAAAAGTTGTTGCTTCGGCTAGAGAAGGTGCTGCGATTTTCTTTGCCCCAGATAATCCTGTTAGCGAAGAAGAACAAAAAGCACATCCTGATGCGAAAAACAACTACCAAACAGCCCTAGAAGCAGCCAAAACAATCAAGACGGATATGAAAATCGTGCCTGTTAAAACCCTACAAGATGCAATTGATTACTTGAAAAACAATCCCTAGTTTTAAGTGAAGTTTCCAAACTAGCGCACAAACAGAGAAGATGGTATAATAGTCAAATGGTTCAATTATTATTCACTCTAAGCAGTCACATGCTCTTTATTTATGTGAGTTTTTACCTTTTAAAGGATCTTGTTAGATGGGAAAAGGTTTTAAAAGTGACAACTGACAACACAGGAAAAGTTCGTTTGCTAGTAGCCTTTTTCAGTATTGTAATGGGCTACATCATGAGTTCTTTCTTTATCAGCCTATATCAGTTGTGGCAAGAAGCGCTTAGAGGATTATTATAAAATCAAATGTAAAGGAAATCAGTATGGAAAAAATTGTGGTTCAAGGTGGCGATAATCGTCTGGTAGGAAGTGTTACGATCGAAGGAGCAAAGAATGCAGTCTTGCCCTTGTTAGCAGCGACTATTCTAGCAAGTGAAGGAAAGACCGTCTTGCAGAATGTTCCGATTTTGTCAGATGTTTTCACTATGAATCAGGTGGTTCGTGGTTTGAATGCCAAGGTGGATTTTGATGAAGAAGCCCATCTTGTTGAGGTGGACGCGACTGGCGATATCACAGAGGAGGCTCCCTACAAGTATGTCAGCAAGATGCGTGCATCTATCGTTGTCTTGGGGCCAATTCTTGCCCGTGTAGGTCATGCTAAGGTATCCATGCCAGGTGGTTGTACGATTGGTAGCCGTCCTATTGATCTTCATTTGAAAGGTCTAGAAGCTATGGGGGCTAAGATTAGTCAGACAGCTGGTTATATCGAAGCCAAGGCTGAACGCTTACATGGAGCTCATATCTATATGGATTTCCCAAGTGTTGGTGCTACTCAGAACCTGATGATGGCAGCGACTCTAGCTGATGGGGTGACAGTGATTGAAAATGCTGCGCGTGAGCCTGAGATTGTGGACCTAGCCATTCTCCTCAATGAAATGGGAGCCAAGGTTAAGGGTGCTGGTACAGAGACCATTACCATTACCGGTGTTGAGAAACTTCATGGTACGACTCACAATGTAGTCCAAGACCGTATCGAAGCAGGAACCTTTATGGTAGCTGCTGCCATGACTGGTGGTGATGTCTTGATTAAAGACGCTGTTTGGGAGCACAACCGTCCCTTGATTGCCAAATTGCTTGAAATGGGAGTGAAAGTGACGGAGGAGACTGAGGGAATTCGAGTTCGTTCTCAGCTAGAAAATCTAAAAGCTGTCCATGTGAAAACTTTGCCCCACCCAGGATTTCCAACAGATATGCAGGCTCAATTTACAGCCTTGATGACCGTTGCAAAAGGGGAATCAACCATGGTGGAGACGGTATTTGAAAATCGTTTCCAACACTTAGAAGAAATGCGCCGCATGGGCTTGCACTCTGAGATTATCCGTGATACAGCTCGTATTGTTGGTGGACAGCCTTTGCAGGGAGCAGAAGTTCTTTCAACTGACCTTCGTGCCAGCGCAGCCTTGATTTTGACAGGTTTGGTAGCACAGGGAGAAACCGTGGTCGGTAAGTTGGTCCACTTGGATAGAGGTTACTACCGTTTTCATGAGAAGTTGGCGCAGCTGGGTGCTAAGATTCAGCGGATTGAGGCAAGTGATGAAGATGAATAAGAAATCAGGCTACGTAGCCAAGCGTTTACTTTTAGTTATTCTGGTACTGATTTTAGGTGCTTTAGCCCTAGGAATCGGTTTAATGGTCGGTTATGGAATCTTGGGCAAGGGTCAAGATCCATGGGCTATCCTGTCTCCAGCAAAATGGCAGGAATTGATTCATAAATTTACAGGAAATTAGGCTGGTAGACCAGCCTTTTTCTAGAGATAAGGAGAAATATGAACAAAAAAACAAGACAGACACTAATCGGACTGCTAGTGTTATTGCTTTTATCTGCCGGTAGCTATTATATCAAGCAGATGCAGTCGACAGCTAATACTCCTAAAACTAAGGTGAGTCAGAAAAAACAAGCGTCTGAAGCTCCTAGTCAAGAATTGGCAGAAAGTGTCTTAACAGATGCAGTCAAGAGTCAAATAAAAGGGAGTCTTGAGTGGAATGGCTCAGGTGCTTTTATTGTCAATGGTAATCAAACAAACCTAGATGCCAAGGTTTCAAGTAAACCCTACGCTGATAATAAAACAAAGGCAGTGGGCAAGGAAACCGTGCCAACTGTAGCAAATGCCCTCTTGTCTAAGGCTACTCGCCAGTATAAAAATCGTGAAGAAACTGGGAATGGTTCGACTTCATGGACTCCTCCAGGCTGGCATCAGGTTAAGAATCTAAAGGGATCTTATACCCATGCGGTCGATAGAGGTCACTTGTTAGGCTATGCCTTAATCGGCGGTTTGGATGGTTTTGACGCCTCAACAAGCAATCCTAAAAACATTGCTGTTCAGACGGCATGGGCAAACCAGGCGCAGGCCGAGGATTCGACCGGGCAAAACTACTATGAAAGCATGGTACGCAAGGCCTTGGATAAAAACAAGCGTGTCCGTTACCGTGTAACCCTTTATTATGCTTCAAACGAGGATTTAGTTCCTTCGGCTTCACAGATTGAAGCCAAGTCTTCAGACGGAGAATTGGAATTTAATGTCCTAGTTCCCAATGTTCAAAAGGGGCTACAACTGGATTACCGAACTGGAGAAGTAACGGTCACTCAGTAAAAGATAAGATTAACTCCTATGTCACTTGTGGATGTGGGAGTTTTTTTGACAATTTAAGTAGGACTAGAATAGACACTGAGAAAAAATAATATGTACTGGACTAAATTTTGTGATATAATAGAAGGTAAGATACTATTTTAGGAGAAGAACTATGGAAGACCCAAGTAGTCAGAATTTGTTGCTACAATTTGTTTTATTGTTTATCTTGACGGTATTAAATGCCTTTTTCTCAGCCACAGAAATGGCCATGGTGTCACTAAACCGTGCGCGTGTTGAACAAAAGGCAGAAGAAGGAGATAGACGCTATATCCGTCTGCTGAAGGTACTAGAAAATCCTAACCACTTTTTATCGACTATTCAAGTAGGAATAACCTTGATTACAATCTTGTCAGGGGCAAGTTTGGCAGAAACTCTGGGACGAGAAATTGCATCTTGGCTTGGAAATGGCGAAACAGCTTATGCTATTGCAAGTTTTCTATCTTTAGCATTTTTGACTTATATTTCTATCGTTTTTGGGGAATTGTATCCTAAGAGAATCGCTCTTAATCTAAAAGATGCCTTGGCAATTCGTACAGCGCCAGTTATCATTGGCCTGGGGAAACTAGTTAGTCCCTTTGTCTGGCTCTTGTCTGCGTCTACCAATCTTTTGAGTCGTTTGACTCCTATGACCTTTGATGATGCTGACGAAAAAATGACCCGTGATGAAATTGAGTACATGTTGACCAATAGTGAAGAAACACTAGATGCTGACGAAATTGAGATGTTACAGGGGATTTTTTCACTGGACGAATTGATGGCCAGAGAAGTCATGGTTCCTCGGACGGATGCCTTTATGGTCGATATTCAGGATGACAATCAGGCTATTATTGAAAGTATTTTAAAGCAAAATTATTCTCGTATCCCTGTCTATGATGGAGACAAGGATAATGTAATCGGTTTGATTCATACCAAGCGCCTGCTCAATGCAGCCTTTGTTGATGGCTTTGACAATATTGTTTGGAGACGGATTTTACAAACACCGCTTTTTGTACCAGAGACGATTTTTGTGGATGATCTTTTAAAAGCTCTTCGCAATACGCAAAATCAAATGGCAATTCTGCTGGATGAGTACGGCGGGATGGCTGGTTTGGTAACCCTAGAAGACCTCTTAGAGGAAATTGTTGGGGAAATCGATGACGAAACAGATAAGGCTGAAATCGAAGTTCATAAAATTGGAGAAGACACCTATATCGTTCAAGGTACCATGAATCTAAATGACTTCAATGACTACTTTGATGTTGAACTGGAAAGTGATGACGTTGATACCATCGCTGGTTATTATTTGACAGGAGTTGGGACCATTCCAACGACTGAGAAACTCAGCTATGAATTGGTCAGCCAAAACAAACAGCTTATCTTAACCAATGATAAAGTGAAAAATGGACGTGTTACCAAGGTAAAAGTTCAAATCACAGAAGTCGAAATAGAAGAAGAAACAGAGTAAATTAGAGGCTTTTGTCATCATGAGTGACAAAGCTTTTTTCGGTTGATTTCAAAAGGGAATAGTATCCTCGAAAAACTCAGTCCCCAAATCCGCCCCAAAACTTTTCTAAATCTATCCTTATTTATCCAAAGAAAAAGGAAAAAGCCCTTCAAATTGGGCTTTCTGTTCATGTGAAACCTGATAAATCAAGTTATAGAAGGCGGTAGACGGATTTGAACCGACGATCAAGCTTTTGCAGAGCCGTGCCTTACCACTTGGCTATACCGCCTTAACGTTTATTATTATACCTTGAAAATGATTTTCAGTCAATAGCTTTTTCAGATTTTTTGTGTCAATAAGCCTAAATATTCTGAAAATTCGTTTACTTTTCTTGAAATCTATGGTATAATTGATGATAACCTATACTTTATAAGAGGAGTAAAGAAATGAAAAAAAGTCAAGTGCTTGCTGTAGCAGGAGCTACCTTATTAGCGTCAGGAGTTCTAGCTGCGTGTTCAAACACTAGTTCAAATAATGCTAAACTAGCAAAAGATTACCAATATGTTTATCAAACAGATCCAGAAACCTTGGATTACATCGTTAGCAATATTGATTCAACATCTTTCATCACAACAAATGCTGTAGATGGTTTGTTGGCTAATGATAAATATGGTAATTTAGTTCCTTCTATTGCTGAATCATGGACAGTTTCAAAAGATGGTTTGACTTATACCTATAAAATCCGTAAGGATGCTAAATGGGTAACTGCAGAGGGAGAAGAATATGCTCCTGTCACTGCTAAAGACTTCGTTACTGGTTTGAAACATGCGGTAGATGGAAAATCAAAAGGACTTTCAATCGTTAGCTCTTCTATTAAAGGATTAGAAGCATATATCAAGGGTGAAACAAGTGATTTTTCAACCGTTGGAGTAAAAGCAGTTGATGATCAAACACTAGAATATACCTTGAACCAGCCAGAAACTTTCTGGAATGACAAGACAACTAGTGGTGTTTTGATGCCAGTTAATGAAGAATTCTTAGCTTCAAAAGGGGAAGGTTTTGGTGCTCCAACAGATGCGAACTCTATTCTTTATAACGGTCCATTTGTCTTGAAGGCTGTAACTCCTAAATCATCTATCGAGATGGCTAAAAATGACGCTTACTGGGATAAAGAAAATGTAAAAATTGAGAACGTTAAGTTCACTTTCTGGGATGGTAAGGATCAAGATGTAATTGCCAAAGGTTTTTCTGATGGTCAATATAGCAAAGCTCGTATCTTCCCTACAAGTTCGACATATGAAAAATATGCAGCTGACTTCAAAGATAACATTTACTTTAACGAACCAGGTGCGGGTGTTGCAACTGTCAGCTTGAACTATGGTCGTACAACTTATAACCACACTGCTAAGACAAGTGACGCCCAAAAGACATCTACTAAGAAAGCCTTGTTGAACAAGGAATTCCGTCAAGCCTTGAACTTTGCGGTAGATCGCAGTTCTTATTCAGCTCAAACAAATGGTACTGATGGAGCTGCAGTAGCCATCCGTAATACATTTGCACCATATAATCTTCAAGTTGGTAAGAAAACATTTGGTGAATTGGTACAAGATAGCTTGGCTAAGACAAATTCTTCTACTTGGTCAAACGTATCTCTAGCAGATTCTCAAAATGGACTTTACAATGAAGAAAAAGCTAAAGAAGTCTTTGCTAAAGCAAAATCAAGCCTACAAGCTGAAGGAGTTGAATTCCCAATTCACTTGGATGCCTTGGTTATCCAAGAATCAACAGCGGTTGTAAACCGTGTCCAATCATTGAAGCAATCAGTTGAAAAAGTATTGGGTTCAGATAATGTTGTTGTAGACTTGCAACAAATGACTCAAGCAGAAGCTTTACCAATTTCATTTAGTGCTCCAACAGCTAAAGAGCAAGACTGGGATATCCATACCTTGCTAGGATGGAACCCTGATTATCAAGATCCTTCTACTTTCTTGGATCAGTTCGTCCTTAAGGGAGGAAGTACTCGTCTTTACCTTGGTATTGACCAAAACACTGATGCATCAGTATTAAGCAAACTTGGTTTAGCTGACTATGGAAAATTACTTGATGACGCAAACAGCGAAAACCAAGACGTTCAAAAACGTTATGAAAAATATGCAGTAGCACAAGCTTGGTTGACTGACAATGCTTTGACAATTCCAGTAATGGCTTCTCCTAAAGAAACAGCCGTTTCATATGTTTCAAAAGTTCTACCATTTAGCTCTTCATATTCTGTAGCTGGTCTTAAAGGTGAAAATGCAGGATACTTGAAGTATACTGAAGTTGGTGAAAAAGCAATCACCAAAGAAGAGTATGAAAAAGCTCGTGAAAAATGGTTGAAAGAAAAGACTGAGTCAAACGAGAAAGCTCAAAAAGAATTGGCAAGTCATGTGAAGTAAATAATTTTCAATAGAACTTTCTCTCCATGAGGAGAAGGTTCTTTTGGGATTTTTAAAGGAAATGATATGAAAAAATATATTTTTATGCGTGTTTTGCGGTCATTGGTTTCTATCTTCTTAGTAACAACCTTGACTTACACGATTATCTATACAATGGTTCCTCGAAAATTGATTTTCAAACAGGATACCAACTATAACAAGATTGCGACAACGGCTGATAAACGTGATAACTATGAAAATACCGTTTATGAGCGTATGGGCTATATCGAGTACTACGATACCAAAGAGTTGCAAGAAAAAGCTAGCCAGATGGATTCTTCTGTAACAGTTGAAGCTAATGACACCAACAAGGCTATCTATGAAAAATACATCAAACAAATCGGTCATGGTTGGACCTTGGGAGAATTTACTGAAAGTGGCCAATTCTACGCTACTCGTGAAATCCCAATTTTTGAACGTGTTTTCAAATTCTATGCTAACTTGATTGACATTGACCATACAAATAAAATTCAAGACCCTGAGAATCCAGACTTGAAACGTTATCTTCGTTTTGAAAATGATCCAGCTATCGGATGGTCCTTGGTCGGTTCAGGAACTAAACACAAATATCTCTTGTACTTCAACAGTCAGTTCCCATTTGTGCATCAAAACTTTGTGAACATTAATTTAGGTGACTCTTATCCAACCTATGCTAATAGTCCTGTTTTACAGGTTATTACTCAGGGGCAAGGGCAAACAAAAACTGCTCAAGTTCAGTTCCCAACAGGTAAGAAAACTTCTTCTGTAAATATTTACTCAAGAACCTACAAATCACCTAGTCAGGCTGATTCTCGTGAAGTAGCCAACTACGGAAAAGATGATCCTTATACAGCTACTGAAAGTAACTACCAATATCCGTCTATGATTGCCAGCTCTGCTGTCGTTGGATTGATTGGTTTGGTGATTTCTTATGCGATTGCCGTGCCACTTGGTTCAGCTATGGCTCGCTTCAAGAACACTTGGATTGATAGCTTCTCAACAGGGGCTTTGACCTTCTTGATGGCTCTTCCAACAATTGCCTTGGTTTATATCGTTCGTTTGGCTGGTTCTTCAATTGGCTTGCCAGATTCATTCCCTATCTTGGGTGCTGGAGATTGGCGTTCTTACGTTTTACCAGCAGTTATCCTTGGTTTGTTGGGGGCTCCTGGTACAGCTATTTGGATTCGTCGTTACATGATTGACTTGCAATCACAAGATTTTGTACGTTTTGCTCGTGCAAAAGGTTTGTCTGAAAAAGAAATTTCAAACAAACACATCTTTAAAAATGCCATGGTTCCTCTGGTTTCAGGAATTCCTGGTGCCGTTATCGGGGTTATCGGTGGTGCAACTCTTACTGAAACAGTCTTCGCCTTCCCAGGTATGGGTAAAATGTTGATTGACTCTGTAAAAGCATCTAATAACTCTATGGTCGTAGGTCTTGTCTTCATCTTTACATGTATTTCTATCTTCTCACTTCTTTTAGGAGATATTTGGATGACCATTATTGACCCACGTATTAAATTGACTGAGAAAGGAGGCAAATAATGTCTACAATCGATAAAGAAAAATTTCAGTTTGTAAAACGTGACGATTTTGCCTCTGAAGCCATTGATGCGCCAGCTTATTCATACTGGGGTTCAGTGTTTAGACAGTTTATGAAGAAAAAATCAACTGTAGTCATGTTGGGAATCTTGGTAGCTATCATTTTGATGAGTTTCATCTACCCAATGTTTTCTAAGTTTGATTTCAATGATGTCAGCAAGGTAAACGATTTTAGCGCTCGTTATATCAAGCCAAATGCTGAGCATTGGTTCGGTACTGACAGTAACGGTAAATCTCTCTTTGACGGTGTCTGGTTTGGAGCTCGTAACTCTATCCTCATTTCTGTGATTGCGACAGTGATTAACTTGGTTATCGGTGTCTTTGTCGGAGGTATTTGGGGAATTTCAAAATCCGTTGACCGTGTCATGATGGAAGTTTATAACGTCATCTCAAACATCCCATCTCTTTTGATTGTCATTGTCTTGACTTACTCAATCGGAGCTGGATTCTGGAATCTGATTTTTGCCATGAGTGTGACAACATGGATCGGAATTGCCTTCATGATTCGTGTGCAAATCTTACGTTATCGTGATTTGGAATACAACTTGGCGTCACGTACTTTGGGAACACCAACCTTGAAAATTGTTGCTAAAAACATTATGCCACAATTGGTATCTGTTATTGTGACAACGATGACTCAAATGCTTCCAAGCTTTATCTCATACGAAGCCTTCTTGTCTTTCTTCGGTTTGGGATTACCGATTACAGTACCAAGTTTGGGTCGTTTGATTTCGGATTATTCACAAAACGTAACAACCAATGCTTACTTGTTCTGGATTCCATTGACAACTCTTGTCTTGGTATCCTTGTCCCTTTTCGTAGTTGGTCAAAACTTAGCGGATGCTAGTGATCCACGTACACATAGATAGGAGTAGAAATGACAAAAGAAAAAAATGTAATTTTGACTGCTCGCGATATTGTCGTGGAATTTGACGTTCGTGACAAAGTATTGACAGCCATTCGCGGCGTTTCCCTTGAACTAGTTGAAGGTGAAGTATTGGCCTTGGTAGGTGAGTCAGGATCAGGGAAATCTGTTTTGACAAAGACCTTCACAGGTATGCTCGAAGAAAATGGTCGCATTGCCCAAGGTAGCATTGACTACCGTGGCCAGGATTTGACAGCCTTGTCTTCTCACAAAGATTGGGAACAAATTCGTGGTGCTAAGATTGCGACTATCTTCCAGGACCCAATGACTAGTTTGGACCCAATTAAAACAATTGGTAGTCAGATTACAGAAGTTATTGTAAAACACCAAGGGAAAACAGCCAAGGAAGCAAAAGAATTGGCTATTGACTACATGAATAAGGTTGGGATTCCAGATGCAGATAGACGTTTTGATGAATACCCATTCCAATATTCTGGAGGAATGCGTCAACGTATCGTTATTGCTATTGCCCTTGCCTGCCGACCTGATGTCTTGATTTGTGATGAGCCAACAACTGCCTTGGATGTGACCATTCAAGCACAGATTATTGATTTGCTCAAATCATTACAAAATGAGTACCATTTCACAACAATCTTTATTACTCACGACCTTGGTGTGGTAGCAAGTATTGCGGATAAGGTAGCGGTTATGTATGCAGGAGAAATCGTTGAGTATGGAACTGTCGAGGAAGTCTTCTATGACCCTCGCCATCCATATACATGGAGTCTCTTGTCTAGCTTGCCTCAGCTTGCTGATGATAAAGGGGATCTTTACTCAATCCCAGGAACACCTCCGTCACTTTATACTGACCTGAAAGGGGATGCCTTTGCCTTGCGTTCAGACTATGCAATGCAGATTGACTTCGAACAAAAAGCCCCTCAATTCTCAGTATCAGAGACACATTGGGCTAAAACTTGGCTTCTTCATGAGGATGCTCCAAAAGTAGAAAAACCAGCTGTGATTGCAAATCTCCACGATAAGATCCGTGAAAAAATGGGATTTGCCCATCTGGCAGACTAGGAGGAAGGAAATGTCTGAAAAATTAGTAGAAATCAAAGATTTAGAAATTTCCTTCGGTGAAGGAAGTAAGAAGTTTGTCGCGGTTAAAAATGCCAACTTCTTTATCAACAAGGGAGAAACTTTCTCGCTTGTAGGTGAGTCAGGTAGTGGGAAAACAACTATTGGTCGTGCCATCATTGGTCTAAATGACACAAGTAATGGTGATATCATTTTTGATGGTCAAAAGATTAATGGTAAGAAATCGCGTGAACAAGCTGCGGAATTGATTCGTCGTATCCAGATGATTTTCCAAGACCCTGCAGCAAGTTTGAATGAACGTGCTACTGTTGATTATATTATTTCTGAAGGTCTTTACAATCACCGTCTGTTTAAGGATGAAGAAGAACGTAAAGAGAAAGTTAAAAATATTATCCGTGAAGTGGGTCTTCTTGCTGAGCATTTGACTCGTTATCCTCATGAGTTTTCAGGTGGTCAACGTCAACGTATCGGTATTGCCCGTGCCTTGGTCATGCAACCAGACTTTGTTATTGCGGATGAGCCCATTTCAGCCTTGGACGTTTCTGTTCGTGCCCAAGTCTTGAACTTGCTTAAAAAATTCCAAAAAGAACTTGGTTTGACTTATCTCTTCATCGCCCATGACTTGTCGGTCGTTCGCTTTATTTCAGATCGTATCGCAGTTATTTACAAGGGTGTTATTGTAGAGGTTGCAGAAACAGAAGAATTGTTTAACAATCCAATTCATCCATATACTCAAGCCTTGCTTTCAGCTGTACCAATTCCAGATCCAATCTTGGAACGCAAGAAGGTCTTGAAGGTTTACGACCCAAGTCAACACGATTATGAGACTGATAAGCCATCTATGGTAGAAATTCGTCCAGGTCACTATGTTTGGGCAAACCAAGCCGAATTGGCACGTTATCAACAAGGACTAAACTAATAATGGTTTTATAATTTCCATGTCAATTTTTATGGGAATTATAAACCTTTTTTTGTTGGACTGATTTGAAAAAACTTTGAAAGAATTTTCGAAAAATTTTAAAAAATTCTGAAATATTCTTGACAGCTGATGAAAAAGGTGGTAAGATAGGAAACATCAAAAAAGAAAGCAGAAAAAGAAATGAATAAAAGACAAGCTGTAACAATGAATCAAAACTTTTACTTTAGCTACTTTAGATAGTGTTTGTAGACATGTCACCATGGATGCAAACAGTTCAAGCAATTTGTTTGTATCTATGTGGCTAAGATTTTTGATTGTGGTCCATATAGATGAATATCTAAATGGACTAGCTAAGTTATAACTTGTTAGATTATTTCAAGCATCCGTTTAGATAGTATCTAGGCGGTTTTTTGTTTTATACTCTTCGAAAATCAAATTCAAACCACGTCAACGTCGCCTTGCCGTACTCAAGTACAGCCTGCGGCTAGTTTCCTAGTTTGCTCTTTGATTTTCATTGAGTTTTATCTTTTCTGAGAAGGAGTTTCATTATGAAAGTTGTTCGAAAATTACTAGCCCCTCTCTTGGTAGTGGGGATCCTCTTGACCTCTCTGATTAGTTTGCATCAGTTGAAGGCAGATAAGAAAAAAGATGTTTTTCGTATCGGTATTTCGCAGTTTATTACCCACCAGTCCCTAGACGCTACTAGAGAAGGTTTTATGGATGAGCTGGCCAGGCAAGGCTATATTGAGGGGAAAAATATCGAGATTGATTTGCAAAATGCACAGGGAGAACAAAGAAATCTAAAAACCATTTCCCAGCAACTTGCAGAATCTAGCGATGTCATACTAGCCATCGCAACGCCTTCTGCTCAGAGCTTAGCTAATACAACACAAACGACACCGGTTATCTTTTCAGCTGTAACAGACCCTGTAAGTGCCAAGTTGGTTGAGTCAAGAGAACACCCTGGGGGAAATGTGACGGGGACAAGCGACCAGTCATCAGATGCCATTTCAACCCAAATCAATTTGATAAAGAAAGTGTTACCAAAGGCTAAAACAATTGGAATCCTCTATACTCAGAGCGAGCCAAATTCAGTTGTCCAAAAGGATGAAGCTAAGCGCCTTCTGGAAGAAAAAGGCTTTACCGTTGTTGAAAAAACAATCTTGGACAGTAACAACGTCAAGGCGGCAGCAGAGAGCTTGATGGCAGAAGTGGATATGGTTTTTGTACCAACGGATAATATCATTTCATCAACCATGGAAACAGTCAAGCAGGTTTCTATTAAACACAAGGTTCCAGTATTTGGTGGTTCAACAGAAATGATTGCGGTTGGTGGTTTATATAACTACGGAACCAATTATGAAGAATTGGGCCGTCAGACAGCCCGCATGTTGATTCGTGTTTTAAAAGGTGAAAAGCCAGAAAATATAGCAGTTGAGTTACCTGAAAAACTGGAATTGCATACCAATAAAGAAATGGCAGATGCATTGGGAATTGATATTAGTAAGTTAGAAAGCAAGGAATAAGGAGGTTTAAGATGAGTTTTGTATTATCTAGTTTATCAGAAGGTTTGTTGTGGTCGATTATGGCCATTGGAGTCTACTTGACTTTCCGTATTTTGGATATTGCGGATATGACTGCTGAAGGAGCCTTTCCTTTGGGGGCAGCTGTCGTCGTATCGCAGATACAGGCAGGGGTCAATCCTTGGATTGCGACCTTACTTGCTTTGCTGGCAGGTATGGTAGCAGGTCTTGTATCAGGAATGCTCCACACCAAGATGAAAATCCCAGCTCTCTTGACAGGGATTGTGACCTTGACAGGGCTCTATTCAATCAATATTAAAATCATGGGAAGTGTGCCCAATCTTTCCTTGGGAGATTCTTCAACTGTCTTTAAGCAATTAGCGAGCTTGGGGTTGACAACTGAAGAAGCTGTCTTCTCATTCAGTTTGGCCTGTCTCTTACTTGTTTGTCTAGTTTTGACTCTTTTGATGAAAACGGAGATTGGCTTGGTCTTGCGTTCGACTGGGGACAATATTCCGATGAGTGAGGCCAATGGGGTCAATGTAGATACCATGAAGATCGTTGGTTATATGATTTCCAATGGTCTGATTGCTCTGTGTGGTTCCTTATTTGCTCAAAATGATGGATTTTCAGATGTGACTTCTGGGACAGGAACCATCGTTGTTGGTTTGAGTGCAGTCATTATTGCGGAAGTCTTGATACATGACTTGACCATTGGAGGACGTTTGTTATCCATCGGGATCGGTGCTATTGTTTACCGTTTGATTATTTTAAATATCTATGAAATTCCAAATCTAGATCAAAACCTGGTTCGTCTCTTTAATGCAATTTTGCTAGCCTTGGTTTTATTTGCACCAGAATTGCAAAAGAGATTAAAGATTCGTGGTTTGAAACTGAGAAATGAATAGGAGGAGACAGTTATGGCAAGTTTGTTAACACTTGAAAATATTCACAAAACATTTGAAGCAGGGACGGTCAATGAGAACCATGTCCTCAAAGGATTAGATTTAGAGGTTGAAGAGGGAGATTTTATCTCTGTGATTGGTGGAAATGGCGCAGGGAAATCCACTTTGATGAATATCTTGGCTGGAAATCTATCTGTGGACGAAGGGGACCTTTTGTTGGAAGGGAAATCCATTAAAAATCTGAGTGTACGAAAGAGAGCCAAGGATATTGCCCGTGTTTTTCAAGATCCTAAGATGGGGACAGCTTCTCGTTTGACGATTGAGGAGAATATGGCCATTGCCTTGAGACGTGGACAAAAAAGAGGACTTGGCTGGGGCGTGAAGGAGAAGGACAGAATTCAGTTTCAAGAGGCCTTGAAAGAGTTGAATATTGGTCTGGAAAATCGTTTGAAAGTGGATACTCAATACCTTTCAGGAGGACAGAGACAGGCCTTGACCCTGGTTATGGCAGCCTTGGTGAAACCTAAGCTCTTGTTGTTGGATGAACATACTGCGGCACTTGACCCGAAAACCAGTCAAATGGTGATGGACTTGACGCAAAAGATTGTGGAACACCATCAGTTGACTACTCTGATGATTACACATGATATGAACCATGCGATTGAGTACGGCAATCGTCTCATTATGCTCTATCAAGGCAAGATAGTGGTGGATGTCAAAGGAGAAGAGAAAATGCATCTGACAGTTGAAGACCTCATGCATCTCTTCCAGAAAAATAGTGGCCAAAGCCTCGTTAGTGATGAATTAGTGTTGGGATAAAGAAAAAGGCTGAAATCTAGTGTTTCAGTCTTTTGTTTCTTACACTGGCTATCTATGTAAATTAAACTTAGTAAGGAGCCCTCTTTTGCAGAAAAGCAGGGTTCTTTTTGCTATCTATTCCATCTCTGAAAGCGTAAAACAAACTGGTCAGGGTGGCTAGTTTATGGTATAATGAAAGAGACTCAAAAAGAAACAGGAGAAAAATGATGGATTTACTTTTAGCAATTGTATTGATTGTGCTAGCTTTTCTAGGAGGAGCTCTAGGAGGAATGTACTTGGTTCGTAAGCAAATTGAAAAAGAATTCGCTGACAACCCACGTTTGAATGCTGAAGCGGTTCGTACTCTTTTGAGTGCAAATGGTCAAAAACCAAGCGAAGCTAAGGTGCAACAAGTTTACCACCAAATCATCCGCCAACAAAAAGCAGCCCTTGCCAACAATAAAAAGAAAAAATAAATAAGGAAAAGTCTGGGATGAAAGTTCCAGACTTCTCACTATGTTGGCTATGGTTTAGGGATGAGACTTTTTCCTTGCATTCTATTGATATTTGATTATGATTAAGAGAGATAGTTATTGATTAGACTGTCATTCAGTTCATAAGGATAAATAATCATAATGAACTATCAATCAGAAAAAAGACTAGAAAGAAGACTGTATGGATAATCGACCAATTGGTTTTTTGGATTCGGGTGTCGGGGGCTTGACCGTTGTGCGTGAGCTCATGCGCCAGCTTCCCCATGAAGAAATCGTCTATATTGGAGATTCGGCGCGGGCGCCTTATGGTCCCCGTCCTGCTGAGCAAATTCGTGAATATACTTGGCAGCTGGTCAATTTTCTCTTGACCAAGGATGTCAAGATGATTGTCATTGCTTGTAACACTGCGACTGCGGTCGTCTGGGAAGAAATCAAGGCTCAACTAGATATTCCTGTTCTAGGTGTGATTTTGCCAGGAGCTTCGGCAGCCATCAAGTCTAGCCAAGGTAGGAAAATCGGAGTGATTGGAACGCCCATGACGGTACAATCAGACATTTACCGCCAGAAAATCCATGATCTGGATCCAGACTTACAGGTGGAGAGTTTGGCCTGTCCCAAGTTTGCCCCCTTGGTCGAGTCAGGTGCCCTGTCAACCAGTGTCACCAAAAAAGTGGTTTATGAAACCCTGCGTCCCTTGGTTGGAAAGGTGGATAGCCTGATTTTGGGCTGTACTCATTATCCACTCCTAAGACCCATTATTCAAAATGTCATGGGGCCAAAGGTTCAGCTCATCGATAGTGGGGCAGAGTGCGTACGGGATATCTCAGTCTTACTCAATTATTTTGAAATCAATCGTGGTCGCGATGCTGGACCACTCCAACACCGTTTTTACACAACAGCTAGCAGCCAAAGTTTTGCCCAAATAGGTGAAGAATGGCTGGAAAAAGAAATTCATGTGGAGCATGTAGAATTATGACAAATAAAATTTATGAATACAAGGATGACCAGGACTGGTATGTCGGGTCCTATAGTATTTTTGGTGGCGTCCGGACATTGACTGATGAAGACTTGGATTTCCCTCTGGTTGGATTGGCCAAAATCTTTCGAGACGAGGAACGAGGTTTCCCGATTTCAGTTACTGTTTTACGCTATGGTTCTCGCTACCGTTTATTGTCTTTTGTGGTAGATATACTAAACCAAGAAGCAGGTCGCAATCTAGAAGTCATACAACGTCAGGGAACTTTGCTTTTGGTTGAAAATGGCCAACTCTTGTATGTGGAATTGCCCAAAGAAGGGGTCAATGTTCATGATTTCTTTGAAACAAATAAGGTCAGAGAGACCTTGTTGATTGCGACTCGTAACGAGGGCAAGACCAAGGAATTTCGAGCTATCTTTGACAAGCTAGGCTACGATGTGGAAAATCTCAATGACTATCCTGACCTACCTGAAGTAGCAGAAACAGGCATGACCTTCGAAGAAAATGCCCGCCTTAAGGCAGAAACTATTTCTCAATTAACGGGCAAGATGGTTTTGGCAGATGATTCTGGACTGAAAGTCGATGTCCTTGGTGGCTTGCCAGGCGTCTGGTCAGCTCGTTTCGCAGGTGTGGGAGCAACTGACCGTGAAAATAATGCTAAACTCTTGCACGAATTGGCCATGGTCTTTGAACTCAAGGACCGCTCGGCTCAATTCCATACAACCCTAGTCGTAGCCAGTCCAAACAAGGAAAGTTTGGTTGTTGAAGCAGACTGGCCAGGCTACATTAACTTTGAACCTAAGGGTGAAAATGGCTTTGGCTATGACCCTCTCTTCCTTGTAGGAGAGACAGGCAAGTCCTCAGCTGAATTAACCCTTGAAGAAAAAAATAGCCAATCTCACCGTGCCTTAGCCGTTAAGAAACTTTTGGAGGTATTTCCATCATGGCAAAGCAAACCATCATTGTAATGAGCGATTCTCATGGCGATAGCTTGATTGTGGAAGAAATCCGTGATCGCTATGTGGGTAAAGTTGATGCCGTTTTTCATAACGGCGATTCTGAACTGCGTCCCGATTCTCCACTTTGGGAGGGAATCCGTGTTGTTAAAGGGAACATGGACTTCTACGCCGGCTACCCAGAACGTTTGGTAACTGATCTTGGTTCGACCAAGATTATCCAAACCCATGGTCACTTGTTTGACATTAATTTCAATTTTCAAAAGTTGGACTACTGGGCTCAGGAAGAAGAGGCCGATATCTGCCTCTATGGTCACTTGCATGTGCCAAATGCTTGGATGGAAGGCAAGACCCTCTTTCTAAATCCAGGTTCTATCAGCCAACCACGTGGGACTATCAGAGAATGTCTCTATGCTCGTGTGGAGATTGATGACAGTTATTTCAAAGTCGACTTTTTGACACGAGACCATGAGGTGTATCCAGGCTTGTCCAAGGAGTTTAGCCGATGATTGCCAAGGAGTTTGAGACTTTCTTGCTGGGTCAAGAGGAAACTTTTTTGACCCCTGCTGAAAATCTAGCTGTGTTGATTGATACCCACAATGCGGATCATGCGACCCTCTTGCTCAGTCAGATGACCTATACTCGTGTTCCTGTTGTAACAGATGAAAAGCAGTTTGTTGGGACTATTGGGCTCAGAGATATTATGGCTTATCAAATGGAGCATGACCTGAGCCCAGAAATCATGGCGGATACGGATATCGTTCATATGACGAAAAGGGACGTAGCGGTTGTTTCGCCAGATTTTACCATTACGGAGGTCTTGCACAAGCTGGTAGATGAGTCTTTCTTACCGGTTGTGGACGCAGAAGGTATTTTCCAAGGGATTATCACGCGCAAGTCTATCCTCAAGGCTGTCAATGCTCTATTGCATGACTTTAGTAAGGAATATGAGATTCGATGCAAATGAGAGACAGGATTTCAGCCTTTTTAGAGGAAAAGCAGGGCTTGTCTGCCAATTCCAAGCAGTCCTATAAGTATGATTTGGAGCAATTTTTAGACATTGTGGGCGAGCGGATTTCAGAGACAAGTCTCAAGATTTACCAAGCCCAGCTAGCCAGTCTGAAAGTCAGCGCCCAGAAGCGGAAAATTTCGGCTTGTAATCAATTTCTCTACTTTCTCTACCAAAAAGAAGAGGTGGACAGCTTTTATCGCTTGGAATTAGCTAAACAAGCTGAAAAGAAGACCGAAAAGCCAGAACTGCTAGACCTAGACTCTTTTTGGCAGGAAAGCGACTATCCAGAGGGACGTTTAATGGCGCTTCTTATCTTGGAAATAGGGCTCTTGCCAAGTGAGATTTTAGCCCTCAAGGTTGTGGATATCAATCTGGATTTTCAGGTGCTGAGAATCAGCAAGGCTTCCCAACATAGGATTGTCACCATTCCCACAACCTTGCTTTCAGAGTTGGAATCCTTGATGGGGCAGACCTATCTGTTTGAAAGGGCAGGGAAAGCTTATTCTCGTCAGTGGGCCTTCCGTCAGTTGGAGTCCTTTGTCAAGGAGAAAGGTTTCCCAACCTTATCAGCCCAAGCCTTGCGGGAACAGTTCATTTTAAGACAAATTGAAAACAAGGTCGATTTGTACGAAATTGCAAAAAAATTAGGATTAAAAACAGTCCTGACCTTAGAAAAATATAGATAATGGATATTAAATTAAAAGATTTTGAAGGGCCTCTGGACCTGCTTTTGCACCTGGTTTCCAAGTACCAGATGGATATCTACGATGTGCCCATTACGGAAGTCATCGAACAGTACCTAGCCTATGTCTCAACTCTACAGGCCATGCGTCTGGAAGTGACGGGCGAGTACATGGTTATGGCCAGTCAGCTGATGCTGATCAAGAGTCGCAAGCTCTTGCCAAAGGTGGCAGAAGTAACAGACTTGGAGGATGATCTAGAGCAGGATCTTCTCTCTCAAATTGAAGAATATCGCAAGTTCAAGCTCTTGGGGGAGCACTTGGAAGCCAAGCACCAAGAACGGGCTCAGTATTATTCCAAAGCACCGACTGAGTTGATTTACGAAGATGCGGAGCTTGTGCATGACAAGACGACCATTGACCTCTTTTTAGCTTTTTCAAATATCCTAGCCAAGAAAAAAGAGGAGTTTGCACAAAATCACACGACTATCTTGCGGGATGAGTATAAGATTGAGGACATGATGGTTATCGTGAAAGAGTCCTTGAATGGACGAGATCAATTGCGCTTGCAGGATTTGTTTAAGGAAGCCCAGAATCTCCAAGAGGTCATTACCCTCTTTTTGGCAACCCTAGAGTTAATCAAAACCCAGGAACTGATCCTCTTGCAAGAGGAGAGTTTCGGAGATATCTATCTCATGGAAAAGAAGGAAGAAAGTCAAGTAGCCCAAAGCTAAACTTGATAGAGAGGAAAGATGAGTACTTTAGCAAAAATAGAAGCGCTCTTGTTTGTAGCGGGTGAAGATGGGATTAGGGTCCGTCAGTTAGCTGAACTCCTCTCTCTACCACCGACAGGTATCCAACAGAGTTTAGAAAAATTAGCACAGAAGTATGAAAAGGACCCAGATTCCAGTTTGGCTCTGATTGAGACAGGTACGGCCTACAGATTGGTGACCAAGCCTCAGTTTTCAGAGGTGTTGAAGGAATATTCCAAGGCGCCTATTAACCAGAGCTTGTCTCGGGCTGCCCTTGAGACCTTGTCCATCGTTGCCTACAAGCAACCCATCACACGGATAGAAATTGATGCCATTCGTGGGGTAAACTCGAGTGGGGCCTTGGCAAAGTTGCAGGCCTTTGACCTGATACGAGAAGACGGGAAAAAAGAAGTGTTGGGTCGCCCCAACCTCTATGTGACTACGGATTATTTCCTAGATTACATGGGGATTAACCATTTGGAAGAATTACCAGTGATTGATGAGCTTGAAATTCAAGCCCAAGAAAGCCAATTATTTGGTGAAAGGATAGAAGAAGATGAGAATCAATAAGTATATTGCCCACGCAGGTGTGGCCAGTAGGAGAAAAGCAGAAGAGCTGATCAAGCAAGGTTTGGTGACGGTTAACGGCCAAGTGGTACGTGAACTAGCAACGACCATCAAGTCAGGCGACAAGGTCGAAGTGGAAGGTCAGCCCATCTACAACGAAGAAAAAGTCTATTATCTGCTTAACAAACCACGCGGTGTTATTTCCAGCGTGACAGATGACAAGGGCCGTAAGACGGTTGTGGACCTCTTGCCAAATGTAAAAGAGCGCATTTACCCAGTTGGACGTTTGGATTGGGATACATCAGGTGTTTTGATTTTGACCAATGATGGGGATTTTACGGATGAGATGATTCACCCTCGTAATGAGATTGACAAGGTTTATGTCGCGCGTGTTAAAGGTGTGGCCAATAAGGATAATCTCCGCCCCTTGACCCGTGGACTTGAGTTTGATGGTAAGAAAACCAAGCCGGCTGTATATGAGATTCTCAAAGTGGACCCAGTCAAAAACCGCTCTGTGGTGCAGTTGACTATCCATGAAGGGCGTAACCATCAGGTTAAAAAAATGTTTGAAGCTGTCGGCCTCCAAGTGGACAAGTTATCGCGGACACGTTTTGGACATCTAGACTTGACAGGTCTTCGTCCAGGTGAATCCCGCCGTCTTAACAAAAAAGAAATCAGCCAACTACATACCTTGGCTGTAACCAAGAAATAATGAAACGAATCTTAATAGCGCCAGTACGCTTTTACCAACGTTTTATCTCGCCAGCCTTTCCACCCTCTTGTCGCTTTGAGCCGACTTGTTCCAATTACATGATTCAGTCTATTGAAAAACATGGCTTCAAGGGTGTTTTGATGGGCTTGGCTCGGATTTTACGTTGCCATCCCTGGTCGAAAACAGGTAAGGACCCCGTCCCAGACCATTTTTCACTCAAACGGAATCAAGAAGAAAAATGAGGTTGGGCAAAAGGTTTCAAAATGATAAAAACGCATCCTATCAGGTTTGAGTAAACTTGATAGGATGCGTTTTAGAATGTCAAAATTTTACTTAAATTGAGTTTGAAGCGGCTTATTTCAAGGCTTTTTGTGCGTCTTCAATCATGAGTTTAGTTGATTCAAGCCCGCCACCACTTAGATACCAGAGGTCTGGTGTGAGTTGGATAATTTTACCATTTTTAGAGGCAGGAGTTTCAGCGATGAGGGCATTTTCTAGGACGCCATCGTTGCTAGAGTTGTCCCCACCGATGGCAAGGGTACGGTTGATGACAAAGAGGATGTCAGGATTGATTTCTTTCACACTTTCAAAGCTGACTTCTTGTCCGTGGCGTGAGTCTTCAAATTGAGTATCAGTTGGTTTGAATTTCAAGGTTTGGTACAAGAAAGAGAAACGAGATTGGGCACCAAAGGCAGCCATTTTTCCTTCATTAAGGAGGATAGCAAGGGCTTTTTTGTCAGAACTTTCATTTTTAGTAGCGACTTCTTGGATGCTCTTGTCTAGCTTGGCTAATTCTTCCTTGGCTTTCTGTGTACCAGTTTCGCCGAAGGCGCTTGCTAAGGATTCGATATTAGTCTTGGTAGAAGTCCAGTAGTCATCTTTGCCTGCTTGGAAGAGAACAGTCGGAGCGATTTCGTTGAACTTATCTACGAATTTTTGGGTACGTGGTGAAGCGATAATTAGGTCTGGTTCAAGAGCAGCAAGGGCTTCTAGGTCTGGCTCAACCATAGAACCAACATTTTTAACTTTTCCAGCTAGGTCTTTAAGATAAGTCGGAACAGTTTTTGTAGGCATTCCGACGATATTCTTTTCAAAACCTAAAGCGCGAATAGTATCCGCAGCACCGAGGTCAAAGGTCACAATCTTTTCAGGGACTTTTGAAAGTGTGACTACACCTAGTGAACTTTTAATGGTTACCTCTGTTGGAGCAGAGCTACTTGACTCCGTCTTACTAGTGCTTGAGTTTGTACTACATGCACCAAGTAGGAGCAAGAAGCTGGCCACTAGGGCAGTGAGATAAAATTTAAGGGATGTTTTCATAATTTCTCCTTTTTAAAATGTGATAACGATGTAGGGAGTCTCTTAGCTAGGCTTGTTAGCTAAGAGACTGAGGGTTCTCTAACTCGAGTTTCTGAGTTACTAGCTATAGATACAGATTTTTTTGCCATTGATATCCGCCAGCGTGATGGGAATCTCATAAAGTTGACTGAGCAGGTCAGCCTGCATGATTTGATCTGTCCTTCCCTTGCAAAAGACTTGGCCGTCCTTGAAGGCGACAATTTCATCCGCATACTGGCTGGCCATGTTGATATCGTGGAGGACGATGATAATGGTTTTACCGAGTTCCTCCACTAGTCTCCGAAGAATCTGCATCATGCTGACGCTTTGCTTGATATCAAGATTGTTAAGCGGTTCGTCTAGCAAGATAAAGTCTGTATCCTGGGCCAGTACCATGGCGATAAAGACACGTTGGAGCTGTCCACCAGACAGACTATCGATGTAACGGTCTTTTAAGTTGGTCAGTTCCAGATAGTCCAGAGTTTCTCGGATTTTTTCCCAGTCATCTGCTCTCAGTCTACCACGACTGTAGGGAAAACGTCCAAAACTGACCAGTTCTTCAACAGTCAATTTGGCCTGGTAATTGATCTTCTGCTTTAGGATAGTCAGTTCTTTGGCTAGTTCTTGGGAATTCCAGCTTTCGATTTCACGACCTTTGATACTGAGAATTCCCTGATCCTTCTTTGTCAGTCTGCTCATGATGGAGAGGAGAGTTGATTTTCCAGCACCATTTGGACCAATGAAGGCTGTCAGTTTCTGAGGACTGACTTCAAGGGAAATACCTTGCAGAATCTCCTGTTTTTGAATGGATTTGTCAATGTTTTCCAGTTTCACCGACGTGCCCTCCTGTAAAGTAAGATAAAGAATAAGAGACCTCCAACGCTCTCAATGATCATGCTGATGCGAATTTCCAGAGCAAAGACTCGTTCGATGAGGGCTTGCCCTAAGGTCAAACTAATAAATCCAATCAGAATGGCTACGATAAAGAGCAACTTGTGCCGATAATCTTTGACAATCAGGTAGGTAAGATTGGCCAGCATAAAGCCGAAGAAGGCCATAGGCCCTACCAAGGCAGTGGCTGTTGAGGTCAAAAGCACGATGCCCCAGAGGAGCTCTCTCTGTTCTTTTTCCACATCGAGTCCTAGTATCTGAGCCGTTTCTTTTTGCAGGTGCAAGACATCTAGGACGACTGCTTTTCGAAAGAAAAAGATTGTCAAAGCGAGGATAATCAGAGAACCGATGGCTAGGATGGAAGTGTTGAGATGTTGAAAGGAAGCAAAGAGACTGTTTTGCAGTTTATCGTATTCATTTGGATCCATCAGGACCTGAAGGAAGGTACTGATATTTCGAAAGAGACTTCCGAGGGCTAGGCAGATTAGCAGAATGAAGACCAGGTCTTGCTTCATCAGTGTCTTCAAGTGACCTTGTAAGGCGAGAAAGAAGAGGGATTGAAGCAGAAGCAAGACTAGAAATTCTAAGATAGGAGACTTTCCGAGCTGAAGGAATTTGCTTTCAAAAACTAGTAGCAGGGTTTGTAGTAGGACATAGAAGGATTCGATTCCCAAAATACTAGGTGTCAGGAAGCGATTTTCCGTCAGGGTTTGAAAACTAATGGTCGAAATTCCTGTCGCGATTGCTACCAAGAGATAAACAACTATCTTTTGTGAACGCAACTTCCAAGCAAAGGTGGATAGATGGGTGATGGGCCAAAAGTAGAGGAGACAAGCTCCAATGACAAGAATAATGAGAAGGCAGAAGAGTTTGCTATGTTTGCTTTTAGACTGCATCTTTTCGTCCCCCTCTCCAAAGAAGTAGGATAAAGACGAGGCTGCCGATGATTCCTAGCAAGAGGCTGACAGACAGCTCATAGGGCCGAATCAAGACTCGAGAGAGGATGTCGCAGGCCAGAACCAGATTGGCACCGACCAGTACGACCATGAGTTTGGTTTGACTCAGATTATCTCCATAGCGCTTGCGAACAAGATTGGGAACGATGACTCCAAGGAAAGGTAAGCCACCCACGGTAATCATAGTGACACTGGTCGTTAGCGCAACCAGAAAAAGGGCCAGCTTTTCAAGCAGGGAGTAGGAAATCCCCAAACTCTCACTGGTTTCCTTGCCCAGATTCATGATGGTAAAGGTTTGGGATAATTTCCAAACGGCTATCAGGATAATGAGACCTAAGAAGAGCCACTCATACTGATGGGTCTGAATCATGGAGAAGGAGCCCTGGGTCCAAGCAGTCATACTCTGAACCAAATTGAACCTATAGGCGATAACTTCTGTCACAGAACCGATAATCCCACTATAAATGATCCCAATCAAGGGCAACATCCACCTTTCCTTTACAGTAAAAATAGTCATAAAGGCCAGGAAGAAGAGGGTAAATAAGATGGAGGAAACAAAAGCAAAGAGCATCTTTTGGGTCAGACTAGCCGACGGAAAGACAAAGAGACTCAGTACCATTCCTAGTTTGGCGGCTTCAGTGGTTCCAACTGTGCTTGGAGCAGCAAACTGATTTTGGGTGATGGTCTGCATGAGGAGTCCTGCCATGCTCATGCTAGAGGCTGTCAGGAGAATACTAATCGTTCTTGGAAGACGCGACTCTTGAAAGAGAAGCCAAGTTTCATGATCCAGAGCAAAGAGTTTTCCCCATGAAAAATCACTGGTTCCAATGCTAATGGAGAGAAAGACCAGGAGTAGAAGTAAGCCAATTAAATAATGAGAAAGTTTCATGCCCCGTCCTTTCATGTAGATTTGGTATCGAAAGATACCTGCGGATATTACTGTAACACGATTTATTTAATCTGTCAATAAATTTTCTGACAATTTAATGAATAAAACAAGGAGAGAGCACTAGGACTTTCTCCTCTGTTTTCTTATTCCAAAATATTTTTCCCCTCTTTCACACGCCAACGATAGTCTGATAAAATAATATCTTCGAGGGAGTAGCTAGCTTGCCAGTCAAGATATTGTTTAGCTTTTGATGCGTCTGCTAGGACGCTGGCTGGGTCACCAGCACGACGAGCAACAATCTCGTGTGGGATTTTTTGATCCAGCAATTCTTCAGCAGTTTTAAAGATTTCTTTGACAGTATAGCCTTTTTCAGTTCCTAGGTTAAAGATTTGAGAAGAACTGTTTTCTTGAAAGAGGTAATTCATCCCTTTAACGTGGGCTTGTGCAAGGTCCAAGACATGAATGTAATCCCGAATACATGAACCGTCACGTGTATCGTAGTCATCTCCAAATATTTTTAGGCTATCATTTTGTCCCAATGCAGTCTTGTTGATATTGGGAATGATGTGAGTTGGATTTTTCACACGCAGACCGTTTGAAGCATCCATTTCAGCCCCAGCTACATTAAAGTAACGGAAAATGACGTATTTCCAGTCGTAGCGATTGGCCATCCAGTAAATCATTCGTTCACCCATCAGTTTTGTCTCAGCATAAGGGTTGACAGGGTCGAGCAGGGTATCTTCAGTTGCAGGCTTGTCAATACAGTTATTACCATAGAGGGAAGCAGTCGAAGAGAACATGATTTTTTGAATGCCAACTTCAGATAAGACTTTGAGAACTTGGTTCATACCAGCAACATTGGCAGTGAAGTATTTGCTTGGGTTTTCAATACTTTCGCTCACAACAATTTCACCTGCACAATGAAGAACAGCATCAATTTGATTTTCTTCTAAGTAAGCTTTTAGGGCACTAGCATCATAAACATCCAGTTGTTTAAAGCTAGCACGACTATCCACAGCTGCACGATTTCCTGTAGAGAGATTGTCGAGGACATGCACCTGGTAGCCAGCATTTAAAAGAGCTTTAACGGTATGGGAGCCAATGTAGCCAGCTCCACCTGTAACAAGAATTGTTTTGGTCATGATTTTTTCCTTTTCCTAGTTTTGTACTATTTTAAAGAAAGAGGAAGGGAAAGTCAATTATTTTCTGTAATTTTCATGAAAAACTGAACAAACATAGTGTTGAATTGTTTTTGTTTGAAAATTAATGGTTTGGTTGGTCTTGGAATAGTTCTTAGATTTCACCACACAAGCGAGAGAATACAATCTTTTTCTAAGATACAGTAGGACTAAGATACTAATTTAGAAATCCACCTTCCCGCTATCCTTCTCCTATAAAAAGTGGTAAAATGGATGAAAGAAAGAAGGAACTGAAATGACAACATTATTTTCAAAAATCAAAGAAGTAACAGAACTTGCTGCGATCTCAGGTCATGAAGCGCCTGTCCGTGCTTATCTTCGTGAAAAGTTGACACCGCACGTGGATGAAGTGGTGACAGATGGCTTGGGTGGTATTTTTGGTATCAAGCATTCAGAAACTGCGGATGCACCGCGTGTCCTGGTCGCTTCTCACATGGACGAAGTTGGTTTTATGGTCAGCGAGATTAAGCCAGATGGTACCTTCCGTGTGGTTGAAATCGGTGGTTGGAATCCGATGGTGGTCAGCAGCCAACGTTTCAAACTCTTGACTCGTGATGGTCGTGAAATCCCAGTGATCTCAGGTTCTGTTCCTCCACATTTGACTCGTGGAAAGGGTGGGCCAACCATGCCAGCCATTGCCGATATCGTTTTTGATGGTGGTTTCGCGGACAAGGCTGAGGCAGAGAGTTTTGGCATCCGTCCTGGTGACACCATTGTCCCTGATAGCTCTGCTATCTTGACAGCCAATGAAAAAAATATCATCTCAAAAGCTTGGGACAACCGCTACGGTGTTCTTATGGTGAGCGAGTTGGCGGAAGCTCTGTCAGGTCAAAAACTTGGCAATGAACTCTATCTGGGTTCTAACGTCCAAGAAGAAGTCGGTCTCCGCGGTGCTCATACATCTACAACCAAGTTTGATCCAGAAGTCTTTCTAGCAGTTGATTGCTCACCAGCAGGTGATGTCTACGGTGGTCAAGGCAAGATTGGAGATGGAACCTTGATTCGTTTCTACGATCCAGGTCACTTGCTTCTCCCAGGAATGAAGGATTTCCTTTTGACAACGGCTGAAGAAGCTGGTATCAAGTACCAGTATTACTGTGGTAAAGGTGGAACAGACGCTGGCGCAGCTCATTTGAAAAATGGTGGGGTTCCATCTACAACTATCGGTGTCTGCGCTCGTTATATCCATTCTCACCAAACCCTCTATGCTATGGATGACTTCCTAGAAGCTCAAGCATTCTTGCAAGCCTTGGTGAAAAAATTGGATCGTTCAACTGTTGATTTGATTAAAAATTATTAAACATAAGGAGGTGGTAGGGATGGTAGAACCAAACCTAGAAAGCCTTATAAAAGATCTTTACAATCATGCTCGCCATGATTTGAGTGAAGATTTAGTTGCTGCTCTCCTAGAGACTGCTAAAAAACTACCTGCTACAAATGAGCAATTGCTGGCAGTCCGTCTCTCAGGACTGGTCAATCGAGAATTGCTCAAGAATCCCAAACACCCAGCACCTGAGTTGCTCAACTTGGCTCGTTTTATCAAAAGAGAAGAAGCCAAGTACAGAGGAACTGCAGCTTCTTCGCTTATGTACGGAGAGCTCTTTAAAATGCTTTGATTCCATTGTGAATCAAAGCATTTTTCTATATGGTGGAAAAGCAATTCTTGATTAGGAGAAGAAAAAGCCATCCCATTTAGACTCTTCGAAAATCAGAGTCGCCTTGCCGTACTCAAGTACAGCCTGTGGCTAGTTTCCTAGTTTGCTCTTTGATTTTCATTGAGTATTAGGATAGCTTCTTGGTTCTTAGATTTGTTCAGCGATGACCTTTTCAGCTAAATTCATAGCGTGGTCAGACACACGAGTGTAGTGGGAAACAATGTCGATAAAGTTGACCCCAGCTTGCGTTGAACACTCACCCTTGTTGAGGCGTTTGATGTGGGTCTTTCTGAGAACACGTTCCATATTGTTGATTTCTTTATGGCGTTCAATCAGACTTTGAGCTTTTTCGATGTCGTTGTTTTCCACGCTATCAAGGGCGTCCTTGATAAAGCCAGTGGTTTTTTGATAGATATCAGCCAATTCCTGTAAAGCAGCTTCAGAGAACTCAACATTTTTACGTTGAAGGTAGTCAGTCAGATTGATTAGCGCTTCTGCGTGGTCCCCAATCCGTTCCAAATCACGGGATGAATCAAGGATATTGGTGAGCACTTCACTTTCTTTCTGGCTAAGGGCCTCGCTTGAAAGAGTAATAAGGTAACGAGTCAATTTTTCGTCAATGGTATTGATGGCTTCTTCTGTCTTGTGTCCTTTTTCAGCAACCTTTTCATTGAGGTCAATGATGTAGTTGTATGAAAGGTCGAAGGCTTTAGAAGCGTAATTTCCTAAGTGAAGGAGTTCTTTTTTCGCATTTCCGAGAGCGATTGATGGAGCTTGTTTGATCAAATGCTCATCAAGGTAAAGCGGCTCGTACTTGACAACTTCGTCTTCACCAGGGATGAGCTTGGTTACAAAGAAAGCCAAGGCTCCGATGAATGGAAATTGTACAATGGTGTTACTTACGTTAAAGGCACCGTGCGAGAAGGCGATGGTCATCTCAGGTGAGAGGTGAAGGAGTGCTTGGAAGTACTCAATCATAGCAGTGAAGGGGCCTAATAAGATTAAGCAAAGAATAGTTCCTAATACGTTAAAGGTGACGTGGGTTGCAGCAACGCGTTTCGCAGAGACATTGGCTCCAGCTGCCGCGATGATAACTGTTAGGGTTGTCCCGATATTATCCCCGAAGAGAACTGGTAGAGAACCTTTAAGGTCAAGAAATCCACCTGCATAGAGGCCTTGCAAAATCCCGATTGTCGCAGAAGAGGCCTGGATGAGAACGGTAATCACCGCACCAGCAAAAACTCCCAACACAGGATTTTGTCCCAAGGTTACCATATATTCCTTGAATTGTGGTAAATCTTTAAGGGGACTCATACCGGCACTAATGAGGTTGAGGGCGTAGAAGATTCCCCCCACACCAAACAGGATGCGCCCGATATTGTTTGCTGTTCTATTTTTGGTAAAGAAGAGGAACATGGTTCCAAGGAAAATCAGTGGTAAAGCATATTCGCCAAGCTTGAAACCGATGATAAAGGAAGTAACGGTAGTTCCGATGTTGGCTCCCATGATAATTCCGATAGCCTGTCTAAGAGTGAGAAGACTAGCGCTGACCAGTCCAACCGTGATAACTGTCACCCCTGTACTTGATTGAATCAGGGCAGTTACGACAATCCCGACTAGAACACCTAGAAAGGGATTGCTAGTGTACTTGTCAATGTAAAAACGAAGGCGATCTCCAGCAGCTTGTTGCAAACCGTCTCCCATGGTCTTGATACTATATAAGAATAGTCCCAGACCACCTAAAAAGTGAAATAAAATTTCCTGCCAATTAATGGACATTTCTTTTTCCTCCGAAAAATAATAACGGAATTTCTCCTATTCTATTTTAAAGGATAAAAGTAAATCTAACAAGTGTTAAGCTAAGATTTTAGAAAGAAAATTCGTTAGGAAAAGAAAAAATAATACACTCTAACATAACATGAAGATTAAATATCGAAAAATCTTGTGAAATCTTTCCTTATATTTCCAAAGTGTGATATAATAGTTTCGAATAAAATAAATAAAGGGGTTTTTGTAACATGGCAAAACTTACTGTTAAAGACGTTGACTTGAAAGGTAAAAAAGTCCTCGTTCGTGTTGACTTCAACGTACCATTGAAAGATGGCGTAATCACTAACGACAACCGTATCACAGCAGCTCTTCCAACTATTAAGTACATCATCGAACATGGTGGACGTGCAATTCTTTTCTCTCACCTTGGACGTGTGAAAGAAGAAGCTGATAAAGCTGGTAAATCACTTGCTCCTGTAGCGGCAGACTTGGCAGCAAAACTTGGTCAAGATGTTGTTTTCCCAGGTGTAACTCGTGGTGCTGAATTGGAAGCAGCTATCAACGCTCTTGAAGATGGACAAGTTCTTTTGGTTGAAAACACTCGTTACGAAGATGTTGACGGCAAAAAAGAATCTAAAAACGATCCTGAACTTGGTAAATACTGGGCATCACTTGGAGATGGTATCTTCGTAAACGATGCATTCGGTACAGCTCACCGTGCACACGCATCTAACGTTGGTATCTCAGCAAACGTTGAAAAAGCAGTTGCTGGTTTCCTTCTTGAAAACGAAATTGCCTACATCCAAGAAGCAGTTGAAACTCCAGAACGTCCATTCGTAGCGATCCTTGGTGGTTCAAAAGTTTCAGATAAGATTGGTGTTATCGAAAACTTGCTTGAAAAAGCTGATAAAGTTCTTATCGGTGGTGGTATGACTTACACATTCTACAAAGCACAAGGTATCGAAATCGGTAACTCACTTGTAGAAGAAGACAAATTGGATGTTGCCAAAGCTCTTCTTGAAAAAGCAAACGGTAAATTGATCTTGCCAGTTGATTCTAAAGAAGCTAACGCATTTGCTGGTTACACTGAAGTGCGTGACACTGAAGGTGAAGCAGTTTCTGAAGGCTTCCTTGGTCTTGACATCGGTCCAAAATCTATCGCTAAATTTGACGAAGCTTTGACTGGTGCGAAAACAGTTGTATGGAACGGACCTATGGGTGTATTTGAAAACCCAGACTTCCAAGCTGGTACAATCGGTGTGATGGACGCTATCGTGAAACAACCAGGCGTTAAATCAATCATCGGTGGTGGTGACTCAGCTGCCGCAGCAATCAACCTTGGACGTGCAGACAAGTTCTCATGGATCTCTACTGGTGGTGGAGCATCAATGGAACTTCTTGAAGGTAAAGTTCTTCCAGGACTTGCAGCTTTGACAGAAAAATAAGATTTACTAAATGAATCAAAGAAGAGAGGAATGAAAGTTCCTCTTTTCTTTTACTCGAAATAAAAACGTTTCCTCTCAACTATTACTCATAAAATCACCTAATTTATGATAAAATGGAAATAGAAAGTTGAGATTATGAGTTATTTTAAAAAATATAAATTCGATAAATCCCAGTTTAAACTTGGTATGCGAACCTTTAAAACAGGTATTGCTGTTTTTCTAGTTCTCTTGATTTTTGGCTTTTTTGGCTGGAAAGGTCTTCAAATCGGTGCTTTGACAGCTGTGTTTAGCCTGAGGGAGAGTTTTGATAAGAGTGTTCATTTTGGAACTTCGCGTATTTTAGGAAATAGTATCGGTGGCCTCTATGCCCTAGTCTTCTTCTTATTAAATACCTTTTTCCACGAAGCCTTTTGGGTGACCTTGGTAGTTGTCCCAATCTGCACCATGTTAACCATTATGACAAATGTAGCCATGAATAACAAAGCAGGGGTTATTGGTGGTGTAGCAGCTATGTTAATCATTACCCTATCAATTCCGAGTGGTGAAACAATTTTGTACGTGTTTGCGCGTGTATCAGAAACTTTCATGGGAGTTTTTGTTGCAATTCTCGTAAATTACGATATTGATCGTATTCGTCTCTTTTTAGAGAAAAAAGAAAAATAATGTTACATTTTATGACATTATCAATTGACGTTTGTCTTTTTTTAGACTATAATAGACAGAAAGAAGGAAATTGTAAATGAAGGAAAAAGAATTTCGCCGAAATATGGCTGTTTTTCCTATCGGCAGTGTTATGAAGTTGACCGATCTATCGGCGCGTCAGATTCGTTATTATGAAGATCAAGAGTTGATTAAACCTGATCGAAACGAAGGAAACCGTCGCATGTATTCCTTGAATGACATGGATCGTCTGCTTGAAATCAAAGATTATATCTCTGAAGGTTATAATATCGCTGCCATTAAGAAAAAGTATGCTGAACGTGAAGCGAAATCCAAGAAAGCGGTGAGTCAGACTGAGGTGCGTCGTGCACTTCACAATGAACTCCTCCAACAGGGTCGCTTTGCTTCAGTACGGTCACCTTTTGGTCGCGGTTAGGTAACCGCAAGTAGTCATACATTAAGGAGAAAACTCATGCCAATCACAGCTGCAGATATTCGTCGTGAAGTCAAGGAAAAAAATGTTACCTTTATTCGTCTTATGTTCTCAGATATTTTGGGAACCATGAAAAACGTCGAAATTCCTGCTACAGATGAACAGTTAGATAAAGTCTTGTCAAACAAGGCGATGTTTGATGGATCTTCTATTGAAGGTTTTGTACGTATCAATGAGTCAGATATGTACTTGTACCCAGACTTGGATACATGGACAGTCTTCCCTTGGGGAGATGAAAATGGAAGTGTTGCAGGTTTGATCTGTGATGTCTATACAACAGAAGGTGAACCATTTGCGGGTGACCCTCGTGGCAATTTGAAGCGTGCTCTTCGTCACATGGAAGAAGTAGGATTCAAATCTTTCAACCTTGGTCCAGAGCCAGAATTCTTCCTATTTAAGTTGGATGAAAATGGTGACCCAACACTTGAAGTAAATGACAAGGGTGGCTACTTTGATTTGGCGCCTACTGACCTTGCGGACAATACGCGTCGTGAGATTGTCAATGTCTTGACCAAAATGGGATTTGAAGTAGAAGCCAGTCACCACGAGGTTGCGGTTGGGCAACATGAGATTGACTTTAAGTACGATGAAGTTCTCCGTGCTTGTGATAAGATTCAAATCTTTAAGCTAGTTGTTAAAACCATTGCTCGAAAACATGGCCTTTACGCAACCTTTATGGCTAAACCGAAATTTGGTATTGCTGGATCAGGTATGCACTGTAATATGTCCTTGTTTGATGCAGAAGGAAATAATGCCTTCTTTGATCCAAATGATCCAAAAGGAATGCAGTTGTCAGAAACGGCCTACCATTTCCTTGGCGGTTTGATTAAGCATGCTTACAACTATACTGCTATCATGAACCCAACGGTTAACTCATACAAACGTTTGGTTCCAGGTTATGAAGCTCCTGTTTACATTGCTTGGGCTGGCCGTAACCGTTCACCGCTTGTGCGCGTGCCTGCTTCACGTGGTATGGGAACTCGTCTTGAGTTGCGTTCAGTGGACCCAATGGCAAACCCATACATCGCTATGGCGGTTCTTTTGGAAGTTGGTTTGCATGGTATTGAAAATAAAATCGAAGCACCAGCTCCTATCGAAGAAAATATCTACATCATGACAGCAGAAGAGCGTAAGGAAGCTGGAATTACAGACCTTCCATCAACTCTTCACAACGCTTTGAAGGCTTTGACAGAAGATGAAGTTGTCAGAGCAGCTCTCGGAGAACACATCTATACTAGTTTCCTTGAAGCCAAACGAATCGAATGGGCAAGTTATGCAACCTTCGTTTCACAATGGGAAATTGATAACTATTTAGACCTTTACTAATACTAATATAGAAGAAAGATTGCCTGAGGGTAGTCTTTTTTCTAGGTCTTCAGACCGATTTTTAGCACTCTTGATAAAAGAGTGCTAATTTTTTGAGTTTTTATCTTGACATTCTCTTCTAAGGGTGTATAATAGAATCATGAGTTAGCACTTGGATGTATCGAGTGCTAATTGATCAGACAGAGAGGAGTGATGAGATGGTTACAGAGCGTCAGCAGGATATTTTAAATCTGATTATTGACATCTTTACCAAAACGCACGAACCTGTCGGATCCAAAGCCTTGCAAGAGTCTATTAACTCTAGCAGTGCAACCATTCGTAATGACATGGCGGCTCTAGAAAAGCAAGGTTTGCTTGAGAAGGCTCATACTTCAAGTGGTCGGATGCCAAGTGTTGCTGGGTTTCAGTACTATGTGAAACACTCACTGGATTTTGACCGACTGGCTGAAAATGAGGTATACGAGATTGTCAAAGCCTTTGATCAGGAATTCTTCAAATTGGAGGATATTCTGCAAGAGGCTGCTAATCTACTAACAGACTTGAGTGGCTGTACGGTAGTAGCACTGGATGTTGAGCCGAGCAGGCAACGGTTGACAGCCTTTGATATCGTTGTTTTGGGGCAACATACAGCCTTGGCAGTGTTCACACTAGACGAGTCCCGAACGGTTACCAGTCAGTTTCTGATTCCAAGGAACTTCTTGCAGGAAGATTTGCTGAAACTGAAGGCAATCATTCAGGAACGTTTCCTCGGTCACACCGTTCTAGATATTCACTACAAGATTCGGACGGAGATTCCGCAGATTATCCAGCGTTATTTCACAACAACGGATAATGTTATCGATCTCTTTGAACACATCTTTAAGGAAATGTTCAACGAAAATATCGTGGTAGCAGGCAAGGTCAATCTCTTGAATTTTGCCAATCTGGCAGCCTATCAGTTCTTTGACCAACCGCAAAAGGTTGCCTTGGAGATTCGTGAAGGGCTGCATGAAGATCAGATGCAAAATGTCCGTGTTGCGGACAGTCAAGAGTCTTGTTTAGCTGACCTAGCGGTGATTAGTAGTAAATTCCTTATCCCTTATCGGGGAGTTGGAATTCTAGCGATTATCGGTCCAGTCAATCTGGATTATCAGCAACTAATCAACCAAGTCAATGTGGTCAACCGTGTTTTGACCATGAAGTTGACAGATTTTTACCGCTATCTCAGCAGTAATCATTACGAAGTACATTAAGATTGAAATCATTAAAGGAGGCGAAAATGGCCCAAGATATAAAAAATGAAGAAGTAGAAGAAGTCCAAGAAGAGGAATTTGTGGAAACGGTAGAAGAAACAACTCCTGAGAAGTCTGAGTTGGACTTGGCAAATGAACGTGCAGATGAGTTCGAAAACAAATACCTTCGCGCTCATGCAGAAATGCAAAATATCCAACGTCGTGCCAATGAAGAGCGCCAAAACTTGCAACGTTATCGTAGTCAGGACTTGGCAAAAGCGATTCTCCCTTCTTTGGATAACCTTGAACGTGCACTTGCAGTTGAAGGTTTGACAGACGACGTCAAAAAAGGATTGGAGATGGTGCAAGAAAGTTTGATTCACGCTTTGAAGGAAGAAGGAATCGAAGAAATCGCAGCTGACGGTGAATTTGACCATAACTACCATATGGCCATCCAAACTCTCCCAGCAGACGATGACCACCCAGCAGATACCATCGCCCAAGTCTTCCAAAAAGGCTACAAGCTCCATGATCGCATCCTACGCCCAGCCATGGTAGTTGTTTACAACTAGGCAATAGAACTAAAAAACTTGTCCGAAACGACACTAAACTATGAAGAAAGATAAGAGGCAAGCCGGAGGCTTGCAAGGAAGATATTTCCAGCCGTGGTGAAAGTTTCAGTAGCTTCTGCTACTGAAACAGGGGATTTTTGAGACAATAGGCTCAAAAATAAGTGATGAAATCCCGAAGGGAGTTGCTCACGTCCCCACCACTTAAGGGAAATATCAAAAATAGAAAATTAACTAACAAGGAGAAAAACACATGTCTAAAATTATCGGTATTGACTTAGGTACAACAAACTCAGCAGTTGCAGTTCTTGAAGGAACTGAAAGCAAAATCATCGCAAACCCAGAAGGAAACCGCACAACTCCATCTGTAGTATCATTTAAAAACGGCGAAATCATCGTTGGTGATGCTGCAAAACGTCAAGCAGTTACAAACCCAGATACAGTCATCTCTATTAAATCTAAAATGGGTACTTCTGAAAAAGTTTCTGCTAACGGAAAAGAATACACTCCACAAGAAATCTCAGCTATGATTCTTCAATACTTGAAAGGTTATGCTGAAGACTACCTTGGTGAAAAAGTAACTAAAGCAGTTATCACAGTTCCAGCTTACTTCAACGACGCACAACGTCAAGCGACTAAAGACGCTGGTAAAATCGCTGGTCTTGAAGTAGAACGTATCGTCAACGAACCAACTGCAGCAGCCCTTGCTTACGGTTTGGATAAGACTGACAAAGAAGAAAAAATCTTGGTATTCGACCTTGGTGGTGGTACATTCGACGTTTCTATCCTTGAATTGGGTGACGGTGTCTTCGACGTATTGTCAACTGCAGGGGACAACAAACTTGGTGGTGACGACTTTGACCAAAAAATCATTGACCACTTGGTAGCAGAATTCAAGAAAGAAAACGGTATTGACTTGTCTACTGACAAGATGGCAATGCAACGTTTGAAAGATGCGGCTGAAAAAGCGAAGAAAGATCTTTCTGGTGTAACTTCAACTCAAATCAGCTTGCCATTTATTACTGCTGGTGAGGCTGGACCTCTTCACTTGGAAATGACTTTGACTCGTGCGAAATTTGACGATTTGACTCGTGACCTTGTAGAACGTACAAAAGTTCCAGTTCGTCAAGCTCTTTCAGATGCAGGTTTGAGCTTGTCAGAAATCGACGAAGTTATCCTTGTTGGTGGTTCAACTCGTATCCCGGCCGTTGTAGAAGCTGTTAAGGCTGAAACTGGTAAAGAACCAAACAAATCAGTTAACCCTGATGAAGTAGTTGCTATGGGTGCTGCTATCCAAGGTGGTGTGATTACTGGTGATGTCAAAGACGTTGTCCTTCTTGACGTAACACCATTGTCACTTGGTATCGAAACAATGGGTGGAGTCTTCACAAAACTTATCGATCGCAACACTACTATTCCAACATCTAAATCACAAGTCTTCTCAACAGCAGCAGACAACCAACCAGCCGTTGATATCCACGTTCTTCAAGGTGAACGCCCAATGGCAGCAGATAACAAGACTCTTGGACGCTTCCAATTGACAGATATCCCAGCTGCACCTCGTGGAATTCCTCAAATCGAAGTAACATTTGACATCGACAAGAACGGTATCGTATCTGTTAAGGCCAAAGACCTTGGAACTCAAAAAGAACAAACAATTGTCATCCAATCTAACTCAGGTTTGACTGATGAAGAAATCGACCGCATGATGAAAGATGCAGAAGCTAACGCTGAAGCAGATAAGAAACGTAAAGAAGAAGTAGACCTTCGTAACGAAGTAGACCAAGCAATCTTTGCGACTGAAAAGACAATCAAGGAAACTGAAGGCAAAGGCTTCGACGCAGAACGTGACGCTGCCCAAGCTGCCCTTGATGACCTTAAGAAAGCTCAAGAAGACAACAACTTGGACGACATGAAAGCAAAACTTGAAGCATTGAACGAAAAAGCTCAGGGACTTGCTGTTAAACTCTACGAACAAGCCGCAGCAGCGCAACAAGCTCAAGCAGGAGCAGAAGGCGCACAAGCAACAGGAAACGCAGGCGATGACGTCGTAGACGGAGAGTTTACTGAGAAATAAAACAGTCCAGTGGACTGTTTTATCCCGAGCTTGAAAATCGGGGAGCGAGGTCGCTAAGAATGACGAATCACTAAGGTGCTTTGTCTAAATGTAGTAATGATAAAAAGAAATCCAGAGGTTGCAACCCAGCCTCTGTTTTTCGATAAAATAGAGGATGTTGCGTATGAAAAAAGTACTTTGTATCATTTATCCTAATTTTTCTCTTTATGAGGTAACCACTTTAACGAGTACTTTAGCTCTGTCTTTTGATATCACGATTGATTATGTCGCTTCTGAGAATTCGATGGTGGTCTCTGAGGATGGTTTGTCCTGTCAACCGACGAAAACATTGGATCAGATCCGTATAGAAGATTATTCTTGTGTGATTTTGCCAGGAATGGTAAATATAGGTCCTGCTCTACAAGATGAGAAATTGATCTCGTTTTTGAGAAGTCTTAATGAGCAAGATATCCTAATTGCAGCCATTTCTTCAGCGCCCCTTTTATTGGCGAAAGCAGGCTTGTTGAACGACACGAAATTTACAGGTGGAATTTGGCAAAACTTCTTTGACTATTTTGAATTTCTTCCACGTGAGAATTTCCAACCCAAACTGGTTGTTCAAGATAAACAAATCATTACGGCTATAGGCTTTGCACATCAAGAGTTTGCAAGAAAAGTGATTTTCGGTTTAGGGTTGGCAGAGAATACGGACAACTATTTTAAAGAACAGAACGAATACTTAGAAGAGGATTTGATTTTTACTCTATCGGACAAAGAGTTTGATGAAGTGAAACAGAGTATAGAAAATGCCCTCTAAATATTTACTTATAAATTATAGAAAGGAATAAGAGTGTTCGAGTAACTGAACACGAGTTCCTAAGTTTCTGATTCAATATAAAAAGAAAGGAATTGAACCCGACCTAAATTCTCGGAAAAAAGAGAAATCTGTCTAGGTGCATCGCTCCAGCGTCAGATTTCCTATTTTTCAGTCGAATTTTACGGTCTTGGTATCTTGTATGAACAATACTGAATTTTATGATCGTCTGGGGGTGTCAAAAAACGCTTCAGCAGACGAGATCAAAAAGGCTTATCGTAAGCTTTCCAAAAAATACCACCCAGATATCAATAAGGAGCCTGGTGCTGAGGAAAAGTACAAGGAAGTTCAGGAAGCCTATGAGACTTTGAGTGACGACCAAAAACGGGCTGCCTATGACCAATATGGTGCGGCTGGTGCTAATGGTGGCTTTGGAGGCTTCGGTGGTGGAGCTGGCGGTTTCAATGGGGCAGGAGGCTTCGGTGGTTTTGAGGATATTTTCTCAAGTTTCTTCGGCGGAGGCGGTGCTTCACGCAATCCAAATGCTCCTCGTCAGGGGGATGACCTCCAATACCGTGTGAACTTGACCTTTGAAGAAGCTATTTTTGGAGCTGAAAAAGAGGTTAAGTACAATCGTGAAGCAAGCTGTAGTACATGTAATGGCTCAGGTGCTAAGCCAGGAACAAGTCCAGTCACTTGTGGACGCTGTCATGGCGCTGGTGTCATTAATGTCGATACGCAGACTCCTCTTGGTATGATGCGTCGCCAAGTAACCTGTGATGTCTGTCACGGTCGCGGAAAAGAAATCAAAGATCCATGTACAACATGTCACGGAACAGGGCATGAAAAACAAGCGCATAGCGTACATGTCAAAATTCCTGCTGGTGTGGAAACTGGTCAACAAATTCGTCTAGCTGGTCAAGGTGAGGCTGGATTTAACGGTGGACCTTATGGTGACTTGTATGTAGTAGTTTCTGTGGAAGCCAGCGACAAGTTTGAACGTGAAGGAACGACTATCTTCTACAATCTCAACCTTAACTTTGTCCAAGCAGCTCTTGGTGACACAGTTGATATCCCAACGGTTCACGGTGATGTTGAATTGGTTATCCCAGAGGGAACTCAGACTGGTAAGAAATTCCGTCTACGTGGCAAAGGAGCTCCGAGTCTTCGAGGCGGTGCGGTTGGTGACCAATACGTTACTGTCAATGTCGTAACACCGACAGGCTTGAACGACCGCCAAAAAGCAGCCTTGAAAGAATTCGCAGCTGCAGGTGATTTAAAAGTCAATCCAAAGAAAAAGGGCTTCTTTGACCATATTAAAGATGCTTTTGATGGAGAATAAAAGGGCTCTTTGTCAACTGTAGTGGGTTGAAGAAAAGCTAAGCTCGAGAAAGGACAAATTTCGTCCTTTCTTTTTTGATG
>CAJNDO010000007.1 GCA_905221545.1 bacterium | reverse complement strand
TGGAACTTTTTTTCTACAACAAAATAGGCTCCATAATATCTACAGGGGATTTACCCACTACAAATATTATAGAGCCTCTTTTTTAATAATATAAAAAACTTCAGATGTGTAGAACTTAATTGAATTACTCATCTGGAGTTATTTTATAATTGTATTTTTTTACTTCCAACCCTTGAGTGAAATTTCACCGCTATTGAGCCAGATTTCTTTTCCGTTATCACATTGAACTAAAAGCTTGCCATTTTCTGAGATGTCTTTAGCAAGTCCCTTGTAGTCTTTTTGATCCAGTGTGAAAGTAACTTCTTTTCCAAGAACAAATGACTGTTTTTTATAGAGGTATAATAACTCATCTTCTGGTGTTTCGAAGAAACTGCGCCATATTTCGATAATTAATTCATTTCTTGTTATAGGTGCTGGTGCTTTAAATAAGCTAGCAGCTTTTTCTTTTAATTCTTGTGGGAAATCATTAATAGTGAAGTTGATTCCTACTCCAATAATGATATCTGTGACTAAGCCTGTTTCTACAGATGTCATTGCCTCAGTGAGGATTCCTCCAATTTTATGATTTTTGAGGTAGATATCGTTGACCCATTTTATGTCGACATCTATTAAAGTTAGGTTCTTAATGGCTTTGTAGATGGCTCCTGCTACAAGTAGTGTGTAGGACGGTAATTTGTCGTAAGGAAGATTTGGTTTAAGATGGAGTGTCATATAAATGCCACCTTGTGGGGAGTAGAAAGAACGTTGGGAACGGCCTCGACCAGCTGTTTGATAGGAAGCTAGATAGAGAGTGTTTGCTTCATGTCCTAAATCAATTGCTTCTTTTGCATCGAGTTGTGTTGATTTAGTCTCAGTTTTAAAGCTAACTTTAATTGGAAGATTTTGTTCTAGAAGTTCTGGAAGAATAAGGTCTCCATTCACTAGTTTATATCCTTTGTTTTTGATACTATCAATTTCAATGCCTTCTTGTTCTAGACGCTTGATGGCTTTCCAAATCGATGTTCGACTGAGGGATAGTTCTTCTGCAATCTTTTCTCCGCTGATATAATCGCTTTCTTTAGCTAGAATTTGGTAGACGGCTTGGTAGGATTTCATAGTGTTTCCTTTCTCACTAGTTGATGTTGAGAATATTCTTTTCTTGTTTGACTTGGAGTCTGGTTAAAGTATTGTTTATAAGCTTTAGAAAAATGTAGTGGATCTGAAAAGCCTACTGAGTATGCAATTACCTTGATGGACTCTTGGGTATTTTCGAGAAGTTGTTTAGCTCGATACATTCGAACGTATAGTAGGTATTCTTTGGGGGATAAGGAGTTAAATTCTTTGAATACGCTTGATAAGTAGCTTCTGTGAACGGATAGTTCTTTTGCTAAATCTTGAATTGTAATTGATTGGGGATAGTGGCTATCAATTAATCTTTTGCATTCAAGATAGAGTTGGTGGGTTGATGAAATATTCTTTTTTTTCTGATTGGGAGCAATAGTTCCCAGATGAAACATCAGTTCATGAAGTTGTCCCATGATATGGAGTTGAGCCAATTCATTTGATTTTGAAATCTGAGCGAAGCGGACAATATCTGAGATGAGTTTTGCAGTTGTTTGAGTGTGACAAGTTTCAGATTGGATGAGATAGGATTGGTCAGAAATTTGTGAAAGAGCAAAATAGTCAGGGGCTTTCCCTCCTGTTATTCCTAACCAGTAGTAGGCCCAAGGTTTCTCACTATCTGCTTGATAAAAGGTTAATTCATCTGGTTTTAATAGAAAGAAATCTCCTTCTTTTAAATCAACAATTTTACCTTTGTAATGAAATTTTCCTTGTCCTTTAGTAATGTAATGTAGGACGTATGTATCACGAATAGCTGGACCAAAAGAGTAATTAGGTTTGCATTCCTCATATCCATAAAAGTTTAGGGAAAGGTCAATTGTTCCAGTCTGGTATTCTGAAAAAACTAGCATGTTCCACCTCCTACCTAACATTTTACCATATTTTTGAGACATTTTTCTATTTTAGAAAGCGCTTTTATTTGTTAAAATTTTTTCAAGAAATAGATGAGGTACAATTTATGGGAATTCGGATAGAGAATAATCTATTTTATGTTGAGAGTAAAGATTTGAGTTTGATTATTGAAAATAGGGATGGTTTCTTACTTTTAAAACATTTTGGAAAGACTATTAAGAACTATAGAGGTGCTAATAGTGTTTACGAACGAGATCATGCTTTTTCAGGGAATCCGACAGCTACTAATCGAACCTTTAGTGTAGATACGCAACGTCAGATTTTTGGACAACATGGTTTGGGTGATTTTAGAAAACCAACTTTACAGGTTCAGCACGATGCAACTGAGGTAACAGATTTTCGGTTTATAGAAGCAAAGATTTTAAAAGGTCAAAATGGTCCACAAGGCTTACCTTCTCCACACAGCATGGATGGTACAGAGACTCTTGCCTTGATTTTAGAAGATTCTAAGGCTCAACTTAGTCTGACTTTGTATTATACTGCTTTTGATAATAATTCGACAATTGCTAGCTACAGTAAATTGGAGAATAAGAGTAATCAGGAAGTTGTCATCCATAAAGACTTTTCTTTTATGGCTGATTTTCCAGCGGCGGCTTACGAAATAGTAACTTTGCAGGGTGCTTATGCTCGTGAAAAGACTGTTCGACGTCAACAGGTAGAACAAGGAATCTTTTCGATTAGTTCGAACCGTGGGGCTTCTGGTCATGCTCAAACACCAGCCATTCTCTTATGTAATCAAGGAGTCACAGAGGATGCTGGAAATGTGTTTGCTATTCAACTAATGTATAGTGGCAACTTTGAAGCTTTTGTTCAAAAAAATCAATTGAATGAAGTTCGGGTTGCTATTGGCATTAATCCGGAAAACTTTTCTTGGAAGTTAAATCCTGAGGAAAATTTTGAAACACCGGTAGCTTTAGTGACCTTTTCAAATAAGGGATTAACTGGTATTAGTCATGAGAGTCAGAACTTTGTACTTCAGCACATTATGCCAAGTGAATTTTCTAAAAAAGAACGTCCAATTCTAATCAATAACTGGGAAGCTACTTACTTTGACTTTCAGAGAGAAAAACTGTTGGAGCTAGCCGATGAAGCCAAGAAAGTTGGAATTGAGCTTTTTGTATTAGATGATGGGTGGTTTGGTAATCGCTTTGATGATAATCGTGCTTTAGGTGATTGGATTGTTAATGAGAAAAAGATAGGTGGAAGTCTAGAAAGTCTGATTTCAGCTATCCATGAAAGAGGTTTGCAGTTTGGGCTTTGGTTAGAACCTGAAATGATTTCTATAGATAGTGATTTGTATCGTAAACATCCTGATTGGGCTATTCAGGTTCCAGGATATGAGCATACCTATTCTAGAAATCAATTAGTACTTAATCTTGCAAATTCTCAGGTAGTAGAATATTTGAAAAATGTCTTAGATGAACTCCTATCTTATCATGAGATTGACTACATCAAATGGGATATGAATCGTAATATGACTAACTTGGGGAATGGTTCGAACTATCTAGAGACACAGATGCAATCTCATCAGTACATGCTGGGGCTTTATGAACTTGTCGCTTATCTGACAGAGAAGCACAACCATATTCTCTTTGAGTCCTGCTCTGGTGGTGGTGGACGAAATGATCTTGGTATGATGCGTTATTTCCCACAAGTCTGGGCAAGTGATAATACCGATGCTATTGCACGTTTACCAATTCAATACGGTTCATCCTATCTCTATCCAACCATTTCAATGGGGGCTCATGTGTCAGCAGTGCCGAATCATCAGATGGGACGAATGACACCATTAGAAACTCGTGGTCATGTGGCAATGATGGGAAATCTGGGTTATGAGCTTGATTTAACAAGTCTGACTGAGAAAGAAAAAGAAGACATTGAAACTCAGGTGAACTTGTATAAGGAATTACGTCCAGTAATTCAGTTAGGACAGCAGTATAGGCTCATTAACCCCGATGCTGAATCCAATGAAGCAGCTGTACAATTTAACTATGAGAATCAAACGATTGTAACCTATGTTCGAATTTTATCAGTTGTAGAGACCATGGAAACAACTTTAAAGTTAAAAGATTTGGATGTAGAGGGCCTGTATGAATTACAGGAAAATGGAGAAGTTTACTCAGGTGCAGAACTAATGTATGCGGGCTTAACTGTTATCTTATCCCAAGGAGATTTTTTGAGTAGACAGTATATTTTTAGAAGACTATAATAAAGGTGTATAAATTTATAAAGGAGGCTTTCCAATGAAATGGTATAAAAAAATCGGACTTCTTGCAATTACAGGTTTAGCTTTGTTTGGGCTCGGCGCTTGCTCCAACTATGGTAAATCTGCGGATGGCACAGTGACCATCGAGTATTTCAACCAGAAAAAAGAAATGACCAAAACCTTGGAAGAAATCGCTCGTGATTTTGAGAAGGAAAACCCTAAGATCAAGGTCAAAGTCGTCAATGTACCAAATGCTGGTGAAGTATTGAAGACACGTGTTCTCGCAGGAGATGTGCCTGATGTGGTCAATATTTACCCACAGTCCATCGAACTGCAAGAATGGGCAAAAGCAGGTGTCTTTGAAGATTTGAGCAACAAAGACTACCTGAAACGCGTGAAAAATGGCTACGCTGAAAAATATGCTGTAAACGAAAAAGTTTACAACGTTCCTTTTACAGCTAATGCTTATGGAATTTACTACAACAAAGATAAATTCGAAGAGCTGGGCTTGAAGGTTCCTGAAACCTGGGATGAATTTGAACAGTTAGTCAAAGACATCGTTGCTAAAGGACAAACACCATTTGGAATTGCAGGTGCAGATGCTTGGACACTCAATGGTTACAATCAATTAGCCTTTGCGACAGCAACAGGTGGAGGAAAAGAAGCCAATCAATACCTTCGTTATTCTAAACCAAATGCCATTAAATTGTCGGATCCGATTATGAAAGATGACATCAAGGTCATGGACATCCTTCGCATCAATGGCTCTAAGCAAAAGAACTGGGAAGGTGCTGGCTATACCGATGTTATCGGAGCCTTCGCACGTGGGGATGTCCTCATGACACCAAATGGGTCTTGGGCAATCACAGCGATTAATGAACAAAAACCGAACTTTAAGATTGGGACCTTCATGATTCCAGGAAAAGAAAAAGGACAAAGCTTAACCGTTGGTGCGGGAGACTTGGCATGGTCTATCTCAGCCACCACCAAACATCCAAAAGAAGCCAATGCCTTTGTGGAATATATGACCCGTCCAGAAGTCATGCAAAAATACTACGATGTGGACGGATCTCCAACAGCGATTGAAGGGGTCAAACAAGCAGGAGAAGATTCACCGCTTGCTGGTATGACCGAATATGCATTTACGGATCGTCACTTGGTCTGGTTGCAACAATACTGGACCAGTGAAGCAGACTTCCATACTTTGACCATGAACTATGTCTTGACCGGTGATAAACAAGGCATGGTCAATGATTTGAATGCCTTCTTTAACCCGATGAAAGCGGATGTGGATTAGGAGTAGAGAGACTATGAAAAAAGTATTACAAAAATATTGGGCATGGGCTTTTGTGGTCATCCCCCTCTTGTTACAAGCAATTTTCTTCTATGTGCCGATGTTTCAAGGAGCCTTTTACAGTTTTACCAACTGGACAGGATTGACTTATAACTACAAATTTGTCGGCTTAAACAACTTTAAGCTCCTCTTCATGGATCCAAAATTCATGAATGCGATTGGCTTTACCGCAATCATTACGATTGCCATGGTGGTTGGTGAGATTGCACTCGGGATCTTCATTGCGCGTGTCTTGAACTCTAAAATCAAAGGCCAAACCTTCTTCCGTGCTTGGTTCTTCTTCCCAGCTGTTTTGTCTGGTTTGACAGTGGCTTTGATCTTCAAGCAAGTCTTCAACTACGGTCTTCCAGCGATTGGGCATGCCCTTCATATTGAATTTCTCCAAACCAGTCTTTTAGGGACTAAGTGGGGAGCGATCTTTGCGGCTGTCTTTGTCCTTCTTTGGCAAGGGGTGGCTATGCCCATCATCATCTTCCTAGCTGGTTTGCAATCTATTCCAACTGAGATTACAGAGGCAGCAAGGATTGATGGCGCGACTAGCAAGCAAGTTTTCTGGAACATTGAATTGCCTTACTTGCTACCAAGTGTCTCTATGGTCTTTATCCTAGCCCTAAAAGGTGGGCTGACTGCCTTTGACCAAGTCTTTGCCATGACCGGTGGTGGTCCAAACAATGCCACAACCTCACTTGGGCTTTTGGTTTATAACTATGCCTTTAAAAACAACCAATTCGGTTATGCCAATGCCATTGCCGTAATCTTGTTCTTCTTAATTGTAGTGATTTCGATCATCCAATTGAGAGTATCTAAGAAATTTGAAATTTAAGAGGAGAAGCATGATGAAACAAGATGAAAGAAAAGACCTGATTGGTAAATACATTCTATTGATTCTAGGATCGGTTCTGATTTTAGTGCCGCTCCTTGCTACCCTCTTTAGTTCCTTCAAACCTACTAAGGATATTGTAGACAATTTCTTTGGCTTTCCAACCAACTTCACATGGGACAACTTTAGTCGTCTCTTAGCTGATGGGATCGGAGGCTATTATTGGAACTCTGTAGTCATCACTGTCTTGTCTTTACTTGCAGTAATGATCTTTATTCCTATGGCAGCCTACTCCATCGCTCGCAATATGAGTAAAAGAAAAGCCTTTACCATCATGTATACCCTCTTAATCCTCGGAATCTTCGTACCTTTCCAAGTCATCATGATTCCGATTACGGTTATGATGAGTAAACTCGGTTTGGCTAATACCTTTGGTTTGATCTTGCTCTACTTGACCTATGCGATTCCACAGACCCTCTTTCTCTATGTTGGCTATATCAAAATCTCGATCCCAGAAAGTCTGGACGAAGCAGCAGAGATCGATGGGGCTAATAAATTTACAACCTATTTCCGCATCATCTTCCCAATGATGAAACCGATGCATGCGACAACTATGATAATCAATGCCCTTTGGTTCTGGAATGACTTCATGTTGCCACTCCTTGTCTTGAACCGGGATTCCAAAATGTGGACTCTGCCTTTGTTCCAATACAACTATGCAGGCCAATATTTCAACGACTACGGACCAAGCTTTGCATCATACGTTGTCGGCATTATCAGTATCACCATTGTCTATCTCTTCTTCCAAAAACATATCATTTCAGGAATGAGCAACGGGGCAGTGAAGTAAGAAGAGACTAGAGAAGCTATAATTCCTGATGCAGAGGAATAGTTCAGCTAGTTGACAATTTTATGTGGAAAAAAGTAGTATTTTCTAGCTTGCCGTCTATATTAATACGAGTTTAATGTGAACAAAAATTTTAAAATATCTTTCATTTACGAAGCCAGGTCATATGAGACTTGGCTTCAATTTAAAAAGGAGAGTAATTATGCCAATTCAAAATAAAACCATGTTGATTACCTATTCTGATAGTCTTGGAAATAATCTTAAGGACTTATATGAGAATTTGGAAGAACATTTTGGCGATTCTATTGGGGGAGTTCACCTTCTACCATTTTTCCCGTCAACAGGAGATCGTGGATTTGCACCGGTTGACTATGACGAAGTGGATCTAGCGTTTGGTGATTGGGAGGATGTTAAGCGTTTAGGTGAGAAATATTATCTTATGTTTGACTTTATGATTAACCATATTTCTCGTCAATCTAAATATTATAAGGACTATCAAGAAAAACATGAAGCTAGTGAGTTTAAAGATCTCTTTTTAAACTGGGACAAGTTTTGGCCAGAAAATCGTCCGACACAAGATGATGTGGATTTAATTTACAAGCGTAAGGATCGTGCACCAAAGCAAGAGATTGTTTTTGCAGATGGTTCAGTGGAACATTTGTGGAATACTTTTGGTGAGGAGCAGATTGATCTTGATGTGACCAAAGAAGTAACGATGGAATTTATCCGTAAGACCATTCAGCACTTGGCAAGTAATGGGTGTGATTTGATTCGTCTAGATGCTTTTGCTTATGCAGTGAAGAAATTGGATACTAATGATTTCTTTGTGGAACCAGATATTTGGGATTTATTGGACAAAGTTCGAGATATCGCTGCTGAGTATGGGACAGAGCTCTTACCTGAGATTCATGAACATTATTCGATTCAGTTTAAAATAGCGGATCACGATTACTATGTTTATGATTTTGCTCTTCCAATGGTGACACTTTATACTCTTTACAGTTCCAGAACAGAGCGTTTGGCCAAGTGGTTAAAGATGAGCCCAATGAAGCAATTTACGACGCTAGATACCCATGATGGGATTGGAGTGGTGGATGTAAAGGATATCCTGACTGATGAGGAAATTGACTATGCTTCAAATGAGCTCTATAAGGTTGGAGCTAATGTTAAACGTAAGTACTCCAGTGCAGAGTATAACAATCTAGATATCTACCAAATCAATTCAACCTACTATTCTGCACTTGGAGATGATGATGTCAAGTATTTCCTTGCCCGTCTGATTCAAGCTTTTGCCCCAGGTATTCCCCAGGTCTACTATGTGGGTCTACTAGCAGGAAAGAATGACCTGGAATTATTAGAAGAAACCAAAGAAGGTCGAAATATTAATCGTCATTACTATAGCAATGAGGAAATAGCAGAAGAAGTCCAACGTCCTGTAGTGAAGGCCCTTCTCAATCTATTTTCGTTCCGTAATCGATCAGCAGCATTTGATTTAGAAGGAACTATTGACGTTGAAACACCAACAGCCCACAGCATTGTAATCAAACGTCAAAATAAAGATAAGTCCGTAACAGCCGTAGCAGAAATTGATTTGCAAAATCACACTTATCGAGTAATTGAGAATGGAATTGAAGTAACATTTTGAAGCTTTGATATAGTTGATAAAATAGGGTTTTGGTAAGCTAGTACAAGTGGAAGTTAGTCTGATAAAAATCGTAAAAACCAGTGGAAATCCGTGTCAGGGTAAGTTCCAGTAGATCTCATTTCTAACTCAAATGTCTCACACTTAATTCCACCATAAAAATCCGTTTTAGACTAATTTCCACTTCGATTAGGCAAGTGGAAGTTACTTTGAGAAGTTAGCTGCTCGCTTTTTTACCTAGGGAAACGTTTCCTTTGTTTTCAAATTGCTAAAAAAGTGGTACAATAAAGGGTAGCTTACTATTATCTGAATCAATTGATTTGGAGAGAAAGGATTCGTTTTGAAATCAATAGGCTTTATTGAAAAGCTGAAAGGGTTGTCTAGTAAAGAGCTAATTTTATTGGGAATTATCCTGAGTATCTTTTTACCCTTTTATCTTTTTGTAGTTGTATTCTGTTTATATATTATCAGTTTAATTTTTACAGGGGACATGAAAAGTATTCTTCAGAAAATGGGGGAGCATCCGATGCTGCTTCTTTTTCTTGGTTATAGTACTGTTATATCCGTTTTTGCACAAAATTGGATGGGAGTTGTGGCTTCAGTAGGAATTTTTCTATTTACAGTTTTCTTTTTGCACTATCAGTCGATTTTATCACATAAATTCTTTCGATTGATTTTGCAGCTCGTCTTGTTTGGTAGCGTATTGTCAGCTGCTTTTGCGAGTTTAGAGCATTTCCAAATTGTGAAGAAATTTAACTATGCCTTTCTTTCACCCAATATGCAGGTTTGGCATCAGAATCGTGCAGAAGTGACCTTCTTTAATCCTAATTATTATGGAATTATTTGTTGTTTCTGTATCATGATTGCCTTCTATCTGTTTACAACGACCAAGTTGAATTGGTTGAAAGTATTCTGTGTGATTGCAGGCTTTGTGAATCTCTTTGGTTTGAACTTTACTCAAAATCGAACCGCCTTTCCTGCTATTATCGCTGGAGCCATCATCTATCTCTTTACGACTATTAAAAACTGGAAGGCCTTTTGGCTTAGTATTGGGGTTTTCGCGATTGGCTTGAGTTTCCTCTTTTCTAGTGATTTGGGAGTTAGGATGGGGACCTTAGATTCTTCTATGGAAGAACGCATTTCTATCTGGGATGCAGGGATGGCCTTGTTTAAGCAAAATCCTTTTTGGGGTGAGGGGCCATTGACCTACATGCACTCTTATCCTCGGATAAATGCTCCTTATCATGAACATGCTCACAGTCTGTATATCGATACGATTCTGAGTTACGGAATTGTGGGGACCATTTTATTAGTTTTGTCTTCTGTTGCTCCTGTTCGTTTGATGATGGATATGAGTCAGGAGTCGGGGAAACGTCCGATTATCGGTCTTTATCTATCTTTCCTTACAGTGGTTGCTGTGCACGGAATTTTTGACCTGGCCCTCTTCTGGATTCAGTCCGGTTTCATTTTCTTGCTAGTTATGTGCAGTATTCCGTTGGAACATCGAACGTTGGTATCGGACATGACGGATTAAGTTTATAAGATTAAAATCTTCTATCTTGGGTAGGAGATTTTTTTACTGGGAAAAATTATTTCTAAATCGAAATAGTTGACAGTTGGAATAACAAGTGTTACAATAATTTTATTCTTTTCGATATCGAAATAAATTGGAGGTGTTATGAAAGATAGTCATTTGCTAGCCCATCATATTCGTTTGTTGAATGGGCGGATTTTTCAAAAGTTACTGAGCCAAGATCCTGAAGCTCTTTATCGTAGTGAACAGGGAAAGATTTTAGCGGTTTTATGGAATAGTGAAACAGGCTGTGCAACTGCGACAGATATTGCGCTTGCGACTGGTCTTGCTAATAATACGCTGACGACTATGATAAAAAAGCTAGAAGAACAAAATCTTGTAACTGTTAGTCCATGTGGAGAAGACAAGCGTAAGAAGTATTTAGTTTTAACAGACTTGGGGCATTCTCAGAAAGAAGTGGGACATCGTGTCAGTCAGAAATTGGATACGATTTTTTACAAAGGATTTTCAGAGGAAGAAATTCGGCAGTTTGAAGCCTTTCAAGAAAGAATTTTAACTAATCTGAAAGAGAAGGAAAATGAGGTTTAAATCATGTCAAAACAAGTGAAAAATGCTCATAACCTATACATTCATGCCATTCAAGATGGACGAGTTGCTGAGGCTCAAGCCCAGTCTGTAGGGGATACTTATATCCAACATTCGACAGGTGTGCCTGATGGTAAAGAAGGATTTGCAGTCTTCTTTGCAAATTTCTTCGAGCGCCATCCAGAGCGTCAGATGAAGATTGTCCGCACTATTGAGGATGGCAATCTGGTCTTTGTTCATGTTCATCAATATCTGAATGGTGGGGAAGCTCAATGGGTGACAACGGATACTTTCCGCGCGGATGAGAATGGACGTATCGTGGAGCATTGGGATGTTATTGACTACTATCGCACACCTGAAAATGAGCAGTTAGACCAGATCTTTGGAGATTTTGAAATCACGGATTTGGATAAGACAGCAGAAAATAAAAAGTTTGTTCGCCGTTTCTTGACAGAAATTTTTCAAAATGGGGAACTGGAGCAGTGGAGTGATTATGTGGCAGATGATTTGATTCAGCATAATCATGAGATTGGACAAGGAAGTGCTACTTATAAAAACTACGTGGCTGAACATGGAGTCACTTTCGACTTTGTTTTCCAGCTTTTGGGACAAGGAAATTATGCGGTTAGCTATGGCCAGACTCAGATTGATGGTCTTGCCTATGCCCAGTACGATATTTTCCGTCTAGAAAATGGGAAAATTGTGGAGCATTGGGACAATAAGGAAGTTATGCCTAAGGTAGAAGACTTGACCAACCGAGGGAAGTTTTAAAATGAGGACAAAGAATGATTGAATACAAAAATGTAGCGCTACGCTACACGGAAAAAGATGTTTTGAGAGATGTCAATTTACGGATTGAGAATGGGGAGTTTATGGTTTTAGTTGGACCTTCTGGATCTGGTAAAACGACCATGATCAAGATGATTAACCGTCTCTTGGAACCGACTGATGGAAATATTTATATGGATGGTAAACGCATCAAAGACTATGATGAGCGGGAACTGCGTCTTTCTACTGGTTATGTTTTACAAGCCATTGCACTGTTTCCCAATCTAACAGTTGCAGAAAATATTGCCCTGATTCCTGAGATGAAGGATTGGACTAAGGAAGAAATTGCGAAGAAAACAGAAGAGCTTTTGGCTAAAGTTGGTTTACCGGTAGCTGAGTATGGGCATCGCTTACCTAGTGAACTATCTGGTGGAGAACAGCAACGGGTTGGTATTGTTCGTGCCATGATTGGTCAGCCTAAGATTCTCCTCATGGATGAACCTTTTTCAGCCTTGGATGCTATTTCGAGAAAGCAGTTGCAGGTTTTGACGAAAGAATTGCATAAAGAGTTTGGGATGACAACGATTTTTGTGACCCATGATACGGATGAAGCTTTGAAATTGGCAGACCGTATTGCTGTCTTGCAGGATGGAGAGATTCGTCAGCTAGCGAACCCTGAGACGATTTTAAAAGCTCCTGCAACGGACTTTGTAGCAGACTTGTTTGGAGGTAGTGTTCATGACTAATTTAATTGCAACTTTTCAGGATCGTTTTAGTGATTGGTTGACAGCTCTATCTCAACATTTGCAGTTGTCACTTTTGACCTTGTTGCTGGCTATTTTTATCGCGATTCCTTTGGCTGTTTATCTCCGCTATCATGAGAAGTTGGCGGACTGGGTCTTGCAGATTGCAGGGATTTTCCAGACTATCCCGTCTCTGGCCTTGTTGGGGCTCTTTATTCCCTTGATGGGAATTGGAACCTTGCCGGCTTTAACAGCGCTAGTGATTTATGCGATTTTCCCGATCTTACAAAATACCATCACTGGGCTAAAGGGAATTGATCCAAGTCTGCAGGAGGCTGGGATTGCCTTTGGGATGACTAGATGGGAGCGACTCAAGAAGTTTGAAATTCCACTTGCCATGCCTGTCATTATGTCTGGGATTCGCACGGCGGCCGTTTTGATTATCGGTACGGCCACCTTGGCGGCCTTGATTGGTGCAGGGGGACTAGGTTCCTTTATCCTTTTGGGAATTGACCGTAATAATGCCAGTCTGATTTTGATTGGGGCCCTTTCTTCTGCAGTGCTGGCTATTGCCTTTAACTTCCTACTAAAAGTGATGGAAAAAGCAAAATTGCGGACGATTTTCTCTGGTTTTGCCTTGGTGACAATATTACTCGGTCTGTCTTATAGTCCAGCCCTCTTGGCTCAAAAAGAGAAAGAAAACTTGGTGATTGCTGGGAAATTGGGTCCAGAACCAGAAATTTTGGCCAATATGTATAAGTTGCTGATTGAAGAAAATACCAGTATGACTGCAACTGTTAAACCGAATTTTGGGAAAACAAGCTTCCTATATGAAGCTCTGAAAAAAGGCGATATTGACATCTATCCTGAATTTACTGGTACGGTGACTGAAAGCCTGCTTCAACCATCACCCAAGGTAGGTCATGAGCCAGATCAGGTTTATCAAGTGGCGCGTGATGGTATTGCCAAACAGGATCATCTAGCCTATCTCAAACCTATGTCTTATCAAAATACCTACGCTGTAGCTGTTCCGAAAAAGATTGCTCAAGAATATGGCTTGAAGACCATTTCAGACTTGAAAAAAGTGGAAGGACAGTTAAAGGCAGGCTTTACTCTCGAATTTAATGACCGTGAAGATGGAAATAAGGGCTTGCAATCAATGTATGGTCTTAACCTCAATGTAGCGACCATGGAGCCAGCCCTTCGCTATCAGGCAATTCAGTCAGGCGATATTCAAATCACGGATGCCTATTCAACTGATGCGGAATTGGAGCGTTATGATTTGCAGGTCTTGGAAGATGACAAGCAACTCTTCCCACCTTATCAAGGAGCGCCACTCATGAAAGAAGCTCTTCTCAAGAAACATCCTGAGTTGGAAAAAGTTCTCAATAAATTGGCTGGTAAAATTACTGAAAGCCAGATGACCCAGCTCAACTACCAAGTCGGTGTTGAAGGCAAGTCAGCAGAACAAGTAGCCAAGGAGTTTTTACAAGAACAAGGTTTGTTGAAGAAATAGTTTGAAAATGTCAAACTCAACTTGCTTAAACGACTATAGAAAAGAATGCTCAGACAATGTCGTCTGGGCTTTTTTGATATTAGAGTTACTGAATGTCTTTCAAAATGGAAAATAAGAGGAAATTTTTAGGATTTTCTAAAATTTTACTGTAAATACACTTGACTATTCACAAAATAGGTGTATAATGTGTTGTGAACTACTTAACAAATAAAGATTTCCAGCTCATGTCGACTAAGGTTGGAAATCATGTGTATAGACAGTTCAGTAGATATATAATAGAGCGTTGCGTCCGAAAGTCTATCCAGACACGGCTCTTTAAAAACAAAAGGAGAAGATTATGAAAACAGAACAGATTCATCGTACCAGTATGTGGAAATTTAAGTTAAGTGCTGCCACCATGACTTTGATTCCCGCTGCCGTGGGGATTAACTATGTTGCCAAAGCCTTGGCGGAGGGGTTAAAGTTGCCCGTTTGGCTGGGGTCTTTGGGAACCTTTCTTACCAGCATGTTGGCTGGGCCGGTTGCCGGTGCCATTAGTGGTTTCATCAACAACGTGATCTATGGGCTGACCTTATCGCCAATTTCAACCGTGTATGCGATTACCAGCATCGGAATTGGGATTGCTGTCGGAGTTTTGCACGCCAATGGGTGGTTCTCGTCAGCGCGACGAGTATTTGTTTCTGCTATTATTATTGCCATCGTTTCAGCTGTCATTTCAACACCACTCAACGTCATCTTTTGGGGTGGTCAGACCGGTATCGCTTGGGGTGACTCATTGTTTGCGGTAATGGTCGCCAATCATGCACCAGTGTGGCTGGCCTCATTTACCGATGAGTTTGTCTTGGATATTTTGGATAAAGTCTGCGTGGCCTACCTGGCATTCTTCATCTATCGTCAGCTGCCGAAGCGGATGGTGCACTTCTTTAGCGATGATAAATGATGACTGATAAAACATTGATTTCTGGAGCGCCACGGGTCAAGCTCAAGTGGTACCAGGTGATCGATCCGATTACTAAGCTCTTGTTCATCTTGGACATGACGTTGTTGAGCTTTGCCAGTATGAATTTATTGCTTCAGGCCGGATTAATTCTTGTCGCAACACTGCTATTGTTATTTTCCAAATTGAGTTCTACCACCTTTAAGGCGCTGGGATTCAGCCTGTTTCTGATTTGCACCATGCTGATCATCCAAGGGTTATTTTACAGTCGGAATCAAACTGTGCTGTTTTCTGTGCTTGGGGTGTCGTTCTACAAAGAAGGCCTGATTTACGCCACCACTCTGGGTTGTCGAGTATTGGTGATTATTTTGACCAGTGGCTTTTTTATGGTGACCACGAGTATTTCAGAAAACGCGGCCTATTTGGAACTGTCCGGATTGTCTTATAAAACCGTCTACGTTCTGATGTCGGTGTGTTATATTTTGCCGGAAATGATGCGCAATATGCGGAAAATCCAGCAGGCACAAAAAGTTCGCGGAACCAATCCGCAAAAAACGTTGATTCAGAAATTAAAGTCAGTCCTGCCGGTTCTAATTCCATTGGTGATTAAGACCTTGGATCAATCGATGACGCGGTCGATTTCTCTCCAACTGAGAGGTTTTGATAATCTCAACCGGACTGTCAGAACCTCCCAGCGCGTGTATCGCCTGTCGCGGACGCTGCACATTGGTCTGACTGGATTGGCAATTTTATTGATTGGGTGGAAGATATGGACGAAGATAAACGGATTGTAATTGAAAATTTGACCACCCGTTATCCGGGTACTGAGCAACCACAACTGCGTCAGATTAACGCGGAGGTTCATACCGGCCAGGTGGTTGGGATTATCGGGAATAGCCACTCCGGCAAATCGACTTTGTGCCGTGTGCTGGCAGGGGTCATTCCCAAAATTGTGTCTGCTGAGATTGAGGGCGATTGGCACATGTTTGGCCAGCGAGTGTCTGACAATTGGCCCGTTTATAATGCCATGAATGGAGTTGTACTGCAAAATCCAGCTGGCCAACTAAGCGGGTTGGCAGACACGGTTGCCGATGAAATCGCCTTTGACTTGATTAATCAGGGAATGGCTGAAGGACTGATTCAAAAACGGGTTGAAGAAGTTGCCACGCAAATGGGGCTGATTGAACAGCTGAATTTGCGTCCCGAGAGCCTTTCCGGTGGTCAGATCCAGCGGTTGGCAATTGCCACGGCGATTGTGGCTAATCCGGCTGTTTTGATTATGGATGATCCGACCAGTGAGATGGATCCCCTTGGCCGCCGGCAATTTTTCCAATGGCTGGCCCAAGTCAAAGAGACGACTGTCTTCATTGTCACCAGTGAAATTGACGATTTGTGCGAAGTCGCCGACGTTGTTTGGGTGCTGCACGAGGGCCAAATGGTAGCCCAGGGCAGGCCGGGTGAGGTGTTTAATCATTTGGCAGCTGACTGGCAGATTCCAGCCCCGACAATCCAGCAACTTGCTCAAAAAATGGATTGGCACTTGGCTGATGGCCGGTATCCGGTGAATTACGCTGATCTGAAGGAGGTTAGTTATGTCCACAATTGAACTGAGCCACCTGACGTTCACTTATCCGGAACGGTCCTTTAGCTTGGATGTTGAAGACAAACACTTCGCCGATCCGATGGTGGCGATTGTCGGCCAAAATGGTGCCGGCAAATCAACGCTCTTCAAATTGTTGACGGGTTTGCTGACACCACAAACCGGTGTGATTAAGATCGATGGAGAAAATTTTAATGATCTTAAACCAGTCGAAAAGTTACTGAAGGTTGGGATTACTTTTCAGAATCCTGACGATCAGCTTTTCAACCCGACCGTTCAACGAGAGGTGGAGTGGAGTGTCGCGCAGGTCATGGATGACCACGACACGATTACGAGGCGGGCTTTAGCGGCTCTAAAAAGAGTTGGCTTGGATGATAAAACAGCTGAAAGTCCATATGACCTGTCATTGTCGGAACGCAAGCTGTTGAGCGTTGCCACAGTTTTGGCAGTGGATCCGGCGATTTATTTATTTGATGAGCCGATGATGTCGCTTGATTGGGAAAGCCGGCGCAAGTTGACCGCAATTTTCCATCAGTTGGCTGATTCGGGCCACCAAGTTGTGACCATCACCCATGACATGGATTGGGTCGCCACCGAGTTTGAGTCGGTGTATGTTATGGAACACGGGAAGTTTGGCTTCGCCGGCAGTCCACGGGAATTGTTCAGCAATCACGAACTTGTCCAGCGAGTGGGATTACTACCACCGCGGATTATGGACATAGCGGAGTCGCTGGGTGATTCACAGACATATTTATCGGTTAATGATTATTGCCAGAAAAATCGAGATGTATAGAAAAAGTCACCTCTGCGGGTTTTCCAGGTTGAAGGATTAACTTCAGCTTCTGTCAAGAACTCACATGGGTGACTTTTGTGTTTAATAACGTTTCATGATCATCGGGTGCTTCCTCAGATCACTCGGTTTGATTTTACTTTGTTTCATGGTCATAATCATATACCATTTCTTTTGGATTTTTTGTTTGACTAATACAAAATAGTCTTCATAGGTCTTCGCATTTTTAGCGCCCATTAGGATCATCAGTATAATTTTCTGAATTAGGAGACTGTCCAATCACTATTCGAACTTCGTCTCCCAACTTACGCTGTTCCCATTCATCCGTGAATCCTTTAAATCGCAATTCTGGAACTTTCTTTTTAACTGAATCATCTATTTTCGCCATAGTCCCCACTATTTTATTGGTTTTTCTTGTTCTTCTATCCTTTTTTGATCTTTGATTTGTTCCTGTAAATTTTCCAACTTCTCTTTAAGAGCGTTCACTTCAGATTGTCTAAGTGTTTGAATTCTGTTTCCTGTGAGGGCATTTTGAGGGCTTTTAAGTTATCATTTTCCGCCTTGTATTCTTCTAGCAACTTTTTATCTTGCAAGGCTAATCGTTGTTGCTGGTCTAACAAATTAGTTAGTTTTTCTATTTGTTGGTCTTTGGTATTTGATTTGCTACTACTTTCTACTTTACCTAAAATTATTTTTTCTGCTTTAGAATTTATTAGATTAGACCCATTGGAACTTTTAAGCTGTAATTCTTTTGGTAACCTTTGGTAGTGATATTGAATATTTTGTTTTGTAACACTCAACTCATCCGCCAGCTCTTTGATCGTTTTTAAGTCTTCACTCATGGTTTAAGTCCTGCCTTTTAACCGTTGGTAGATATTGTTCAATGGCTTTTTTGAGGTAGCGTGCGATATTATGCTTAGAATATTCTTCACGTCTGCTGGCAACATAAGACAAGTGGTCTTTAACACTATTTAGCCCTCTTAATTCTTTCAGTTCGTCATAGAGGGGGTAAACATGGACTTGCAATCCTGCCATGATTTTTGTATCTTGCATTTCAAACGGACTTAGCAACATATTTTCTAGCAATAGCGTGGTGTACTTGCTTTTCATTGCTTCAATAGCTAGCTTATCTTCGATTTCTGCTTTGCGTGCTTTATCTTCTTGATAGGCGGTATCTTCTAACTTATAGCTGTTATCGTCTGCTCGACGTTTCTTTCGTAACCAGATATCCAATGTTAAACCGTCCGCATCAATCGCTCGATAGAGATAATGCCAACGCCCCTTAATTTTGATATAGGTTTCATCCATTTTCCACGAATAGAAGGACTGTTTATTTTTCTTTTTCCAGAGATGATAGAGGATTTTACTGTATTCTTGAACCCACCGATAAATCGTAGTGTGACAAACATTTATTCCACGGTCATAAAGCAATTCCTGAACTTCACGATAGCTCAGATTGTAACATAGGTAATAACCAACAGCGACAATGATGACGTCTTGTTGGAATTGTTTGCCTTTAAAATGATTCATCTCTCAAGCCTTACTAACCTTTTTTCTGCTCTTTGAGAAGCTGAAGGTCGTGCTAGTAACTACCTATTTGGTTTGATTAACTCTGTTATCTACCTTATATTGGCCTTACAGAAAGGTTTTTATGGTGAGGTATTGACGACCCTTTACTTCACGGTCATGCAGCCAATTGGTCTCTTGGTTTGGATTTATCAAGCCCAGTTTAAGAAAGAACAACAAGAGTTTGTCGCACGTAAACTAGACGGCAAGGGTTGGACAAAGTATCTTTCCAATAGTGTTCTCTGGTGATTGGCCTTTGGATTTATTTATCAGTCTATCGGTGCCAATCGTCCCTATCGTGATTCAATAACCGATGCGACCAATGGGGTAGGGCAAATCCTCATGACAGCTGTTTACCGTGAACAGTGGATATTCTGGGCAGCTACCAATGTCTTTTCAATCTACCTCTGGTGGGGAGAAAGCCTACAAATCCAAGGAAAATATCTGATTTACCTGATTAATAGTTTAGTTGGTTGGTACCAGTGGAGCAAGGCAGCTAAGCAGAATACGGATTTACCTAACTAGGAAAAGATGTTTGAAAGTGCTGTTTTGAGTTTTCGGTTAAAACAGATAGAGTTGATAATCAAGGATTTGATATGATGGAAAAGGCTGGGCAAAAGCTCAATTTCAGGAAAAAATGAAGTAAATTTTCCCATAATAAAACGCATAGTATCAAGGCTTTTCAACACCTGATATTATGCGTTTTTTGATTTTAAAGACTTTTTGACCAGTCTCCTTTTAATCATTCCTTGTACTTTCTCTTAGAGTCAGTCTGGTTCCCAGCATAGTCAAGCTAGGGATTTTGCGACCGTGGAGAACTTCTTTGTTAAGAATATCCATGCCTGCTCGGCCCATTTCTTCGGTATAGACGGTGATGCTGGAGAGGGGAGGATAGACCTGCTTGGTCAGGCTAGTGTCGTTAAAGGAAATGAGGCTGACGCGGTCTGGCAGGCTGATTCCAGCTTCTTGGAGGGCACGGAGGGCACCAATGGCTAAACTATCGCTGGCCGCGAAAAAGGCTGGTGGGAGTTGCTCTCCTAAGTTCTGAATAGCCTCCTTCATCAAGTCATAGCCAGACTGGGCGGTAAAGCTTCCTTGAAAAACCAATTCATTATGATAGATTCCTTTTGTCTGACTGTAGTTTCTGAAATTTTCTAGGCGTTTGTCCTGAATAATTTCTTCTTGGTCTGTTGTTTCCTCAAGCCCTGTTAGAATCCCGATACGGTCCATCCTTTGGCTAAGGAAATAATCGACAACCTGTTTCATAGCAGTATAAAAGTCCGTGATAATGCAGGTATGTCCTAGAGAGAGGGTATCGCTGTCTAGAAAGACAAGTGGCTTTTGGTATTCTTCAAAGGCAGAGATTTGTGATCTGCTGAACTTTCCGATGCAGAGAATGCCAATCACTTCCTCGCTGAGAGTAAAAGGATGGTCATTAAAATAGCGCAAGATATCATAGTCCAGTTCTTGGGCTCTTTTTTCGATGCCTAGGCGAATTTGGTAGTAATAGAGGTCGTCCAGCTCCCCTTGTTCGCTGACCCATTGGATAATAGCAATCTTTTGCTTGGGCTTGTGGGACTCGCCTATTTTGAGGTGCTTGGTGTAGCCCAGCTCTTCAGCAACGGTTAAAATACGATGTCTAGTTTCTTCTGTGACAGATAGGCTCTGGTCGCGGTTGAGGACACGGGATACGGTCGCGATAGAGACAGAGGCTAGCTGTGCAATGTCTTTTAAGGTAGCCATAAATCCTCCTCCTTTTAGGTTAGTATATCATATTTTTCTTCTTTTTACCGATAGTTTAGTAAAAGTTTAGTAAAAAGGATTGACCTTGGCAAATGCCTTGGATACAATAGAAGAAAACGATTACACGTTAAGATGATTTAACGGACAGTCAAAGGAGAATTCATATGACACAACATCTTACTGCTGAAGCACTTCACAAAGACTTTCTTGCTGTTTTTGGTCAAGAAGCAGACAAAACTTTCTTCTCACCAGGTCGTATCAATTTGATTGGTGAACACACAGACTACAATGGTGGACACGTTTTTCCAGCTGCTATTTCCTTGGGAACATACGGTGCAGCTCGCAAGCGTGACGACCAAGTTTTACGTTTCTACTCAGCTAACTTTGAGGACAAGGGGATCATTGAAGTTCCTCTTGCAGGCCTCAAGTTTGAAAAGGAGCATAGCTGGACCAACTATCCAAAAGGTGTCCTTCATTTCTTGCAAGAAGCTGGACACGTGATTGACAAAGGTTTTGATTTTTATGTTTATGGGAATATCCCAAATGGTGCTGGCTTGTCTTCATCAGCGTCCTTGGAACTCTTGACAGGGGTCGTGGCAGAGCATCTCTTTGATTTAAAACTAGACCGTTTGGATTTGGTTAAAATCGGAAAACAAACAGAAAATAACTTTATCGGAGTCAACTCTGGTATCATGGATCAGTTTGCTATCGGTATGGGTGCTGACCAACGCGCTATTTACCTTGATACCAACACCTTGGAGTATGACTTGGTGCCGCTTGATTTGAAAGACAATGTTGTTGTCATCATGAACACCAACAAACGTCGTGAACTAGCAGACTCTAAATACAATGAACGCCGTGCTGAGTGTGAAAAAGCAGTGGAAGAATTGCAAGTTGCCTTGGATATTCAGACCTTGGGTGAATTGGACGAGTGGGCCTTTGACCAATATAGCTATCTGATTAAAGACGAAAATCGTTTGAAACGTGCTCGTCATGCTGTGCTTGAAAACCAACGTACTCTTAAAGCTCAAGCAGCCCTTCAAGCAGGTGATTTGGAAACATTTGGTCTCTTAATGAATGCTTCTCACGTTTCTCTAGAACATGACTATGAAGTAACTGGCTTGGAATTGGATACCCTCGTTCATACTGCTTGGGCTCAGGAAGGTGTTCTTGGTGCTCGTATGACAGGGGCAGGATTTGGTGGCTGTGCCATTGCCTTGGTGCAAAAAGATGCTGTTGAGGCCTTTAAGGAAGCTGTAGGCAAGCACTACGAGGAAGTCGTTGGATATGCTCCAAGCTTCTATATCGCTGAAGTTGCAGGTGGCACTCGCGTTTTAGACTAGGAGAGAAGTAAATGGACGCTGTAATATTTGATTTAGATGGCTTATTAGCTGATACTGAGATCATTTCTCTAAAAGTTTATCAAGAATTGCTTGCAGATTTTGGAATTCCTTTCACAGAAGAAACATATTCTAGAGAATACAGTGGACATAGGGAAGAGGAGAATGTTCAACGATTTTTAGATACCTATGATTTACCTTGGAACTTTGACCAAACCTTGGAAAAAGTTTATGAACTGGAAGCTCGAATATTAGCCAAAGGTGTAAATTTAAAAAAAGGTGCTAAAAATTTGCTTGCTTTTTTGCAAAGAGAAGGTATTCCAATCGCTTTAGCAACTTCAAGTGTTGAATCTAGAGCTAGAATGATTTTGGATAGTAATGGTATACTGTCCCTATTTGACCATCTAGTTTTTGCAAAAGATGTCAAGCGAAGCAAACCTTACCCTGATATATTTTTAAAGGCCTGTAGTGATTTGAATGTTTTACCAGAGAATTGCTTAGTATTAGAGGATAGTGAAGCAGGGATTGAAGCAGCCTATAGAGCTGGGATACCAGTTATTTGTATTCCAGACTTAAAAATGCCAGCACAGTCTTTCTTAAATAAAACAGAACAAATTTTTCAGGATTTAGATGCTGTCAGAGACTATTTAGAAAGTAAGAAGGAGAATTAATGAGTCAGGGAGTTTTAGATGCATTTATCACAGAAGTCATTGCAGAAAGTACCTTTGAGGAAATGGATCGAATCTACCTAACCAATCGTGTCTTGGCACGAGTGGGGGAAGGTGTTTTGGAAGTTGAGACGAATCTGGATAAATTGATTAACCTCAAGGACCAGCTTGTCGAGGAGGCGGTTCGATTAGAGACGATTGAGGATAGTCAGACTGCGCGTGAAATCCTTGGTGCTGAACTAATGGACTTGGTGACCCCTTGTCCAAGTCAGGTCAATCGTGACTTTTGGGGAACCTATACCCAATCTCCTGAGCAGGCAATAGCAGATTTTTACCAGCTCAGCCAGAAAAATGACTACATCAAACTCAAGGCCATTGCTAAAAATATCGCTTATCGTGTCCCATCTGACTATGGAGAACTTGAAATTACCATCAATCTCTCTAAGCCTGAAAAGGATCCGAAAGAGATTGCGGCGGCCAAGTTGGTGCAAGCTAGCAATTATCCCCAGTGTCAGCTTTGTATAGAGAACGAAGGCTATCATGGTCGGGCTAACCATCCAGCTCGTAGCAATCACCGCATTATCCGTTTTGAGATGGATGGTCAGGAGTGGGGCTTCCAGTATTCGCCCTATGCTTATTTTAATGAGCACTGTATTTTCTTAGATGGCCAGCATCGTCCTATGGCCATTAGTTGTCAGAGTTTTGAGCGTCTGCTGGCTATCGTAGAGCAGTTTCCGGGCTATTTTGCGGGTTCAAATGCGGACTTACCAATTGTTGGGGGGTCTATTCTCACCCATGACCACTATCAGGGAGGCCGTCACGTATTCCCTATGGAATTGGCTCCCTTGCAAAAGACTTTCTGTTTTGCTGGATTTGAGCAGGTCAAGGCAGGGATTGTCAAGTGGCCCATGTCAGTGTTGCGTTTGACTTCGGATTCCAAAGAGGATTTGATTAACTTGGCTGATAAGATTTTGCAGGAATGGCGCCAGTATTCAGATCCTGCAGTGCAAGTCTTAGCAGAAAGTAATGGAACACCACACCATACCATTACACCCATTGCCCGCAAACGCGATGGTCAGTTTGAGTTGGACTTGGTCTTGCGAGACAATCAGACATCGCCAGAGCATCCTGATGGAATTTATCATCCCCACAAGGATGTCCAACATATCAAGAAGGAAAATATCGGCTTGATTGAGGTTATGGGCTTGGCTATTTTACCGCCACGTTTGAAAGCAGAAGTGGAGCAAGTCGCCAGCTACCTCGTGGGAGATGAGGATACAGTTGCCTCTTATCATCAGGAATGGGCAGACCAGCTCAAAGCTCAACATCCAGACCTAGCGGATAAAGAAAAGGCCCTTGAAGTCGTCAAGGACTCTGTGGGTGATATTTTTGCACGCGTTCTAGAGGATGCAGGGGTTTACAAGCAGACGGAACAAGGACAGGCAGCCTTTATGCGCTTTGTAGAGCAGGTCGGAATTTTGCCAGACTAGGAGCTTTCTCCTTGCACAGTCCTATAAAAAGTAGTATCATAGTGTCGTTTGAAATATCAGGAGGAAACGATGAAAGATTTTCATTTTGACGCTATATCTGCCTTTGAAAATTACGAAATAGAAAAAATGAGAGATGGTCACGTTGTGGTGACGACCAAAGTAGTGGACTCGTCGCTTAACTACTATGGCAATGCCCATGGTGGCTATCTCTTTACCCTTTGTGACCAGATCAGTGGTCTGGTGGTTATCTCGCTGGGGCTTGATGGGGTGACACTCCAGTCCTCTATCAACTACCTCAAGGCTGGAAAACTCGACGACGTGTTGACCATTAAAGGAGAATGCGTCCATCAAGGTCGCACAACCTGTGTCGTGGATGTGGATATCACCAATCAAGAAGGCAAAAATGTCTGCAAAGCAACCTTCACCATGTTTGTCACAGGCCAAAGGTCAGAAGATAGACAGGTAAGGATATAGATAAACAAAAAAGAGGCTCATACCTCTTTTTCTTATTTCTTTTTATGATTTAATACGGCATTGAGTACAATAGCGAGTAGGCTGGCTACGACGATTCCGTTTGAGAAGAACATTTGGAAGGCTGTCGGCATGCTGACAAAGAGATTACTGTTGTTGAGTCCGACACCTGCAGCGATTGAAACAGCTGCGATAAGGAAGTTATGTTCATTGTTAGCAAAATCAACGCGGGCGAGGATTTGCATCCCTTGAATCGATACAAAACCAAACATCACCAGCATGGCACCACCGAGGACAGGACTTGGAATGATTTGGGCAAGGGCGCCAAACTTAGGAAGGAGTCCAAGGAGAACCAGGAAACCAGCTGCGTAGTAGATTGGCAGGCGTTTCTTGATACCTGATAATTTAACCAGACCAACGTTTTGTGAAAATCCTGTGTAAGGGAAGGTGTTAAAGATTCCTCCGAGAAGTACGGCTAAACCTTCTGCACGGTAACCGTTGCGAAGGCGCGTGCTGTCGATTGGGTCTTTCGTGATATCAGACAAGGCTATGTAAACACCTGTTGACTCAACCATAGACACCGTTGCGATGATACACATCATGACAATGGATGAGATTTCAAAGGTTGGCATTCCAAAGTAGAGTGGGGTTGGGACATGGACAAGAGGTGCTGCCGCAACAGGAGAGAAGTCCACCAAGTCCATAGTAGCAGCAATGGCAGTTCCGACAACCAGTCCAATCAAAATGGAGATAGACTTGATAAATCCTTTGGTAAAGATGTTGATCAAGAGGATAATCAGAACAGTGATAGCTGCAAGTAAGAGACTTTGACCAGTTGGCTCTGGAACGTTATTTCCCATATTTCCAATAGCGACAGGAATCAAGGTTAAACCAATCGTAGTAATAACAGATCCGGTTACGATAGATGGGAAAAGATTAGCTACTTTTGAGAAGATGCCTGAAACAAGAACCACGTAAATCCCTGATGCGATAAGGGCACCAAACATAGCACCACTACCATGACTTTGACCAATCATAATCAAAGGAGCGACTGATTGGAAAGCAACTCCGAGAACGACTGGTAGTCCAATTCCAAAGTATTTGTTGAGTTGGAGTTGGAGGAAGGTCGCCACCCCACACATGAAGATATCTGTAGAAATCAGGTAGGTCAACTGCTCAGTTGAATAGCCAAGGGCTGTCGCAATCATGATGGGAACTAGGATAGATCCTGAGTACATGGCTAGTAAGTGCTGCAAGCCAAGAACGGCTGCTTGCGAGTGTTTTTCTTGAGTTTGCATTAGAGATCTGCCTCCTTAAATACGACTTGACCATTTTCAAAACGATCCAAACGAGCGAGTGATATAACAGGGTAGCCTGCTTTTTCAAGTAAATCACGGCCATCTTGGAAGGATTTTTCAATCACGATACCGATAGCTTCGACTGTGGCACCTGCCTGTTCGATGATTTGAATCAAGCCTTTAGCAGCTTGGCCGTTAGCAAGGAAATCGTCGATAATCAAAACCTTGTCCTCTGGTGAGAGGAATTTTCCAGCGATAGAAACGGTGCTGGTCACTTGCTTGGTAAAGGAGTAAACTTCGGCAGTTAAGATTCCTTCGTTCATAGTAATGTTTTTAGCTTTTTTGGCGAAAATCATGGGAACATTTAAGGCTTCAGCTGTAAAAACGGCTGGTGCAATGCCTGAAGCTTCAATGGTCACGACCTTGGTAATGCCAGCAGCAGCGAATTTTTCCGCAAAAACCTTACCAATCTCTCGCATCAAGCTAAAGTCAACTTGGTGGGTTAAAAAGGAATCCACCTTGAGGATGTTATCACCCAAGATATGCCCATCCTCGAGGATGCGCTCTTCTAATAATTTCATAAGACCTCCTAAAGTCTAAAAGATGCTTCATTTGCTTGTTTAGAGTTTCTAGTAAGAAATTGAAAAAGGACCTACTTAATCTTTAAGCAAGTCCCAAAATAGGCATGGCAAAAAGACCATCCCCTCAAGCTAACTTACTTATTGTTAGGTGTTCCGGCACCTTGTAGAAACGTCGTGCCAATTCACGACATAAACAAGTAAAACGATATTCAATTTTAAATAGGCTTGCGCCAATGTTTTTATTTTACACTAAATAACTTTAAAAATCAAATATTTTGTCAGTATTTTGAGATAAAAAACGAACAAATCGAAGAATAAATGGAAAGATTCTCAATTATAGGCTAACATTTAGAAGTATTTTTCATCATAAAAGACATATTATCAAGATTCTTCAAGACCTGACAATATGCCTTTTTCTGATTTGAAAGATTTTTTCTATTCGCTAAATCTTAAAAAATAGCCATCTGGATCCAAAACTGCAAATTCGTGAGGGTAAATAAAGCTATCTCCCACTCGAAATTCTCTTTTGGTCAGCGGACGATGGATAGGATAGTCAGCTTCCAGCAGTTTTTGGTGGAGCTGAGGGACATCTTCAATGCCAAAGGAAATATTGACACCGCGCCCGAAAGGATAGGTTAGTTGGGCTAATTCTTCTGTGCTACCTTCTTCTAGCATAAGTTGGCAGTCTTCAAGCGAGAGGAAGAGAAATTTCTCCTCTGGACGCTCGTATTCGACAGAAAATCCCAGCAAGTCGCAGTAGAAGTGGCGTGACTTTTCGAGGTCAGATACTACAAATTCAGGAATGACAGCTTGATAGTCCATTAGCTTTCTCCTTAGAGCTCAATCTCCATGACAATGGGTGTGTGGTCTTGGCGCGCACCAGAGTCAATCATATCAGACTTGGTTACCTTGTCAGCGATGCGGTTACTTGTAAGCCAGTAGTCGATTCTCCAGCCTGTATTGTTGATTTTAGAAGTTTTGCTACGTTGTGCCCACCAAGTGTAGCGTTCTGGAACATCGCCATGAATGTGGCGGAAGGTATCCGTAAATCCAGTTGCTAAAAGGTTGGTAAATCCAGCACGCTCCTCGTCGGTAAATCCTGGTGAACGGCGGTTGCTGGCAGGATTTGCAAGGTCGATTTCATTGTGGGCCACATTGTAGTCGCCAGTCGCAAGAACTGGTTTTTCTTTGTCTAGTTTAGCTAAATACTCAGCATATTTGACATCCCAGACTTGACGTTCTTCCAAGCGTTTGAGGCCGTCGCCAGCGTTTGGAGTGTAAACTTGGGTCACGAAAAATTCATCAAATTCCAAGGTGATGATGCGGCCTTCCAAGTCCATGGTAGAAGGAGCACCGATTTCTGGAAAAGTGACAGTGGGTGTGAGTTCTTTCTTATAGAGGAACATAGTACCAGCATAGCCTTTACGGGCAGGTTCTTGGGAAGAGCGCCACGTATTTTCGTAGCCTGGGAAGAGTTCTTCTAAAATTTCCAAGTGTTTCTTTGTAGGACCCTTAGCAGAAAGCTTGGTTTCTTGGATAGCGATAATATCAGCATTTTCAGCGACCAAAGTTTGTAGGACTTCTTGAGACAATTTGGCACGAGCTGAGTCACTAGTTAGGGCAGCGTTTAGGGAATCAATATTCCATGAGATAAGTTTCATAAAGTTACCTTTTTCATTCAGATTATAGATTTTATTATACCAAAAAATGGTCTATTTCCCCAACGTATGGTTTGAAAAATCACCCTCTTTCGTTTATAATAAAGAATGATTTTATGAAAGGGAGTGAAAATAAATGAAATTTTACTCATATGACTATGTGCTTAGCCAAATCAGTCAACAAAATGGAATCATGATTGGCTTTGGGATTGTGCTCCTAGCTATCACAGGATTTTTTGCTTTTAAGGCTTATCGAGATAAAAAGGGGACTAAGTTTCGGGAATTGGTCATGATTTTGGCCTTGACCTTGGTAGCCATGCTTTTGGTAACAATCTCAAAATACCAGACCAATCAAGCCTCTAACAATCAATTTCAAACCTCACTTCATTTCATAGAGGTTGTTTCCAAAGACTTGGGGGTGGATAAATCAGAAGTTTACGTTAATACTTCAGCTGCCACTGATGGAGCGCTTGTCAAGGTAGGTCCAAATTTCTACCGCGCCATGAACGGGAGCCAACCAGACAAGTATCTTTTAGAGAAATTAGAATTGAATCAAACAGACGCTATTGAATTGGTGGAGGTAAACAAATGACACTCAACTATATGGAAATTTTAATCAAACTGGCCTTGGGGCTCTTCTCTCTTGTTTTTGTTATCAATGTGACAGGAAAAGGAAACCTAGCGCCTAACTCTGCGACAGACCAAATTCAGAACTATGTTCTTGGTGGTATCATCGGCGGGGTGATTTACAATAGTTCTATTAGCATTCTCCAGTACGCAGTGATTTTGATGATGTGGACGATTTTGGTCTTGACCCTCAAGTGGCTCAATAACAATGTTCGTTTTGTGAAACGCTTGATTGATGGAAAACCAACTCTCCTCATTAAAAATGGGAAGATTGACCCAGAAGCCTGTCGTTCAGTTGGCTTGTCTGCAGCGGATGTAGCCCTCAAACTTCGTAGCCAAGGGATTTTCCAGATGAAGCAAGTTAAACGAGCTGTGCAGGAGCAAAATGGCCAACTCATCGTAGTTCAAATGGGAGATGAAAATCCTAAGTATCCAGTTGTGACTGACGGTGTGATCCAAGTCGATGTTTTGGAATCGATTGGTCGTAGCGAAGAGTGGCTGCTTGATAACCTCAGCAAACAAGGGCATGAAAATGTAGCCAATATCTTTATCGCTGAGTATGACAAGGGTGTCGTCTCAGTCGTAACCTATGAATAAGAAAAACCTGGGGTCTCTGCCTCAGGTTTCCATTTGCAATCAGAAAGGGATGTTATGTCCATTATTCAAAAACTCTGGTGGTTTTTCAAGTTAGAAAAGCGCCGTTATCTAGTCGGAATTGTGGCCCTGGTCTTGGTTTCCGTCCTCAATCTCATTCCCCCTATGGTCATGGGGCGGGTCATTGATGCCATCACATCGGGGCAATTAACCCAGCAGGACCTCCTTCTTGACCTATTTTACTTGCTACTTGCGGCCTTTGGAATGTACTATCTACGCTATGTGTGGCGGATGTATATCCTTGGGACTTCCTACCGTTTGGGGCAGATTATGCGGTCTCGCTTGTTTGAGCATCTCACAAAAATGTCTCCAGCCTTTTATCAAACCTATCGGACGGGGGACCTGATGGCACATGCCACCAACGATATCAATGCCTTAACTCGTCTCGCAGGTGGCGGAGTCATGTCTGCGGTGGATGCCTCCATCACAGCTTTAGTGACTTTGCTGACCATGCTTTTTAGTATCTCTTGGCAAATGACCTTGGTTGCCATTCTTCCCCTGCCTTTCATGGCCTATGCGACCAGTCGTCTAGGTAGAAAGACTCACAGAGCCTTTGGAGAGTCCCAAGCTACCTTTTCTGAACTCAATAACAAGGTGCAGGAGTCTGTATCAGGTATCAAAGTGACCAAGTCTTTCGGTTACCAGGCGGACGAGTTGAAGTCTTTCCATGCAGTCAATGAATTGACCTTCCAAAAGAATCTCCAAACCATGAAATACGATAGTCTCTTTGACCCTATGGTTCTCTTATTTGTTGGTTCATCCTATGTTTTAACGCTTTTGGTCGGTTCCTTGATGGTTCAGGAAGGGCAAATCACCGTTGGGAATCTAGTCACCTTTATCAGTTACTTGGATATGTTGGTCTGGCCTCTTATGGCCGTTGGCTTCCTCTTTAATATCACTCAGCGAGGAAAGGTTTCTTACCAGCGGATTGAGGAACTTTTGTCTCAGGAATCTCCAGTAAAAGACCCCGAGTTTCCTTTAGATGGTATTGATAATGGGCGTTTGGAGTACGATATTGACAGCTTTGCCTTTGAAAATGAGGAAACACTGACGGATATTCACTTTAGTTTAGAAAAAGGGCAAACTCTGGGCTTGGTCGGACAGACAGGCTCTGGGAAAACGTCCTTGATTAAGCTCCTCTTGCGTGAATACGATGTAGATAAGGGAGCTATTTACCTAAATGGTCATGATATTCGCCACTATCGTCTGACAGATCTTCGTAGTCTTATAGGCTATGTTCCTCAGGACCAGTTTCTCTTTGCGACCTCTATCTTAGACAATATCCGCTTTTCCAACCCTAACTTGCCCCTTTCAGCGGTCGAGGAAGCGACCAAGCTAGCTCAAGTATATCAAGACATTGTAGCCATGCCTCAGGGATTTGATACGCTGATTGGTGAAAAGGGAGTCAGTCTTTCTGGTGGGCAAAAGCAACGTCTGGCTATGAGTCGGGCTATGATTTTAGACCCTGAAATCTTGATTTTAGATGATTCCTTGTCGGCCGTGGATGCCAAGACAGAGTATGCGATTATCGACAACCTCAAGGAGACACGAAAGGACAAGACAACCATTATTACGGCTCATCGCCTGAGTGCGGTAGTCCATGCAGATTTAATCTTGGTTCTACAAAATGGTCAAATTATCGAACGAGGCAGGCACGAAGACTTGCTAGCCCTGGATGGCTGGTATGCCCAAACCTATCAGTCTCAGCAGTTGGAAATGAAAGGAGAAGAAGATGCAGAATAAGAAAGAACAATGGGCTGTATTGAAGCGCTTGATGTCCTATCTCAAGCCTTATGGCCTCCTGACCTTTTTGGCACTCAGTTTTCTCCTAGCGACGACGGTTATTAAAAGTGTCATTCCTCTCGTGGCTTCCCACTTTATCGACCAGTATCTGAGCAATCTTAACCAACTAGCTGTGACCGTTTTGCTGGCTTACTATGGCCTCTATATCCTGCAAACTCTGGTCCAGTATGTCGGCAATCTTCTCTTTGCGCGCGTGTCTTACAGCATTGTTAGAGATATTCGTCGCGATGCCTTTGCCAATATGGAAAAACTGGGTATGTCTTATTTTGATAAGACACCAGCAGGCTCCATCGTCTCTCGTTTGACAAATGATACCGAAACCATCAGTGATATGTTTTCGGGAATTTTGTCCAGCTTTATCTCAGCAGTTTTCATCTTTCTGACAACCCTTTATACCATGTTGGTGTTGGATTTCCGTTTGACAGCTTTAGTCTTGCTCTTTCTTCCCTTGATTTTTCTTTTGGTCAATCTCTATCGGAAAAAGTCAGTCAAAATCATCGAGAAAACTAGAAGTCTCTTGTCAGATATCAATAGTAAGCTGGCAGAAAATATCGAAGGAATCAGGATTATCCAGGCCTTTAATCAAGAGAAGCGCCTGCAGGCAGAATTTGATGAGATTAACCAAGAACACTTGGTCTATGCCAATCGTTCTGTAGCCTTGGATGCCCTCTTTTTGCGACCTGCCATGAGTTTACTGAAACTTCTGGGTTATGCAGTCTTGATGGCCTATTTTGGCTATCGTGGTCTTTCTATCGGGATAACGGCAGGAACCATGTATGCCTTTATCCAGTACATCAATCGTCTCTTTGATCCCTTAATTGAGGTGACGCAAAACTTTTCAACCCTTCAAACGTCCATGGTGTCTGCAGGCCGTGTCTTTGCCTTGATTGACGAGAAGACCTATGAGCCTCTTCAAAAAGATGGGCAAGCCAAAGTCCAAGAAGGCAATATCCGTTTTGAACATGTGTGTTTCTCTTATGATGGCAAGCACCAGATTCTGGATGACATTTCCTTTTCGGTTAACAAGGGTGAGACCATTGCCTTTGTGGGCCATACAGGTTCAGGGAAATCTTCGATCATCAATGTCCTCATGCGCTTTTATGAATTTCAGTCAGGGCGAGTTCTCTTGGATGGTGTGGATATTAGAGACTACAGTCAGGAAGAGTTGAGAAAAAATATCGGTCTAGTCTTGCAGGATCCCTTCCTCTATCATGGGACCATCAAGTCCAATATTGCCATGTACCAAGATATCAGTGACGAGCAGGTTCAGGCTGCGGCTGCCTTTGTTGATGCAGATTCCTTTATTCAGGACCTTCCGCTGGGTTATGACGCCCCTGTTTCCGAGCGTGGTTCGAGCTTCTCTACTGGTCAGCGTCAGCTTCTTGCCTTTGCTAGAACAGTCGCCAGCCAGCCTAAAATTCTGATTTTGGATGAAGCGACAGCTAATATTGACTCTGAAACAGAAAGCTTGGTTCAAGCTTCTCTGGCCAAGATGAGACAAGGGCGGACAACCATTGCCATCGCCCACCGCCTTTCTACCATCCAAGACGCTAACTGTATCTATGTTTTGGACAAGGGACGCATTATCGAGAGCGGAACCCATGAGGAACTCTTGGACTTGGGAGGAATCTATCGCAAGATGTATAGCTTGCAGGCAGGGGCAATGTCCTAATACTCTTTGATTTCCATTGAGCATAAGAAGGAAATCCTTCAAATTACAGATTTCTTTCACCGCCTTTTCCATTTTGTGGTATAATGAAAAATGTTGACAAATAGTATAATAAAAACAAAGGAGAAACAGCATGCTGAAATGGGACGACTTGCCCGTGGAAATGCAATCAAGCGAGGTTGAGTCTTACTACCAGCTTGTCTCTAAAAGGAAGGGTTCGCTGATTTTCAAGCGTTGTTTGGACTGGGTTTTGGCCTTGGTTGTACTGGTTCTGACCTCTCCCATCTTTCTCATTTTGAGCATTTGGATCAAGTTGGATAGCAAGGGGCCAGTGATTTACAAGCAAGAGCGCGTGACCCAGTACAATCGACCTTTCAAGATTTGGAAGTTCCGTACCATGGTGACGGATGCAGACAAAAAAGGAAGTTTGGTGACTTCTGCTAACGATAGCCGCATTACCAAGGTTGGCAATTTTATCCGCCGTGTGCGTTTGGATGAACTGCCTCAGCTGGTCAATGTCCTTAAAGGCGAAATGTCCTTTGTCGGTACACGACCTGAAGTGCCACGCTACACAGAGCAGTATAGCCCTGAAATGATGGCGACCTTGCTTTTGCCAGCAGGGATTACCTCTCCAGCCAGCATCAACTACAAGGATGAGGACACCATCATCAGTCAAATGACCGAAAAAGGCCTATCAGTTGACCAAGCCTATGTAGAGCATGTTCTTCCTGAAAAGATGCGCTATAACCTCGCCTATCTCCGAGAATTTAGTTTCCTTGGAGACATCAAAATCATGTTTCAAACCGTGTTTGAAGTGCTAAAATAAAGTAGTCATGAGAAAATGAGTACAGATAAAAGGAGCAAATCAATGCCAAATTACAATATTCCATTTTCACCACCCGATATTACAGAAGCAGAAATTGCTGAAGTAGCGGATACCCTGCGTTCTGGTTGGATCACAACAGGTCCGAAGACAAAAGAACTGGAGCGTCGCTTGTCTCAATATACACAGACGCCTAAGACTGTCTGCCTTAACTCTGCAACTGCCGCTCTTGAATTGATTTTGCGTGTCTTGGGAGTGGGTCCTGGTGACGAAGTCATTGTTCCAGCTATGACCTATACAGCTTCATGTAGTGTTATTACGCACGTGGGAGCAACACCTGTCATGGTAGATATCCAAGCAGATACTTTTGAGATGGACTATGACCTTCTTGAGCAAGCCATTACTGAAAAGACTAAGGTGATTATTCCGGTTGAGCTTGCGGGGATTGTGTGCGACTATGACCGTTTGTTCCAAGTTGTGGCGAAGAAACGTGACCTCTTTACTGCTTCAAGCAAGTGGCAAAAGGCCTTTAATCGTATTGTGATTGTCTCTGATAGTGCCCATGCTTTGGGATCAACTTATAAAGGGCAACCAGCTGGTTCTATCGCTGACTTTACTTCCTTCTCATTCCATGCCGTCAAGAACTTTACAACTGCTGAGGGTGGAAGTGCCACTTGGAAGTCCAATCCAGCGATTGATGACGAAGAAATGTACAAGGAATTCCAAATCCTTTCCCTTCATGGTCAAACTAAAGATGCTCTTGCCAAGATGCAACTGGGTTCTTGGGAATACGATATCGTCACACCAGCCTACAAGTGCAATATGACCGATATCATGGCGTCACTTGGTTTGGTACAATTGGATCGTTATCCTGGTTTGCTAGAACGTCGTAAAGACATCGTGGACCGCTATGATCGAGGTTTTGCAGGTTCTCGCATTCGTCCATTGGCACACAAGACTGATACTGTCGAATCTTCACGCCACCTCTACATCACCCATGTAGAAGGAGCAAGCATAGAAGAACGCAACCTTATCATCCAAGAATTGGCTAAAGCAGGAATTGCAAGTAACGTACACTATAAACCGCTTCCTCTCTTAACAGCCTATAAGAATCTTGGCTTTGATATGGCGAATTATCCTAAGGCCTATGCCTTCTTTGAAAATGAAATTACGCTCCCTCTTCATACTAAACTAAGCGATGAAGAAGTAGACTATATCATTGAGACTTTCAAAACAGTTTCTGAAAAAGTGCTAACTTTATCAAAAAAATCGTAAAAAAGTCTTGACAAAGAAAAAACAAAGTATTAAAATAAGTTCAACAAATCAGAAAAGTAACTATTTTTGATCTTCAGGGAGCCTGTGGTAATTGTGAACAGGTGGTTGGAAGTAGTGAAAGTGGGCTGATTTTAAAAATGAATTTGAAACAATGAAAATTCGGTGCGCACACCTTACAGTGCAACTTGTTGTTAGACAAGGTAGAGATGTAAAGGGGAATAGTCCCTTTATAATTGAGGTGGCACCGCGTTACTAACGCCCTCACACAGATTATTTTCTGTGTGTGGGCTTTTTCATATCTTGAAATCAATACTGAAAGAGGAAAAATTTTATGACAACTAAAGGTTATTTTGGACAATTTGGTGGTAGTTTTGTACCGGAGCCGATTCAGGCTTTGTTGGATGAGTTGGAAGTGACATTTGACAAGTACAAGGATGATCCAGAGTTTTTGGCAGAGTTTCGCCATTACTTAAAAGACTATTCAGGTCGCGAAACACCGCTTTATTTTGCGGAAAGTCTGACAGACCACCTAGGTGGTGCTAAGATTTATCTCAAACGTGAAGATCTTAACCACCTTGGTTCACACAAACTAAACAACGTTCTGGGTCAAATCCTTCTTGCCAAACGAATGGGCAAAAAGCGAGTGATCGCAGAAACAGGAGCTGGTCAACATGGTGTTGCGACAGCAGCGGCTGCAGCCAAGTTTGGTATGGCTTGTGATGTCTATATGGGGGCAGAGGATGTGGAGCGTCAACGTCTCAATGTCTTCCGCATGGAGATGATGGGAGCAACTGTTCACGCAGTTGAAACAGGGACACGAACTCTCAAGGATGCGGTAGATGCAGCCTTTGGAGCATGGATGAATGACCTTGAAGCCTTCTACGTTTTGGGATCTGCTGTAGGCCCTCATCCTTATCCTACAATTGTTCATGAATTCCAAAAGATCATCAGTGAAGAATCTCGCCGTCAAATCTTAGAAAAAGAAGGTCGTTTACCAGACTACGTTATTGCCTGTGTAGGTGGTGGTTCCAATGCCATCGGTGCTTTTTCTCAGTATGTGGCTGATGAAGAAGTTAAATTGGTTGGGGTCGAAGCTGCTGGTCATGGACTTGACACGGACAAGCACGCAGCTACTATGACAAAAGGTAGTATCGGAATTGTCGATGGCATGAAGACTTATGCAGTCTTTAAGGAAGATGGAGAGCTAGCTCCAGTTTACTCTATCTCAGCTGGATTGGACTATCCAGGGGTTGGCCCAGAACACGCCTACTTTAAAGATTCAGGTCGCGTGGAATATGTGGCTGCGACAGACGAAGAAGCTGTTCAGGCTCTTCTCCTTCTCAGCAAGACTGAAGGAATTATCCCAGCGATTGAAAGTTCGCACGCTATCGCAGAAGCAGTTAAACGTGCACCGAAACTAAGTAAAGACGACATTATCATCATCAATGTCTCTGGTCGTGGAGACAAGGACGTAGCTGCAATTGCAGACTATCTAGAAGCTAAAAAATAATAGATGGAAAAATTACAGTCTTTTCTCTCACAGAGAGCTTGTGGTTGCTGGAAACAAGCAGAGAAAGCTGTAAGGTTGGGTCCATCTGAAACGAGAGAAGAAAACATAATTCTCAAGGGAGTGCCCTTTATCGCACAGCCTGTTACAGAATCTTTCTAAGACAGGAATGAGAGATAGGAGAAATCCTATAATTGAGGTGGCACCGCGAATTTCGTCCTCACGCAAGTTATTTTGCGTGGGGATTTTTATATATTTATCGTAGATATGGCTATCAGTTTTAAATTATGCTTTATCACTAGATAAATTTCTATAAAATATTTGCGAACGAAGTGAGCATTAAACAGCTATTTCCCGCCATAGTGGTATTCTAGAGAAGCAAAGATGCTTCTCTAGAACGGAATTTTTGAGACCTAAGGCTCAAAAATTAGGGATGAAATTTCGGAGAAAGTTGCTCCCGTCCGCACTATTTAAGGGAAATAGAAAAAAGACAAAAAATTAAAAATAAGAAACTGAAAGGGAAATTACAATGGAACGAATCATTCATGGAGATGTCTTATCACCAATCTTGGCTTATATGCGCCTAAAGGGGCAACACAAGGTTATCTTAGAAAGTATTCCGAGAGACAAGGAAACAGCTCGTTTTTCTATCCTAGCTTATAATCCAGTTTTTGAGATTAAGTTTGAAAATGGAGTTCTTTATCAAAATGGTCAAGTGATTGATCGGGATCCTTTGGATTTCCTTTATGAAGTGACTCATAAGAGCCAGCACCATTCAGACCTACCTTTTGGTGGGGGAGCCATTGGTTTTGTTGGTTACGATATGATTTCTCTTTATGAAGAAATCGGCCAGATTCCTGAGGATACCATTGGGACGCCAGACATGCATTTCTTTGTCTATGAGAGTTATATGGTCTTTGACCACAAGAAAGAAAAAATTCATGTCATAGAGGATGCTCTTTATAGCAATCGCAGTCAAGAAGATTTGGAAAAAGCCTTGAACCAAGTGCTTGAGGAATTACGCATTCCTGCTCCAAATGAATTTGAAGATTTGGATCTATCTCCGCTGGACTTCAAACCGCATATCGCTCCTCAGAAGTTTGAGGAAATGGTGGAAACAGCTCGTGACTTGATTCGTAATGGCGATATGTTCCAATGTGTACTCAGTCAACGCTTCTCAGCAGAAGTTACCGGAAATCCATTTGACTTCTACAGAAATCTTCGCGTGACCAATCCATCTAATTATCTCTATTTCTATGATTTTGGAGATTATCAAATCATCGGTGCCAGTCCTGAAAGTTTGGTTTCTGTCAAAAATGGCATCGTGATAACCAATCCGATTGCAGGTACACGACCAAGAGGGGCTACGGATGAAGAAGACAAGGCTTTGGCGACAGACCTGCTTTCTGATGAGAAGGAAACAGCAGAACATCGAATGTTGGTAGACTTGGGGCGTAATGATATTGGTCGCATCTCTGAAACAGCCAGTGTCCAAGTTACCAAGTATATGGAAGTGGAGCTCTTCCGCTATGTCATGCATTTGACCAGCGTGGTGAAAGGGCGTTTGCTTCCAGAACTCACTGCCATGGATGCCTTGAAATCAACACTTCCTGCTGGAACAGTGTCAGGAGCACCAAAGATTAGGGCCATGAGACGCATCTATGAACTGGAAACGGAAAAACGTGGCGTATACGCAGGAGCAATCGGCTACTTGTCTGCGACGGGTGATATGGACTTCGCTATTGCCATCCGAACGATGATTCTCAAAAATCAAACAGCTTATGTGCAGGCTGGGGCGGGGATTGTCTATGACTCTATCGCCCAAAACGAATACCAAGAAACTATTAATAAGGCTAAATCTATGACTAGAATTGGAGAACTAAGACCATGATTTTATTGATTGATAACTATGATTCTTTTACCTATAACTTGGCGCAATACATTGGGAATTTTGCAGAAGTACAGGTTTTACGAAATGATGATTCCAAGCTGTATGAAGAAGCTGAAAAAGCAGATGGTCTGGTCTTTTCTCCTGGTCCTGGTTGGCCAGTTGATGCTGGAAAGATGGAAGATATGATTCGTGATTTTGCCGGTAAGAAGCCGATTCTAGGGATTTGTTTGGGTCACCAAGCCATCGCAGAAGTCTTTGGTGGGAAGCTAGGTTTGGCACCAAAAGTCATGCATGGGAAACAGAGCAATATCAGCTTTGAAGCACCATCTGTTTTGTATCAAGGCATTGAAGATGGCCGTGCGGTCATGCGTTACCACAGTATTTTGATTGAAGAAATGCCAGAAGAGTTTGAAGTGACAGCTCGTTCGACTGATGACCAAGCCATTATGGGAATTCAACACAAAAACCTTCCAATTTATGGATTCCAGTACCATCCAGAGAGTATCGGAACGCCAGATGGCTTGTCTTCTATTCGAAATTTTATCGAGAATGTTGTAAAGTGAGGAAACTAGGATGAAAGAGATTATTGAAAAATTAGCAAAATTTGAAAATTTATCGGGTGTGGAAATGACGGACGTCATTGAGCGTATCGTAACTGGACGTGTAACAGAGGCACAGATTGCTTCTCTCCTTTTAGCTCTTAAGATGAAGGGGGAAACACCTGAAGAACGCACAGCCATTGCACAAGTCATGAGAGGACATGCCCAACATATTCCAACTGAAATCCATGACGCCATGGACAACTGTGGTACAGGAGGCGACAAGTCTTTCAGCTTTAACATTTCGACAACTGCGGCCTTTGTTTTGGCTGGTGGCGGTGTTCATATGGCAAAACACGGTAACCGTTCAATTTCTTCTAAATCTGGCTCTGCAGATGTCCTAGAAGCCTTGGGTATCAATTTAGATCTCAAACCAGCTGAACTTGGTAAGGTCTTTGATAAAACTGGAATCGTCTTTCTCTTTGCTAAAAATATGCACCCAGCTATGAAATACATCATGCCAGCTCGTTTGGAATTGGGAATTCCAACAATCATGAACTTGACTGGTCCACTGATCCACCCAATGGCCTTGGAAACACAGCTTCTTGGAATTAGTCGTCCAGAACTTCTAGAAAGTACAGCTCAGGTTTTGAAAAATATGGGCCGCAAACGTGCCATCGTGGTTGCTGGACCAGAAGGGCTGGATGAAGCTGGCTTGAACGGAACAACCAAGATTGCTCTTCTTGAAAATGGCGAAATCACCTTGTCAAGCTTTACTCCAGAGGATTTGGGGATGGAACGTTACGCTATCGAAGATATTCGTGGAGGCAATGCTCAGGAAAATGCAGAGATTTTGCTTAGCGTTCTTAAAAATGAACCAAGCCCATTCTTGGAAACTACAGTCTTGAATGCTGGTCTTGGTTTCTATGCTAATGGTAAGGTAGCTAGTATCAAGGAAGGGGTTGCCTTGGGCCGTCAAGTGATTGCTAGTGGCAAGGCACTTGAAAAACTCAGACTGCTACAGGAGTACCAAAAATGAGTCAGGAATTTTTAGCACGAATCTTGGAGCAGAAGGCACGTGAGGTCGAGCAGATGGAGCTGGAGGAAGTCCAGCCCCTACGCCAGACCTATCGCTTGGCTGAATTTTTAAAGAATCACCAAGATCGTTTACAGGTAATCGCTGAAGTCAAGAAGGCTAGCCCTAGTCTGGGAGATATCAATCTCGATGTGAATATTGTGCAACAGGCCCAGACTTATGAAGTGAACGGAGCAGTGATGATTTCGGTTTTGACAGATGAGGTTTTCTTTAAAGGACATTTGGATTATCTAAGGGAGATTTCCAGTCAGGTAAACATTCCGACGCTCAACAAGGATTTTATCATCGATGAAAAGCAAATCATCCGTGCTCGCAATGCCGGTGCGACAGTCATCTTGCTTATTGTGGCAGCCTTGTCAGAAGAACGCCTCAAGGAACTGTACGACTACGCGACAGAGATTGGTTTGGAAGTCTTGGTGGAGACTCACAATCTAGCTGAACTAGAAGTGGCCCACAGACTTGGTGCTCAGATTATTGGGGTTAATAACCGCAATTTGACCACCTTTGAAGTCGACTTGCAGACCAGTGTAGACTTGGCTCAGCACTTTGAGGAAGGTCGCTATTACATTTCTGAATCTGCTATTTTCACAGGGCAGGATGCAGAACGAGTAGCACCATTCTTTAATGGAATTTTGGTTGGGACAGCTCTCATGCAGGCAGAAGATGTAGCCCAGAGAATCAAGGAGTTGCAAATTGACAAAGGTTAAGATTTGTGGACTATCGACCAAAGAAGCGGTAGAAACAGCCGTTTCAGCAGGGGCAGACTACATCGGTTTTGTCTTTGCACCTAGTAAGAGACAGGTGACCTTGGAAGAGGCTGCTGAGCTGGCAAAGCTCATTCCTTCCGATGTTAAAAAGGTTGGCGTATTTGTTTCACCAAGTCGGGCAGAACTACTAGAAGCGATTGAAAAAGTTGGCTTGGACTTGGTTCAAGTTCATAGTCAGGTGGTAGATGAGTTATTTGAGGATTTGCCTTGTGCCAGCATTCAGGCTGTGCAGGTGGATGGAAATGGTCATGTCCCCAATTCTCAGGCGGATTATCTCCTCTTTGATGCCCCTGTGGCTGGGAGTGGCCAGACCTTTGATTGGGGTCAACTGGATACGGCAGAACTAGCTCAGCCTTTCTTTATCGCAGGTGGGCTTAAGGAAGACAATGTAGCAAAAGCAATTCAACACTTTACTCCCTATGCAGTAGATGTATCGAGCGGAGTGGAGACAGATGGACAAAAAGATCAGGAAAAGATTAGAAGATTTATAGAGAGGGCAAAGAATGGCATATCAAGAACCAAATAAAGATGGATTTTACGGAAAATTCGGTGGACGTTTCGTCCCAGAAACATTGATGACAGCAGTTTTAGAGTTGGAGAAGGCTTATCGTGAAAGTCAGGCAGACCCAAGTTTCCAAGAGGAATTGAACCAACTTTTGCGCCAGTATGTGGGACGTGAAACTCCTCTTTACTACGCAAAAAACTTGACCCAGCATATCGGCGGAGCCAAGATTTATCTCAAACGGGAAGACCTCAACCATACAGGGGCCCACAAGATTAACAATGCCTTGGGACAAGTTCTTCTGGCTAAACGCATGGGCAAAAAGAAAATTATCGCTGAAACTGGTGCTGGTCAGCACGGTGTAGCAACTGCAACAGCTGCGGCCCTCTTTAACATGGAATGTACCATCTACATGGGTGAGGAAGATGTTAAACGCCAAGCCCTTAATGTCTTCCGTATGGAGCTTTTGGGAGCCAAGGTTGAGGCCGTGACAGATGGTTCGCGCGTGCTCAAGGATGCTGTTAATGCAGCTCTTCGTTCATGGGTGGCTAATATCGACGACACCCACTATATCCTTGGTTCAGCCTTGGGACCTCATCCATTCCCAGAAATCGTCCGTGATTTCCAAAGTGTCATCGGTCGAGAGGCTAAACAACAGTATCGTGACTTGACAGGTCAAGATTTACCAGATGCCCTAGTAGCCTGTGTCGGTGGTGGTTCTAATGCCATTGGTCTCTTCCATCCATTTGTAGAAGATGAGTCTGTAGCTATGTATGGGGCTGAAGCAGCAGGACTTGGTGTGGATACAGAGTACCACGCAGCGACCTTGACCAAGGGACGTCCAGGTGTCCTCCACGGTTCTCTCATGGATGTGCTCCAAGATGCCCATGGTCAAATTCTTGAAGCCTTCTCTATCTCAGCAGGTTTGGACTATCCTGGTATCGGTCCAGAACATTCTCATTACCACGATATCAAACGTGCCAGCTATGTTCCTGTGACTGACGAGGAAGCCTTGGAAGGATTCCAACTCTTGTCTCGTGTGGAAGGGATTATCCCAGCCTTGGAATCTAGCCATGCCATTGCCTTTGCGGTGAAATTGGCCAAAGAACTTGGTCCAGACAAATCTATGATTGTCTGCCTGTCAGGTCGTGGGGACAAGGATGTGGTCCAAGTCAAAGACCGCTTGGAAGCAGATGCAGCAAAGAAGGGAGAAGCTCATGCCTAAGACACTAACAGAAAAATTGAACGCTATCAAAGCAGCTGGAAAAGGAATTTTCGTTCCCTATATTATGGCTGGAGACCATGAGAAAGGTTTGGATGGTCTCGCTGAAACAATCCACTTTTTAGAAGATTTAGGAGTTTCAGCCATTGAAGTGGGTATTCCCTTTTCAGACCCTGTTGCAGATGGACCTGTTATCGAAGAAGCAGGCTTGCGCAGTTTGGCCCACGGAACTTCTACCCAGGCTTTGGTTGAAACCTTGAAAACCATTCAAACAGAAATTCCGCTGGTCATCATGACCTACTTTAACCCCCTCTTTCAGTACGGTGTGGAGAACTTTGTCAAAGACTTGGCAGATACAGCAGTTAAGGGATTGATTATCCCAGACCTGCCTCATGAGCATGCCAACTTTGTAGAACCATTTTTGGCAGACACAGACATTGCCTTAATTCCCCTAGTTAGCTTGACAACAGGAATTGAGCGTCAAAAAGAGTTGATCAAGGGAGCAGAAGGTTTTGTCTATGCCGTTGCCATCAATGGGGTGACAGGGAAGTCAGGCAATTACCGTGCAGACTTGGATAAGCACTTGGCGCAATTGCATCAAGTAGCTGACATCCCAGTCTTGACAGGTTTTGGTGTGTCTAGTCAAGAAGATGTAGAACGCTTTAATGCGGTGTCAGATGGCGTTATCGTTGGTTCAAAAATTGTAAAAGCTCTCCACCAAGGAGAGCCGATTCAGGACTTTATCAAACAAGCAGTAGCTTACCAAAAATAATCAAACAAGCAGCAAGTAAGAGGAAAGGCACGAAAGGAAGTCTTTCCTTTTTCTTTTGCAGGAGGAAGGCCAGAATGCCCGTCGCAGAAGCGAACTGAATCAAGATCAGTAGTTCGGTCGGGCTAAAGACGAGAGCGCAAGAAGCCAGAAAGAGAAAATCCCCTGCGCCCATGCGGATATCAATAAAATGGGCCATGATTCCTAGGACAAGGAAGAAGACCATGACTAGATTCCAACCACAGAAAGCCATGAGGATTAGGTGGAAAGTCAGCCAGACCAGTAAGGGATATTCCTGATGACGAAAGTCGTAGATGCCCAAGGTCAAGCCAGCAGTGATTAGGATGACTTGTCCTATGGAAATCCAGCCCAAAGACCAAGATAGAAAGAGGAGCCCTAAGCCTAGTTCAAAGAGGGCATACCAGACAGGATAGCGAGCCTTGCAGTAGCGACAGCGAAAACGATTAAAGACCTGAGATACAATAGGAATCAAATCCAACGGACGCAAACGAGTTTGACAGGCATCACAGTGACTAGCCGGTCGGATAATGGATCGCTCAGGAAAACGGTCAATGACCAAACCGAGAAAGGAAGCTAGAATGCTTCCGACAAGAAAAAAATAAATATCAATCATACTTATCTATTCGTAAAAAATTGGAGAAGTAGTATAATGGAGAAACATAGACAAGATAGTGAGGTCAAGATGACAATTCGTTTTGAAGAAAATGTGAGCACAGAAAACGCTCATCTTGTATGCCAATGGTCCAACTCCCTTGGCAAAGATTTTCAAGAACAATGGATGGGGACAAAGATTCCTTTTCCACTGACCATTCAAGCCTTGCAGGATTTGGAAGGAGTTTTTTCTATCTTTGTTGGACAAGAATTTGTCGGGCTTATCCAGAAAATCAGATTGGAAAATAGAAATCTACATATCGGGAGATTTTTTATCAATCCCCAGAAACAGGGGCAGGGCTTAGGGAGCCAGGCTTTAAGGAAATTTGTTAGTTTGGCCTTTGAAAATGAAGACATAGATACTATTTCTTTAAATGTCTTCGAGGTAAATCAAACAGCCTACAATCTTTACCAAAAAGAAGGATTTGAAATCGTAGAAATCATTGAGTCACCCGAACGGAAATACATTATGAAGAAGGGAAGTAGAAAGGAAAAAGCCTTGTAAATTTTTAAACCAAGCGGTTGATTTTTTTATGTAGTGAAGATTCTTTTGCATTAAAATAGTAACTTAACTATCCATTGGGTGATCAAAAGTAGAACAGATACACACAAAAAGCCTTGAAACCAAGGCTTTTCCTGTTGTATTTAGATGCCCCCTACAGGGATCGAACCTGTGACCCACGGATTAAGAGTCCGCTGCTCTGCCAGCTGAGCTAAGGAGGCAAAGAAAAAAGCTGTATTGGTGCCGAAACTTCACGGTTTGTATTGAACCCGCGCAATTAAGCAGGTGGGCAACTCGCTCTAACTGAAGCTGTTTCCGTGTGAGACGGCCTACATGCTGTTAGAAGACTTTTGTTTCCCTAATAATACAAAAAATAGTCGGTCAACACTTAAGTGTGAAGTCGTACACCACAGCGTTTCTATGTTTATATGATACCACTTTTTCAAAAAAAATCAAGAGGAAAGTGCAATTTTTTGAAAAGGATTTCAGATTTTTCGCAAACGGTCGATAGCTTCCTTTCTTTGAGACAAAGCTCGTTCATATTTACCAGTATCTTCTGCTTGGAAATAGTGGTGATTGCGAATTTTTTCTGGTAGATAGTCTTGTTTAACCCAATTTCTAGGATAGTTGTGTGGATAGAGATAGTCTTGGGCATTTCCCAGTTCCTTACTTCCGCTGTAGTGGCCATCACGCAGGTGTCTCGGAATAGGCAAGTACCCTGATGTTTTGAGGTCAGCAAGTGCCTTATCCATAGCCACATAAGCTGAGTTGGATTTTGGAGAAAGGGCCAAATCAATCACGACATTGGCAATGAGAATACGGGCTTCTGGGAAGCCAATCTTTTGGGCAGCATCCAGAGCAGTCACGGTGTGAATCTGGGCTTCAGGATTGGCCAAACCGATATCTTCATAGGCGATAACGGTCAAGCGACGCGCGAGACTAGGCAGATCCCCAGCTTCGATCAAGCGGGCTGCGTAGTGGAGACTGGCATCGACATCCGAACCACGAATGGACTTTTGCAGGGCTGAGAGGACATCATAGTGTCCATCCCCATCTTTGTCCATAGTAATGTAGCTCCGCTGCAGGCTATTTTCCATGATGTCCAGAGTGATGTGGCGGATGCCCTTGTCATTTTCGGGGGTAGAGAGAACAGCCAAGTCCAGTGAGTTAAAGGCAGAACGCAGGTCTCCGTTTGTAGAGGTGGCAATGAAGTCCAGCGCATCCTCATCTAGTTCCACTTGAAAATCAAAACCACGCTCAGGATTACTTAGAGCTATCTGCAGGGCCTCTTTGACGTCTTGGTTAGACAGAGGTTCCAACTCAAAAATTTGAACACGGCTACGAATGGCAGGAGTGACAGAAAAGAAAGGATTTTCAGTCGTAGCGCCAATCATGATGACCAGACCACTTTCCAAGAGTGGAAGGAGGAAGTCTTGCTTGGTCTTGTCTAGACGATGAATCTCGTCTAGCAGGAGAACCAGTCCTCCAGAGAATTTTGCTTCCTCGGCGATTTCTTGCAGTCGCTTTTTACTATCAACTGTCGCATTAAAGGTCCGAAAGGCATACTTGGTCGTTCCAGCGATGGCAGAGGCGATACTGGTCTTGCCGATTCCTGGAGGTCCGTATAGAATCATGGAGGACAGACGATTGGCTTCCACCATGCGGCGGATGATTTTTCCAGGTCCGACCAGATGCTCCTGACCGATGACCTGGTCGATGGTTTTAGGGCGCATGCGAAGCGCGAGATTGTCTGGCATAGCAGTCCTTTCTAACGTGGATTTTCTGATACATATGTGGTAAGATGGTAGTATCTATTTTAGCATATTTCCGAGCAATCGGGGCGATTAAAGAGTCGCATAGAAAGAGGACAAAATGGCAACATATGGATTTTTAGATGTTTTAGAGGAAGAGTTGGAGAAGAATTTTCCCTTTGACTTTGAGATTAGTTGGGACAAGCGCAACCATGCGGTAGAAGTGAGTTTTCTACTAGAGGCACAAAATGCTGCAGGTGTGGAGATGGTGGATGAAGAAGGGGAGGTTTCGTCAGACGATATCCTCTTTGAGGAAGCAGTCCTTTTCTACAATCCTGCTAAGTCAACCGTCAATGAAGAAGATTATCTGACTGTCATCCCTTACCTGCCTAAAAAAGGATTTTCCCGTGAATTTTTAGCTTATTTTGCCCTTTTCCTCAAAGATACTGCCGAGGTTGGGCTGGATGCGCTTATGGACTTTTTGGAAGACCCAGAAGCAGAAGAATTCGTCATGGAATGGAACCAAGAAGTCTTTGAAGAAGGAAAAGTTGGCTTGGAAGAGGGAGAATTTTATCCTTATCCGAGATATTAGGAGTTGGTTGGAGATTTTATGAAGAAAATTGGGATTTATTTGGTTTATGTGCTAGCTGTTGTCTTTATTATGCTAGCTTTTGCTTGTGGAACCATCGCATTTGCAGAGTTGGGCTATTCTGCATTATTAGTTTTTAGTTTTGGTTATGCTTTTGCTTTTCTAAGCATGTATGTAATCTTGATTCTTCATGAGCTTGGTCATGCATTTTGTGGTTATCTGACAGGCTATCGTCTGGTGGCTTTTGGATTAGGGAACTTTCTTTTAACCAAAAAGTCAGGAAGGCTTCATCTTAGTCGAACAGCAGTTATAAAAAATGTTGGTGCTCAGTATATTGGATTGAAAGAAGATGAAAGCGATCAAAGAATCATCCTGATGCTTTCAGGAGGCTTGATGGTTCATCTCAGCTTGATATTATTGGCGATAGTGTTTGGATTTTTGACAAGAAGCTGGTATTTTGCAGGGACTTGGATTTTTCTTAATTTGTCTTTCTTCCTAAATAACATTTTGCCAGTCGGCATCACCGATGGAGCGAAAATTTGGGAATTGCTACAACAACCTGAAAATACGAAATACGCCTACCTAATGTTGAGGCATTCTGCCCAGACCTTGCTAGCTCCTCAAGAATATGATTTAAAAGACTTTATCATGTCTGTTGATGAGGATGTGAGAGGAAGTTTTGCAGAAAGTGTTCGGACTCTTCAGGGATTGGTATTCATATTGGATGATAATATAGAGCTTGCAAAGCAACAGTTTCAGTCTGTGTTAGAGAAAACAGATAATCCAATGTCTAAAACTAGTTCTCAATTATACCTTCTTCAAGTTGCTCTGATGGAAGGAGATAATAAGAATGCGGAAGAATATGCAAGTATTCGAGGGGTCAAATCCTTTTTATCTATAAAAACAGCAGATATGCAGGTCATTCAAGCTTGGTATCAATTTAAAGTAAAGAAAGATGTAGTTCAAACTCACAAGGCTATGAAGCTTGCTAGACAGAAAATGAATAGCAGCCGGATGTTACGGGATGAGAAAAGCTATTATCAAAACTGGTTAGCCGAGCTGGAAAAGGAATTAACCGAAGGAGTCTAATATGGAACTAGAAATTTCTGATTTCACAGGCTGCAAGATTGCTTTGTTTTGTGGGGATAAGCTCTTGACTATCTTACGCGATGATAAGGCAAGCATTCCCTGGCCCAATATGTGGGAACTGCCCGGTGGTGGACGCGAAGGTAATGAAAGTCCTTTTGAGTGCGCGGCGCGTGAAGTTTATGAAGAACTGGGAATTCATCTGACTGAGGATTGTCTGCTTTGGAGTATGGTTTACCCAAGTATGCTTTTTGCGGATAAACAATCCGTTTTTCTAGTTGGGAAGTTGACACAGGATCAGTTCGACAGTATCGTATTTGGAGATGAAGGACAGGGCTATCAGCTGATGAATGTGGAGGAATTTCTTAGTTCCAGTCAAGTTGTACCTCAGTTGCAGGATAGAGTGAGAGATTATATGGAGGAAGTTTGATAAATGGTGAAGCGTAGCAAAAATATCAATATGTTTCTCATGGATGGTGAAGTGACTGGAAAAATCAAATGTACTTTGTCAAATTGGACGGGAGTGATTTACAAAATACCTCGTATTCAGTTGGGAGATTTGAAGTCACGTGATGAAATGAAACAAAGTGGTATTTATTTCTTATTTGGTCGGGATGAAGATAAGCAGAAAGATATGACATATATTGGGCAGGCAACAACCCGAAAAAATGGTGAAGGGGTATTGTTGCGAATTCAAGAGCATACCCGTGATACTCATGCAGATTATTTTAATGACGTTATAATTCTAACAACTCAAAATAATTCTTTCGGTCCAACAGAAATTAGTTATTTGGAAAATAAATTTACTCAACTTGCTAAAGAAGCTGGTCGCTACATTGTGAAAAATGGGAATGATCCAAATCCTGGTAATGTAACTGAGGAAAAGGAATCTGAACTGGATGAAATTATTGAAAATACTCTTATGATTATTGGAACTTTAGGTTATCGTGTTTTTGTTCCGATGACAAAGAAAGTTAGTCAAGATTTTATTGATAATCATTCCACTTATCTTTATTTAAAGCGTAAAACTAAGAAATCTAACAAAGTAATAGAAGCAACTTGTGAACAGACAACTGAAGGTTTTGTTGTTTTAGAAGGAAGTCAAGTAGAAATAATGGATTCTCCAAGCCTTCCAGTAAGTTTAAAAGAAATGCGTCAGAATTTAATAGCTTCACAGGTCATTCAAGATGGAGTGTTAAAAGAAAAACAACTCTTTTCTAGCCCTTCTTATGCAGCGGCTTTTTTGCTGGGTATGCAAACGAACGGTCGAACTGATTGGAAAAATCAGGATGGAAGAACTTTAAAAGAATTGGAAGAATTAATAGATTGATAAGGAAAAATTAAATGGAAACATGGCAAGAGTTAAAAGTTACAGTGAAGCGTGAGGGAGAGGAGTTGGTTTCCAATCTCTTGATTGAGCTGGGAGCTCAAGGAGTCGCAATCGAAGACAGTATGGACTATGTGGGAAATGTGGATCGTTTCGGTGAGATTTTCCCAGAGGTCGAGCAGCAAGAAGAAATCGTGGTGACAGCCTACTATCCTGATACGATTGATGTGGCAGTGGTTGAGGCGGATTTGCAGGCTCGCCTGGCAGAATTGACCGATTTTATGGATTTGGGAGAGGTCAAGATGGGGACGACTGCCTTGGCTGAGGAAGACTGGGCGGACAACTGGAAGAAGTACTATGAACCAGCTCGTATCACTCATGATTTGACCATCGTACCGTCTTGGACGGACTATGAGGCGACTGCGGGAGAAAAGATTATCAAGCTGGATCCAGGTATGGCTTTTGGTACGGGGACCCATCCAACCACTAAGATGAGCCTCTTTGCCTTGGAGCAGGTCCTTCGTGGTGGCGAAACGGTGATAGATGTGGGGACTGGTTCAGGGGTTCTCTCCATTGCCAGTTCGCTGCTTGGTGCTAAGGAAATCTTTGCCTACGACCTGGATGATGTAGCGGTTCGTGTGGCTCAGGAAAATATTGAGCTCAACCCTGGCATGGAAAATATCCGTGTAGCTGCAGGTGATTTGCTTAAGGGTGTTGAGATTGAGGCAGATGTGATTGTAGCTAATATCTTGGCGGATATTCTCATTCATTTGACGGACGATGCCTATCGCTTGGTCAAGGATGAAGGCTACCTGATCATGAGTGGCATTATCAAGGACAAGTGGGATATGGTGCGCGAGTCGGCTGAGTCAGCTGGATTTTTCCTTGAAACCCACATGATTCAAGGGGAATGGAATGCCTGTGTCTTTAAGAAGACCAAGGATATTTCAGGTGTGATTGGAGGCTAGCATGCAGCAGTATTTTGTAAAAGGCAGTGCTATCTCTCCTGTCACCATCGAGGACAAGGAAACCAGCAAGCATATGTTTCAGGTCATGCGCCTGAAGGGAGATGATGAGGTGACCTTGGTCTTTGATGATGGCATCAAGCGTTTGGCGCGCGTGCTGGATGTGGAAGCCCGTCAGTTTGAGTTGGTACAAGAATTAACTGACAATGTAGAACTACCAATCCAAGTGACCATAGCATCAGGTTTTCCCAAGGGAGACAAGCTGGAGTTTATTACTCAGAAAGTAACAGAACTAGGCGCCAGCCAAATCTGGGCCTTTCCTGCTGACTGGTCAGTTGCCAAATGGGATGGCAAGAAATTGGGTAAAAAGGTTGAGAAGTTAGAAAAAATCGCCCTCGGAGCGGCCGAACAAAGCAAGCGTAACTTCGTTCCAAGTATCAAGCTGTTTGAGAAAAAGGCTGACTTTCTAGCACAATTGGACCAGTTTGACTCTATCGTAGTAGCCTATGAAGAATCAGCTAAAGAAGGAGAAGTCGCTGAGCTTATCAAAGCAGTCTCTGGTCTTGCAAAAGGAGCCAAATTGCTCTTTATATTTGGACCAGAAGGCGGTCTCTCACCTGCAGAAATTGAGAGTTTTGAAACTAAAGGAGCGGTCTTGGCAGGACTTGGCCCTCGTATCCTACGAGCAGAAACGGCACCACTTTACGCCTTATCAGCCCTTAGTGTTTTATTAGAATTAGAGAAATAAGAGGAAGAAAATGGAACAAAAACACCGTTCAGAATTTCCAGAAAAGGAACTTTGGGATTTAACAGCCCTATACCAAGACCGTGAGGATTTCTTGCGTGCAATCGAGAAAGCTCGCGAAGACATCAACCAGTTTAGCCGTGATTACAAGGGCAATCTTCATACTTTTGAGGATTTTGAAAAGGCCTTTGCGGAATTGGAGCAAATTTACATTCAGATGAGCCATATTGGCAACTATGGTTTTATGCCGCAGACGACAGACTATAGCAATGAAGAATTTGCTAATATTGCCCAAGCTGGGATGGAATTTGAAACGGATGCCAGCGTAGCTTTGACCTTCTTTGATGATGCCTTGGTGGCTGCAGACGAGGAAGTCTTGGACCGTTTGGGTGAATTGCCTCACTTGACGGCAGCTATTCGTCAGGCCAAAATTAAAAAAGCCCACTATCTAGGGGCAGATGTGGAGAAGGCCTTGACCAATCTGGGTGAAGTTTTCTACAGTCCGCAGGATATTTACACTAAGATGCGAGCTGGAGATTTTGAAATGACTGACTTTGAAGTCAATGGCAAAACCTACAAAAACAGCTTTGTTACCTATGAAAACTTCTACCAAAATCACGAGGATGCTGAGGTTCGAGAGAAATCCTTCCGTTCCTTCTCAGAGGGACTTCGTAAGCACCAAAATACAGCTGCGGCAGCCTATCTAGCTCAGGTTAAGTCTGAAAAACTATTGGCAGATATGAAGGGCTATGACTCCGTCTTTGATTATCTTCTAGCTGAACAGGAAGTAGACCGTGCCATGTTTGACCGCCAGATTGACCTCATCATGAAGGATTTTGCGCCAGTTGCTCAGAGATATCTCAAGCATGTTGCCAAGGTAAATGGTCTTGAAAAGATGACCTTTGCAGACTGGAAATTGGACTTGGACAGCGCCCTCAATCCTGAAGTGACCATTGACGACGGCTATGATTTGGTCATGAAGTCGGTAGAACCTTTGGGGAAAGAATATTGTCAGGAAGTTGCTCGCTATCAAGAAGAGCGCTGGGTGGACTTTGCTGCTAACAGTGGCAAGGATTCCGGCGGTTATGCGGCGGATCCATATCGCGTGCACCCTTATGTACTCATGAGCTGGACAGGTCGTTTGAGCGATGTTTATACCTTGATTCATGAAATCGGGCATTCTGGTCAATTCATCTTTTCAGATAATCACCAGAGCTACTTCAATGCCCATATGTCGACCTACTATGTTGAGGCACCGTCAACTTTCAATGAATTACTTCTCAGTGATTATTTGGAGCACCAGTCTGACGACCCTCGTCAAAAACGCTTCGCCCTTGCCCACCGCTTAACAGACACTTACTTCCATAATTTCATTACCCATCTCTTGGAAGCAGCCTTCCAGCGTAAGGTGTATACACTGATTGAAGAAGGGGAAACCTTCGGGGCAAGCAAACTCAACAGTATTATGAAGGAAGTTTTGACGGATTTCTGGGGAGATGCTATTGAAGTTGACGACGATGCGGCTCTGACTTGGATGCGCCAAGCTCACTACTACATGGGCTTGTATAGTTACACCTACTCAGCTGGACTAGTCATCTCGACTGCTGGTTACCTTCATTTGAAACATTCCGAAACTGGAGCTGAAGACTGGCTCAATCTCCTCAAATCAGGTGGTAGCAAGACACCGCTTGAGTCAGCCATGATTATCGGTGCTGATATCTCAACAGACAAACCACTCCGTGATACCATCCAATTCTTGTCAGACACAGTTGACCAGATTATCGCCTACAGTGCCCAGTTGGGAGAGTAGGGGTTGTTCTAGAATGATGTTTATGGGCTTGTTAAGCGTCATTATACTTGGCTTAGCTGTAGCTATTTGAAGATCGTGATGTTAAATTTGAACTTGCGGTAGAGTTGGTATTAATCCTTATTTACTTCATTTTTTATCAGATTGTGTTTAATTAAGAATTCAATATTAAGTCATTTAAGGATGGCTTTTTGAACAGTTGCTAGAAATGTAGAGGTATTGACCATGTATCAAGAGTTACTTAGAAAAATAGCAGAAGAAAAACCAAGTTATCATCAGGAAGAAATCCAGTGGTTGCTTGACCATTTGGGAGATCCTTCTCCAGAAATTCGAGATGACCTTGTTTTTACAAGCTTTGCTAGAGGAATTCAGGAAGAGCTATTTACACAGGAACAATTTCATTTTATTGCTAAAGTAGTCTCAGCTGATGGAGGACTAGACAAAGAGATTGATAAGGTAGACCTGTCAACCCTTGAACGTTCTTTTAGGGCACTTGTTTATGCAAACCTCTTATCTGCAGATGCTAACCAGCAATCGGGTTTTTATCAGGGATTAAAAGCAGAAATTCGCAATGTCCTTTTAAATCAAGGTTTGCACTATCTTTCAAAAGAAAAAGACACGACAGGTTTTTCAAGTCAGTATGGTTGGGTTCACGCTTTTGCACATGGAGCCGATTTACTGACAGAGGTAGTTTGTCATCCAGACTTTCCTAAAAACAGAATTCATGAAGTATTTGACATACTTGGCCAACTGTTTAAAAGAATTGCGATTCGTTTTACAGATGATGAAGATTGGCGTTTAGCCAGAGTACTTTATGAACCGATTTTACAAGGGAAGTTAGCGCAAGAGCGAGTAGCCTCTTGGATAAAAACTGTTGATTTTCCGATAGAAGAAAGGGAAGATTTTTACAAATTTTCCAACTTCAGATCCTGTCTATTGGAAGTCTATGTCCAACTTAACCAGAGAAATAGTTTACAAGATGACTTGAAAGAAGCTATCCAGTTTTTTCAATATTAAGAAAAAGCGAGTCATATTTTCAAAAAAAAATTCCAATCACTTTTCTTGAAACCCTTTCCCTCTTTTGATAGACTAGTATCTAGTTTTTGAAAAAAGGAGAAAGAAAATGAAAAAATTTGTTGCTGAGTTAATCGGTACTTTCATGCTTGTGTTCATCGGGACAGGAGCTGTTGTTTTTGGAAATGGTCTTGATGGCCTAGGTCACCTTGGAATCGCTTTTGCCTTTGGTCTGGCAATCGTAGTCGCTGCTTACTCAATCGGAACTGTTTCAGGTGCTCACTTGAACCCAGCTGTTTCAATCGCTATGTTTGTGAACAAACGTTTGTCATCTTCTGAGCTTGTAAACTACATTCTGGGACAAGTAGTTGGAGCTTTCCTTGCGTCAGCTGCAGTATTCTTCCTCTTGTCTAACTCAGGTATGTCAACTGCTAGTCTTGGGGAAAATGCCTTGGCAAACGGGGTTACTGTCTTTGGTGGTTTCTTGTTTGAAGTGATCGCAACCTTCTTGTTTGTGTTGGTAATCATGACCGTGACTTCAGAAAGCAAGGGAAATGGCGCGATTGCTGGTTTGGTAATTGGTTTGTCATTGATGACCATGATTCTTGTTGGATTGAACATTACTGGACTTTCAGTAAATCCAGCTCGTAGCTTGGCTCCTGCTGTCTTGGTAGGTGGCGCAGCCCTTCAACAAGTATGGATTTTCATCCTTGCCCCAATCGTTGGTGGGATTCTTGCAGCCCTTGTTGCGAAAAACTTTCTTGGAACAGAAGAATAATTGAAACTCAAAAAGCCTTGCTCCTCAGTTTGAGGAACAGGGCTTTTTCGTATCTGTTTATACTCAATGAAAATCAAAGAGCAAACTAGGAAACTAGCCGCAGGCTGTACTTGAGTACGGCAAGGCGACGTTGACGCGGTTTGAAGAGATCTTCGAAGAGTATTAGCGGTTATCAATTTTCTCTGGATAAAGGTCGTGTTGGAAGAGGCGTTGTTCTGCCAAGCCTTCATACTTAGTTCCTGGTTTACCATAGTTGTAGTAAGGGTCAATTGAAATGCCACCGCGCGGAGTGAATTTTCCCCAGACTTCTAAATAGCGAGGGTCTAGCAAGTTGACCAAGTCTTTCCCGATGGTATTGATACAGTTTTCGTGAAAATCCCCATGATTTCGGTAGCTAAAGAGGTAGAGTTTGAGGGATTTTGACTCGACACAGAGCTTGTCAGGAATGTAGGAAATATAAATGGTCGCAAAGTCTGGCTGAGCAGTGATTGGGCAAAGGGAAGTAAATTCAGGACAGTTGAATTTGATGAAATAGTCATTTTCCACATGACGATTGTCAAAGGATTCGAGGACTTCTGGTTGATACTCGAAAATGTAATTGGTTTCTTTGTTGCCGAGGAGGCTTAGGTTTTTCATTTCTTCTTGTTGTGACATGATTTTTTCTTTCTAATCTTAAACACCACGTTGGTTGTCGTAGAGGAGGGTATGCAGTTGAGGAAGGACGCGGACATTACCCCAGCTGTCGTCAGCAGCGACGCGCTCCCAGAGTTCTTTGAGGCGGTCCAGTTGGTCTTGGACAATATTACCTGTAGCCTTGGGCTCAGGATTTCCTGCAGATAAGAAGAGAACATCTGGTTGATAGCGTTCTTGAATTCCTTTGGCAAAGGCTAAATCGGCGTCGTCAAAGACAGGGATTTTAAAGGTGACCTTGTCTGGATCCAATTGGGAAACGATAAAGTCTAAGGTCTCGAAGTTGACCTCCATCTTAGATGAAGGAGGTTTAGGACTGAGAGTGACCTGGTCGATATCTTTTAACCAATTTTGCCAGCGGGATCCTTGAGTCTCAACAGCCAGAGTGACACCACGTTCCTTGAGTTTGGTTACTAGCTCAGCCATGTTGGCTGCTAGGATAGCGGGATTTCCGCCAGACAGGGTTACATAGTCGTAGTTCCCTAGTTTATCCAAGGCAGCAATGACTTCGTCAGCTGTCATGCGAGTTGGTTTTTCAGAACCATCCCAAGTAAAGGCAGAATCGCACCAGTCGCAGTGGTAGTCGCAACCGGCAGTGCGGACAAACATGGTTTTCTGCCCAATAGCACGGCCTTCACCTTGAAAGGTTGGGCCAAAAATTTCCAGAACTGGTAGTTTGAGGACACGTTCCCTAGTCATCCAACCACTCCCGTCTAAACTCCGCAAAGGCCGTAGGAGTCTCATAGAGGCGAACGTATTCCAAACGGAGACCGCGCTCGTCAGGTAACTCTTGACTCATGGTTTGGAAAATCCAGTAAACCATATTTTCAGCAGTCGTGTTCATATAAGGCAGAGTTTCATTGAGATAGCGATGATCCAAGTGGGGCTCTAAGTAGTTCTTGTAAATAGCTTTGATGTCTCCGAAATCGTAGGTCATACCACGTTCATCTAAAAATCCACTGACAGCAATCTGCAGATGATAAGTGTGGCCGTGCAGGGATTTGCATTTTCCTTCATAGTGAAAGAGGTGGTGGGCAGCATCAAAGGTAAATTCTTTTGATACCAAGGTTCTGTGAGGATTGTAGACCAGAGACTCTCCAGTTTCCTGTTTGATTTCTTTGGGTGCAAAAAACATTAAGCCTCTCCTTTCTGTGAGAGATAGACATCTAAACCATGCTGACGTAGGTGGCAGGCTGGGCAATCTCCACAGCCACTGCCGATAATTCCATTGTAGCAGGTCAAGGTCTTCTCGCGAACATAGTCAAAGGCACCGAGTTGGTCGGCTAATTCCCAAGTTTCAGCCTTGTCCAGCCACATGAGAGGCGTTTGGATAACGAAGTCGTAATCCATGGCCAGGTTGAGCGTCACATTAAGGGATTTGACAAAGACATCTCGACAATCGGGGTAGCCAGAGAAGTCTGTTTCGCAGACACCTGTCACGATGTCTTTAATGCCACGTTGTTTAGCAAGAACTGCCGCAAAGGATAGAAAGAGGTGGTTGCGACCATCAACGAAGGTGTTAGGGATTTCTCCTTCTTTTTGCTCAATTTCTAAATCTGAAGTCAAGGCATTTTCAGTGATTTGCCCCAGCAGAGACATATCGAGGATGTGATGACGAATGCCTTGTTCCTTAGCGATTTCTTGGGCAACTTGAATTTCGAGATGATGACGTTGACCGTAGGCAAAGGTGACAGCTTCGACTGTTTCATAGCGTTCTTTAGCCCAAAAGAGGCAGGTTGTGGAATCTTGACCGCCACTAAAGACGACCAAGGCTGATTGACGTTTCATAGTACTCCTTCCAAAATGGGAAATGTTCAGAGCACGCAAAAAGCTCCCTTGAGGGAGCTAAAAAATACCAAGTAGAGGTTTTTTTTAGCGATGGCATGTCCCAAACATCGTAATATTCTACCTACAGTCTAGCATATTTTTTGAAAAATGGCAAAGGGCAAGAAAAAAGAGACCAAAGCAAGTATTTGGTCTCTCGTTTGATTAGCTCAATTCAGCAACGATGGCCTTGATTTGTTCTGCTGTGTGAACACCAGCAACTTGTTTTACCACTTGGCCGTCTTTTTTGAAGAGAAGAGTTGGGATAGACATGATTCCAAAAGCACGAGCTGTATTTGGATTTTCATCAACGTCCATTTTAACGATTTTCAAAACATCTTCTGAAAGTTCTTCAGACAATTTATCCAAGATTGGACCTTGCATACGACATGGACCACACCAAGTTGCCCAGAAGTCTACCAAGACCAAACCGTCTTTTGTTTCTTGTTCGAATGTTGCATCTGTAATTGCTTTTGCCATTGTATTTCTCCTTTTTTAGTTATATTGGCTTAAATCTTGTTTCATGAGATAGAAGAAGACATCTCCGTAAGTCCCATGGTAGTCCAAATCATGACCGTTGTAAGTTAATTTTTGGACAGGGTAGTAGTCTGCGACGCCGATAAGGCAAGCTTGTTGTGAACGATCAAAATCTTCATAAGACTCGAAAGTCACAGTTCTTTCGTTCTTGCTGGCATCTAGATAGGTAATTTCAATCATTTAAAAAACTCCTTTGTTTAATGATGACTTTATTTTACTCTTTGTAAAAGAGAATGTCAAGAAAAATGATTGCGCACGCAACTTTTTTCTAAAATCATCTTAAATCAAGAAATCCAAACCAGTTTCTAAGCTTTCTTCGACAGCTTTCTGTAGAGAGGCCAGTGTCTTTTGCCCATCACCTGTCAGGCAGATAAAACTAGAACGCCTATCTTGATCACAACACCTGCGACTAAGTAGACCGCAATTTTTAGCTTCTAAGCGAGCCACCATCCGAGAAACAGCGCTCGGGCTCAGATGAAGTTTGTCTGGCAGGTCAATCTGGCGTAGAGATTTTTCTTGTGCCAAGTCCAGATAGTAGAGCAGGTAAAACTCTTTCAAGGTCAGACTTTGGTCACTCTGCTGGGCAATGGTCTCTTCTAAGAGACCTTCGATTTCTTTCTGACGCCGATTGAAGTCAAACCATTTTTCCAAATAGGTCATAGTATCTCCTTTCTTTTTAGAGTCGTAAATAGAAGAAAGTCCATTCACGGACAATTTCTGCATCACAAGATGATTGCGCATGCAATAATTATACTACTTTTCAAGAAGGCTGGCAAGAAGGATGATGAAATCTTTTATCCTCAATTACGCCTGTTTATGCTAGTCTTCAATTGCCTGCATCCCCTTTCTTCTCTAATTTTCATCAACTCTTATGCATTTCCTTGAAATTTTCTGAAAAAAGAGTAAACTGGTATGCAAGAAGTCTATTTCGTGGAGTTTAGGATGAAATTATATGTTCAATTAATGATTCTCTTTGTGATTTCTCTAATCGGAGAGGGGATTTCCAGTTTCTTTCATTTGCCCATCCCAGGCAGTATTATCGGTTTGATTATTCTCTTTCTAGCCCTAGAGTTCAAGTGGCTGAGAACCAGACATGTCAACATGGTTGGGAATTTCTTGCTGGCCAATATGACCATTCTCTTTTTGCCGCCAGCAGTGGGAATCATGGAAAAGTTTGATGTGATTGCTCCCTATCTTTTGCCAATTGTTTTGATTGTCTTTTTTGCAGCAGTCATCAATATTATCCTCATAGCCTTGGTAGTTCAGTTCATCAAGAGACGGTTTGAGGGAGATTATGAGAAAGGAGATGCCAAATGAGTGAATTTGTTTCCAATCCCCTGTTTGGGCTTGCCCTGTCTATCCTAGCCTATCTAGTGGGAATGCTGATTTACAGACGTTTTCCCCATCCATTGACAACGCCCTTGCTTTTGTCAGCTGTTTTCATTATCATCTTTCTAAAGGTGACAGGTATTTCTTACCAAGATTACTACCAAGGTGGGGTTTATCTAAACAACTTGATTGTCCCATCGACTGTTGCTCTAGGGATTCCGCTTTATAAGAGTTTTCACTTGATGAAGCACCATGCACGGAGTATTCTCTTTGGTAGTCTACTAGCAGTAGTTGTCAATACCTCTTTCACAGCCCTTGTAGCTAAGATTTTTGGAATGGACTTTTTCCTAGCCATTTCACTCTTTCCTAAGTCAGTAACAACTGCTATGGCAGTGGGAATCACAGAAAAATTGCAAGGTTTGACGACTGTGACCTTGGTGGTTGTGGTGGCGACTGGGATTTTAACCAGTGTCATCGGCCCAACCCTTTTGAAGTGGTTGAAAATAGATGATCCAGTAGCTGTTGGCCTTTCCCTTGGAGGGACAGGTCACGCAGTCGGAACAGGCACAGCTTTTCGATACGGTTCTGTAGCAGGAGCTATGGGTGGTTTGGCTATCGGTGTCACCGGTATTCTCTATGTCTTTGTCAGCCCCATTGTAGCCAGTTTGATATTGAGTTAAAAAGCAAGGAATTTGAGTTCCTTGCTTTTTAAAATCGTATGTGATAGAGCACTACTTTTCTTTGCTTAGGTGAATGACTTGGTCATAGTGTTTTAAGTCTTCTTCTGTGTAGTGGTGAATGACTTCAATGACTGTTTGAGGTAGGGAGAAGAGCAGGTCACTAATCTTTTTGCTATTTTCCAAGTCAAGATTGGCCTTGATCTCATCTGCTAAGATGAGTTGGCTATCGTGGTAGAGGGCGCGAGCAATTTCTAGGCGTTGTTTCTCGCCACCAGATAGACTGTCATTACTGAGGGGGCGATTTTTCAAATGTTCTAATCCTGTTTTTTTGAGGACATGATTTAAAGTCTCTTGTTTTTTATCCAGTCCTAGAAGGATATTGTCTTCTAGAGAGAGCGTGTCAAAGTAATGGCTATCTTGGAGGATATAGGAACTAATGCTTGTGATTTCTTGACGGGACAGGTTTTGACCAGCAAAGCTAATCTGTCCACTTGTCGGTGTCTCTTCTCCATGAATGATATTGAGCAGTGTCGTCTTACCAGAACCACTTTCCCCGATAATAGCAATTTTTTCTCCTTGCTTGATGTGCATGGAAATCGGAGACAGGAGGATATTCCCCTCTTTTTCAAGGCAGATGGTGTCAAGTTGGATAGGGAAAATATTTTCTATGTTTCTAGGCGAGATGGAATCAGGTTGGCTCAAAAGTTTTTGGTATTTGTTGAGAAGAGTTCGAGTCGCTTTTCGGGTGTTGGTGAAGTAGGCCAACTCTTGGAATTGATAGCCGATATTATGGGAAACCAGATAGATGGCCACAAAACTCGCCGCATCTAAATAATTATAGTAGGTCATAAAGCCACCGATGACAATAGGTGTTACGGAGCAAAAGGCATCGATGCTATTGATAAAAAGACTGTTTAAAGTTCGTTGCTTTTCATAGTTGATTTCGGCATCCAGACTGGTTTGTAATTGTTTCTGGTAGCGAGCAAAAAAGAAGTCTTGTCCCTGATAATGGCGAATTTGTTGGCTGCCACCAATAAAATTTGTCAAGCTTGATAAGTAGCTCTGGTCAATAGTTGACCGCTTTTCAGAAAGTGCGTCCAAACGCTTTGATCCGATAGCACTGCAGAGGACAGGAAAGGAGTAGAAGAGGATGAAAATCAAGCCCAGGTAAAAATTGGTCCATAGGGCATAGAGAATGGACACAGTGGTGAAACCAAGAGAAGAAATAATGATAACCATTGGCTCAATATAGCTTTCTTCTAGTTGCTTGGCGTCGTTTTCTATATCGGACAAAATATCCTTTTCATCAATCTCATAACTGTTTAAAAATCGCTTGAAAATAGCACTCTTGATTCCATATTTGAAGTCAGTAATCAAACGGGCGTAGTAATAGCGTTTTCCAGCCAAACCCAGTAAGAGAATGAGGTTTCCAAGGATTCCTAGAATCAGAACTTTCCAAAGAAGTCCTAGTTCTTGATTGGTAAAACTAGCAACAATATTTTGAACAAGGGCTGGCGTGATAATCGCTTCCAGCCAAGTAATGGCAATAGAAAAGAAGTAAAGTATGAGGTGCTTCTTAGCAACAAATCTTCTCAGCATAAAGAGTTGACCTCCTTATCGATATATATGTAATCAGTTTTAAAATTATTATACTCCTTTATCTCAAATGCTTCATATAAAAATGTAAGTACTGAGAACAAAAAAAGCCTAGCGAGTTTTTGTCGCTAGACTTTAAAACTATTGCAAATTAACCTTGTTTTTCAAGATATAGTAGGTTCCGAGATAAAAGATAGCTATGAAAATGAGTTCTTCAAAAATGCCTGTACTTGCTCCCATATAGAAATTATCATTAAATCCTGCAAGTGAATTGACATAGAAGTTAGTACTGGTATTGAAGAAGACTTCAATAAATCCAATGACGATTTGGATACCAATATAGGCTGCAACAGCTAGTGCTGTGCGGTATTCGTTGAAAAGTTGTCCGATGGAAATAGCCAAGTAGATGCAGAGGATTCCAGAAATGGTATTTAGTAGGAAGGATAATCCCACAAGAGAGAGTTGAGGAAGGTATGTTCCTATAAGTGGAATAAAGTCATAATTTGACATCCATTCTGGAACCGTTATAGTCACAATAAGAAAAGCACTTAGAGCCAGTACAGCAGTGCTAAGTATAGACCAGATGAAGGCTCCGACTAATTTAGCTGTGATGATATAGTGCTCAGAAACTGGCAAGGTCAAAGTCAGATAGCCTTGGCGGTCATAGACACTACCTTTGAAGCGTTTGATAATCAAGAAAAGAGTTGAAATCCCAAGTGTAATTATCAAGCCACCAAAGACGAGAGCTAGAAAGACAAATAGGAAAGGTTGGCTATCTTTGAAAGATACATAAGAATAGTAGTGTCCTTGCATTCCTAGGGGGATGGAAAGGACTAGAACAGCACCATAAAGAGCTAAATACCACTTGTTAACATTTTTAAATTCGTAGCGAACTAAATTCCAAAACATAATAATCTCCTTTGCTTAGGCCTTAAATTCCTGACGGAAGAGTTGGTCAATGGATTCACCTGACTCGTAACGAATATCATCTACATTGCCTTGACGGACGACTTTTCCGTCTTTTAGGAAGACAATTTCATCCAAGATTGGCTCGATATCTGAAATCAAGTGGGTAGAAATCAAAACAGTAGAAGTTGGGGAGTAGTTGTTGATAATGGTATTGAGGATATACTCACGGGCTGCTGGGTCCACCCCACCAATGGGTTCGTCCAAAACGTAGAGACGAGCATCACGGCTCATAACCAAAATCAGTTGTACCTTTTCCTTGTTTCCTTTTGATAGTTTCTTGAGACGACTATTTTCATCAATGCCAAGATCTGCAAGTAGATGATGGGCGCGTTCAAGATTGAAATCTTTATAGAAGGTCTTGAAGTAGGTAAGGGCTTCTTTGACCTTCATTTGTTCATTGAGATAGGTTGTATCCGGCAAATAAGCTACGATAGCCTTGGTTGCTGGGCTTGGGTCCATGTCGTTGATGAGGACACGTCCTTGATCTGGTTGTAAGAGGCCATTGATTAGTTTAATCAGGGTTGTTTTTCCTGAGCCGTTTGGGCCAAGAAGACCAACAATTTTTCCAGCTGGGATGTCAAGAGAAACATTTTCAAGGGCTGGGGTTGCTCCATAAGATTTGGATACATTTTCAAATGCTAGTAATGACATAGGCTTAAACTCCTTTAATATAATCGCCGACTACGCCTGGTAGTTCTTCTTTTTCATAGCCAAAATGGGTCATGGAGGAAACGAAGTGTTCCAATTGTTCTTCTGATAGTTGTTTGCGAGATTGGGCGATCAGTTCCTTATCCTCAGTCACAAATCGTCCAGTTGTGCGCTTGCTGTAGACAAATCCTTCTCGTTCAAGGTCTGACAAGGCTCTTTGGATGGTGTTGGGATTGACACCAGCCTCGCTAGCTAACTCTCTCACGGTTGGAAGTTGTTGATTGGGTTCCAGTGCATGGGAAACAATCTGAAGCTTGATTTTCTCCATAATCTGTAAATAAATGGGTTTTTTATTGTCAAATGTCCAGGACATCTTGCTCTCCTTTCTTTTATCCTTTTGTCTTAATTAAATAATACAACAAAACAAAAAACTTGTCAAGCAAAAAGAAGAATTGTTTTGGGAATCGCTTAAAAAATGGTATAATGAAAAGAAAACGATAAGGAGGGAAAGGATGCGTTGTCCAAAATGTGGGGCTACCAAGTCAAGTGTTATCGATAGTCGCCAAGCAGAAGAAGGGAACACCATTCGTAGAAGACGTGAGTGCGACGAATGCCAGCACCGTTTTACAACCTACGAACGGGTAGAAGAAAGAACCTTAGTTGTTGTTAAAAAAGATGGCACACGGGAACAATTCTCCAGAGATAAAATCTTTAATGGGATTATCCGCTCAGCCCAGAAACGTCCTGTGTCAAGTGATGAAATCAACATGGTAGTCAATCGTATCGAACAGAAACTCCGTGGTCGAAATGAAAATGAAATTCAAAGTGAGGACATTGGTTCACTCGTCATGGAGGAGTTGGCTGAATTGGACGAGATTACCTATGTACGTTTTGCCAGTGTCTATCGTAGCTTTAAGGACGTGAGTGAGTTAGAGAGCTTGCTCCAACAAATCACCCAGTCCTCTAAAAAGAAAAAGGAAAGATAAATGAAGCCAATTGACCGTTTTTCTTATCTAAAGAATAATCGGGTGTCGCAAGATACCTCATCTCTGGTACAGTGCTACCTCCCGATTATCGGTCAGGAGGCACTGAGCCTTTATCTTTATACGATTAGTTTTTGGGATAATGGCAGAAAGGAATACCTCTTTTCAAGCATTCTCAATCATCTCAACTTTGGGATGGATAGACTTTTAAAATCCTTGAAAATCCTATCTGCTTTCAATCTCTTGACCCTCTATCAAAAGGGTGATACCTATCAGATAGTTATCCATGCTCCTCTTTCGAGTCAAGATTTCTTAGAACATCCTGTTTATCGCAGGCTTTTGGAGAAAAAGATTGGTGATGCAGCTGTGGAGGATTTGAAAGTTGAAAGTGCTGATGGAGAAGAAATACCTGTCTCACTCAATCAAGTCTTTCCAGACTTGGCAGAACTGGGAAGTCAAGAAGACCTTAGTCTCAAGAAGAAAGTGGCCAATGATTTTGACTTGGACCATTTTCGTCAGCTCATGGCTCGAGATGGACTGCGTTTTGCGGATGAGCAGTCCGATGTATTGAATCTGTTTGCCATTGCGGAGGAGAAGAAATGGACTTGGTTTGAGACCTATCAATTGGCCAAGTCAACAGCCGTTTCCCAGGTCATTTCAACCAAACGCATGCGGGAAAAAATTGCTCAAAAACCGGTTTCCTCTGACTTTAGTTCTAAGGAAGCAACCATTATCAAAGAAGCCAAAAGTAAGACTGCCCTGCAGTTCTTGGCAGAAATCAAGCAAACACGCAAGGGAACCATTACACAAGCAGAAAGAGAACTCTTGCAACAGATGGCTGGCTTGGGCTTGCTGGATGAAGTTATCAATATCATTCTTTTATTGACCTTTAATAAGGTGGATTCGGCAAATATCAATGAGAAATATGCCATGAAAGTGGCCAATGACTATGCCTATCAAAAGATTCATTCAGCAGAAGAGGCAGTCTTGCGCATCCGTGAGCGAGGGCAGAAGAGCCAGGCTCAAAAAAGCAGTAATCCCAGTCCTGCCAAGTCCAATGTACCCAAATGGAGCAATCCAGATTATAAAAATGAAACCAGCGAGGAAACTCGTCTGGAACTAGAACGTAAGAAACAAGAACTATTAGCTCGATTAGAAAAAGGAGGAGATTAGATGGAAAGTGTCGGAGACGTACTCAAGCGTCAACCCAGCCGTTTTCACTATCAAGATTTGGTTCAGAAAATCATGAAGGATCCTGATGTTGCGGCCTTTATCCAGCAAGAATCCCTTACTCCAGAGGAATTGAATCGCAGTATCTCCAAATTTAATCAATACATCACCGAGCGCGATAAGTTTCTCCGTGGGGATATGGATTATATTGCCAAAGGCTACAAGCCTATTTTGGTTATGAATCATGGTTATGCGGATGTTTCTTATGAAGAAACTCCTGAACTAATTGCGGCTGAAAAAGAAGCGGCTATTAAGAACCGTCTCAAGTTAATCAATCTGCCAGCCAGTCTCAAGAAAGCTAGTTTAGCCCAAGTAGACTTGGATGATTTGGGACGCTTGCCAGTTTTTGAAAAGCTACTAGCCTTCGTGGAGCAATATCCAGCTATTCGAAAAGGTCTTTACTTATATGGAGACTTTGGTGTGGGTAAAAGTTTCATGGTGGCTGCCTTGGCCCATGATTTATCAGAAAAACGTGGTGTTTCATCCACTCTTCTCCACTATCCTAGCTTTGTCATTGATGCCAAAAATGCCATCAGTGATGGCAATGTCAAGAACTTGGTGGATGAGATTAAGCTGTCTGAAGTCCTGATTTTAGATGATATTGGTGCCGAACAATCAACAGCTTGGGTGCGGGATGAAATTCTGCAGGTTATTCTCCAATATCGGATGCAGGAAAATTTACCGACCTTTTTCACTTCCAACTTCAACTTTGAAGATTTGGAGCAGCATTTTGCTAAAGGGAAACAAGGAAATGACGAAACCTGGGAAGCCAGACGCGTCATGGAACGCATCCGTTATTTGGCTGAGGAGACTCGTTTAGAAGGAGTAAACCGTCGATGACAGAAACGATTAAACTGATGAAAGCTCATAAGTCTGTTCGAAGATTTAAGGAGCAGGCCCTTCCTCAGGAAGACTTGACTGAAATCCTGACAGCAGCCCAAATGGCCTCGTCTTGGAAGAATTTCCAATCCTACTCTGTGATTGTGGTACGAAGTCAAGAAAAGAAAGATGCCTTGTATGAATTGGTGCCTCAAGAAGCCATTCGCCAGTCAGCTGTTTTCCTTCTCTTTGTCGGAGATTTGAACCGAGCGGAAAAGGGAGCCCGACTTCATACTGACTCATTCCAACCTCAAGGTGTGGAAGGCCTCTTGATTAGTTCGGTCGATGCGGCCCTTGCTGGTCAAAATGCCCTGCTGGCGGCTGAAAGCTTGGGCTATGGCGGTGTCATCATTGGCTTGGTTCGTTACAAGTCAGAAGAAGTGGCAGAGCTCTTTAGCCTGCCTGACTATACTTATCCAGTTTTTGGGATGGCACTGGGTCTTCCAAATGAAGAACATGAAGTCAAACCTCGCTTGCCATTGAATCAAGTGGTATTTGAGGAAGAATATCAGGAGCAAACCGTTGATGTGATTGAAGCTTATGACCGTATACAGGCTGACTATGCTGGGGCGCGTGCAACTACAAGCTGGAGTCAGCGCCTAGCAGAACAGTTTGGTCAAGCTGAACCAAGCTCAACTAGAAAAAATCTTGAACAGAAAAAGTTATTGTAGAAAGTGAGAAATTATGGCCCTACCAACTATTGCCATTGTAGGCCGTCCCAATGTTGGGAAATCAACCCTATTTAATCGGATCGCTGGTGAGCGAATCTCCATTGTAGAAGATGTCGAAGGAGTGACACGTGACCGTATCTATGCGACGGGTGAGTGGCTCAATCGCTCTTTTAGCATGATTGATACAGGAGGAATCGATGATGTCGATGCTCCTTTCATGGAACAAATCAAGCACCAGGCAGAAATTGCCATGGAAGAAGCCGATGTTATCGTCTTTGTCGTGTCTGGTAAGGAAGGGATTACCGATGCGGACGAATACGTAGCCCGTAAGCTTTATAAAACTCATAAACCAGTTATCCTTGCAGTTAACAAGGTGGACAACCCTGAGATGCGTAATGATATCTATGATTTCTATGCTCTCGGTTTGGGTGAACCACTGCCTATCTCATCTGTCCATGGTATCGGTACAGGGGATGTGCTAGACGCAATCGTAGAAAATCTTCCAAATGAATATGAAGAAGAAAATCCAGATGTCATTAAGTTTAGCCTGATTGGTCGTCCTAACGTCGGAAAATCAAGCTTGATCAATGCTATCTTGGGAGAAGACCGTGTTATTGCTAGTCCAGTTGCTGGAACAACGCGTGACGCTATTGATACCCACTTTACGGATACAGATGGTCAAGAGTTTACCATGATTGATACGGCTGGTATGCGTAAGTCTGGTAAGGTTTATGAAAATACCGAGAAATACTCTGTCATGCGTGCCATGCGTGCTATTGACCGCTCGGATGTGGTCTTGATGGTCATCAATGCGGAAGAAGGTATCCGTGAATACGACAAGCGTATCGCAGGATTTGCCCATGAAGCTGGTAAAGGGATGATTATCGTTGTTAATAAGTGGGATACGCTTGAAAAAGACAACCACACTATGAAAAACTGGGAAGAAGATATCCGTGAGCAGTTCCAATACCTGCCTTACGCACCGATTATCTTTGTATCAGCCTTGACCAAGCAACGTCTTCATAAACTGCCTGAGATGATCAAGCAAATCAGCGAGAGTCAAAACACACGTATCCCATCAGCCGTCTTGAACGATGTGATTATGGATGCTATTGCCATCAACCCAACACCAACAGACAAAGGAAAACGCCTTAAGATTTTCTATGCGACCCAAGTGGCAACCAAACCACCAACCTTTGTCATCTTTGTCAATGAAGAAGAACTCATGCACTTTTCTTACCTGCGTTTCTTGGAAAATCAAATCCGTAAGGCCTTCGTCTTTGAGGGAACCCCAATCCATCTTATTGCAAGAAAACGCAAATAAAAAAGCAGAATCTGGAATGACATTTCCAGATTTTTTTGATAGAATGAAGGTAAAGAAAACGCTATCAAAGTGAGGTGTTGATGATGGAACATTTGTTTAAATTCTTGCTTTTAGCACCTTACTTTTATTTTGATAACTGGATTGAAAAGGGCAATAGAGAGAGTAAGTTTTTCCCAATATTTTACTATTTTTACTGGTTTTACATCCCCCTCTATGCTCTGTTTAGCCTTGCTTGGACAGTTGTTTCAGTTCTGTTTTTCAATATCGTCTTGAGAAATTTGACAGACATCAAGTTATGGGGCATTTGGTTTCTTTTTATTCTGCTAGCTATTGGTCTGAATAGGTCAACTTATTCCTGTTTCAAAAAAATGTTTCGCTTGAGACGGGAGTTAGGGAAATCTAAAGGTGTGAATTAAGAAAAGGGTAGGAACTAAAAAATGACTATATCTATGATTTATTTATGCGGCTATAGATACAGTCGTTTTTATTTTGATTATGAAACTTGAGAGAAATATTCATCTTGTATAGTGGATTGAATATGAAATAATACAATGCAACTTATAAAACATTGGAATAAAATGCTTTAGATTCCCTAATTGATTCGTTCGCATTCTATTTCGATTTGCTATAATAAAATGATGAGAGTTATTACAAATTATTGGTTTGAAAAATCATTAATTTCTTTTTCGAGTAATTTAACTAATGCCTCTTCTTTGGTTAGTCGTAATAAAGTTATTCCTTTATCAATCAAATCGGAGTTATGTTGCAGTATTCCCAAGCGTACTTGAGAAAATCCAAGAATATCATATATTTTTAATTCTTCTGCTAATACCAAAAGTTGTAGGGTGATTGTTTCACATTCTTTGAGTAAATGATGTTGAAAATATACAGTAGAGAGATTAGCTAAAAAAGATGATAAAAATACTTTTGTTTCTCGGAAATATTTATATTTTTCGATGGTTTTCATAATTCTATCAATAAGAAGGGGAAGATTTTCAGAAGGAAAGAAAAAGAGAATGGTTCCAAGCAATTTCAAATCACTAATGTACCATGTATCCATAGGTTCAAGATAGTCCCAAATTTCTTCATACAAATCTTTCAAGACGTGGTTGTTTTTGAATCCTTTAGTTCGTAACTCTGTGACAATTTTTGTATGACGATAGATATTTTGAATAGGAACATCGTGATGTGTCTTAAGATATTTTTGACACTTCTCAGTGAGTTCAACAATTTTTCTAGTATCTTGAAAAGTAGACGGATTTTGGCTCTCTACAATAATATCTCGCCTTTCACTAGGATGGTATTCGTTGCATATATACTTGAATTCTGCTAAGCTCATATCAATTTGTTCAAGAAGAAATACCATGTTTTCAAAACTGGGAATAACTTTACCGTGTTCAATATTTGTTAGAGTTGTTCGATGTATGACTTGTCCACATACATCTTGTTGGGTCAATCCTTTTGACTTTCGAATTTCTTTAAAAATTTGTCCATAATCCCATCTCATATTGGTCCTCCTAGGCAAATGTGAATATTTTCTACATTTATAAAAAACGTAGAAAAAGGTGGTATTATTATATCAAAAAAGGAGGAAAAAAGTCATGGGATTTAAAAGATATTTGAAGAATTTACCGAAAAACTCTGGATTTATTATATCTTTGATTTGGAGTTGGATTCAACTTATCTGGTTTGAAACGTGGTTTTGGGGATAAAAAAATTAGAGTCTATACATAGTAAGTAAAGGAGGAATTTGTATGATATACCATCGTTTAGAATAAGTCTATATTTAAAATAGAAGTTATAAGGAATCTTCTTGAATAAAAAATGAAAGGAAACAGAAAAAATGAAAACTAAGAAATTATTGAAAATGGTTATTCCTGTTTTAATGATAAGTGCTGTTGGAACTACTTTCGTAGAAGCAAATCAGATAGGTGCTTTTAGTAATTTTGTTATTACTACCAGTTATAAGAGAACAGGTTATTTGACCAAAGAAAATGAAGGTGCGGAATATATCATGAACTTAAATCCTTGTAGAAATTTACATCCCATGACTGTTAAGCATCGTATAGTAAATTCTAACGGAGAAGCTCGTAGTGGAGAATCGTTAACAACCTGTGGTACTCGTTCAACTCATGGGAATTGGGCAACGGTTGGCTATGTCTATGCAGCAGATATGGCAAGACAAAATTGGTGGGATTTATCAGCTTCCATTTCAGGTAGTTGGTCACCAAATTAATTCGTAAAGTAGGTATAATTTATGAAGATTCCTCTCTTAACTTTGGCAAGGAATAAATTTGTTTATGTCTTGCTTACTTTGATTTTTCTTGCTTTGGTTTATCGTGATTTTTTGATGACTTATTTCTTTTTTGATATTCATGCACCTGACCTAGCCAAATTCGATGGACAAGCAATTAAAAATGACTTATTAAAATCAGCTTTAGATTTTCGTATTCTCCAGTTCAATTTAGGTTTTTATCAATCATTTATTATTCCAATTATCATTTCTTTGCTAGGTTTTCAATATATTCAGCTGAAAAATAAAGTTTTACGATTGAGTATTGGAAGAGAAGTAAGTTATCAACGGTTAAAAAGAAAGTTGACTTTTCAACTTGCAAGTATCCCTTGTGTGATATATTTAGTGACTGTGCTGATAATTGCAATCATAACCTATTTCTTTGGGACTTTTTCGCCTCTGGAATGGAATTCTCTATTTTCTGATGGAAGTAGTTTACAAAGGCTCTTGGATGGAGAGATAAAAAGTTATCTGTTTTTTATAGGTGTCCTTCTAATCGGTATCTTCATCAATACGGTCTATTTTTTAAAAATAGTTGATTATTTAGGGAATGTAACTCGTTCAGCAATCGCCTATTTGATGTTTCTTTGGCTTGGTTCTATGTTACTCTATAGTATCTTGCCATACTATATGGTTCCTATGACGAGTTTGATGCAATCTAGCTATGGAGATGTAAGTTTGATGAAACTCTTTACTCCTTATATCCTTTACATCGTATCTTATATGGTGCTTGAAAAATATGAAGATAATGTTTAAGAATTTTAACAATATTTGGCTAAAGAGAAAAATCGTTTTACTACTTCGTATAGTTTTGATGATGATTTTGATTAACTATCTATTGTCAACAGCGGTTCAAAAGCAGGATGTTTTTCTCTTTTTCAAGAGGGAATTGATTTCAATCTTTTCCTATAATGACTATTCTGAAGCGAATTTAGAAATCCCCAAACTCTTGTTAAACCTTTCGCTTTTCATGGTAGGATGGCTCTCTGTCATTTTACTTGAAAGTGATTTGGCAGACCATTACCATCACTTGATCCGCTATCGATCGACCTCCTTTTTCGATTATACAAGGAAACGATTGGTTCTTATTTCTAAATTTTTTACTCAAGATTTGTTTGTCTGGTTTCTTGGTTTACTTCCTCTAGGAATTCATTTTAAAACAGTTGCTCTCTTATTTTTACTTGCTCAGTTAATGATGTTGTATTTGTTACTGTCTTATCTGATAGCACTTATTAGTGTAGGCGCTGGCTTTTCGTTTTTTCTATACTTTTTAGCATTTGTGGGGCAAGAATGGATGATGGATCATATTGTAACAGTATATTTAGGACTCTTAATTCTATTAGTTCTTTTGATTGTTAGTCGGTTAGAAGAGTCGTTTAAGAAAGGATAAACGATGAGACTTGAAATTATAAATGGACAGAAAAATTACGGGAAAAGACCTATTTTAAATGAGTTAAATCTGGTCTTTCAATCAGGAAATATTTACGGTCTTAAAGGTGATAATGGATCTGGTAAGACAGTTCTTTTAAAGATACTTGCTGGTTATATTAAGCTTGATAAAGGAAAAGTTCTTCAAGACGGGAAAGTCTACGGGATAAAAAATCATTATATTCAGGATGCAGGGATTTTAATTGAAAAAGTCGAGTTTTTATCTCATTTATCTCTGAGAGAAAATTTGCGATTGTTAAGGTATTTTTCATCTGAAATTACTGAAAAAAGAATTGCCGATTGGATCCAATATTATGATTTAAAGGAATTTGAAGACGTTGAGTACCGTCATTTATCCTTAGGAACGAAGCAAAAAATGGCCTTGATTCAAGCCTTTATTGCCGAACCATCTATACTCTTTCTCGATGAACCTATGAATGCTTTGGATGAGAAGAGTGTGAGGTTGACAAAACAGGTCATTTTATCTTATCTGAAAAAAGAAAATGGTTTGGTTATCCTGACTTCGCACATATCGGAAGATATTTCAGATCTTTGTACAGAGGTATTATTTGTCGAAAATGGGCATATACAGTATTCAAAAGATATACAAGCTTAGGAGGTAGCTTATGGGACATCTAAAATCATTTATTACACGCTATTCCAAGGTCTATATTGGTTTAGTCCTGTTGATCTGGATTGCTTTCTTCTTTCTTCCTTGGGGCAGTCCGATTCTGGGGGGAAAGATTGACCTCTTCAGCATACAGAAAGTCTTGCTAGTTTTTGGTATTCTGTCTATTTTGATGGCCTTGCTGTCCAAGAAAGTCAGTCTCTTTGTTTTTGGATTGATCTGCTGTTTTTCTCTTTGGATTAATCTATTTATCCTATTTGCGATTTTGCCGATTTTTGGCAATTAAAGTATCATAAAAGTCAGAGAGGTTAGCTTGGAAACTAGCCTCTTTTTCCTTTTCAAAATGGGGATTCTTCCTTGAAAATAATCAGTAATTGTGCTAAAATTAAAAGAACATTCTAAAATATTCGGAATTTAAAGTAAGGAAAAACATGGCTAATATTTTAAAAACAATTATCGAAAATGATAAAGGAGAAATCCGTCGTCTGGAAAAGATGGCTGACAAGGTTTTCAAATACGAAGACCAAATGGCTGCTTTGACAGATGACCAACTGAAAGCAAAAACAGTTGAATTTAAAGAACGTTATCAAAATGGAGAATCACTGGATTCGTTGCTTTATGAAGCATTTGCGGTTGTCCGTGAGGGTGCTAAACGTGTCCTAGGTCTCTTCCCATATAAGGTTCAGGTCATGGGGGGAATTGTTCTTCATCATGGTGACGTGCCAGAAATGCGTACAGGGGAAGGGAAAACCTTGACTGCGACCATGCCAGTATACCTCAATGCCCTTTCAGGTAAAGGGGTCCACGTAGTTACGGTCAATGAATACCTATCAGAGCGTGACGCGACTGAGATGGGTGAATTGTACTCTTGGCTTGGTTTGTCAGTAGGGATTAACTTGGCTGCCAAATCTCCAATGGAGAAAAAAGAAGCCTATGAGTGTGATATCACTTACTCAACCAACTCAGAAATCGGGTTTGACTACCTTCGTGACAACATGGTCGTCCGTGCTGAAAACATGGTACAACGTCCGCTCAACTATGCCTTGGTCGATGAGGTTGACTCTATCTTGATTGACGAAGCCCGTACACCATTGATTGTATCAGGAGCTAATGCAGTTGAAACAAGCCAGTTGTACCACATGGCAGACCACTATGTGAAATCTTTGGACAAAGACGACTACATTATCGATGTGCAGTCTAAAACTATTGGTTTGTCTGATTCAGGGATTGACAAGGCTGAAAGCTACTTCAAGCTTGAAAATCTCTATGATATCGAAAACGTGGCTTTGACTCACTTTATCGATAATGCCCTTCGTGCCAACTACATCATGCTCCTCGATATTGACTATGTGGTGAGCGAAGAGCAAGAGATCTTGATTGTCGATCAATTTACAGGTCGTACTATGGAAGGTCGTCGTTATTCTGATGGCTTGCACCAAGCTATTGAAGCTAAAGAAGGTGTGCCAATCCAGGATGAGACCAAGACTTCTGCCTCAATCACTTACCAAAATCTTTTCCGTATGTACAAGAAATTGTCTGGTATGACGGGTACAGGTAAGACTGAGGAAGAAGAATTCCGTGAAATTTACAACATTCGTGTTATTCCAATCCCAACAAACCGTCCTGTTCAACGTATTGACCACTCAGACCTTCTTTATGCAAGTATCGAGGCTAAGTTTAAGGCGGTTGTCGAAGACGTTAAGGCTCGTTACCAAAAGGGTCAGCCTGTCTTGGTTGGTACAGTAGCGGTGGAAACTAGTGACTATATTTCTAAGAAATTGGTCGCTGCTGGCGTTCCTCACGAAGTTTTGAATGCCAAAAATCACTATAAAGAAGCCCAAATCATCATGAATGCTGGTCAACGTGGTGCTGTTACCATTGCGACTAACATGGCCGGTCGTGGTACAGACATCAAGCTTGGTGAAGGGGTTCGCGAATTGGGTGGACTTTGTGTTATTGGTACAGAACGCCATGAAAGCCGTCGTATCGATAACCAGCTTCGTGGACGTTCAGGTCGTCAAGGAGACCCAGGTGAGTCACAATTCTACCTCTCTCTTGAAGATGATTTGATGAAACGTTTTGGTTCTGAACGCTTGAAGGGAATCTTTGAACGCTTGAATATGTCTGAAGAGGCCATTGAGTCTCGTATGTTGACACGTCAGGTTGAAGCGGCGCAAAAACGTGTCGAAGGGAATAACTACGATACTCGTAAACAAGTCCTTCAATACGATGATGTCATGCGTGAACAACGTGAGATTATCTACGCTCAACGTTACGACGTCATCACTGCAGACCGTGACTTGGCACCTGAAATTCAGGCTATGATCAAACGTACGATTGGTCGTGTCGTTGATGGTCATGCGCGTGCCAAACAAGATGAAAAACTAGAAGCAATTTTGAACTTTGCTAAGTACAACTTGCTTCCTGAAGATTCTATTACGATGGAAGACTTGTCAGGCTTGTCTGATAAGGCTATTAAGGAAGAACTCTTCCAACGTGCCTTGCAAGTTTACGATAGTCAGGTTTCAAAACTACGCGATGAAGAAGCAGTCAAAGAATTCCAAAAAGTGTTGATCCTACGAGTGGTGGATAACAAGTGGACAGATCATATCGATGCTCTTGATCAATTGCGTAATGCGGTTGGACTTCGTGGCTATGCTCAGAACAATCCTGTTGTTGAGTATCAGGCAGAAGGTTTCCGTATGTTTAATGATATGATTGGTTCGATTGAGTTTGATGTGACACGTTTGATGATGAAAGCACAAATTCATGAACAAGAAAGACCACAAGCAGAACACCATATCAGTACAACAGCGACTCGCAATATCGCTGCCCACCAAGCAAATATGCCAGAAGATTTGGATTTGAGCCAAATTGGACGGAATGAACTTTGCCCATGTGGTTCTGGTAAGAAGTTTAAAAACTGTCACGGTAAAAGACAATAAAATGAGATAGTTTAGAGGCGGATACCTTGTGAAAAGTAAATTTTTACTTGGTATCCGTTTGATTTATAAGGAGATGAGTTATGGTATTTACAGCAAAAAGTCCTAAAATTAATATTGAAGAAGTTCGTGCCTTATCAAAATTAGAAGGCCAAGCTTTGGAGAGAAAATCACAGCGCGATCAAGAGCTAGAAGCCATTATACGTGGAGAAGACCAACGGATTCTCTTGGTAATCGGGCCATGCTCATCTGACAATGAAGAAGCTGTCCTTGAGTATGCTAAGCGTTTGGCAGCTTTGCAAGAAGAAGTAGCAGACCGTATCTTTATGGTTATGCGTGTTTATACAGCCAAACCTCGTACTAATGGAGATGGATACAAGGGCTTGATTCACCAGCCTAATGCGACAGAAGCGCCAAGCCTCATCAACGGAATCAAAGCTGTTCGCCATCTTCACTATCGTGTTATCACAGAAACAGGTATGACGACAGCTGATGAAATGCTTTATCCTGAAAATCTTCCGCTTGTAGATGATTTGATTTCTTACATGGCAGTTGGTGCCCGTTCAGTTGAAGACCAGCAACACCGCTTTGTTGCAAGTGGGGCAGATTTTGCGACTGGGTTTAAAAATCCAACCTCTGGAAATCTCAATGTTATGTTTAATGGGATTTATGCTGCTCAAAACAAACAAAGCTTCCTTTTCCTAGGAAAAGAAGTGGAAACAACTGGGAATCCTCTTTCGCATGCCATTCTTCGTGGAGCGATTAATGAGTATGGTAAGAATATTCCTAACTACTACTATGATAATTTGATGGATACCATTACCCAGTATGAGAAGATGGGCTTGGAAAATCCATTTATCATTGTGGATACCAATCATGACAATTCTGGTAAGCAACATATGGACCAAATTAGAATTGTCCGCCAGACCTTGATTAACCGTGATTGGAATGAAAAAATCAAGCAGTACGTTCGTGGCTTTATGATTGAGTCTTATCTAGAAGACGGCCGTCAAAACGAACCGGAAGTATTTGGCAAGTCTATCACAGACCCTTGCCTTGGCTGGGAAAATACGGAAGCCCTTGTCAGAGAAATCTACCAAACGTTAGGAGAATAAGATGGCATTTATTGAAAAAGGTCAAGAAATCGATATTGAAGCAATCAAGGCAGAAACCCAATTATCTGCGGAAGCCTTGCGACTAAAGGAGCGTCGTGATAGAGAATTGGCAGACATCATTTCAGGGGAAGATGACCGTATCCTCTTGGTGATTGGTCCTTGCTCTTCTGACAATGAAGAGGCTGTCTTGGAATATGCCCGCCGTTTATCAGCCTTGCAGAAGAAGGTGGCGGACAAGATTTTCATGGTTATGCGTGTTTATACTGCTAAACCTCGCACAAACGGAGACGGCTATAAAGGCTTGGTACACCAGCCAGATACTTCTAAGGCTCCAAGTCTGATTAACGGTTTGCAGGCTGTGCGCCAATTGCACTACCGCGTAATTACAGAGACTGGTTTGACAACAGCAGATGAGATGCTTTATCCGTCAAATCTGGTCTTGGTAGATGATTTAGTCAGCTACCATGCTGTTGGGGCTCGTTCTGTGGAAGACCAAGAGCACCGTTTTGTGGCTTCAGGGATTGATGCACCAGTCGGGATGAAAAATCCAACCTCAGGAAATCTTGGGGTCATGTTTAACGGTATCTATGCCGCTCAAAACAAACAAACCTTCCTCTTTCATGGCCAAGAAGTTGAGACTTCAGGAAATCCCTTGGCTCACGTCATCCTTCGTGGAGCAGTCAATGAATATGGAAAAAATGAGCCTAACTTTTACTATGAAACCTTGCTAAATGCTATTGAACGTTATGAGACAATGGGACTTGAAAATCCTTTTATCCTCATCGACACCAACCATGATAACTCAGGCAAGCAATATATGGAGCAGATTCGAATTGTTCGCCAGACCTTGCAAAATCGTGATTGGAACGAGAAAATCAAAAAGACAGTTCGAGGCTTTATGATTGAATCTTACCTAGCAGATGGTCGTCAAAACCAACCAGAGGTCTTTGGATGTTCTATTACCGACCCTTGCCTAGGTTGGGAAAATACAGAGGCTTTGGTAGAAGAGATTTATGCTACCTTGACAAAATAAGTGAAAAGGATGGAGTTGGGGAATCTCAACTCCTTTTGATGAGAATGATAGTTGGACACGGAATTGATATCGAGGAATTAGCTTCGATAGAAAGCGCAGTTACACGACATGAAGGATTTGCTAAGCGCGTGCTGACAGCTAAGGAAATGGAACGGTTTAACAGTCTTAAAGGACGTCGGCAGATTGAATATTTGGCTGGTCGCTGGTCGGCTAAGGAGGCCTTTTCCAAGGCTATGGGAACGGGCATTGGCAAGCTCGGTTTTCAGGATTTGGAAGTCTTGAACAATGAACGCGGGGCGCCTTATTTTAGTCAGGCACCATTTTCAGGAAAGATTTGGCTGTCTATTAGCCATACAGATCAGTTTGTGACAGCCAGTGTCATTTTGGAGGAAAATCATGAAAGCTAGTCCGCATAGACCAACCAAGGCTCTGATTCATCTGGGAGCTATTCGACAAAACATTCAACAAATGGGAGCTCATATCCCTGAAGGAACGCTCAAATTTGCAGTAGTCAAGGCCAATGCCTATGGGCATGGGGCTGTTGCCGTTGCGACGGCTATTCAAGATGATGTCGATGGCTTTTGCGTTTCGAATATCGATGAAGCCATTGAGCTCAGACAGGCTGGACTCAGCAAGAAAATCCTTATTCTAGGAGTTTCTGACATCGAAACTGTTGCTCTTGCTAAAGAATATGACATTACCTTGACAGTGGCTGGGCTAGAGTGGATTCAAGCACTGTTAGCTAGAGAAGAAGACCTAGCTGGATTGACAGTCCACCTCAAGATTGACTCAGGGATGGGACGGATTGGCTTTAGAGAGTCTAGTGAGGCTAATCAGGCTCAAGACTTGCTCCAACAACACGGTGCTCGTGTTGAAGGAATCTTTACCCACTTTGCTACTGCAGATGAGGAATCAGATACCTACTTTAATCAGCAGTTAGAACGGTTTAAAACTATTTTGGCCAGTATGAAAGAAGTTCCAGAGTTGGTTCATGCCAGCAACTCGGCAACGACTCTTTGGCATGCAGAGACCATTTTCAATGCCGTCCGTATGGGAGATGCCATGTATGGCCTCAATCCGAGCGGAGAGGTTTTGGACTTGCCCTATGACTTGAAACCAGCCTTGACCTTGGAATCTGCTTTAGTCCATGTCAAGACAGTTCCAGCTGGAGCTTGCATGGGCTATGGAGCGACCTATCAGGCAGATAGCGAGCAAGTCATTGCGACTGTTCCAATCGGCTATGCGGATGGTTGGACACGAGACATGCAGAATTTCTCTGTCTTGGTAGATGGCCAAGCATGCCCAATCGTCGGTCGGGTTTCTATGGACCAAATTACCATTCGTCTGCCTAAACTTTATCCGCTGGGAACAAAAGTTACACTAATTGGTTCCAACGGGGACAAGGAAATCACAGCAACTCAGGTAGCGACCTACCGTGGGACTATTAACTATGAAGTGGTTTGTCTCCTCAGTGACCGCATTCCGAGAAAATATTATTAAAAAAGAAAGGAGTGGAGCATGAATCTACATCAACCCTTGCATGTCTTACCTGGTGTGGGACCAAAGTCAGCAGAAAAATACGCCAAACTAGGAATTGAAAACTTGCAAGACCTCTTGCTCTACTTTCCTTTCCGTTATGAAGATTTCAAAACCAAGCAAGTGCTGGAGCTGGAAGACGGTGAAAAGGCGGTTCTGTCTGGTCAAGTCGTGACTCCTGCTAGTGTCCAGTATTATGGTTTCAAGCGTAATCGTTTGCGTTTTAGCCTCAAGCAGGGAGAAGTCGTTTTTGCGGTGAATTTCTTTAACCAACCTTATCTGGCTGATAAGATAGAGTTGGGAGCAACCCTTGCTGTATTTGGAAAATGGGACCGCGCAAAGGCTAGTTTGACAGGGATGAAGGTTCTGGCTCAGGTGGAAGATGACCTCCAGCCTGTCTATCGTTTGGCTCAGGGAATCAGTCAGGCCAGTCTAGTCAAGGTTATCAAGACGGCCTTTGATCAGGGACTGGACCTCTTGATTGAGGAAAATCTGCCCCAGTCTTTGTTGGATAAATACAAACTCATGTCCCGTTGCCAGGCTGTCCGCGCTATGCATTTTCCTAAGGATTTGGCAGAATACAAGCAGGCCCTTCGCCGTATCAAGTTTGAGGAACTCTTTTATTTCCAAATGCAATTGCAGACGCTCAAGTCTGAAAATAGAGTTCAGGGAAGTGGCCTGGTTCTGGATTGGTCTCAGGAAAAAGTGACAGCAGTCAAGGAAAGTCTTCCTTTTGCCCTGACTTCAGCTCAAGAAAAGAGTTTGCAGGAAATTTTAACCGATATGAAGTCCAACCACCACATGAATCGTCTCCTGCAAGGGGATGTGGGAAGTGGAAAAACTGTGGTTGCTGGCTTGGCCATGTTTGCGGCGGTGACGGCTGGCTATCAGGCAGCCCTCATGGTGCCAACAGAGATTCTCGCAGAGCAGCATTTTGAGAGTTTGAAGGGTCTTTTTCCGGACTTGAAACTGGCTCTCTTGACAGGTTCCTTAAAAGCTGCAGAAAAAAGAGAAGTCTTGGAGACCATTGCCAAGGGTGAGGCTGACTTGATTATCGGAACCCATGCTCTGATTCAGGATGGGGTAGATTATGCTCGTCTTGGCTTGATTATCATCGATGAGCAACACCGTTTTGGTGTGGGGCAAAGGCGGATTTTACGGGAAAAAGGTGATAATCCAGATGTTCTTATGATGACGGCGACTCCCATTCCACGGACGCTGGCCATAACAGCCTTTGGCGATATGGATGTATCCATTATTGACCAGATGCCAGCAGGGCGGAAGCCTATTGTGACGCGCTGGATCAAGCATGAGCAATTACCTCAGGTCTTGACTTGGTTAGAGGGGGAAATTCACAAAGGTTCTCAAGCCTATGTCATCTCTCCCTTGATTGAAGAATCTGAAGCTCTGGATCTGAAAAATGCCATTGCATTGTCTGAGGAGCTGACAGCTCATTTTGCAGGGAAGGCGGAAGTGGCTCTTCTACACGGTAAGATGAAGAGTGATGAAAAAGACCAGATTATGCAGGATTTCAAAGAGAGAAAGACGGATATTCTGGTTTCGACGACGGTTATCGAGGTCGGGGTTAATGTTCCCAATGCGACTGTCATGATTATCATGGATGCCGATCGCTTCGGGCTGAGCCAGCTTCATCAGCTCAGAGGTCGTGTTGGTCGGGGAGATAAGCAGTCCTATGCTGTTCTCGTTGCCAATCCCAAGACGGATTCTGGGAAGGACCGCATGCGCATCATGACGGAAACCACCAATGGATTTGTCCTTGCGGAGGAAGATTTGAAAATGCGGGGTTCAGGTGAGATTTTTGGAACCAGACAGTCAGGTCTCCCAGAGTTTCAAGTGGCTGATATTATCGAAGATTTTCCAATTTTAGAAGAAGCCAGAAAGGTGGCTAGCTATATTAGTTCTATAGAAGGTTGGCAAGAGGATCCAGAGTGGCGCATGATTGCCCTTCATTTGGAGAAGAAAGAACATTTAGATTAAGCTTTCTCTAAGGAAAACTTAAGCTAGCTTTCAGGTTTGCCCCTTATACTAGAGTCATCAAAAAGAAACGAGGACTCTCAGATGACAGTAACGATTAAAGTAAATTACCAAACCACTTTCCAAAAGAAAGAAGCAACAAAATAAGATTGAATAGAAGGAAGAGCGTAACTGCTCTTTTTTCATTTTTAAAACTACTTTCAGTCCACAATATTAAAAGTAAAAAATCTAAATTCATTTTCTATTTATCTTTCTTTCTTGCATTGCTTTTCTAGATATGCTACAGTTGTGATAGCGATTACAAAATAAAAGGAGTATGCAATGAAAAATCCAGCTTTGTTAGAAGAAATCAAGACTTATAAAGGACGGGATGAGGTGCCAGAAGACTTTGATATTTTCTGGGATGAGGAAGTGAAAAAAGTTTCAACACTTCCAGTCTACCAGTTGGAGGAAAGAGATTTCCACCTTCCTCAAGTAAAGTGCTTTGAGTTAACATTTGAAGGAACCAATGCAGGCAAGGTTTATGCACGCGTCGTTCTTCCAAAGAGTGAGGGGAAAGTTCCAATAATCTTCCATTTTCATGGTTATATGGGACGTGGCTGGGATTGGACCGACATGCTGGCCTTCACTGTGGCTGGTTACGGTGTTGTCTCCATGGATGTGCGGGGCCAGTCAGGTTACTCGCAAGACGGTTTGCGTGCTCCTCTAGGAAATACGGTGAAAGGGCATATTATCCGTGGTGCTGTGGAAGGTCGGGAGCATCTCTTTTATAAGGATGTTTATCTGGATATTTACCAGTTGGTTGAAATTATTGCTAGTCTGCCTCAGGTGGATGAGAAGCGACTTTCCAGCTATGGTGCCTCACAAGGAGGGGCTTTGGCTCTGGTTGCGGCGGCGCTCAATCCTCGAATTGAGAAAACTGTTGCCATCTATCCTTTCTTGTCAGATTTTAGACGAGTGCTTGAGATTGGCAATACCAGCGAGGCTTACGACGAACTTTTCCGATATTTCAAGTTTCACGATCCATTCCATGAAACAGAGGAGGAAATCATGGCGACCCTTGCCTATATCGATGTGAAAAATCTTGCACATCGTATCAAGGGTGAGGTCAAGATGATTACGGGCTTGGACGACGATGTTTGCTACCCTATTACCCAGTTTGCGATTTATAATCGTCTGACTTGTGATAAGGCCTATCGTATCATGCCTGAGTATGCTCACGAAGCCATGAATGTTTTTGTCAATGACCAAGTCTACAATTGGCTCTGTGGTAGTGAAATTCCTTTTAAATATGTGAAGTGATGAATGAGAGAGCAGAGTAGCTCTCTTTGTCAGTCTAGAAAAGATGACTTAAAATAGATACCTCTCTGAAACTACTTTCAGAAACGGCTGTTCTATAAAATACTTTTGAAACTGAAATCTATTCTACCACAAAGTATTGAAAGCGCTTTATAAATAATATATAATGAACCCATAAGAACAAAGAAAAGGAGGAAAGAGGATGCCACAGATTACTAAAGAAGCCTTGATTGCACAAATCAAAGATGGAATCATCGTTTCTTGTCAGGCCCTTCCTCACGAACCGCTTTATACAGAAACGGGAGGAGTCATTCCCTTGCTGGTCAAAGCGGCTGAGCAAGGTGGAGCAGTCGGTATCCGAGCAAACAGTGTTCGCGATATCAAGGAAATCAAGGAGGTCACAAACCTTCCAATCATTGGGATAATTAAACGAGATTATCCACCGCAAGAACCCTTCATCACGGCTACGATGAAAGAAGTTGATGAATTGGCAGAACTTGACATCGAGGTGATTGCTTTGGATTGTACCAAGCGTGAACGCTACGATGGTTTGGAGATTCAAGAGTTCATTCGTCAGGTTAAGGAAAAATATCCTAACCAGCTCTTGATGGCTGATACAAGTACTTTCGAAGAAGGACTAGTAGCTGTTGAAGCAGGAATTGACTTTGTCGGAACAACCTTATCAGGATATACATCTTACAGTCCAAAAGTGGATGGTCCCGATTTCGAATTAATCAAAAAACTTTGTGATGCAGGCGTGGATGTCATTGCAGAAGGAAAAATTCATACACCAGAACAAGCCAAACAAATCCTGGGATATGGAGTGCGAGGTATCGTTGTTGGTGGCGCTATTACTAGACCAAAAGAGATTACAGAACGCTTTGTTGCTGGACTTAAATAACACAATCTTAAAACAGAGGAGAGTGGTGGATGCGTCGAACAAAATGAAAACGTATACAGATGCAAACTTGCTCATTATCCAATATGGATACGCTTATAAATAGGAGAATACAAATGAAATTTAGAAAACTAGCTTGTACAGTACTTGCGGGTGCTGCGATTCTTGGCCTTGCTGCATGTGGAAATTCTGGCGGAAGTAAAGATGCTGGAAAATCTGGTGGCGATAGCGGAAAAACAGAAATCACTTGGTGGGCATTCCCAGTCTTCACTCAAGAAAAAACTGGTGACGGTGTTGGAACATATGAAAAATCAATCATCGAAGCGTTTGAAAAAGCAAATCCAGATGTAAAAGTGAAATTGGAAACCATCGACTTCAAGTCAGGTCCTGAAAAAATCACAACAGCTATCGAAGCAGGAACAGCTCCAGACGTACTTTTTGACGCACCAGGACGTATCATCCAATATGGTAAAAATGGTAAATTAGCTGAATTGAATGATATTTTCACAGATGAATTTGTCAAAGATGTCAACAATGAAAATATCGTACAAGCAAGTAAGGCTGGAGATAAAGCCTATATGTATCCAATCAGTTCAGCTCCATTCTACATGGCTATGAACAAGAAAATGTTGGAAGAAGCTGGAGTTGCAAACCTTGTAAAAGAAGGTTGGACAACTGATGATTTTGAAAAAGTTTTGAAAGCGCTTAAAGACAAAGGATATACACCAGGTTCATTGTTCAGTTCTGGTCAAGGGGGAGACCAAGGAACACGTGCCTTCATCTCTAACCTTTATGGAGCTTCTGTAACAGATAAAGATGTAACCAAATACACAACTGATGATCCGAAATTCGTCAAAGGTCTTGAAAAAGCAGCTAGCTGGATCAAAGACGGTTTGTTGAACAACGGTTCACAATTTGACGGTGGAGCAGATATCCAAAACTTTGCCAACGGTCAAACATCTTACACAATCCTTTGGGCGCCAGCTCAAAACGGTATCCAAGCTAAACTCTTGGAAGCAAGTAAAGTAGAAGTGGTAGAAGTACCATTCCCATCAGATTCAGGCAAACCAGCTCTTGAATACCTTGTAAACGGATTTGCAGTATTCAACAACAAAGACGACAAGAAAGTTGCAGCATCTAAGAAATTCATCCAATTTATCGCGGATGATAAAGAATGGGGTCCAAAAGACGTTGTTCGTACAGGTGCCTTCCCAGTGCGTACTTCATTTGGCAAACTTTATGATGACAAACGTATGGAAACAATCAGTGGTTGGACTAAATACTACTCACCATACTACAACACTATCAATGGTTTTGCTGAAATGAGAACACTTTGGTTCCCAATGTTGCAATCTGTATCAAATGGTGACGAAAAACCAGCGGACGCTTTGAAAGCCTTCACTGAAAAAGCTAACGAAACAATTAAAAAAGCTACAAAACAATAAGCACTAAATCAGATTGATCCCTCCCTTTTCCCTGTGCATAGTCTATGTAAGAAAAGGGAGGCTTTTGTTTGAAATGTAAGGAACTGTCACGAAATTAAAATGAAGTTCTTACATAAGCGAATCTTAAAAAATTTCATTTTGATTTTAAAACAGTTCAAAAAAGTCAAAAAATTATTCTATTTGAAAGAGAGGTGCCGACTGTGAAAGTCAATAAAATTCGTATGCGGGAAACAGTGATTTCCTACGCTTTCCTAGCACCAGTGTTGTTCTTCTTTGTCATCTTTGTATTGGCTCCTATGGTGATGGGATTCATTACAAGTTTCTTTAATTACTCTATGACAAACTTTGAGTTTGTAGGCTTAAACAACTATATCCGTATGTTTAAAGACCCTGTCTTTATGAAGTCTTTGATCAACACGGTTATCCTGGTTATTGGATCTGTACCAGTTGTTGTTCTATTCTCGCTCTTTGTAGCATCGCAAACCTATCATCAAAATGCCATTGCCAGATCCTTCTACCGTTTCGTCTTCTTCCTTCCTGTTGTAACAGGTAGTGTTGCCGTAACAGTTGTTTGGAAATGGATCTATGACCCACTATCAGGGATTCTAAACTTTGTCCTCAAGTCAAGTCATATCATCAGCCAGAACATTTCTTGGCTGGGAGACAAACACTGGGCTTTGATGGCGATTATGATTATCCTTTTGACAACTTCAGTTGGTCAGCCGATTATCCTTTATATCGCTGCTATGGGGAATATTGACAATTCATTAGTTGAAGCGGCGCGTGTCGACGGTGCAACTGAATTTCAAGTTTTCTGGAAGATTAAATGGCCAAGCCTTCTTCCAACAACCCTTTACATCGCAATCATCACAACAATCAACTCATTCCAATGTTTCGCATTGATTCAGCTTTTGACATCAGGTGGTCCAAACTACTCAACAAGTACACTTATGTACTACCTTTACGAAAAAGCCTTCCAATTGACAGAATACGGCTATGCCAACACAATCGGTGTCTTCTTGGCAGTCATGATTGCAATCGTAAGCTTTGTTCAATTTAAAGTACTTGGAAACGACGTAGAATACTAAAGAAAGGAGACAGCTATGCAATCTACAGAAAAAAAACCATTAACAGCCTTTACTGTTATTTCAACAATCATTTTGCTCTTGTTGACTGTGCTGTTCATCTTTCCATTCTACTGGATTTTGACAGGGGCATTCAAATCACAACCTGATACAATCGTTATTCCTCCTCAGTGGTTCCCTAAAATGCCAACCATGGAAAACTTCCAACAACTCATGGTGCAAAACCCTGCCTTGCAATGGATGTGGAACTCAGTATTTATCTCATTGGTAACCATGTTCTTAGTCTGTGCGACTTCATCTCTAGCAGGTTATGTATTGGCTAAAAAACGTTTCTATGGTCAACGTATCCTATTTGCTATCTTTATCGCTGCTATGGCTCTTCCAAAACAAGTTGTCCTTGTACCATTGGTACGTATCGTCAACTTCATGGGAATCCATGATACACTTTGGGCAGTTATCTTGCCTTTGATTGGATGGCCATTCGGTGTCTTCCTTATGAAACAATTCAGCGAAAACATCCCAACAGAGTTGCTTGAATCAGCTAAAATCGACGGTTGTGGTGAGATTCGTACCTTCTGGAGCGTAGCCTTCCCAATTGTGAAACCAGGATTTGCAGCCCTTGCAATCTTCACTTTCATCAATACTTGGAACGACTACTTCATGCAGTTGGTTATGTTGACTTCACGTCAAAACTTGACTATCTCACTCGGGGTTGCGACCATGCAAGCCGAAATGGCAACCAACTATGGTTTGATTATGGCAGGTGCAGCTCTTGCAGCAGTGCCAATCGTAACAGTCTTCCTAGTCTTCCAAAAATCCTTCACTCAGGGTATCACTATGGGAGCTGTTAAAGGATAAGAAAAGTAATCTAGTATATCAAGATTGCGGAAGTGGTCTTGATATGCTATGGAAATACAGAGTTATAAGTGTCTACAAAATGGAGGGTATGCAGTTACTTTATGAAGTTTTGTTAGACACTTATCAACTTAAGAATGATTTTAGTTAACTATCAGAAACGAAGGAAAGAGTATGATTTTTGACGATTTGAAAAACATCGCCTTTTACAAAGGGATTCATCCCAATTTAGACAAGGCTATCGACTATCTCTACCAACATCGTAAGGATTCTTTCGAACTAGGTAAGTATGAAATTGACGGGGACAAGGTCTTTCTGGTTGTGCAGGAAAATGTCCTTAATCAAGCTGAAAATGATCAATTTGAGCATCATAAGAACTATGCAGATTTGCATTTGCTGGTAGAAGGACATGAATATTCGCGCTACGGTTCACGTATCAAAGATGAAGCAGTAGCATTCGACGAAGCTAGTGATATTGGCTTTGTTCATTGTCATGAAAATTACCCACTCTTGTTGGGTTATCACAATTTTGCAATTTTCTTTCCAGGAGAACCACACCAGCCAAATGGCTATGCAGGTATGGAAGAGAAGGTTCGTAAATATCTCTTTAAAATTTTGATTGATTAAAAAATCAGGAGGAGCAAACATGGCACAAAAAGGAGTAAGCCTTATCAAGGCAGCATTTGATACAGACAACTTTCTCATGCGTTTTAGTGAAAAGGTCTTGGATATCGTCACAGCCAATCTTCTTTTTGTCGTTTCTTGTTTGCCCATCGTGACGATTGGAGTGGCTAAAATTAGCCTCTACGAGACCATGTTTGAGATTAAGAAGAGCAGACGAGTGCCTGTCTTTAAAATCTATCTAAGAGCTTTCAAGCAAAATCTGAAACTAGGTCTTCAGTTAGGTCTGCTTGAGTTAGGCATTGTTTTGTTGAGTCTTTTAGACCTCTATATCTTTTGGGGGCAGACTGCTATGCCTTTCCAAATGGTGAAAGCTATTTGTCTAGGGATTCTTATCTTCCTCACTATCGTGATGCTGGCTAGCTATCCAATCGCTGCGCGCTATGATTTAACTTGGAAAGAAGTGTTACAAAAAGGGCTGATCTTGGCAAGTTTTAACTTTCCTTGGTTCTTCCTCATGTTAGCCATTCTTATCCTCATTGTGATGGTTCTTTATCTGTCAGCCTTCAGTCTACTTTTAGGTGGTTCAGCCTTCCTGCTTTTTGGATTTGGGCTATTGGTCTTTATCCAGACTGGATTGATGGAGAAAATTTTTGCAAAATACGAATAGGATGGCTTGTTTCTGAAACTACTTTCAAGCCTTAAACGTTTCAAAATACATATCGAAACTAAAATCTAAGTGTACACCAGATGTTGAAAGCGTTTTTCACAAGGTGTATACTAAACACGTAAAGAATAAATCCTGCTTCTAGCAGAAAAAAAGAAATCTTAGGAGAAAATCTATGTCAGATTTAAAAAAATACGAAGGTGTCATTCCAGCCTTCTACGCATGTTATGATGATCAAGGAGAAGTAAGTCCAGAGCGTACGCGTGCCTTGGTTCAATACTTCATTGATAAAGGTGTTCAAGGTCTCTATGTCAATGGTTCTTCTGGTGAATGTATCTACCAAAGTGTTGAAGACCGTAAGCTGATTTTGGAAGAAGTCATGGCAGTTGCCAAAGGTAAATTGACCATCATTGCTCATGTTGCTTGCAACAATACAAAGGATAGTATGGAACTTGCTCGTCATGCTGAAAGCTTGGGTGTAGATGCCATTGCAACGATTCCACCGATTTACTTCCGCCTGCCAGAATACTCAGTTGCTAAATACTGGAACGATATCAGTTCTGCAGCTCCAAACACAGACTACGTTATCTACAACATTCCTCAGTTAGCAGGTGTTGCTTTGACTCCAAGTCTCTATACTGAAATGTTGAAAAATCCACGTGTTATCGGTGTTAAGAACTCTTCTATGCCTGTTCAAGATATCCAAACATTTGTGAGTCTTGGTGGAGAAGATCATATCGTCTTTAATGGTCCAGATGAACAGTTCCTAGGTGGACGCCTCATGGGTGCTAAAGCTGGTATCGGTGGTACTTATGGCGCTATGCCAGAACTCTTCTTGAAACTTAATCAGTTGATTGCGGATAAAGACTTGGAAATAGCGCGTGAATTGCAGTATGCTATCAACGCTATCATTGGTAAACTCACTGCTGCACATGGAAATATGTACGGTGTTATCAAAGAAGTCTTGAAGATCAATGAAGGACTTAACATCGGATCAGTTCGTTCTCCACTGACACCAGTAACCGAAGAAGATCGCCCAGTTGTAGAAGCAGCTGCTCAATTGATTCGTGAAACCAAGGAGCGCTTCCTCTAATCCATAAGGAGGTATTTATGACACACTACGTTGCAATTGATATCGGTGGAACCAATATCAAATATGGTTTGATCGACTCAAAAGGCCAACTTGTTGAATCCCATGAAATGCCAACTGAGGCGCATAAGGGTGGTCCCCATATCTTACAAAAGACAAAAGATATCGTTGCCAGCTATCAAGAAAAAGGCCCAGTAGCAGGTGTTGCTATTTCTTCTGCGGGGATGGTGGATCCTGATAAGGGTGAGATTTTCTATGCTGGTCCTCAAATCCCTAACTATGCTGGCACCCAGTTCAAGAAGGAAATCGAGACTAGCTTTAATATTCCTTGTGAAATTGAAAATGATGTCAACTGTGCAGGTCTTGCTGAAGCGGTATCTGGTTCAGGCAAGGGAGCGAGTGTGACACTTTGCTTGACTATTGGAACAGGTATTGGTGGTTGCTTGATTATGGATGGGAAAGTCTTCCATGGATTTAGCAATTCAGCTTGTGAAGTCGGTTATATGCACATGCAGGATGGTGCTTTCCAAGACCTCGCCTCTACGACAGCCTTGGTGGAGTATGTAGCAGCAGGCCATGGCGATCCAGTTGAACAGTGGAATGGCCGACGCATTTTCAAGGAAGCTACTGAAGGAAACAAGATCTGTATGGCTGGTATTGACCGCATGGTAGACTACCTTGGAAAAGGTCTGGCAAATATTTGCTACGTTGCCAATCCAGAAGTAGTCATTCTCGGTGGCGGTATCATGGGACAAGAGGCGATCCTCAAACCGAAGATTCGCACAGCCTTAAAAGATGCCTTAGTGCCAAGCCTAGCAGAAAAAACACGATTAGAATTTGCTCATCACCAAAATACAGCAGGGATGTTGGGAGCTTATTATCATTTTAAAACAAAACAATCCTAGTTTGGCTTAGCCAAACTAGGATTTTCTAACGCGTTTTTGTCTACGATAGCCGTTTAGTTTCTTATTTTCCCAGTAGCTATTAAAGATTTTTTCCTTGCTTTCACGATTGATTTCCAAAAAGTAGGCATAAATCAAATCGATAAAGAAGAGCATTGGAAGTTGAGCAGATATTCGTTGGATATAGGAAGGCTGGCTATGGGTTGCAACAAGAACAGTCTCTGTATAGGCCTGGCTATCTTTATTGGGAACACTTGAAAAGAGTACAGTCTTTGCTCCCATCTCCTTAGCGTCTAATAAACTGTCTAAAATAGAAGGAGTTGTGCCAGAAAGGGAGAAACCGAGTACGAGACAATTTTCATCCATAATGCTGGTTGTCCAAGCAAAACCGTCTTGGTCGGTCAAGGCCTCGCAGACCACACCTAGACGCATGAACCGCAATTTCATTTCACGAGCGACAAGGCCAGAACTCCCTGTTCCGAAGAAGTAGACACGCTCAGCATCTTCAATTAATTGGGCAATTCGTTCTAGTTGGATTTCGTCAATCAAGTCCTGTGTTTGTTCTCTCATATTGCTATAGCTTCTGAGGACTCGTTTGGTCAGTGGACTGTGCTTGGAGACTTGGTTGGCTTGATTTTCTGCCTGATGTTGGTATTGGAAAATGAATTCTCGGTAGCCAGTAAAGCCACACTTTTTAGCAAAACGGGTCAAAGCAGCTTGGGAGATATGTAATTTTTGAGTGACCTGCTGGGAGGAAAGGTCATCTTGGATGGTTTCAGCTTGCAAAAAATAGCGAGCGATTTCTTGCTCAAGGTCTGTCATTTCTTCAAAATGTGAATCAATGACAGTTGCGATATCTGGTTTGTCCATAGAGAAGGCTCCTTTAAATGAGTCGTATTGGAAAAAGACTAGATTATTGAACTTTTACATTCATTATAACATATAATATAGGGATGAATAAATAAAAACGTATCTTACCTTAAAAACGAAAAAAGCTTCTTTCTTTTCCATAATTTTCTGCTCAAATTATGGTACAATGAAGAGTAAGATTTTAAGTTAGAAATGAGACTGATTTGTATGAGAAAATTTAACAGCCATTCGATTCCGATTCGGCTTAATTTATTGTTTTCAATCGTCATTTTACTCTTTATGACCATTATTGGTCGTTTGTTGTATATGCAGGTTTTGAACAAGGATTTTTACGAAAAAAAGCTAGCCTCAGCTAGTCAGACCAAGGTCACAACCAGTTCTGCTCGTGGGGAAATCTATGATGCTAGTGGAAAACCTTTGGTTGAAAATACTGTGAAACAAGTTGTTTCCTTTACGCGTAGTAATAAAATGACGGCTACAGACTTAAAAGAAATAGCTAAAAAGTTACTGACTTATGTGAGCATCAGTTCGCCAAATTTGACAGAACGCCAGCTGGCTGATTACTATTTGGCTGATCCTGAAATCTATAAAAAAACAGTGGAAGCTCTCCCAAGTGAGAAACGCTTGGATTCAGATGGCAATCGCCTATCCGAATCAGAACTGTATAACAATGCGGTCGATAGTGTCCCAACAAGTCAACTAAACTATACAGAGGATGAAAAGAAAGAAATCTATCTTTTTAGTCAGTTAAATGCTGTTGGAAATTTTGCGACAGGAACCATTGCGACAGATCCTCTAAATGATTCTCAGGTGGCTGTTATTGCCTCTATTTCAAAGGAGATGCCTGGCATTAGTATTTCTACTTCTTGGGATCGAAAGGTTTTGGAAACTTCCCTTTCTTCTATAGTAGGGAGTGTATCCAGTGAAAAAGCTGGTCTCCCAGCGGAAGAAGCAGATGCTTATCTTAAAAAGGGTTATTCTTTAAATGACCGTGTTGGAACCTCGTATTTGGAAAAACAATACGAGGAAACCTTGCAAGGTAAGCGCTCGGTAAAAGAAATCCATCTGGATAAATATGGCAATATGGAAAGTGTGGATACAATTGAGGAAGGTAGTAAGGGAAACAATATCAAACTGACCATTGATTTGGCCTTCCAAGATAGCGTGGACAATCTGCTTAAGAGTTATTTCAATTCCGAACTGGGAAACGGAGGAGCCAAGTATTCAGAAGGTGTGTATGCAGTTGCTTTGAACCCAAAAACAGGTGCTGTGTTATCCATGTCAGGGATTAAACATGACCTGAAAACGGGAGAGTTGACGCCAGATTCCTTGGGAACGGTAACCAATGTCTTTGTCCCGGGTTCTGTTGTTAAGGCGGCGACCATCAGCTCAGGTTGGGAAAATGGAGTCTTGTCAGGGAACCAGACCTTGACAGACCAACCGATTGTCTTCCAAGGTTCAGCTCCGATTAATTCTTGGTACACTCAGGCCTACGGTTCATTCCCGATTACAGCGGTGGAAGCCTTGGAGTATTCTTCTAATGCCTATATGGTTCAAACCGCTTTGGGCATTATGGGTCAGACCTATCAACCCAATATGTTTGTTTTAACTAACAATTTAGAATCCGCTATGGGGAAACTTCGTTCGACATTTGCTGAATATGGTCTTGGAGCCTCAACAGGCATTGACCTTCCAGATGAGTCAACTGGTTTTATACCAAAAGAGTATAATTTCGCTAATTACATTACTAATGCCTTTGGGCAGTTTGATAACTATACGCCCATGCAGTTGGCTCAGTATGTAGCAACTATTGCAAATGATGGTGTTCGTGTGGCTCCTCGTATTGTTGAAGGCATTTATGGTAATAATGATAAGGGAGGCCTAGGCGACTTGATTCAGCAACTGCAACCGACAGAGATGAATAAGGTCAATATATCCGACTCCGATATGAGTATCTTGCACCAAGGTTTTTATCAAGTTGCTCATGGGACTAGCGGATTGACAACTGGACGTGCCTTTTCAAATGGTGCCTTGGTATCCATTAGCGGAAAAACGGGTACAGCCGAAAGTTATGTGGCAGATGGTCAGCAAGCAACCAATACCAATGCGGTGGCCTATGCCCCATCTGATAATCCCCAAATCGCTGTTGCAGTGGTCTTTCCTCATAATACCAATCTAACAAATGGTGTAGGACCTTCCATTGCGCGTGATATTATCAATCTGTATCAAAAATACCATCCAATGAACTAGAAAGGAAATTATGCTTTATCCAACACCTATTGCCAAGCTGATTGACAGTTATTCTAAGTTACCAGGTATCGGGATTAAGACGGCTACGCGTTTGGCCTTTTATACGATTGGGATGTCTGATGACGATGTCAATGAATTTGCTAAAAATCTCCTTTCTGCTAAGAGAGAATTGACCTACTGTTCTATTTGTGGACGTTTGACAGACGACGATCCTTGTTCTATCTGTACCGATCCAACTCGTGACCAGACAACGATTTTGGTGCTAGAGGATAGTCGGGATGTGGCAGCCATGGAAAATATCCAAGAATACCATGGACTCTATCATGTCCTGCATGGTCTCATTTCTCCCATGAATGGTATCAGTCCAGACGATATCAATCTCAAGAGTCTCATGACTCGTCTTATGGATAGTGAGGTTTCAGAAGTAATTGTGGCGACCAATGCCACAGCTGATGGGGAAGCGACTTCGATGTACCTTTCCCGCCTGCTCAAGCCAGCTGGTATCAAGGTTACTCGACTGGCTCGGGGGCTCGCTGTGGGAGCAGATATCGAGTATGCGGACGAAGTGACCCTCTTACGAGCCATTGAAAATCGAACAGAGTTGTAAGTGTAGACAAATTAACAAACTCAATTCATTTATACAAAAATCACGGAGACCGACAGTTGTTTTATCGGTCTCTTTTTAGATTTATTGAAGACCAGTGTCAGGTTCAAGTTTTAAAAAACCAAGCAAATATGATATACTAAAGAGCGAGTATTCTAGTAGAATTAGGACAAATAATATGAAACAAACGATTATTCTTTTATATGGTGGGCGGAGTGCGGAACGCGAAGTCTCTGTCCTTTCAGCTGAAAGTGTCATGCGTGCGGTCAATTATGACCGTTTCACAGTCAAGACTTTCTTCATCAGCCAGTCAGGTGACTTTATCAAAACGCAGGAATTTAGTCAGACTCCGGGGCAAGAAGACCGTCTCATGACCAATGAAACCATTGATTGGGATAAGCAGGTTGCACCAAGTGCTATCTACGAAGAAGGTGCAGTGGTCTTTCCAGTCCTTCATGGTCCAATGGGAGAAGATGGCTCTGTTCAAGGATTCTTGGAAGTTTTGAAAATGCCTTACGTTGGTTGCAACATCTTGTCATCCAGTCTTGCCATGGATAAAATCACGACCAAGCGTGTTTTAGAATCTGCTGGCATTGCCCAAGTTCCTTATGTGGCTATCGTTGAAGGTGATGATGTGACTGCTAAAATTGCTGAAGTGGAAGAGAAATTGGCTTATCCAGTTTTCACAAAACCATCAAACATGGGTTCTAGTGTTGGTATTTCTAAGTCTGAAAATCAAGAAGAACTCCGTCAAGCCTTGAAACTTGCCTTCCAATATGACAGCCGTGTCTTGGTTGAGCAAGGGGTGAATGCACGTGAAATCGAGGTTGGCCTCTTGGGTAACTACGATGTCAAAAGCACGCTACCAGGGGAAGTTGTCAAAGATGTTGCCTTTTATGATTACGATGCCAAGTATATTGATAACAAGATTACTATGGATATTCCAGCCAAGATCAGTGATGATGTAGTAGCTGTCATGCGTCAGAATGCAGAAACGGCCTTCCGTGCGATTGGTGGCCTTGGTCTATCTCGTTGCGATTTCTTCTATACAGATAAGGGAGAGATTTTCCTAAACGAGCTTAATACCATGCCAGGTTTCACCCAGTGGTCTATGTACCCACTACTTTGGGACAATATGGGAATCAGCTACCCTGACCTAATCGAGCATTTGGTTGACCTTGCTAAGCAAAGTTTTGACAAGCGCGAAGCGCATTTGCTATAAAAATGAAAGAGAGGGTAGAAGTCAGAACCATCACTGCCAGGTGATCAGAGTTCTCGGACTTCGACCCTTTTTAAAGGAGTAGAAATGAAACTTACAATCCATGAAGTGGCCCAAGCTGTTGGAGCTAAAAATGATGTTAGTCTTTTTGCGGATGCTCAGTTAGAAAAACCTGAGTTTGACAGTCGTTTGATTGGGACTGGAGATTTATTTGTGCCACTTAAAGGTGCGCGTGATGGTCATGACTTTATCGAAACAGCTTTTGAAAATGGTGCAGCAGTAACCTTGTCTGAGAAAGAGGTCGCAAATCATCCTTACATTCTAGTAGACGATGTGTTGACTGCCTTTCAACAACTAGCTGCCTACTATCTTGAGAAAACGGGAGTTGATGTCTTTGCAGTTACAGGTTCAAATGGCAAGACGACGACCAAGGATATGTTGGCACACTTGCTTTCAACAACCTACAAGACCTACAAAACACAAGGAAACTACAATAACGAGATTGGCCTTCCTTACACAGTTCTTCATATGCCTGAAGGGACAGAAAAGTTGGTCTTGGAGATGGGGCAGGATCACTTGGGAGATATTCATCTCTTGTCAGAATTGGCTCATCCAAAAACAGCCATCGTGACCTTGGTTGGAGAAGCCCATTTGGCCTTTTTCAAAGACCGTTCGGAAATTGCCAAAGGAAAAATGCAAATTGCAGATGGTATGGCATCGGGTTCTTTGCTTTTGGCACCGGCTGACTCTATTGTAGAGGACTACTTGCCAGCGGATAAAAAGGTAGTCCGTTTTGGGCAAGGAGCAGAGTTGGAAATTACAGACTTGGTTGAGCGCAAGGATAGTCTGACCTTTAAGGCTAATTTCTTGGAACAAGCCCTTGATTTGCCAGTGACTGGTAAGTACAATGCCACTAATGCTATGATTGCATCCTATGTTGCCATACAAGAAGGAGTGTCAGAGGAACAGATTCGTCAGGCCTTCCAAAATCTTGAATTGACGCGTAATCGTACCGAGTGGAAGAAAGCAGCCAATGGATCAGATATCCTATCAGATGTTTACAATGCCAATCCAACTGCTATGAAGCTGATTTTAGAGACTTTCTCTGCCATTCCAGCCAATGAAGGTGGTAAGAAAATTGCAGTGTTGGCGGATATGAAGGAGCTTGGTGACCAGTCTGTTCAACTCCATAACCAGATGATTTTGAGTCTCTCGCCAGATGTGTTGGATACCGTTATTTTCTACGGAGAAGACATTGCCGAATTGGCCCAACTTGCCAGTCAAATGTTCCCAATCGGACATGTTTTCTACTTCAAGAAAACAGCTGACGAGGACCAATTTGAAGACCTAGTTAAGCAGGTCAAGGAAAGCCTTGGGGCTCATGATCAAATCCTGCTCAAAGGCTCTAACTCTATGAACCTAGCCAAATTGGTAGAAAGTTTAGAAAATGAAGACAAGTGATTTTGTCAAGTATTTGCAAAGAATGATTGCCATTACAGATACTGGATTAACCTTTACAAAGGATCCGTTTGACCGTGAGCGCTACGAAGACTTGCGAGGCCTTTTATCTGAAATGTTGAATCAAGCATCAGACCTGGATGCCGAAGAAGTGGCAGAAGTCTTGAAGCCAACTTCTGCTTATGCGACTCCGTTAATGGACGTCCGTGCTTGGATTGTTGAGGATGAAAAGATTTGTCTGGTTAGGGGACAAGGAGAGGATAGTTGGGCTTTGCCAGGTGGTTTTGGTGAGGTTGGCTATTCTCCAACAGAAAATATTCTCAAGGAAATTGAAGAAGAAACCGGTTTTGAAGCCAAAGTTGAAAGACTGCTAGCTGTGTTTGATACCAATCGTTTCCAACTACAGAGTAAACAATATGCAAAGTTTGTTTTTGAATGTAAGCTTCTTGATGGACAATTCCAAGAAAATCAAGAAATTGCTGACCTTCAATTTTTTGCCATTGACCAACTGCCAACCTTATCTGAAAAACGCATTACCAAGGAGCAAATAGAGATTCTTTGGCAGGTCTATCAAGGTCAGAGGGAGCAATATCTTGATTAAGAAGATGATTATCGTATTTCTAAATTCATTTTTGACAAATAGCATGGTATAATAAAATGCAGGAAAATTTTGAATCATGAGGAATACTAGATGAATTTATGGGATATTTTCTTTACGACCCAAGCAACAGAACCACCTAAGTTTGATCTTTTTTGGTATGTCAGTATATTTACACTCTTGGCCTTAACCTTTTATACAGCCTATCGTTATCGTGAAAAGAAGGTTTACCAACGATTTTTCCAGATTTTACAGGCAGTTCAGTTAATCCTTCTCTATGGTTGGTACTGGGTCAATCATATGCCACTATCAGAAAGCTTACCCTTTTACCATTGCCGTATGGCCATGTTTGTGGTACTTTTGCTTCCTGGGCAGTCCAAATATAGGCAGTATTTTGCATTGCTAGGGACATTCGGAACATTAGCAGCCTTTGTTTATCCAGTGCCAGATGCCTATCCATTCCCGCATATTGCCATTTTGTCCTTTATCTTTGGACACTTAGCTCTCTTGGGGAATTCACTGGTTTATCTCTTGAGACAGTACGACGCAAAAATGCTAGATGTGAAGAGAATTTTTATCATGACTTTTGCCCTAAATGCCTTGATTTTTGTGGTCAATTTGGTAACAGGTGGTGATTACGGATTCTTGACAAAACCGCCATTGGTTGGAGATCACGGATTAGTGGCTAATTATTTAATCGTTTCTGTAGCCTTGTCAGCAGCGATTACTTTGACAAAGAAAATCTTGGAACTATTTTTAGAACAAGAAGCAGAAAAAATGATTGCAAAGAAAGCTTAGAAATGAGCTTTCTTTTTTGGCAATAGACAGATTGTTGTTGGATACATAGAACAGAAAAATTCTTGTGAAGGAAAAGTGAAAAATTGGCTAGTAAATTTAGGAAAAAACTGAGCACAATCAGATTTTTTGTGTTATAATATTCTGTGAATAGCTATGCCCATGTTTAGCTATGGAATATTACGAAGTGAGAAACTTGGAAGATAGAGAGGATGCGATGTAATGGCTAGAGAAGGCTTTTTTACAGGTCTAGATATTGGAACAAGCTCTGTCAAGGTGCTTGTAGCCGAGCAGAGAAATGGTGAATTAAATGTAATTGGCGTGAGTAATGCCAAAAGTAAAGGTGTAAAGGATGGAATTATTGTTGATATTGATGCAGCAGCAACTGCTATCAAATCAGCCATTTCCCAAGCAGAAGAAAAGGCAGGCATTTCGATTAAATCAGTGAATGTCGGCTTACCTGGTAATCTTCTGCAGGTAGAACCAACTCAAGGGATGATTCCAGTAACATCTGATACCAAGGAAATTACGGATCAAGATGTTGAAAATGTTGTCAAATCAGCTTTGACAAAGAGTATGACACCTGACCGTGAAGTCATTACCTTTATTCCTGAAGAATTTATTGTGGATGGTTTCCAAGGAATTCGTGACCCACGTGGCATGATGGGGGTTCGCCTTGAAATGCGTGGTTTGCTTTATACAGGCCCTCGTACTATCTTGCACAATTTGCGTAAGACGGTTGAGCGTGCAGGTGTTCAGGTTGAAAATGTTATCATTTCGCCACTAGCAATGGTTCAATCAGTTTTGAACGAAGGTGAACGTGAATTTGGTGCGACAGTGATTGATATGGGGGCAGGGCAAACGACTGTCGCTACAATCCGTAATCAAGAACTCCAGTTTACCAATATTCTCCAAGAAGGTGGAGATTATGTAACTAAGGATATCTCTAAAGTCTTGAAAACTTCTCAGAAGTTGGCTGAAGGTTTGAAATTGAACTATGGAGAGGCTTATCCTCCTCTTGCAAGTAAAGAAACCTTCCAAGTAGAGGTTATTGGGGAAGTAGAACCTGTTGAAGTGACAGAAGATTACTTGTCAGAGATTATTTCCGCGCGAATCAAGCATATCTTTGAACAAATCAAACAAGATCTAGAAAGAAGACATTTATTGGATCTTCCTGGTGGAATTGTTTTGATCGGTGGAAATGCTATTTTACCAGGTATGGTAGAATTGGCTCAAGAAGTCTTTGGTGTCCGTGTGAAACTCTATGTTCCAAACCAAGTTGGTATTCGCAATCCAGCCTTTGCGCATGTGATTAGTTTATCAGAATTCGCTGGACAATTGACAGAAGTCAATCTTTTAGCTCAAAGAGCAGTCAAGGGTGAGGTTGCTCTGACTCATCAACCAATTAGTTTTGGAGGAATGATTCAGAAAACAGCTCAGTTTGTACAATCAACGCCTGTTCAACCAGCCCCTGCTCCAGAAGTAGAGCCTGTGGCGCCTACAGAACCAATGGCGGATTTCCAACAAGCTTCACAAAATAAACCGAAATTAGCAGATCGTTTCCGTGGCTTGATCGGAAGCATGTTTGACGAATAAAGAGGAAAAATAAATTATGACATTTTCATTTGATACAGCTGCTGCTCAAGGTGCAGTGATTAAAGTAATTGGTGTCGGTGGAGGCGGTGGCAATGCCATCAACCGTATGGTCGACGAAGGTGTTACAGGCGTAGAATTTATCGCAGCAAACACAGATGTACAAGCATTGAGCAGTACAAAAGCTGAGACTGTTATTCAGTTGGGACCTAAATTGACTCGCGGTTTGGGTGCAGGAGGTCAACCTGAGGTTGGTCGTAAAGCTGCTGAAGAAAGTGAAGAGACACTGACTGAAGCTATCAGTGGTGCAGATATGGTCTTCATCACTGCTGGTATGGGAGGAGGATCTGGAACTGGAGCTGCTCCTGTTATTGCTCGCATCGCTAAAGATTTGGGCGCCCTTACAGTTGGTGTTGTAACACGTCCTTTCGGTTTTGAAGGAAGCAAACGTGGTCAATTTGCTGTAGAAGGAATCAATCAACTTCGTGAGCATGTAGATACTCTATTGATCATCTCAAACAACAACTTGCTTGAAATTGTTGATAAGAAAACTCCACTTCTTGAAGCTCTTAGCGAGGCAGATAACGTTCTTCGTCAAGGTGTTCAAGGAATTACTGATTTGATTACAAATCCTGGTTTGATTAACCTTGACTTTGCCGATGTGAAAACAGTTATGGCAAATAAAGGGAACGCTCTTATGGGTATTGGTATCGGTAGTGGAGAAGAACGTGTGGTAGAAGCAGCTCGTAAGGCAATTTACTCACCACTTCTTGAAACAACTATTGACGGTGCTGAGGATGTTATCGTCAACGTTACTGGTGGTCTTGATTTAACCTTGATTGAAGCTGAAGAGGCTTCACAAATTGTGAACCAGGCAGCAGGTCAAGGAGTGAACATCTGGCTCGGTACTTCAATTGATGAAAGTATGCGTGATGAAATTCGTGTAACAGTTGTCGCAACGGGTGTTCGTCAAGACCGCGTAGAAAAGGTTGTGGCTCCACAAGCTAGACCTACTACTAACTACCGTGAGACAGTGAAACCAGCTCATTCACATGGCTTTGATCGTCATTTTGATATGGCAGAAACAGCTGAATTGCCAAAACAAAATCCACGTCGTTTGGAACCAACTCAAGCATCTGCTTTTGGTGATTGGGATCTTCGCCGTGAATCGATTGTTCGTACAACAGATTCAGTCGTTTCTCCAGTTGAACGCTTTGAAGCCCCAACATCACAAGATGAAGATGAATTGGATACACCTCCATTTTTCAAAAATCGTTAAGTAAATGAATGTAAAAGAAAATACAGAACTTGTTTTTCGAGAAGTCGCAGAGGCGAGTCTGAGTGCTCATCGAGAGAGTGACTCGGTCTCTGTCATTGCAGTTACCAAGTATGTAGATGTACCGACAGCGGAAGCCTTGCTTCCGCTAGGTGTTCATCATATCGGTGAAAATCGTGTCGATAAGTTTCTGGAGAAATATGAAGCTTTAAAAGATCGAGATGTTACTTGGCATTTGATTGGTACCTTGCAAAGACGTAAGGTGAAAGAGATCATTCAATACGTTGATTATTTCCATGCCTTGGATTCAGTTAAGCTAGCAGAGGAAATTCAAAAAAGAAGTGACCGAGTCATCAAGTGTTTCATTCAGGTAAATATTTCTAAAGAAGAAAGCAAACACGGTTTTTCGAGAGAGGAACTGCTGGAAGTCTTGCCAGAGTTAGCCAAACTAGATAAGATTGAATATGTTGGTTTAATGACCATGGCACCTTTTGAGGCTAGCAGTGAGCAGTTGAAAGAAATTTTCAAGGCGACCCAAGATTTACAAAGAGAAATTCAAGAAAAACAAATTCCAAATATGCCTATGACCGAGTTAAGTATGGGAATGAGTCGTGATTATAAAGAAGCGATTCAATTCGGTTCCACCTTTGTTCGTATAGGTACAGCATTTTTTAAGTAGGAGAGAACTATGTCTTTAAAAGATAGATTCGATAGATTTATAGATTATTTTACGGAGGATGAGGATTCAACGATTCCTTATGAAAAAGGAAATGAACCCGTGTTTACTCCAGTAAATTCTTCACAGGAACCGGCTCTCCCAATGAATCAACCTTCACAGTCTGCTGGTGCAAAAGATAGCAATATCACCAGACTGCATGCACGACAACAGGAATTGGCAAATCAGAGCCAGCGTTCAACTGATAAGGTAATTATAGATGTTCGTTATCCTAGAAAATATGAAGATGCAACAGAAATTGTTGATTTATTGGCAGGAAACGAAAGTATTTTAATTGATTTTCAGTATATGACAGAGGTGCAGGCTCGCCGTTGTTTGGACTATCTGGATGGAGCTTGTCATGTTTTAGCCGGTAATCTGAAAAAGGTAGCATCTACCATGTATCTGTTAACACCAGTGAATGTTATTGTGAATGTAGAAGATATTCGTTTACCGGATGAAGAACAAAATGGTGAGTTTGGCTTTGATATGAAGCGAAATAGAGTACGATAATGATTTTTTTAATTCGTATGATTTATAATGCAGTGGATATTTACTCCCTGATTTTGCTAGCCTTTGCTGTCATGTCTTGGTTTCCAGGCGCCTACGAATCCAGTTTAGGTCGTTGGATTGTAGCATTGGTAAAGCCAGTGCTTGCTCCCTTGCAACGCCTGCCTTTACAGATAGCGGGTCTTGATTTATCTGTTTGGGTTGCGATTGTTTTGGTTCGATTTTTAGGAGAAAACCTAGTTCGTTTTCTGGCGATGATAGGATGAATAAAGGGATTTACCAGCATTTCTCCATAGAAGATCGTCCATTTCTTGACAAGGGAATGGAATGGATAAAGAAGGTAGAAGATAGCTATGCTCCTTTTTTAACTCCTTTTATCAATCCTCATCAGGAGAAGCTATTAAAAATTTTAGCCAAAACCTATGGCCTTGCTTGTAGCAGTAGTGGGGAATTCGTCTCGAGTGAGTATGTTCGAGTTTTATTATATCCAGATTATTTCCAACCAGAGTTTTCAGATTTTGAAATATCTCTCCAAGAAATTGTGTATTCCAATAAATTTGAACACTTAACGCATGCTAAGATTTTAGGGACAGTCATCAATCAATTAGGGATTGAACGGAAACTTTTTGGAGATATCCTAGTAGATGAAGAACGGGCGCAGATTATGATTAATCAGCAGTTTCTTCTTCTCTTTCAAGATGGATTAAAGAAAATTGGCCGTATACCCGTTTCGCTGGAGGAACGTCCTTTCACCGAGAAAATAGATAAGCTAGAACAGTATCGAGAGCTGGATTTATGTGTGTCTAGTTTTAGATTAGATGTTCTTTTATCAAATGTTTTGAAACTATCTAGGAATCAAGCAAACCAGTTGATTGAAAAGAAACTTGTCCAAGTAAATTACCATGTGGTAGACAAATCAGATTATACTGTTCAAGTCGGAGACTTGATTAGTGTGAGAAAATTTGGACGCTTGAGATTGCTTCAAGATAAGGGACAAACAAAAAAAGAGAAGAAAAAAATAACCGTCCAGTTATTATTAAGTAAGTGAGGAATAGAATGCCAATTACATCATTAGAAATAAAGGACAAGACCTTTGGAACTCGATTCAGAGGTTTTGATCCAGAAGAAGTCGATGAATTTTTAGATATTGTAGTTCGTGATTACGAAGATTTGGTCCGCTCAAATCATGACAAGGAATTACATATTAAGAGCTTGGAAGAACGTTTGTCTTACTTTGATGAGATGAAAGATTCATTGAGCCAGTCTGTATTGATTGCTCAAGATACGGCTGAGCGAGTGAAACAAGCGGCACATGAACGTTCAAACAATATCATTCACCAAGCAGAGCAAGATGCGCAACGCTTGTTGGAAGAAGCTAAATATAAGGCAAACGAGATTCTTCGTCAAGCAACAGACAATGCTAAGAAAGTTGCTGTTGAAACCGAAGAATTGAAGAACAAGAGCCGTGTCTTCCACCAACGTCTCAAATCTACAATTGAGAGTCAGTTAGCTATTGTTGAATCTTCAGATTGGGAAGATATTCTTCGTCCAACAGCTACTTATCTTCAAACCAGTGATGAAGCCTTTAAAGAAGTGGTTAGTGAAGTACTTGGAGAACCGATTCCAGCTCCAATTGAGGAAGAACCAATTGATATGACACGTCAGTTCTCTCAAGCAGAAATGGCAGAGTTACAAGCTCGTATTGAGGCAGCCAATAAAGAATTGGCTGAATTTGAAGCCCAGGCTAAACAGGAAGTGGAAGATCCAATTCCTGTAGTGAGTCCTCAAATTGAAGAAGAGCCTGCTCATCCAGTTGGTCCAATGTATGAAGAACCAGAAGTAGCTCCAGTGCATCCGATAGGTCCAACATCAGCTACAGAAACTGTTGATTCAGCACCGGGATTTGAAGCACCGCAAGAATCCGTTACAATTTTATAAGAAACGATGTGAGAACAATATCTTATCTTTATATTTCCAGCGAGCAGGAGATGGTGTGAGTCCTGCATTCCCTAATGATAAGATTATCCTCTCAAAAACTCAAGTCTGAATGGAGTAAGATTTGACGTTCCCCACGTTACGGGATAAGAGGAAAAAAGCTGAGTCTTTTTTCGAATAAAGGTGGTACCACGATTTTCGTCCTTTTTGGAAGTCGTGGTTTTTAATTTGTTATTATTTATAAAGGAGATACCATGAAACTCAAAGATACCCTTAATCTTGGGAAAACAGCTTTCCCAATGCGTGCAGGCCTTCCTACCAAAGAGCCAGTTTGGCAAAAGGAATGGGAAGATGCAAAACTTTATCAACGTCGTCAAGAATTGAACCAAGGAAAACCTCATTTCACCTTGCATGATGGCCCTCCATACGCCAACGGAAATATCCACGTTGGACACGCTATGAACAAGATTTCAAAAGATATCATTGTTCGTTCAAAATCTATGTCAGGATTTTACGCACCATTTATCCCAGGTTGGGATACTCATGGTCTGCCAATCGAGCAAGTTTTGGCAAAACAAGGTGTCAAACGTAAAGAAATGGACTTGGTTGAGTACTTGAAGCTTTGCCGTGAATACGCTCTTTCACAAGTAGATAAACAACGCGAAGACTTCAAACGTTTGGGTGTTTCTGGTGACTGGGAAAATCCATATGTGACTTTGACTCCTGACTATGAAGCAGCCCAAATCCGTGTCTTCGGTGAAATGGCTAATAAAGGTTATATCTACCGTGGTGCCAAGCCAGTTTACTGGTCTTGGTCATCTGAGTCTGCTCTTGCGGAAGCAGAGATTGAATACCATGACTTAGTTTCAACTTCTCTTTACTATGCCAATAAGGTAAAAGATGGCAAAGGTGTTCTAGATACAGATACTTATATCGTTGTCTGGACAACTACTCCATTTACTATCACAGCTTCTCGTGGTTTGACTGTCGGAGCGGATATTGATTACGTCTTGGTTCAACCTGCTGGTGAAGCTCGTAAGTTTGTGGTTGCTGCAGAATTATTGACTAGCTTATCTGAGAAATTTGGTTGGGCTGATGTTCAAGTGTTGGCAACTTACCGTGGTCAAGAATTGAACCACATCGTAACAGAACACCCATGGGATACGGCTGTAGATGAATTGGTTATCCTTGGTGACCACGTTACGACTGACTCTGGTACAGGTATTGTCCATACAGCCCCTGGTTTTGGTGAGGACGACTACAATGTTGGTATTGCTAATGGTCTTGAAGTCGCAGTGACTGTTGACGAACGTGGTATCATGATGAAGAATGCTGGTCCTGAGTTTGAAGGCCAATTCTACGATAAGGTTGTTCCAACTGTTATTGAAAAACTTGGTAGCCTCCTTCTTGCTCAAGAAGAAATCTCTCACTCATACCCATTTGACTGGCGTACGAAAAAACCAATCATCTGGCGTGCAGTTCCACAATGGTTTGCTTCAGTTTCTAAATTCCGCCAAGAAATCTTGGATGAAATTGAAAAAGTGAAATTCCACTCAGAATGGGGTAAAGTCCGTCTTTACAACATGATTCGTGACCGTGGCGACTGGGTTATCTCTCGTCAACGTGCTTGGGGTGTTCCGCTTCCAATCTTCTACGCTGAAGATGGTACAGCTATCATGACAGCTGAAACGATTGAACACGTAGCTCAACTCTTTGAGGAACACGGATCTATTATCTGGTGGGAACGTGATGCCAAAGACCTATTACCAGAAGGATTTACGCATCCAGGTTCACCAAATGGCGAATTCAAGAAAGAAACAGATATCATGGACGTTTGGTTTGACTCAGGTTCATCATGGAATGGAGTGGTAGTAAACCGTCCTGAGTTGACTTACCCAGCAGACCTTTACCTAGAAGGTTCTGACCAATACCGTGGTTGGTTCAACTCATCACTTATCACATCTGTTGCCAACCATGGCGTAGCACCTTACAAACAAATCTTGTCACAAGGTTTTGCCCTTGACGGTAAAGGTGAGAAGATGTCTAAATCTCTTGGAAATACCATTGCTCCAAGCGATGTTGAAAAACAATTTGGTGCTGAAATCTTGCGTCTCTGGGTAACAAGTGTGGATTCAAGCAATGACGTGCGTATCTCTATGGATATCTTGAGCCAAGTCTCTGAAACTTACCGTAAGATTCGTAACACTCTTCGTTTTTTGATTGCTAACACATCTGACTTTAACCCAGCTCAAGATACAGTAGCTTACGATGAGCTTCGTTCAGTTGATAAGTACATGACGATTCGCTTTAATCAGCTTGTTAAGACCATTCGTGATGCTTATGCCAACTTTGAATTCTTGACAATCTACAAGGCCTTGGTAAACTTTATCAACGTTGATTTGTCAGCCTTTTACCTTGATTTTGCTAAAGACGTTGTTTATATCGAAGGTGCCAAATCATTGGAACGCCGTCAAATGCAGACTGTTTTCTATGACATTCTTGTCAAAATCACCAAACTCTTGACACCAATCCTTCCTCACACTGCGGAAGAAATCTGGTCATATCTTGAGTTTGAAGCAGAAGACTTCGTTCAATTGTCAGAATTGCCAGAAGCAGAAAATTTTGCTAACCAAGAAGAAATCTTGGATACATGGGCTGACTTTATGGACTTCCGTGGACAAGCTCAAAAAGCCTTGGAAGAAGTTCGTAATGCAAAAGTAATCGGTAAATCATTAGAAGCCCACTTGACAGTTTATCCAAACGAAGTTGTGAAAACTCTACTCGAAGCAGTAAACAGCAATGTAGCTCAACTTTTGATTGTGTCTGAATTGACCATCGCAGAAGGACCAGCTCCAGAATCTGCTGTTAGCTTCGAAGATGTGGCCTTCACAGTAGAACGCGCTGCAGGTGAAGTATGTGACCGTTGCCGTCGTATCGACCCAACAACAGCAGAACGCAGCTACCACGCAGTCATCTGTGACCACTGTGCAAGCATTGTAGAAGAAAATTTTGCGGAAGCAGTCGCAGAAGGATTTGAAGAGAAATAAGTTGAAAAGTCCAGGGAAAACTCAATTTGAGAAGAATAGATAACTAATCTTATAGTCTATAAAACGCATTGTATCAAGGTTTTGAATATCTTATATGATGCGTTTTTATAATGTTAGAAGTTTATTGTCGTTTTCTTGTTTCAATTAATACTCTTCGAAAATCTCTTTAAACCACGTCAGCTTTATCTGCAACCTCAAAGCAGTGCTTTGAGCAGCCTACGTCTAGCTTCCTAGTTTGCTTTTTGATTTTCATTGAGTATAACTTTACATCGTTGTATATGGTTGAATTTCAAAAAGCTCATGAATCATCTGAAAAGTAGATTTCATGAGCTTTTATCTGTTGGCGTTCTAAAGGGATTCATCAATCAAGTGTTTAAGATTTGATAGGAGATGCTCCAAAGTTAGAGCTGTTTTCTGCTGGTGAGCTAGTTGGTAGAGATTTTGAAAGTAGTCTTGGATATCGTTCTCAAAATTTTGAGGCAGATGAGAGCAATTGTTTTTTGCGAACTGGAGCATGCGTTTTTCTCCTGGATGGAGCTGCTCATTGAAGGCAAAGAGCAAATCGAAATAAGAAGCGAAAAACTCGCTACTGCGGTGATTGACGCTGAGTAAATCTTGGCGTTTGAGGGCTTTTTTGATTTGTCTTGAAAAAGCTGGCATAGCTTGGTCAAGGAGCAGGAACTGCTTGTTTATGATATTCTTTTTCAGTTCAGCTGGATAAGGAACATTGTATTTTTTCTGGAGATCAGCATATCGACCATCTCGATCGTAGATAATCTTACTGTTGAGCAGATTGTACCACATACAAGTAGTGTAAGAATTCTGAGCTTGGTGCTCTACAACTACGGCTTGTAAATCTTTGTCAAATTCGTCCAGAGAGCGGTAAATCAGCTCGATTTCGATACCATTATTGAGAACACAATCGTCTTCCAATTCCCAAAATTGATTACAGATTTCCATATAGGAGCAGTATTTACTGAGAATTTCTTTTCGTATGTCTGGCGAGAGAGGAGCACTGAGGTAGACATATACATCATAATCAGAGTCTTTGTCAAAATCTTGTCCGGCCCGTGAACCTCCTAGAGCTAGAGCCTCTACTTGCTCTAGTTGAGACAATTCTTTAAAGAGATGTTGTGGCATAATGTTAACCTTCTTTATTTTTTGACATCATTCTAACAAAAAGTAAAGAGACTAGCAAGGATGAAATGGAAATTTCTTTTCACATATTTGCTTAATTTTATTTCATATTACGCAAGTTTTTATTTTATAATTTTAGAAAATGCTTTTTTTTTTTAGCAAATATGATACAATTTTATTTGAAAAAAATAAAAAAGGAGATTTATTATGAAGTCAAAAGCTTTAGCACTTTATAGTGGTATTGTTGGTTTAGTAGGTGGACTCTACTTGCTTATTGCCCCGTTTCTTTTACTAGCAGCAGTTGTGAGTACAGCTGCTACAGCAACAGCTACACAGAGTCCTGAATTAACTGCATCTACAACAGTTGCAGGAATTGCAGGAGTTTTACTTCCAACCGTTTTAAAAATTGCAATTTTAGTTTTAGGAATTGTTGCGATTGTATATTATAAGGGAGAAAGTCGTGTTGGTTCGGCTCCTTCTGTCCTATTAATCGTAGGTGGAGCAGTTGGCTTGATTCCAGCCCTTGGCTGGGTAGGAGGAATCCTAGCAATTATCGGTGGTTCGCTATTTTTAGGAAGTCTCAAAAAATTCAAAGTTGAAGGATAAAAAATAAGGAAAAGGATTGCCAAACAGTCCTTTCCTTTTTGGTTTTGACTAGCTTTTTTGTGAAAAATTGTGTAAAATAGAATAGATAAACGAGGGGAAACCTCGGAAAATTTAAAGGAGAATCCATCTAATGGTAAAATTGGTTTTTGCTCGCCACGGTGAGTCTGAATGGAACAAAGCTAACCTTTTCACAGGTTGGGCTGATGTTGATTTGTCTGAAAAAGGTACACAACAAGCGATTGACGCTGGTAAATTGATCAAAGAAGCTGGTATCGAATTTGACCAGGCTTACACTTCAGTATTGAAACGTGCTATCAAAACAACGAACTTGGCTCTTGAAGCTTCTGACCAATTGTGGGTTCCAGTTGAAAAATCATGGCGCTTGAACGAACGTCACTACGGTGGTTTGACTGGTAAAAACAAAGCTGAAGCTGCTGAACAATTTGGTGATGAGCAAGTTCACATCTGGCGTCGTTCATACGATGTATTGCCTCCAAACATGGATCGTGATGATGAGCACTCAGCTCACACAGACCGTCGTTACGCTTCACTTGACGACTCAGTTATCCCAGATGCTGAAAACTTGAAAGTGACTTTGGAACGTGCCCTTCCTTTCTGGGAAGATAAAATCGCTCCAGCTCTTAAAGATGGTAAAAACGTATTCGTAGGAGCTCACGGTAACTCAATCCGTGCCCTTGTAAAACACATCAAAGGTTTGTCAGACGACGAAATCATGGACGTGGAAATCCCTAACTTCCCACCATTGGTATTCGAATTCGACGAAAAATTGAACGTAGTTTCTGAATACTACCTTGGAAAATAAAAATTGTAAGTCTAGAATTGATTTCTAGGCTTTTTATGTTAGTATGGTAGTATGATAAGGAATAAAAAACAAGATTATGTACTGACCTACAAGCAACCAGCTTCAACCACTTACAAGGGTTGGGAAGAAGAGGCCTTACCGATAGGTAATGGTTCTTTAGGTGCTAAAGTCTTTGGACTTATAGGGGCTGAGCGGATTCAATTTAATGAAAAAAGTCTCTGGTCTGGAGGTCCACTTTCTGATAGTTCAGATTATCAGGGTGGAAATCTTCAAGATCAGTATAGTTTTTTAGCTGAGATTCGGCAGGCTTTGGAAAAGAGGGATTACAATACTGCTAAGGAATTGGCTGAGCAGCACCTAGTCGGACCAAAAACGAGTCAATATGGAACCTATCTGTCTTTTGGAGATATTTTCATAGAGTTCAGCCAGCAAGGTAATTCTCTTTCTCAGGTGACGGATTACCAGAGACAGCTGAATATCAGTAAGGCGCTTGCGACGACTTCTTATGCCTATAAGGGAACGAGATTTGAACGTGAAGCCTTTGCCAGTTTTCCAGATGATCTCTTGGTTCAGAGCTTTACTAAGGAAGGATCGGAAACTCTAGATTTTACTATAGAACTGACCTTGACGCGTGATTTGGCTTCTGATGGAAAGTATGAGCAGAAAAAGTCTGATTACAAGGAGTGCCAGCTGGATATCACTGATTCTCATATCTTGATGAAGGGACGGGTTAAGGATAATGACCTGCAGTTTGCTGGCTGTCTCGCTTGGCAAACGGATGGAGACATTAGAGTCTGGTCGGATAAGGTTCAGATATCAGGAGCCAGTTATGCCAATCTTTTCTTAGCTGCTAAGACGGATTTTGCCCAAAATCCTGCTAGCAATTATCGCAAGAAAATAGATGTAGAGCAGCAAGTAAAGGACTTGGTGGAGACATCTAAAGAAAAGGGTTATGACCAATTGAAATCCAGGCATATTCAGGACTACCAAGCTTTATTCCAGCGTGTTCAATTGGATTTGGGAGCTGAGGTTGACGCATCCACTACAGATGATTTGTTAAAAAATTATAAGCCACAAGAGGGGCAGGTTTTGGAGGAGTTGTTCTTCCAGTATGGACGGTATTTATTGATTAGTTCGTCCAGAGATTGCCCAGATGCGCTACCAGCTAACCTGCAAGGAGTCTGGAATGCGGTCGACAATCCTCCTTGGAATTCGGACTATCACCTGAATATCAACCTGCAGATGAATTATTGGCCAGCCTATGTGACTAATCTCTTAGAAACGGCCTTTCCGGTCATCAACTATGTCGATGATTTGCGTGTCTATGGTCGCCTAGCAGCTGCAAGGTATGCAGGAATCGTCTCTCAGAAAGGTGAGGAGAACGGTTGGTTGGTCCATACTCAAGCGACTCCCTTTGGTTGGACGGCACCTGGTTGGGATTACTATTGGGGTTGGTCGCCAGCTGCCAATGCGTGGATGATGCAAACGGTTTATGAGGCCTACTCATTTTACAGGGACCAAGACTATCTCAGGGAGAAAATTTATCCCATGCTGAGGGAAACGGCTCGTTTTTGGAATGCTTTTTTACATGAGGATCAGCAGGCCCAGCGTTGGGTATCTTCTCCGTCTTATTCTCCAGAACATGGACCGATTTCGATTGGCAATACCTATGACCAATCTCTGATTTGGCAATTATTTCATGATTTTATTCAGGCTGCTCAAGAATTGGAGTTGGATGCGGACTTGTTGACTGAAGTCAAAGAAAAATTTGATTTACTAAATCCTCTGCAAATCACTCAATCTGGTCGAATCAGGGAGTGGTATGAGGAGGAAGAGCAGCATTTTCAAAATGAGAAAGTGGAGGCCCAACATCGGCATACTTCTCATCTGGTGGGACTCTATCCTGGAACTCTCTTTAGTCATAAGGGACAAGACTATCTTAAAGCGGCGTGTGCTAGTCTCAATGATCGTGGAGATGGGGGCACAGGTTGGTCCAAGGCTAATAAGATCAATCTATGGGCGCGTTTGGGAGATGGTAATCGAGCCCATAAATTATTAGCAGAGCAGTTAAAGGCATCCACCTTGCCCAATCTTTGGTGTAGCCATCCTCCTTTTCAGATAGATGGTAATTTTGGTGCTACTAGTGGCATGGCAGAAATGTTACTCCAGTCTCATACAGCTTATCTGGTGCCTCTAGCTACCCTACCTGATGCCTGGTCATCAGGTTCCGTTTCAGGCTTAATGGCACGTGGACATTTTGAAGTTAGTATTCAGTGGGAGGATAAAAAACTCTTACAGATGACTATTTTATCAAGAAGTGGAGGAGATTTGCGAGTCTCTTATCCAGGTATTGAAAAAAGTGTAATTGAAGTCAATCAAGAAAAAGTAAAAGTGAATTGCGCAGAGAAAGATTGTATTTCGGTGGCAACAGCAGAAGGTGATCTGGTTCAATTTTATTTTTAAGAAGATAATGGAAGGCAGTAGTTTGAGACTGCCTTTTTTGAAGGATTTAAGAATGTAAGCAGTTTCCAACTAGTTGAAAAAGCGTTATAATGGTAGTAGGAAGTAATTTGTTTGAGAGAGGGTGGGTCTGATGGCTTATATTGAGATGAAACACTGTTACAAACGTTATCAGGTTGGTGACACGGAGATTGTGGCCAATCGTGATGTGAATTTTGAAATTGAAAAAGGGGAGCTGGTGATTATCCTTGGTGCGTCAGGTGCGGGTAAGTCAACAGTTCTTAACCTTCTTGGGGGAATGGATACCAATGATGAAGGAGAAATCTGGATCGATGGTGCCAATATTGCAGACTATAGTTCCCACCAGCGCACCAATTACCGTAGGAATGATGTTGGTTTTGTTTTTCAGTTTTATAATCTAGTCTCCAATCTAACCGCTAAGGAAAATGTGGAACTAGCTTCTGAAATCGTGACGGATGCCTTGGATCCTGAGCAGGTTCTGACAGATGTAGGTCTGGCTCATCGTCTCAATAATTTTCCAGCCCAGCTTTCTGGAGGGGAGCAACAGCGAGTCTCCATTGCACGCGCGGTAGCCAAAAATCCTAAAATTCTCCTTTGTGATGAACCTACTGGCGCCTTGGATTATCAGACGGGGAAGCAAGTCTTGAAAATTCTCCAAGATATGTCTCGTCAAAAAGGGGCAACAGTGATTATCGTGACCCATAATAGCGCGCTGGCTCCTATTGCGGATCGCGTGATTCATATGCATGATGCCAGTGTCAAGGATGTGGTGATTAACCAGCATCATCAGGATATTGACAGTTTGGAGTACTAGCATGATTAAACGAAAAGCTTATTGGAAGGACTTGATTCAGTCCTTCAGCGGCTCCAAGGGGCGTTTTTTATCCATCTTGACCTTGATGATGTTGGGGTCTTTAGCCTTAGTCGGTCTCAAAGTGACTAGTCCCAATATGGAGGCGACCGCAAATGCTTATTTCACAACTGCTAAAACCTTGGATTTGGCAGTCATGTCTAACTATGGCTTGGATCAAGCAGATCAAAAAGAACTTGAACAGATAGAGGGCGCAGAGGTCGAGTTTGGATACTTGACAGATGTGACAATGAATAATGGTCAGGATGCCATTCGGCTGTATTCCAAATCAGAGCGAATTTCAACCTTTCAGCTAAGAGAGGGACGACTTCCTCAGTCCGACAAGGAAATCGCTTTGGCCAGTCATCTGCAGAGTCAATATAGCGTGGGACAGGAGATTAGTTTTAAAGAAAAAGAAGGTAGTCATTCCTCATTAAAAGACCATACTTTTACCATTACTGGTTTTGTGGATTCGGCTGAAATCCTCTCCCAGCGGGATATGGGCTATGCAGGAAGCGGAAGTGGGACTCTGACAGCCTACGGGGTGATTTTGCCTAGCCAGTTTGATCAGAAAGTCTACAATATAGCTCGTTTGAAATATCAAGATTTAGCAGGTTTAAATGCCTTTTCATCAGCTTATGAAGAAAAATCCAAGCAACATCAGGAAAACCTTGAACAAGCTTTGTCGGATAATGGCAAGGCACGTCTGCAACTTTTGAAAAAAGAAGGCCAAGAATCTCTCGATAAGGGGCAAGAAACTCTTGACCGGGCTCAGGCTAATTTGCAGGAAGGCAAGCGTCGTTTAGCAGCTGCCCAAGCTCGTTTACAGGATCAGGAAAGTCAACTAGCCTTGCTTCCCCAAGTTCAGAGAGAGCAAGCCAGTGCTCAACTTAGCCAAGCCAAGCAAGAATTGAGCAAGGAAGAGGATAAACTAAAGCAAGCTGAACAAAATCTAGCCCAAGAAAAGGAAAAATTAGAAAAACATCAGCAAGTCTTGGATGATTTGGCTGAGCCCAAGTATCAGGTCTATAATCGTCAGACCATGCCAGGTGGTCAGGGCTATCTCATGTACAGCAATGCTTCAGCCAGTATTCGGGCAGTGGGCAATATCTTTCCTGTAGTTCTTTATGCCGTTGCAGCCATGGTGACTTTCACAACTATGACTCGCTTTGTGGATGAAGAGCGAACACATGCAGGGATTTTTAAGGCCTTGGGCTATCGCAGCAAGGATATTATCGCTAAATTTCTCCTCTATGGTCTAGTAGCTGGGACTGTCGGAACAGCTCTAGGTAGTATACTTGGCCATTATTTGCTAGCCAATGTGATTTCAAGTGTTATTACAAAAGGTATGGTGGTGGGAGAAACCCAGATTCAGTTCTATTGGAGCTATAGTATGCTAGCTCTAGGTTTGAGTTGGTTGGCGAGTGTGTTACCAGCCTATCTGGTGGCTCGGAGGGAACTTCACGACGAAGCAGCCCAACTTTTACTGCCTAAACCACCTGTTAAAGGAGCTAAAATCTTACTGGAGCGCATCGGTTTTATCTGGCGTCGTCTCAGTTTTACCCATAAGGTCACAGCTCGCAATATCTTCCGTTATAAACAACGGATGTTGATGACAATCTTTGGTGTGGCAGGTTCTGTAGCCCTGCTTTTTGCAGGCTTGGGAATCCAATCCTCTGTAGCAGGAGTTCCGTCTAGACAGTTTCAACAAATCCAACAGTATCAGATGATTGTCTCTGAAAATCCTAGTGCGACCCATCAGGACAAGGCAGAGTTGGAAGAAGTGTTGAAAGGGCAGGATATTCAAGACTACCAGAAAATCTATTCTAAAACGTTAGACAAAGATTTCAAAGGCAAGTCTGGTCTTCAGACCATCACCCTTATGATGACAGAGAAGGAAGATTTGACTCCCTTTATCCATCTTCAAAGTCATCAGCAGGAGCTGACATTAAAAGATGGCGTCGTTATTACAGCTAAACTTGCCCAGCTGGCAGGTGTCAAAGTTGGGCAGACTCTAGAAATTGAAGGTAAGGAGCTAAAGGTTGCTGCCATTGCTGAGAACTACGTTGGTCACTTTATTTATATGAGTCAGGCTAGCTATGAGCAACTTTACGGACAGCTACCCCAAGCCAACACTTATTTGATCTCGTTAAGGGATACCAGTGCTACTAGTATCGAAAGACAGGCCGGCTTGCTTATGAATCAAGCTGCGGTGTCCAGTGTCGTCCAAAATGCTTCAGCCATTCGACTCTTTGACTCTGTCGCTAGCTCACTCAATCAGACCATGACCATCTTGGTCATCGTATCGGTTCTATTGGCTATTGTTATCCTTTACAATCTGACTAACATCAACGTAGCTGAGAGAATCCGTGAACTTTCTACTATCAAGGTTCTCGGCTTTCATAATAAGGAAGTCACCCTCTACATTTATCGTGAGACGATTGTCTTGTCTCTCGTGGGAATCCTACTTGGTCTGGTATCAGGTTTCTATTTACACCAATTTTTGATTCAAATGATTTCGCCTGCGACTATTCTCTTTTATCCGAAGGTAGGCTGGGAGGTCTATGTAATCCCAGTGGCAGCAGTAAGCATCATTTTGACCCTACTTGGTTTCTTTGTCAATCATCATCTGAGAAAGGTTGATATGCTTGAAGCTTTGAAATCTGTAGAGTAATACTCTTTGAAAATCTCTTCAAACCACGTCAGCTTCACCTTGCCGTGGCTAGATTCCTAGTTTGCTCTTTGATTATCATTAAGTATGAGGCAGTTGTTTTTAGTAGCTTGAACTTTTATTTACTCGTATTCAAAAATCCTCCGTTTCAAAGAGCAGAAAACTCTTTGAAATGGAGGATTTTTTCTATAGGGCTTTAGCAGCTGCAATTGCGGCTTCGAAGTTTGGTTCAGAGTTGATATTGTCCACGTATTCAACGTAGCGAATAGTATTGTCGGTATCGAGGACAAAGACTGCGCGTGCCAATAGGTGCCACTCATTGATTAAGAGGGCATAATCACGTCCAAAGGAATGGTCGAAATAGTCCGAGAGCATGATGGCATTTTCAATACCTTCAGCACCACACCAACGTTTTTGAGCAAAAGGGAGGTCCATGGAAACAGTCAAGACGACCGTGTTGTCCAGTCCAGCCAGTTCTTCATTAAAACGACGCGTTTGAGTTGAGCAGATGCCTGTATCGATAGAAGGCACGACACTTAAGACTTTTTTCTTGCCGTTAAAATCTGCCAGAGATTTTTTAGAAAGGTCTGTTGTAGTGAGAGAAAAATCAAGTGCCTTGTCGCCGACTTGTAGTTGTTTACCTGTAAAGCTCACAGGATTTCCGAGGAAAGTTACCATAAGATACTCCAATCTTTTTTCTTCCATTTTAGCTAAAACAGTCGGAATTTTCCAATGATTTGACCGGAAATATGGGCATAGAAAAAACGCCAGCTCATGTGAGAATGACGTTTTTCAGAGGCTTATTTTGCCAATCCTTCAGCAATCTTGTCAAGGTTGTATTTCATCATGTTATAGTAGCTGTCACCTTCTTTACCTTGTTCTGCGATAGAGTCAGTAAAGATTTGTGCGTAGATTGGGATGTTTGTGTCTTGAGATACAGTTTTCATTGGACGGTCATCCACGCTTGATTCTACAAAGAGTGAAGGAGTTTTTGTTTGGCGAAGTTTTTCAACCAAGGTCTTGATTTGGTCAGGTGTTCCTTCTTCTTCAGTGTTGATTTCCCAGATGTAGGCACTTGGTACACCGTAGGCTTTAGAGAAGTATTTGAAGCATCCTTCGCTGGTTACGATGAGTTTTTTCTCAGCAGGGATGTTGTTAAATTTCTCTTTAGCTTCCTTATCAAGTTTGTCTAGCTTTTCAGTATATTCTTTGAGATTTTTTTCGTAGAATTCCTTGTTGCTAGGGTCTTTGGCGCTCAATTGTTTTGCGATGTTTTTAGCAAAAATCATACCGTTTTCAAGGTTAAGCCAAGCGTGTGGGTCCTCTTTGCCTTTTTCGTTTTGGCCTTCAAGGTAGATAACATCAACGCCTTCGCTGACTGCAAAGTAGTCTTTGTTTTCAGTTTTCTTGGCATTTTCTACCAATTTTGTAAACCAAGCATTGCCACCTGTTTCAAGGTTGATACCGTTGTAGAAAATCAAATCAGCTTGAGAAGTTTTCTTAACGTCTTCAGGAAGTGGTTCGTATTCGTGTGGGTCTTGGCCAACAGGAACGATACTGTGAAGATCAATCTTGTCACCTGCAATATTTTTAGTAATATCAGCGATGATTGAGTTTGTAGCAACAACTTTTAGTTTTTGACCAGAAGCTGCATCTTTTTTTCCGCTAGCACATGCTACAAGAGCAATGACGGAAAGAAAGAGAACGAGTAATGTACCTAATTTTTTCATTAGATCCTCCAATTTATTGGGGTTTTGCCCCTTATTTTAACAAATGTTTATTTTTCAGTTTCAAATATCGTTGTTTTGGAGCGATAAAGAAGCTAATGAGAAAGAAACTAGCGGCTGTAAGCACGATACTAGAACCTGCCGCAACGTTAAAGCTATAGCCGATAAAGAGCCCCAAAACTGAAGCTGTCGCTCCAAAGGTTGAGGAAAGGAAAATCATGCTTTTCAGGCTATTAGCATAGAGATAAGCAGTTGCTGCTGGGGTAATCAGCATGGCTACAATCAGGATAGTTCCGACACTTTGCATAGCTGTCACAGACACGAGAGTTAGGAGTACCATGAGTAAGTAGTGATAGAAATTGACAGGCATTCCCATGGCCTTAGCCAAGAGTTCATCAAAGGAAGTAATCAAGAGTTGCTTGAAGAAAATCCAGATTAACAAGAGAATGGCTGCCCCTACACCCATAGTAATAAACATATCCGTATCTTGGACGGCCAGGATATTTCCGAAAAGGATATGGAAAAGGTCAGTTGAACTTTTAGCGACACTAATCAAGATGATACCGAGGGCTAAGAAAGAAGAAAAGGTAATGCCGATGGCGGTATCGCTTTTGATAATCGAGTTCCCCTTGATGTAGGTAATGATGATAGCAGCTAGTAGTCCAAAGACAATGGCTCCGATAAAGAAGTCAACGCCCAAGATAAAGGAGAGGGCTACACCTGGCAAGACAGCATGTGAAATGGCATCTCCCATGAGTGACATCCCGCGTAGGATGATGAAACATCCCACAGCTCCGGCTACGACCCCGATGACAATGGCTGTTATCAAGGCATTTTGTAGGAAATGGAATTTTTGCAATCCATCGATAAATTCTGCAATCATAGGTCACCTCCATTGAAAAAGAGTCGATTACCGTAAGCTTCTTTGAGATTGGCTTCGGTAAAGGTTTCTTTGGTTGGACCAAAGGCAATCACTTCTCGATTGACAAGCAAGACTTGATCGAAGTAGTGGGGAACCTTGCTGAGGTCATGGTGGACGATGAGAACCGTCTTCCCAGCTTTTTTCAGATCTCTCAGCGTATTCATGATGATTTCCTCACTGACTGAGTCAATCCCAACAAAGGGTTCATCTAAGAGGATATAGTCGGCTTCCTGCACCAGACATCTGGCAATCAAGACCCGCTGGAACTGACCTCCAGACAGTTGACTGATTTGCCGTTCAGCGTAGTCAGCTAGACCGACAATTTCAAGGGCCTCTTGCACTTTCTTCCAATGTTTAGCATTTAAACTGCGAAAGAGAGGGATAGAGGGAAAGAGTCCTAGCGAGACACATTCCTTAACCTTGATGGGAAAGTTGTAGTCGATATTGATTTTTTGTTCGACATAAGCGATTCGATGTAAGGATTTTTTAACTTCCTTGTCATCGAGAAATGCCTGACCTTGATGTGGGATAATTCCCAGCATCCCTTTTAATAATGTTGATTTCCCAGCACCGTTTGGACCAATGATACCGGTAATTGTTGGTCCATGGAGCACTAGTGAAATATCCTTAAGTGCCAACGTTTCTTTGTAGGAGACACTGAGGTTTTCGATACGTATCATACAGTTGTATTCCTCCTGTCTCTTAATATACCTTAAAAAAAAAATTAAGTCAAGTTAATTTTTGAAAAAATTAAAATAATAACTGAAAAACAATAGAAAGTATCAGTTCATTTTTAATTGCATTCCCAGGTAATTTTTGTTAAGCTAAAAACAAGTACAAATGAAAGCGAGAACAAGATGACACGTTATCAAGACGATTTTTATGATGCAATCAATGGAGAATGGCAGAAGACTGCTGAAATCCCAGCCGATAAGTCTCAAACGGGAGGTTTTGTTGATTTAGACCAGGAAATTGAAGACCTGATGCTGGCGACAACAGACAAGTGGTTGGTAGGTGAAGAGGTGCCTGAGGATGCTATTTTGGCAAACTTTGTCAAATACCATCGCCTAGTTCGTGATTTTGATAAGAGAGAAGCTGACGGCATCAAACCTGTCTTACCACTTCTTAAAGAATTCCAAGAATTGGGGACTTTTGCAGATTTCACTGCCAAACTAGCAGAGTTTGAACTTGCTGGCAAACCTAATTTCCTTCCTTTTGGTGTATCGCCAGACTTTATGGATGCTAGAATCAACGTTCTATGGGCTAGCGCTCCAAGCACAATCTTGCCAGATACGACCTACTATGCTGAAGACCATCCTCAGCGCGAGGAACTCTTGACTCTTTGGAAAGAAACTAGCGCAAATCTCCTCAAGGATTATGATTTCTCTGATGTAGAAATTGAAGACTTGCTTGAGAAAAGACTAGAACTGGACCGTCGAGTTGCGGCAGTGGTGCTTTCTAATGAAGAAAGTTCAGAATATGCTAAACTCTATCATCCATATTCTTATGAAGATTTCAAAAAATTCGCGCCTGCCCTACCTTTGGATGACTTCTTCCAAGCAGTTCTTGGACAAGTACCAGACAAGGTGATAGTAGACGAGGAACGTTTCTGGCAAGTAGCAGAGCAATTCTATAGTGAAGAAGCTTGGCCTCTCCTTAAGGCAACCTTGATTTTGAGTGTTGTCAATCTTTCAACCAGCTATTTAACAGAAGAAATCCGTGTCTTGTCAGGTGCCTACAGTCGAGCGCTTTCTGGAGTTCCAGAAGCCAAAGACAAGGTCAAGGCAGCCTACCAGCTAGCACAAGGTCCATTCAAGCAAGCCTTGGGTCTCTGGTATGCCCATGAAAAATTCTCCCCAGAAGCTAAGGCAGACGTGGAGAAAAAAGTGGCAACCATGATTGATGTCTATAAGGAGCGTTTGGCCAAGAATGACTGGCTGACTCCTGAAACTCGTGACAAGGCCATTGTCAAACTCAATGTCATCAAGCCTTATATCGGTTACCCAGAAGAATTGCCAGAACGCTACAAGGACAAGGTAGTGGATGAAAATGCTAGTCTTTTTGACAATGCTTTAGCCTTTGCGCGTGTGGAAATCAAGCACAGTTGGAGCAAGTGGAACCAGCCTGTCGACTACAAGGAATGGGGCATGCCTGCTCATATGGTCAATGCCTACTACAATCCACAGAAGAACCTGATTGTCTTCCCAGCGGCTATTTTACAGGCACCTTTCTATGACTTGCATCAGTCATCTTCTGCTAACTACGGTGGGATTGGGGCGGTTATTGCCCATGAAATTTCTCACGCCTTTGATACCAACGGAGCTTCCTTTGATGAAAATGGTAGCCTCAAGGATTGGTGGACAGAGAGCGACTATGCTGCCTTCAAGGAGAAAACACAAAAAGTCATTGACCAGTTTGATGGACAGGATTCTTATGGTGCAACCATCAACGGTAAATTGACGGTGTCAGAAAACGTGGCTGACTTAGGAGGAATCGCTGCAGCGCTTGAAGCAGCTAAGAGAGAACCAGACTTCTCAGCAGAAGAGTTCTTCTATAACTTTGGTCGTATCTGGCGTATGAAAGGTCGTCCAGAATTTATGAAACTTTTGGCTAGCGTGGATGTGCACGCACCAGCCAAACTCCGTGTCAATGTGCAAGTGCCAAACTTCGATGATTTCTTTACAACCTATGATGTCAAAGAAGGCGACGGTATGTGGCGTTCCCCAGAAGAGCGCGTGATTATTTGGTAAGGCAAAGAGACAAGTGATCAGAAAAGGCATCCAATCAGGTGTGAAAAACCTTGATAGGATGCCTTTTGTAATGGAAAGATTTGCTGGATAGTTTACTTAAATTGCGATAGTCATTATCATCATCTTACTAGAAAAAAGGATTGAAGGTCTTTTCATGAGCAATAGTAGTAGCTGGACCATGCCCTGGATAGACATCGTAGTTTGGTAGAGTGAAAAGTTGAGTTTGGATACTGTGAAGGAGTTGTTCCATACTACCAGTGGGAAGGTCGGTCCGACCGATGGTTTCTCGGAATAGAGCATCTCCCGTCAAGACTAGGTGGGCATCAGGAAAGACGATAGAAACGCCACCGATAGAGTGGCCTGGGGTCGGTAGGACTGTAAAACGAAATTCCTCTAATTGATATTCTTCATGAAAGACAAAGGTGTGTTCAGCCGGTTTTGCGATCACATCTGCCATATCATCGTGGCGGGGAAGACCAGAGAGATTATCGACAGGAGTGTAGAGCCAGCTGGCTTCGCTCTCTGCGATATAGACAGGAGGATTACCAAAAGTCTCGCGCACCAAGTCCAGACTCATGATATGGTCATAATGGGCGTGGGTCAATAGAATGGCGCAGATTGGTTTGTTGATCTTCTCTATGGTCTGACGAATGGCTTCCCAATGGCTACCGGGATCGACAACGATGAGGTGCTTTTCACCTTCTAGGTAATAGGTATTTTCATAGGCAACAGGATTCACAGTTTTATGGATTTTCATATTAGCTCCAATCTCAAAGAATGTACTATTATCAGTATAGCACAGTTAGGGAGAATAGGTAAGGATTTAGAATGAATTAAAAAACCAGCATGACTAGATGAAGACAGGCTGGTTATCAATTTATCAATATTGGAGAGGTGTCAATTGCCCTTCATAGGTTGCATAAACTCCGTAATTAGCTTGTTTGATAGACGTGATGTTTAGAGTGCCGTCGTAGTTGGCTTCTCGTTTGTCGCTATATTCACTATAACTTATCCTATTGGGCAGGTTCTGGTCGTTAGCATAGTATTGAACGACTGTTTTTTTATAGCCTTGCTGGCTGAATAGGAACAGGCCGCTAACTCCTAACACCAGGAGAGCAAAGATAGAAATAGCAGTTTTTTTCATAGGTGTTCTCCTTATAAACTAAAGGATAAAAGAAAGTATCTTGAGGATTTTTAATTCCAAAATCCAGTCAAGACACCAGTGTATGTGACACGAGTTCCACTGTTTAGCTTTCGTATCTTCAGGGAAATTGGGGGAAGTCAGAAAGTCTTTGGGTTACAATATGGTTTCCGTTGGTCTATCTCTCCTTCTATCACCTAAGTTTAAAATCTAACTTCGTAATATATTATATACTAATAATTCTGAATTATCAATCAATTCTGAATTATTTTTTTCCTATTCTGTTCCAATCTAGTTTTCATATTCTTAAAAAAGTGATAAAATGGTAGGAAGAATTGGAGAGTATAGATGCCAAAAGAAGTGAATTTAACAGGCGAAGAAGTTGTCGCTTTAACTAAAGAATATTTAACGGAAGAGGATGTCCATTTTGTCCATAAGGCCTTGGTTTATGCGGTGGATTGCCATAGTGGTCAATACCGCAAATCAGGCGAGCCTTATATCATTCACCCCATCCAAGTGGCAGGTATTTTAGCCAAACTCAAGCTGGATGCTGTAACGGTAGCTTGTGGTTTCTTGCATGATGTGGTAGAAGATACAGATGCGACCTTGGACGATTTGGAAAGAGAGTTTGGTCCTGATGTGCGGGTAATCGTAGATGGGGTTACCAAGCTTGGTAAGGTCAAGTACAAGTCTCACGAGGAGCAGTTGGCTGAAAATCATCGCAAGATGCTCATGGCCATGTCTGAAGACATCCGTGTTATCTTGGTCAAACTGTCGGACCGTTTGCACAATATGCGGACCCTGAAACACCTTCGCAAAGACAAGCAGGAGCGCATTTCCAAGGAAACTATGGAAATCTATGCCCCGCTTGCCCACCGTCTGGGGATTTCCAGTGTCAAATGGGAATTGGAAGACCTGTCTTTCCGTTATCTCAACCCAACGGAGTTTTACAAGATTACCCATATGATGAAGGAAAAACGCAGAGAGCGTGAAGCCTTGGTGGATGAGGTAGTCACAAAATTAGAGGAATATACGACAGATCGTCACTTAAAAGGAAAGATTTACGGTCGTCCTAAGCATATTTACTCGATTTTCCGTAAAATGCAGGATAAGAGAAAACGTTTTGAGGAAATCTATGACCTGATTGCTATTCGTTGTATTTTGGATACCCAAAGTGATGTTTATGCTATGCTTGGTTATGTGCATGAGCTTTGGAAACCCATGCCTGGGCGCTTTAAAGACTATATCGCCAACCGTAAGGCAAATGGTTACCAGTCTATTCATACGACTGTTTATGGGCCAAAAGGGCCGATTGAATTCCAGATTCGGACCAAGGAAATGCACGAAGTGGCTGAGTACGGGGTTGCGGCTCACTGGGCTTATAAGAAAGGCATCAAGGGGCAGGTTAACAGCAAGGAATCAGCTATTGGGATGAACTGGATTAAGGAGATGATGGAACTCCAAGATCAAGCTGATGATGCCAAGGAATTTGTGGACTCTGTTAAGGAAAACTATCTGGCTGAGGAGATTTACGTCTTTACCCCAGATGGAGCTGTCCGTTCCCTTCCAAAAGATTCGGGACCGATTGACTTTGCCTACGAAATCCATACCAAAGTCGGTGAAAAAGCGACGGGTGCCAAGGTCAATGGCCGTATGGTTCCACTGACAACCAAGCTCAAGACAGGGGATCAGGTTGAAATTGTTACCAACCCCAACTCCTTTGGACCTAGTCGTGACTGGCTCAATATGGTCAAGACCAGCAAGGCCCGTAACAAGATTCGTCAGTTCTTTAAAAACCAAGATAAGGAATTGTCTGTCAATAAGGGTCGTGAAATGTTGATGGCTCAGTTCCAAGAAAATGGCTATGTAGCCAATAAATTCATGGACAAGCGTCATATGGATCAAGTTCTGCAAAAGACCAGCTACAAGACAGAAGAATCTCTCTTTGCGGCCATTGGTTTTGGAGAAATCGGTGCGATTACCGTCTTTAACCGTCTGACTGAAAAGGAACGCCGTGAAGAAGAGCGTGCCAAGGCCAAGGCGGAGGCAGAAGAACTTGTCAAAGGTGGCGAGATTAAGGTTGAAAATAAAGAAACCCTCAAGGTTAAGCATGAGGGTGGTGTGGTTATTGAAGGTGCATCAGGTCTCCTCGTGCGGATTGCCAAGTGTTGTAATCCAGTGCCAGGTGACGATATTGTTGGTTATATCACAAAGGGGCGTGGTGTAGCCATTCACCGTGTAGACTGTATGAACCTGCGCGCCCAAGAAAACTACGAGCAACGCCTTCTTGATGTGGAGTGGGAAGACCAGTACTCTAGCTCAAATAAAGAGTATATGGCCCATATCGATATCTACGGCCTCAACCGTACAGGATTGTTGAACGATGTACTGCAAGTTCTCTCAAACACAACCAAGAATATCTCTACAGTCAACGCCCAACCAACCAAGGATATGAAATTTGCCAATATCCATGTGTCCTTTGGCATTGCCAACCTCTCTACACTGACTACGGTCGTGGACAAGATTAAGAGTGTGCCAGAAGTTTATTCTGTCAAAAGAACCAACGGCTAATTGTCCGATATCTTACTAGAAAGGCTATTATGAAAATCATTATCCAACGGGTTAAAAAAGCCCAAGTGAGTATCGAAGGTCAGGTTCAGGGGAAAATCAATCAGGGCCTCTTATTGCTGGTTGGTGTTGGACCAGAGGACCAAGAGGAAGATTTGGATTATGCTGTGAGAAAGCTTGTCAATATGCGGATTTTTTCAGACGCAGAGGGCAAAATGAACCTGTCTGTCAAAGATATTGAAGGACAAATCCTCTCTATTTCTCAGTTTACCCTTTTTGCGGATACTAAGAAAGGCAATCGTCCAGCCTTTACAGGCGCAGCTAAGCCTGATATGGCATCAGACTTCTATGATGCCTTCAATCAAAAATTAGAGCAAGAAGTGCCCGTTCAGACAGGTATCTTTGGAGCGGATATGCAGGTTGAGCTGGTCAATGACGGACCAGTCACCATTATCCTTGATACGAAAAATAGATAAGAAAGACCAAGCCCAGCCGGCTTGGTTTTCTCATCTATCATAAAATATTCCAAAATGAAATTGGTGCTTGATAGGCTTGGGGGAAGTCTGTTTTCAAGCTTTGGGAGGTACGATAGGAAGGGATGAGATGTCCTAGGATGAGGAGACTTCCCTGAAGGAAAAGTGGGACACCACTTAAAAATAGCAAAGAGAGAATGATCAGGCTATCCCAGAGGAGAATTTGTAAGGCAAAGCGCCAGAATCTTGGTCTAATCTGGGAATAGAGTTGACTAAAATGGTCACAAAGTTGGTTAGAAAGATAGGTCAATAGCACAGGGTGAAAGAAAATCAGCCAACCACTATAAATCAAAATCCAATCCCAAGTAAGTCCCTCTTTAAATGTCAAAAATGCCAGCATGATTCCATCAATGACAAGAAGTTGAATGGTTTTGATGAAGATGATTTTTTTCATGATAAAACCTCCTTTTCCCTAGAGACACTTCCACAAAGAGATGTGTTTATCGTAAAAGTCTGGATAGTTTTCTCTCAGGTGGCTAGCCGTTATATAATAAAAAGTAGAATGACAGGAAGTAAAGACTGGAGTAAGAGAGTAAAAATGTTGAGGGCCAGTGATAGCTAAAAAGACAAATAATAGTAGGTCAGTGGAGAGAATCTCTAAGTAGTAAAGGCGAATTTTTTTGTTCATCTGAGGATCAATCTCAGAGAAATGTTTTTTAAGTCGATTGACCAAGCGAAATAGCAGTAGTCCTTGAGCAAGGATGAAAATGAAGCAAAAAATCAGGCCTCTCTCCAAAGAAAGTTCGTATCGGGGTCTGAAAGTTACCAACAGTAGCAAATCGCTGACTACGATGGCTGCAAAATGGATTCTAAAGAGATTTTTCATGACAAGACCTCCCTCTTTTATCTAGCTTCATTCTACTCCAAAAGAATGGAAGTTACAAGTAAAATGATAAAAAATTTTAGTAAGGAGATTCTATTAGATTTCTTTATTTGAGTTTCCTCCTATTGTTCCACTTCTTCATCATTCCAGACAAATAAAGCTCCGATTGCATTGAGGATATAAAAGATGTATTTTCCGATATTGGCAAAGTTTCCTTGAATGCCAGCCTTTGTCAGCTGAACGAAATTGTAAATCAACCAAAATCCCCACTGAGTTGTCAGTTTCAATGCATTCAAAGCATTGGCAATGAGGGAAAGTGCAAAGGCGATAGTTGTTACGTAGGCGAGGAGATTCATCTTGCCCCCATAGCCGATATAGTTGGTCACAAAGGCAAAGAGGAAGGCGATGATGGAAATGATGATGGCCGCCAATTTTAGCTGTTTTTGGCTCATTTGGTTAGGTCTGCCTTCTTGCGAAGCTTCCCATTTCTTAATAGCAAAGGTATAAATGAGGAAGGTGACAGGATAGGTGATAATGGCCGCCTTATTTCCAAGGATATAGTCAATGGTGCCAGACAAAATCGTATTGACAATGCCAAAGTAATTTCCCCATTTGCTTAATTTTCCCGTGAAACGAGTGGATAACATGGAAATCCCAACGTTGGTTACGGAAATAAATCCAAAGGGAACAAGAGCTGTCCATGGTCCCCAGTCTACGAATTTGTCGAGACGGGAGTTAAGATAGCCAGATGCAATCGCAATTCCAACGACTAAAGCAACTCCGAAGAGGTCAAACCATTTAGATGTCGCAAAAATTTTTAGTGATTTTTTCATAGTTTAAGGTATCTTTCTTGTTTTTTACAAACATTCTACAACTAAATGAAAGTAAAATCAAATAATAGAAATAAAACCCTGAAAATTAAACTTTCAGGGTTAGTGGGGGACTTGAGAAATTAGTCGATTTTCTCGACATAGAGTTGTTTTGCAATGTCCATATTCACTTGTAAATCCTCGTCTTTACTAAGGATAGTGAAGGTGTTGCTGAAACCATCAAACTGCTTGACTTGGAGCGGATCTCCGATGTGAAGTGAGTGCTTGTCCAGATAATGGAGAATGTCAAAGCTATCGTGCACTCGAGTCAGACGGTAGGAACCAGCTTCCTTGATATCAGCTAGTGGTAGGTTATTGATTTCAACCAGAAGTTCTCCTTTTGCAGGAATGGTACCTCCGTGGGGGCAGGTTTTAGGGAAACCTAGTAGTTTATCCAGTCTTTCCACGAAGAGGTCAGAGACAGTATGCTCTAAGACCTCAGCTTCCTCGTGAATTTGGTCACTCGTATAGTCTAGATGATGGACTAGAAAAACTTCAATCAAGCGATGCTTACGATAGAGCTCAGAGACCAATTTGAGGCCGAGGTCTGTCAGTAGATAGCCACATTCCTTGTCCTTGAGGATGAGGTTTTCACTTTTCATTCGTTTAATCATTTCAGTTACGGCAGGGGGAGAGACTTGCATGCGAGCTGCAATTTCCTTGTTGGTGATTTTATGCAGGTCTATGCCGATTTCATAAATACATTTTAGATAATCTTCTTTATTCGGGGTCATTCGCTTCCTCTTGTCTAATATCTTTATCTAGTATATCAAAAAAAGCTAGATTTCTCTAGCTGTGACTTTTTATGTTATACTTATTGCAAGAGAAAAAACGAGGAGATAAATATGACAAAAATAGCTCTTCTTTCAGATATTCATGGAAATACTACCGCTTTGGAGGCTGTTTTGGCAGATGCACGGCAGTTAGGAGTGGATGAATACTGGCTTTTGGGAGATATTCTCATGCCAGGGACAGGGCGTAGAAGGATTTTGGACTTGTTGGATCAACTACCGATTACGGCTAGAGTTTTGGGAAACTGGGAAGACAGTTTGTGGCATGGTGTCCGCAAGGAATTGGATAATACTCGTCCCAGCCAACGTTATCTCTTGCGCCAGTGCCAGTATGTTTTAGAGGAAATTTCCCTAGAAGAAATTGAACTGCTCCACAATCAACCTCTTCAGATTCATCGTCAGTTTGGAGATTTGACCGTGGGAATTAGCCATCATTTGCCTGATAAGAACTGGGGTCGAGAGTTGATTCATACTGGGGCGCAAGAGGATTTTGACCGCTTGGTGACTAATCCGTCCTGCGATATAGCCGTTTATGGCCATATTCATCAGCAATTGCTTCGTTACGGGACTAGGGGGCAATTGATTGTCAATCCGGGTTCGATTGGGCAGCCTTTCTTTTTGGATGCCCAGTTGCGGAAGGACTTGCGGGCCCAGTATATGATTTTGGAGTTTGATGACAAGGGCTTGGTAGATATGGATTTCCGACGGGTGGACTACGATGTGGCAGCTGAATTGCAGCTAGCTAAAGATCTAAAACTACCCTATTTTGAGGTTTACTATGAAAGTCTGGTCAATGGTATCCACCATACTCATAATCAGGAATTTCTGAGAGAATTGGCGCAGAAAGAGGGCTATGATAGGGAATTAGATGCCTGGTTGAAAAGTGGTAACGATTGACATTACAACCAAAAAGGGTATAATAAAAGAAAAAGAAGAGTAGAGGCAGGGATGCCTCGTAAAAAGGAGAAGAGGATGCAAATTCCAAGTAGATTTACCATTGCGACTCATATGCTGATTATTATTGCCCTCAAGGGGAAGGAAAGCAAGGTGACCAGTGATTTTCTGGCTGCTAGTGTTGGGGTCAATCCTGTCATTATCAGAAAAACCTTGTCCCAGTTGAAGAAGGCAGAACTGATTTCAGTAGCGCGTGGAACAGGGGGAACAGAGATTGTTAAGGATCTCAAGGACATTAGTCTTTTAGATGTTTATCAGGCGGTGGAGTGTCTTGGTAAGACAGGTCAACTCTTTAGTTTCCATGACAATCCAAATCCAAATTGCCCAGTCGGAGCTCATATTCATGAGGTTTTGGATCAAAAATTGGAGAGAATCCAGCGAGCTATGGAGGCTGAACTTGGTCAGACCAGCCTAGAACAAGTCGTGGCCGATGCAGAGAGTCAGATGAAGGAGTGAGAGGGATAGATGCCCTCTTTTCTCTTTGGATAATTATGATAAAATCTACTTATAAAAGGAGGAAATGATGTATCTTTTTACAGGAATTATTGTAGCCGCATTTGTCTTTTCATTTTGGAAAGATAACAGAAGTCTTTGGAATCCAGCCTTATTTTTATTGTCTCTCATCTCAATTTATTTATCGGTGGCCCATTTTTTTTATCAGAATGGATATGAAAAGGTTCACATATTCTTTTTGGTATTTACCTTTGTCTTCCTTCCTTTTTTGATTTTTCTAAGTGGGCTCTTTTTAATCTATAATGGAGTCATCCTACTGAAACGAGAAGGACGTTCAAAATCTAATTATCTTTCTATGTTACTTGGTTTTGTTATCCTGATATTTTTTGGGATCCTGTCATTTAGATTGTGGGATAGGAATGAGCTATTTTCTACAAATCACTTTCTGAATCTCCTATTTCTCTTTACGACTTATTCTTATTTTCTTTTCGGTTTTGCTTTTGCAGGATTTATGCTTTATTCTATCCTGTACCTGTTTATTCCTAAAAAGAAAAGCTATGACTTTATCATTATTCATGGAGCTGGCTTGTTAGACGGAGAAAGAGTGACACCCTTACTCAAGCGTCGGATTGATAAGGCAATCGAGGCCTTCAGGGCTTCTCCTAATCCAAATGTTAAACTGATTGCAAGCGGAGGTCAAGGAGAAGATGAGAAGATTTCTGAAGCGCAGGCCATTTGTAATTATATCTTAGAAGAGACAGATGTCAGTATGGAATCCATTCTTCTTGAAGACAAGTCCAGAACGACCTATGAGAATTTATTGTTTTCAAAAGAAGTGGGAGAACAATTGGTTGAAAATCCTTGTTTCCTCTTTGTTACTAATGACTATCATGTTTTTCGTACCAGTACCTATGCTCGTAAGCTAAATATGAAGGGAGATGGACTCGGATGTAGGACGGCAGGTTACTACATACCATCTGCTTTTATTCGGGAGTACGTGGCCCTCTGTGTCAAAATGAAATGGCTTTTCCTTGCCTTTTATGTCCTGCTATTAGCCCTCATTTTGATAGCCTACAAAGGGATTCTTTGGTAGTCAGATTCTATTTAAAAAGACTTAGAATGCACATGAGAGTATGTATTCTAGGTCTTTTGTTTTATATATATTTGATTTTTGAAAGGTATTATCTATTCTTCCAAGCTTGGTAACGGGTATCAATCAATAATTGGGTGAGGCGTCCCATGGTTTCCTTTTCTTCTGGAGTGAGGGATTGAGCTTGGACAAAGAGATGATGAATGTGTTCAATAGCCTTGAAGGAAGATAGGTCATTAATGGAGCTAATGCCAGCATCTAGAATGGTGCCAAAGAAAAGGTCGAAATAGAGCTGGAGTTCTTCATCAGGGACTGTGGCCACCCACTCCTTGAAGGTTGTGTCGACTTGTTGGCTATCACTGTTGGTCTTATCCAGTTGGACGAAGCGCTTGTCCTCAATATGCCAACTAAAGGTATCGTGCTGGGCGATACCGCCTAAGGCAGTACTGTGCACGATGATTTGGTGGGCCGGAATTTCCAGCATCCTACCGATAATGGAACCTTGTGGAATGAAGACCTTGGTTCTATCCATTATCCTTTGATAACCTGCAGTCTGTGTCAATTCTTGATGGAGACCAGGCGCATCAAAAGTATAGACTTCTGTAATCTGATCTTGCAAGCTTTGTTCGATTTGGCTAGCAGCATAGATGGCGAGATTTCCTCCCTTGGAATGCCCAGCCAGAATGGCCTTTTGCTTAGGATGGTGGGCAAAAAAGTTCTTTAAATAGCGAAGGGCGTGCTTTTGAGCAGGAATTTCCTTCATATAGGTCAGGTGGAAATCTTCCTTCCAACCAATAATACTATCATCTGTACCTCGAAAAACAATCAGATAGGTGTCGAGAGTGAGGCGGTAGGTCATAGCCGCAAATTGCTTTTGCAGCTCAGGGTCGATGTCGTTGATAAAATGGGAGAGTTTGCAATTTTTGAAGCGTTTGTGTTGAGCCAATTCATCTAATAATTGAAGGCGATTTTTACTTGTCAACATGTTTGGCTCTCTTGGAACCTGAGGTGCCAAGTCTAAAAGTCGCTGAGGACTTGTTGATACCAGATTATCAAAGGGGAGGTAGGTGACTTCTGTTAAGGCTAGAATATCTAATTCATTTAAAGGTAGGTCGTAAAAGGAATCGTATGCGACATCTTTCAGATAATCAAAAATATTGGCCATAAGAGCTCCTTTCTTTTTATTTATCTTATCAAATTTCCCTCAAATTAGCTACTGGGATTGCCTTTCTTTGATGGCTAAAAACAAGCTCTTTCAAATTCAGTTTCAGACCTTCGAGCATGGAAAAATCTGTTATAATAATAGAAAAGGAGGAGCGCATGCACAAGATTTTACTAGTAGAAGATGATCAGGTTATTCGTCAACAAGTCGGGAAAATGCTCTCTGAATGGGGATTTGAAGTGGTTCTGGTAGAAGATTTTATGGAAGTTTTGAGTCTTTTTGTCAAATCGGAGCCTCATCTGGTCCTCATGGATATTGGTTTGCCCTTGTTTAATGGTTATCACTGGTGTCAGGAAATTCGCAAGATTTCCAAGGTGCCTATCATGTTTCTGTCTTCCAGAGACCAGGCTATGGATATCGTTATGGCAATCAATATGGGGGCGGATGACTTTGTGACCAAGCCTTTTGACCAGCAGGTTCTTCTCGCCAAGGTTCAGGGCTTGTTGCGCCGTTCCTATGAGTTTGGGCGTGACGAGAGTTTACTGGAATATGCCGGTGTTATTCTCAATACCAAATCCATGGATTTACATTATCAAGGGCAAGTCTTGAATTTGACCAAGAACGAATTCCAGATTTTACGCGTTTTGTTTGAGCATGCGGGCAATATCGTAGCGCGCGATGACTTGATGCGGGAACTTTGGAACAGTGACTTTTTCATCGATGATAATACCCTCTCTGTCAATGTGGCTCGATTGCGTAAAAAGTTGGAAGAGCAGGGCTTGGTAGGATTTATCGAAACCAAGAAAGGAATAGGGTACGGTCTGAAGCATGCTTGATTGGAAACAATTTTTTCTAGCCTATCTGCGTTCCCGTAGTCGTCTGTTTGTCTATCTGCTGGCTTTGGCATTTCTAGTTTTGCTTTTTCAGTTTTTATTTGCCAGTTTAGGAATTTACTTTCTCTACTTTTTCCTCTTGTGTTGCTTTGTAACCATCTTATTTTTCGCTTGGGACATATTGGTGGAAATGCAGGTCTATCGTCAGGAAATTCTCTACGGGGAAAGGGAAGCTAAATCTCCATTGGAAAGAGCTTTAGCAGAAAAATTAGAAGCGCGTGAGATGGAACTCTACCAGCAGAGGTCAGATGCAGAAAGAAAACTGACGGATTTGCTGGATTACTATACCTTATGGGTCCACCAGATTAAGACGCCCATTGCAGCTAGTCAACTCTTAGTTGCAGAAGTAGCCGATCGCCAACTGAAGCAGCAGCTAGAACAGGAAATTTTCAAGATAGACTCCTATACAAATCTAGTCTTGCAGTACCTGCGTTTAGAAAGTTTCCATGATGATTTGGTCTTAAAGCAGGTTCAAATTGAAGACTTGGTCAAGGAAATACTTCGTAAATATGCCCTTTTCTTTATTCAAAAAGGTTTGAGCGTCAATCTACATGACCTTGATAAAGAAATCGTGACGGATAAAAAGTGGCTGCTAGTGGTTATTGAGCAAATCATCTCAAACAGTCTCAAGTACACCAAGGAAGGTGGTCTGGAGATTTATATGGACGGGCAAGAGCTTTGTATCAAGGATACGGGAATCGGGATAAAAAACAGTGATGTTCTCCGAGTCTTTGAACGTGGCTTTTCAGGCTACAATGGTCGCCTAACCCAGCAGTCCTCTGGACTTGGCCTTTACCTATCTAAGAAAATTTCTGAAGAACTGGGTCATCAGATTCTTATTGAGTCTGAGGTTGGAAAAGGAACGATAGTACGGATTCAGTTTGCTCAAGTGAACTTAGTCCTTGAGTGAGAAGAGACAATGAGTTTTTACCCAATCTCTTTTTGCTATATTTCAGGATATTTGAAGACTGCTTTTTACAAAACGAATAATAGAATTTTTAATACGGAATATAGTATAAATACTGGTTCAAAGTGAAGTTTTGTATGCTTTATACTTTTGTTGAGCATAAAATCTATAAACTAAGGGTGAATTACAAAAATTAATTTGAGATGAAGTGAATTGTAGATTTGGGAAATGTCTCCTATTCGATTTCAGAATGAATCGTTGATACAGGATTAAAAGAACTGCAGCTTTCTTTTTATTTTGAATGAGATAGGTGCATATATATTTGTGTAACTGGTGTAGAACTGTTTCCAAAGAATTATTGAATGTATCGAATACACACATTCTATTGATTTTGAACCAGTTTTTAATTTCTAAATGTTATAATAGTTTTATCAAGTAAAAGGAGACTGCCATGATTGGAGACAATATAAAATTCTTACGAAAATCACATAATCTGATATAACTAGAATTTTCACGGATTGTGGGTGTGTCACGAAATAGCCTAAATCGTTAGAAAAACTGAAAAAGCTTACTTTCAATAGAAGTATTGGAAATATTCATTTTACATCTATCAAAGAAACATGGGATAGACCTATATTTTACAAAATAGCAAATCATATTTTGAATGATAGTAAAAACTGCAGTACTTGTGTGATTTACAATTATTGCACTCAATGTCCGAGTATCGCACTATCTGAAATAGGGAATAGTAGAGATTGTTCTGCGATATGTAAAAAAACGCATTAGCAAGGAGTATCGTATATGCTACCATATCTTAAAACTATTAGATGGTATCTCTTCTTTAATTTTCTTTTTGGTGTAATATCGAATATCTGCACAGCTTTGTTACCGTATTTCACGCAGGCATTAATCAAAGGGGATTATCAAGTAGCTCTATATGGTTACTCTATGTCAGTGGCAGGCTATTTGAGTTGTAACTATATCCAAATGATACTTGATTGGAAGCAGGGGATTATCTTTTCGACTACTTTGAAAAATGAGTGGTTTCGTTCACTTCTGGGACTCAGTCACCACGATTTCAAGCAGAAAACAGTAGCAGAGTATATTTCCTATCAATCTAATGACCTAGATTCGTTGGAAAAGGATTACCTTCCTCCATTGATGAGTTTTATCAAACAAATTTTACGTATCATCATTTACGCTTTCATTATTAGCAGAACAATTAATCCTATTGTATCACTGATTTTAATCTTTTCTACTGGAATTAGTATTCAAATTCCTAAAATCGTTGGGAAGTTGACCGCTAATCGTAGACAGGTTTACTTGAAAAAACAAGGAGATTACTATCGAACTTTGGAGGATTTGCTCATGGGACATCATTTGGTAAATAAACTAACTATGTCGCATTTTTTGAATCAACAAAAGACTTCTCTAAAGAATTTGCAGGATAAGTATTTTAAGTATGGTTTGACAAAAATTACAGGCATCTTATTGACAGGTGTTTCTTTTGAATTCATTAGTCTTGTTCTGTTTATTTATTTAGCCTACTCTCTATCTCACCAGCAACTCGGTATTCCTGAGGTGGTGGCGAGTTTCGGATATATTAATGCTTTTTCTGAACCAATACAGGAAATCCTTTATGATTTACAAATGTTAGAGTCCGTAAAGCCTGTAATCAAGAGTTTTCAAAACATTGTTGGGAGACCCGTTTCAGTTCAAGCACCTCAACATTCTTTTGATACGATTACTTTGAAAAACATTTCCAAACAACTGGGAGAATCAAAATTGATAATTACTTCCGCTACGATTCAAAAAGGGGATAAAATTGCGCTTATTGGTAAGAATGGGTCTGGAAAAAGTAGTCTGCTCAACATTTTAAATGGAACAGATGAAGATTTTGAAGGACAAATTGTGCTAGATGGGCTTGTTCTGGACCATCTTTGGGGAAGATTCGGTATGATTCTGCAACAAGAACATACATTTATTTCGAGTTATGAAAATAATGTAACGCTATTCAATAGTTTCGATGCAAAATTCAGAGAAGAAGAATTTGAAAAAATTCCACCACAATCCCTTTCAGGTGGTCAGCAACAACGAATGTATTTAAATCGTGAGGAAAATCGTAAAAATCCATTGCTTATCCTAGACGAACCTTTCTCTGCCTTGGATACTAATCAGTTTAAAATGGAATTGGAAAGAGTTCTGGAACTACCAAGTGCCGTCATTGTTACTTTACATCGCCAAAACGAATTATTAAGTAAGTTTGACCAAGTTTGGGAAATTAAGAATGGAGAACTTGTAATTTTGAAATAGCTAAATTATAAAGAATAAAACGCATAGTAGTATCAAGGTTCAGGAGATACCGTTTTTCCTTCTTCGGATAAGGAAACAAAAATTTCTTGCTTCATATATCTATTCAATTGATAGATTTCCTCAGAGAAAGACTGTAAAATTTTTGATATAATGTTAAGAATGGACTGACGGATACTTAGAGGATAATTTTCAACAGAATAACAGGTGAGAATTAAAAATATGTAAGATTGGACAGAAGTCTATCTACCATCATCCATGCAGAAACAAGATTATATGAAATAAAAGGAGTAACCAATGAACGGAAACTATTCAACACGTGAATATCGTGAGAAATTATATGATGACCTTCATGTTCGATTAAGAGATACAGTGATTTTGATGTGTGCGATTTTTATTGCCTCTATAGGTTTAAATATGAATTCAACAGCTGTCATTATTGGAGCCATGTTGATTTCCCCTCTTATGACGTCGATTGTTGGACTGGGATTCGGTTTAGCTATTTTTGATACGCGTTTAATCAAGCAATCTTTAGAGGTTTTATTTACTCAAGTATTGGTCAGCTTGCTTGTCTCGACTCTGTATTTCTGGATTTCTCCCTTATCTTATGCAAGTAGCGAATTGATTGCACGAACCTCTCCAACCATTTGGGATGTTCTCATAGCTATTGCTGGTGGGATAGCAGGTGTAATTGGGTCAAGGAAAAAAGAAGCAAACAATATTGTGCCAGGAGTAGCTATTGCAACAGCTCTAATGCCACCTATCTGTACTGCAGGTTATGGTTTAGCTAATGGAAATGTACGATTTTTATTTGGGGCTCTCTATCTTTTCTTGATCAACTGTGTCTTCATCATGCTAACAAATATTGTTGGAACAAGAATTTTGATGAGGAAATCTCCCTTAAGTTCATTTAAAGAGCTAAACATTAAAATGAGAATTGGGTTGATATCCTTGATTGTATTATTGATTCTTCCAGCCAGCTATTCAGCAGTAACTTTGACGATAGATCAAGCGCGAAAAGAAGGAATCAAACAGTTCGTAGGAAAAGAATTCGCCAATCACACGGTCATTAATCAAGTCTATAAGTCAAGGGACAATGAATTAGTCTTGACGGTTGTTGGAGATCCGATTTCAGAAGAAGAATTAGAAACGATCCACCAAAAACAAGCCTCTTACGGTATTCAATCTGTTCAATTGAAAGTCAATCAAGTCCATAATTCGACAAAATTAGACAGTGATACGACCAAGGAATTTTATGAAACCATTAACAAGTATATCGATCAAAAACTCTCTGAAAAGGATTCACAAAAAGATCTCGTAAAAGAAAATGAAGCAGACAAGGATTAAGGATATTGATCTTATCTAACTCATGAAAGCAAATCTTAGGAGGATAGCCTATATCCAAAAGTTAGTGGATAGAAAGGATTGTTGATGAGGATATCATTTGTGGTGGATTGACCAATCACTACTAACTCAGATTAAATGAAATATAAAAAGCAACAGCTGAAATGAACTGCACCCCAAAAGTTAGACAGAAAAAATCTAACTTTTGGGGTGCTTTTATTATGAAATTAACTTATGATGAT
>CAJNDO010000006.1 GCA_905221545.1 bacterium | reverse complement strand
ACTTTTTTGAAACTTTTTTAACTTTTTTTCATCAAGTGTCTCAACTGCAACATACCATAGTCCGTACGGGATTCGAACCCGTGTTACCGCCGTGAAAAGGCGGTGTCTTAACCCCTTGACCAACGGACCAGAGTTGTTATTTTCAACTCTTACTATTATACCGGCTTTTTGTTTTTTGTCAACTACTTTTTCTAATTTTTTTCATTTTTTTTGCATAGCTTCTTACCGGCTACAGATATCAAACTCTTTAAACACAATACGCAAGTCCCTTAGCACGCTTTGACGCCCTCGGAAACGTTCATTTCTTAAGACGCGTTCTAATTCTTCTTGTTGCTCTTTAGTTTGTTTGTTTCTATAATCTCTTAGTGTTTCATGAAAGAGATAATAGTCATCTAGCCAGAGACCTCCTTCGCTTATACGATGACTTATCTCACCCACTTCTTCATAAGGTTCTTTATCATATCTACGTTTTTGACTTTCTTGTTTACGGAGATAATCTAGAATCCGATTCCGGAACTTGGTTTTGAAATATTTCCTTAAACGAGGGATATCTTCTACTAATCCTTCTTCTCTACTGATCAATTCATGCAGGCATATCATTCCCTCTTGATCCCAATCTGATAACTCCCATAAATGAAGATAATATTTATTTCTACACTTATATACAATTCCTTGGACTTCTTCATACATTTTTTTAAGCATAAGCTTCCCCCTTTCTAGATACAGTCTAACAGATTTAGAAACACTTTTGGCACATTTCATCCATTCTGCACCCTTTAGCTCCTCAACTGCACAAAAAAGAGAGGACACGCCTCTCTTTGGGTTATTTTTCGTCATTCATTTTTGACTTTACTTCATCATAAGATAGTGCATGAGATTCCTCTTCTACTGTTTCAGGCATCTTTCCTGTTTCATAAAGAGATTTAATTTGTGTACTATCCAATGTTTCGTATTTCAATAGTGCTTCTGCAATCAACTTGTGAGTTTCACGATTTGACTGAATAATTTCAGCAGCTTTATTTCGTGCTTCATTCAATAATGAACGAACCTCCTCATCAATTTCATAAGCTGTTTGTTCTGAAATTGATTTTTGAGGACTTTGTGCACCAAACATGGCATGATTTCCTTCATATTGAACTGGACCAAGTTTTTCACTCATACCGTACTCTGTAACCATTGCACGCGCCATTTGTGTCGCCTGTTCAAAGTCGTTTGAAGCTCCTGTAGTTTGGACATTAAAGATAATTTCTTCGGCTACACGTCCACCCATTAAGCCAGCCAATTGCTCTTTCATATCTTCTTTAGATAGAAGCATTTGATCTTCCTTAGGAAGTGCAATCATGTAACCACCTGCACGACCACGTGGTACAATTGTAACCTTATGGACAACGCGGGCATTCGATAAGACTAGACCAACAATGGTATGTCCTGCCTCATGATAGGCAACCAATTCACGTTCTTTTTGTGAAACTGTCTTATCTTTCTTAGAAGGACCAGCAATAACTCTGTCTTCTGCTTCATCAATATCTGAAGCATCAATTATCGATTTATTGCGACGAGCAGCAACTAGAGCAGCTTCATTCAAGACATTCTCTAAATCTGCTCCAACAAAACCTGGGGTTTGTTGGGCCACTAATTTCAAATCAACATCGTCTGCCAAAGGTTTATTTTTAGCATGAACTTTCAAGATTGCTTCACGACCTTTAACATCAGGGCGACCAACTAATACTTTTCTATCAAAACGTCCTGGACGCAAGAGGGCAGGGTCAAGTACATCTGAACGGTTTGTCGCAGCGATGACAATAATCCCTTCATTTCCCTCAAAACCATCCATTTCAATCAAAAGTTGGTTCAAGGTTTGCTCACGTTCATCATTACCTCCGCCGAGACCGACTCCACGTTGACGGCCAACAGCATCAATTTCATCGATAAAGATGATAGCTGGTGCTGCTTTTTTAGCATCTTCAAAAAGAGAACGAACACGACTAGCCCCAACTCCGACAAACATTTCTACAAAGTCAGAACCTGAGATACTAAAGAATGGAACACCAGCTTCTCCGGCTACTGCCTTAGCAAGCAAAGTTTTACCTGTTCCCGGAGGTCCCTCCAAAAGAACACCTGCTGGAATACGGGCTCCAAGTTTTGTGAATCGTTTTGGATCTTTTAAGAACTCAACAACTTCAACTAGTTCTTGTTTTTCTTCTTCAGCTCCAGCAACATCTGAAAATCTTACTTTAATATCTTCTTTATTTGCAGCTTTAGCCTTGCTACGTCCAAAACTCATTGGGTTACGACTATTATTTCCTCCCATATTTCCCATCATAGAGAATAGGAAGAAGAATAGAATACCGAATGGCACAATAGATACAAGAATATTAATCCACATACCACTTGAACTTTCATGCTTAACAGTTACTTCCGCTTTATGGTCAGAAGCAAGTTTTTGCAATTCGGATACTGTAGTATCAGAAGGAAGAATAATACTTGAAAATTTCTCTACTGTTGTAGCAGAAGGAGAAAAGAACTGGATACCTGTTTCTTCTTTACTTGTTTTAGGATTTTTATAGACACCCGAAACTTCGATAACACTACCATTTGGTTGGTAAGTCAATTCTTTTACATTGTCATCGGTAATTTCTTTTACCAATTCTGTATAATTAATTTGCTCACTTTTCCCTGCAACACTACCTGTACTAAAATACTGATAACCTGTAACTAGGAGAAAAATAAGTAATAACCATAGAAAAGGATTTTTAATTAAACCATTATTTTGTTTTTTCATTAAAAATTGTTCTTTCTAATTTGAATACACTTCTTCTTTCAATACTCCAACATAAGGAAGGTTACGATAATTTTCTTTGTAGTCTAACCCATAACCTACTACAAACTCATTTGGAATAGTAAAGCAGGTATAGTCTGCCTCAATTTCTACAACACGTCCCTCTGGTTTATCCAATAAGGTTGCAATTTTAACAGAGGCTGCTTCTCTTGCAATAAACATATCTCGCAAATTCTTCAAAGTTTGACCTGTATCAATGATATCTTCTACAAATAAAACATGTCTTCCTTTGATGTCTTGAGTTACATCTTGCTTAATATTGATCACACCGCTACTTGCTGTTCCACCATGATAGCTAGAGACCATCATGAAGTCCATTTCAATATGTGTGTCGATATGTTTGACCAATTCAGCCATAAAAGGAATAGATCCTTTTAAAATCCCGACTAAAATTGGATTTTTTCCTGCATAGTCTTTAGTGAGTTGAGCACCTAATTTTTTAGCAGCTTCTGTAATTTCATCGTGTGAAACGAGGATTTTTTTAATATCGTTTTCTAACATTTTTTTACCTATCTATTTTTTCTATATAAAGTACAGTGTTCATTATATCATTTTTCGTGTTTTTACTCAAATTACTGGTCGCAATTCCCAAAATTGAGACAATTTCTCCAAATTGCTCAATAATAAGAGCAGATTTTCTCTTTTCCATAGGGATTTTCAAATCAATAAATAAACGTCTGAGTTTTTTTCTATGCCCATTTTGAATCAAAACATCTCCAGGTTTTCGATGACGAATGTGTATGGATGTTTCGCGTGAAACAGGTATTTGTTGAATTGATTCACCTTCTAATGGAATTCCAAAGGAAAATGTGTATCCTTGATAAGCTACCTGATTTTGATAGTGTAACACAAGTTCATCTTCCTTTTCATCAGCCTGCGGACTGATTTTACAAATCTGAAACTGTTGGTACTCTTTTATCAATTCATAGCCATTTTTAAGCGGATGACAATACTGGCTTTTAGTTTTTAAAATTTGCCTAACTTCTTCAAACTGAGCTTTTGTAAGATTCAAATCTGGAAAACGATTCAGATAAGTTTGGAGTAAAACTCTTTGTGTTGACTCAGAATAAGAAAATAACTGTTGTAAATTTTCCACATCAATATTGTTAGATAATTCAGCTATAGCTAGGTCATAATCTAAAATTTCATTTCCGATACTTAAGATTGCATCTCTAAGTCTAGGATTTTCTTTTTCTAATTCTGGTAAATAAGAATTTCGAATACGATTGCGAAAATAATGATTTTCCTGATTTGATATATCTTCAAAGTGAAAAATGGGTGGAAAGTCTTTTTTCTGAAAATGCAAGAAGGGCCTAAGAATTTCTATATCTCCGACCACTTGCTTCTCCTTAATTCCTGATAGATAGCGCAAACGAGTGCCTCGAATCAAACGCATCAAAATCGTTTCCACCTGGTCATCTGCATGGTGGGCAGTGACTAAGGCTGTCGTACCTGTCTTTTTCATGACCTGTTGAAAAAAATCATAACGAAAATTTCGTGCATGCGCTTCTGAAAATTCTCCTGAAAAATTGCTGATATAAATAGGAAGTTCTGCTTCAGCAGCCAACTTCCTTAATTCCTTTTCTTCCCAATCTGATTCTACTCTCTGCTTATGATTAACATGAGCTAGAATCAATTCAATTTCTAACTCTTTTTGATAAGTAGATAATACCTTAAATAGAAACATAGAATCTAACCCACCAGAAAGAGCTAGCACCACCTTAGTATGCTTTTTGAAATATCCCTTCTTGAGAAAATGATTTAAAAAATCTTGTTCTCTCATTTTAGAACCTCATAAACATCTTTGGCTATCTGAGAAATCGTATCATAATCAGAATTCTGAGTAAAAATAGAAAGAACAAATGGAGAATCTGCATAGACAACACCCGTATCATGCTTAAATTCGTCCGCATCCCCAATTTTATGGGCGACCTTCACAGAAACACCTTTGGCAATGCGCTGATTATCAAAATCTGTTTTAGTCAAAGACTCCAATACAAATCCATTTTGATTATAAATAGCTTCCATGACTTTTCCAGCCATTTTAGAAGAAATCAATTTTTCTTTTGGATCCCAATCATCTCCCATAATAGCAGACATCTTGGACTTAAATGTTGCATCTGATTGATTTGAAATGTAATATCCCAATATGTTATGAGCTACATTATCAGATTCTTTTGATACTTTCGTAATTAAATCTTTTAGAGAATATTCTTTATTATCCTCTTTTTTAGGAAGACTACCACTTCCCTCTGGTTTATAAGAACCTGGAAAATCATTAACTGCTGATACGTATTTTACAGTCGTATCTAACTGATACAGACCCTCATTTATTTTTTCTTGCGTATAGTAGAGATAAGGGAGTTTTAAAACACTAGCCGCATACATCTTTTCATCTTGATTGATACCAGCTTCTTTTCCAGTAGCCAGTTGCTTAACATAAATAGAGAAAGAATCTTTCTGATATTTTTCAGATAACATTTCTTGGACTTTACTCATCCGGTTATCTTCTTCAGAAGTTGATTCCTTATCTACCCATCCAGCCTGATCAATATGTAGAAATTCTTTTCCTTCTACAAACATGGTCTTATCGATTGATACCTGAGAATAAGCTGATAAGGATGATTTCACCTCTTTTAAATCATAAGGACTGTTATACAGTTTAAAGTCAGATTCTAACCATACTTTTTTTATTGTAGGAGTTACCTCTGACTGGTCATATAAAAATCGTTTGTCCGCAGCTATAAATTGATGGTTGGATAACTTAAATACTGGAATTCCTTGTTTATTTAAGCGCCACTCAGTTATTTGGAAACTTGTTGTTGGAGTTAATTTTCCAGATTCTACAACTAAATCTTCATTCGCATAAATAGGAACTTCTCCATAAACCATAGGAGAATTTAGCTTTTCTCTAAAATAAATACCAAAGTCAGATTGTGAAAGGTAATAAATTTCTTTCGAAGTATAGACGACTTCTTTTTCTGTGCTAACAACTTTTGAAATGGTCAAAAAACTCGGTAGCAACAAAATAATTAAGAATTTACGCATTCTTCCTTTCCTTTTCTTCTTGTAAACGCAATAATTGATTTTTATCAGCTAGCTCTTCCAGCTTTTCATCAGATAAACTCAAAAATTGCTCAATTACATCTAATAAATTTTCCATCTTATCACCTTTGAAGCAAGTCAGGAATCGTATAAACTATTTCTCTAGACTTAGAATAATAGTACTTCGCTCGTGTATATTTGGCAGCATAATCCTCGTCTTTCAACTTGGTAGCAAATGCTGTCTCCTTATTCTTTTCATCACTCAAAGTTCGATACTGAGTTTGCAAGTCTGCTAATTGCTGACGTCTTTGGAGTAATTGCTGATAGCTCTGCGCTAAATTAAAAGTTGGCAAAATAAATAACAGCATAATCAAAATCAATACCCACCCCATAAAACGATTCCGTTTTTGTCGTTCCTTCATCAGATAGCGACGACGTTGATGCTCATTTTGAATAAAAGAATTATTCAATTGTACAATATTCTTAGACATTTTCTTCTACCCGTGTTTCACTGATAATTTCATACATGCCCGCTGCATCTTCTTTTTTTGTACTATCTTTCATCTCCAGTACTTTTACAAGTAGCAACTTATTACCAAAGCGAATTTCAACTTGGTCATTAACTTTCAAATCCGTTGAACTTTTAGCCAAAATTCCATTTACTTTAATTCTGCCTTTATCTGCCACTTCTTTTGCGACTGTACGACGCTTGATAATTCGTGATACTTTTAAATATTTGTCTAATCTCATCTTTATTACCTCAAATTATTATTGTACCATTTTTATCCACTTTATAGAAGAAAAATGTTATAGGGAATTGCCGTCTTTCAACTCTTTTATCTTTAATAAACTTTCTCCAAAAATCAGCAGACCTTCTAAAATTTCATAGTCCTTCTTGTTTCGAACATCAAATACAACTTCCATTAATCCTTTATTCTCAGCTATTGCTGCTTTTAACTTCGTTGTGGATAAAGCTTTAAAATAATCTTGAGCCAAGAACACTCGCTGAGTAATTTTTTCAAATTGAACTGTAATTTTATTATCTTTTCTTTCCACACGTTGAACAAAGACCTTGTCCAAATATGACTTGACCAAACCAATCTCTAAAAGATAGGCTACTACATCTGGGTATTCTCCAAAGCGGTCCATTAACTCTTCTTGTAACTCTTCATAATTGACACGGTTGTCAATTTGACGAATTTTCTTGTAAATTTCAATCTTATGTCGTTGATCAGAAATATAAGTATCAGGAAGATAAGCATCAATTTGTAAAATCAATTCGGCATTCCCTTTGGTTCTTGCATTAGAATTACCGTTTCGTTTAGCAATAGCTTCCTCTAGTAACTGCGAATACAATTCAAAACCAACAGAATCAATGAAACCAGACTGGGATTTCCCTAAAAGATTTCCTGCTCCACGAATCGAAAGATCTCGCATAGCAATCTTAAATCCGGAGCCCAATTCTGTAAATCCTTTGATTGCTTCTAATCTCTTTTCAGAGACTTCACTGATTGATTTTTCTGGACGATACATGAGATAGGCGTAAGCAATACGATTACTACGTCCAACTCTTCCTCTTAATTGATACAAGGTTGACAAGCCCATATGATCCGCATTTTCAATAAATAAGGTATTGGCATTTGGAATGTCCACCCCTGTCTCAATAATAGTAGTCGTCACCAAAATATCATACTGACCTTCAATAAAGTCCAATAGAGTATTTTCCAACTGAATTTCACTCATTTGTCCATGAACATACCCAATCGAAGCCTCTGGAATCAACTCCTGTAATTCTGAAACCTTCTGGTCAATCGTGTCAACTTTGTTGTAAAGATAGTAAACTTGACCTCCACGCTCCATTTCACGTAAGACAGCATCACGAATGACACTATCATTTTTTTCTAAAACATAGGTTTGAACAGGATAGCGATTTGTTGGAGGAGTTTCAATAACAGATAAATCTCTGATTCCCAGCATAGACATATGAAGCGTACGAGGAATTGGTGTTGCTGTCAAGGTTAGGACATCCACTTGTTTCTTCAACTTTTTCAAGGTTTCTTTATGCTTGACACCAAATCGCTGTTCCTCATCAATAATCATCAATCCTAAATCAGAAAACACAACATCTTTTGACAAAACACGATGTGTTCCAATCAAAATATCGACTTGACCGTTCTTTAATTTTTCAAGTGTTTCAGTCTGCTCTTTTTTACTTCTAAAGCGACTCAACACATCAATATTAACTGCAAAATTTTGGAATCGTTCCTTAAAATTCGTATAGTGCTGTTGCGCTAAAACCGTCGTCGGAACTAGAACGACCACCTGTTTGTGATCATTGACTGCCTTAAAGGCTGCACGCATAGCAACTTCAGTCTTTCCAAAACCAACATCCCCAACTAAAAGTCGATCCATTGGCTGAGAAGCCTGCATATCTCTCTTGATTTCCTCAACACTACGAAGTTGATCATCCGTTTCAACATAAGGGAAGGCATCATCAAAAGCATCTTGCTCTTCATCATCAGCTGAGAAAGCAAAGCCCTTCAACTGACTACGCTCAGAATAGAGTTTGATTAAATCGTCTGCTATATCCTCTACCTGGTTCTTAACTTTTTGCTTGGCTTTTTTAAAATGACCATCATTTAATTTATTGAGTTTAGGAGCTTTCCCATCACTTGAAACATATTTAGACAGTAGATGAATCTGTTCTACTGGGATAGAGATTTGATCCCCGTTTTGGTATTGAACACTAACATAATCACGGTGAATCCCTTTGATTTCAATTGTTTCAATTCCTAAATATTGACCAATTCCATGGATATGGTGAACAACGTAATCTCCTTTTTCAAGTTCACTGTAATCTTTTAATCTCTCTGCGTTTGAAACATGTTGTCTTCGAAAACGACGTTTTAATTTCTTTTGAAAAATCTCATGTTCAGTAATCAAGAGAATTTTTTCATCTACAAAATGAAAACCATGTCTGAGATTACCCTCAATTAAATTTACAGATTCTTTACAGATATTTGACTTATCTTTAGAATTCAATTTAATCTTGTATTCCTCTAAAACATCCTCCAATGTTTTACTTCCCATTGAATTGCTAGACTGCAAGATAATAGTGTAGTCCATTTTTTTATATCGTTCAATTTCTTCTTTTAGAAAAGAAAATTGATTGAAAAACTCCTGCATGGGATATTGATTAAATTGATAAATTTGGTCAAACTTGAGATTTCCTAACCCCTTTTGCAGATTAGAAAAAAAGGTCACCGGACTTTGTTTTTTATAGACTTGCTCAGTATCTGCAAAATACTGCATCCCAGAAAATGCTTTACTATTCTGTAACTCTTCTGTAAAGTATTGCGCTAATTCTCTTTCAAAGACTTCATACTGATTCATCAATTTCTGGTAATCATCAAAGAATATTGGCGTATCTTTTTCAATATAATCAAATACAGTCCATGTTTTTTCATAGCACAAAGATAAAAACTTCCGTGAATCTAAATGTACTTGTCTTTGATGAAGACTTGAAAGAATTTCTTCTAAGTATGATTTTAAAATAGGCGATAAAGTTTTTGAAATTTGCTTTTCTAAAGCTGACTGACCTCGTTGATAATCCTTTTCTTTCAAAAGCATGTCGCTAGCTGGAAAGATGGTGAGTTCTGTCCGATTTTCTTTCGATAATTGTGTTTCGACTTCAAAAGTACGAATTCCATCTACTTCATCACCAAAAAACTCAATTCGGCAAGGTTCTAACTGAGATATTTCAAAAATATCTAAAATATCTCCTCGCAGACTAAATTCTCCTTGGCTCTGTACTTGAGTAACTTTTCGATAGCCAATTTCCTTTAACTGATGGATAAGCGCATGTTGTTCATATTCTTCACCAACTGATATTTTTACAATACTATCTTTAAATACATTGGGAGAAGGTAAAAACAATCGACTTGCTGCTATATTACAAACTAAAATTCCTTTCTTAGATGAATCAGTCAAAAAACGCAAGGCTTCAACCCGTGAAATGATTTTTTCTTGTGAAGACATCAAAAACTCGACCATAGGGGAGTCATCTACCAAAAATGGATAGACCAATTCCTCACCCAAAACAGAGATAAGATCACTAACAAGTCCTTCTGCTTCTCCATAAGTTGATGTCAATAACACAATCTTATCTTCCTGTCTCAAACTACTAGCAATTGCTAAAGCTTTTGTAGAAGTTGACAAGCCTAACATTAATTGTCTTTTCTTATCTGTCAGATTTTGATGCCATTTTTTTATCTGATCATTTTCTGAGAATAAATCTAATAAGGATACCATTTATCCGTTATACCTCTGCATCGTTTTTTCAAAATTTTTCTCTTGTAAATAGTGATTTACAGCATCGTCAACCTTGTCAATAGACTGTAAAATACCAATATAATCATCCTTGTCAAACTTACTCAAAACATGGTTAACAACTGACATGCCATTTTTTGGTCTTCCAATTCCAATTTTAACACGATTAAAAGCCTGGGTTCCAATATGTTGAATAATAGACTTGATACCATTATGTCCACCTGCTGAACCCTTTGCTCTTAAACGAATCTTTCCAACTTCCATATCAAGATCATCGTAAATGATGAGTAAATCTTCAATATCCAAACCATAGTAAGTCAATAAAGCATGAACAGCTTTTCCACTTTCATTCATAAATGTCGTTGGTTTGACAAGATAAATTTTTTCTCCATTGAAGAAAAAAGATGCTAGGTCAGCTTGAAATATCTTATCGTGTGTAAAAGTGACATTCTGTTTCTTCGCTAGTTGGTCAATCAACATAAAACCAACATTGTGTTTTGTTTCAAAATATTTATCTCCTGGATTTCCCAAGCCTACAAGTAATTTTGTCATTTATTTTTCCTTTCAAAAGCCAAAAGGGTTGGAATTTTTTTCCAACCTAATTGATACTATTCATTAAATTTTTTAGACATTAAAGCGGAATTCCATGATATCGCCGTCTTGGACGATATATTCTTTTCCTTCTTCACGCAAGCGTCCAGCTTCTTTTACAGCCTTTTCAGAACCGTATTTCACTAGATCCTCATATGACATGGTTACTGCACGAATAAAGCCTTTTTCAAAGTCTGAGTGGATAATACCGGCTGCTTGAGGAGCCTTCATACCACGCTTAAAGGTCCAAGCGCGAACTTCTTTTTCACCAGCTGTGAAGTAAGTTCCAAGTCCAAGTAAGTGGTAAGCTGCACGAGTCAACTTGTCAACGCCTGATTCTGTCAAACCAAGAGCTTCAAGAAACTCTTGCTTGTCTTCTTCGTCTAACTCAGAAATTTCTTCCTCAGCACGCGCAGAAATAACGACAACTTCAGCATTTTCTGTCGCTGCAAATTCACGAATTTGTTTGACATAGTCGATAGAGTCTGGATCTGAAACTACATCCTCATCTACATTCGCTACATAAAGAACTGGTTTAGTCGTCAAAAGGAAGAGACCTTTGACAACCTTTTGTTCTTCATCTGTAAATTCGATGGTGCGAGCTGATTTTCCATCTTCAAGTACTGGTTTAATCTTTTGAAGGACATTGAATTCTGCCACTGATTCTTTATCTTTTTGCGTACGTGCCATCTTTTCTACACGCGCATAGCGCTTATTAACTGATTCTAAGTCAGCAAGAATCAACTCTAGGTTAATGGTATCAATATCTGCCAGTGGATCCACAAAAGCATCTTCACGTCCTTGCTCACGCATGACATTTTCATCATCAAAAGCACGAACTACGTGAACAATCGCATCTACTTCACGAATATTAGCCAAGAATTTATTTCCTAGCCCTTCTCCTTTTGAAGCTCCTTTTACAATCCCTGCAATATCTGTAAATTCAAATGTTGTTGGCACTGTCTTTTTAGGAGTAATCATTTCAGTTAGTTTTTGTAGGCGTTCATCTGGAACTTCCACCATTCCAACGTTTGGATCAATAGTCGCAAATGGGTAGTTCGCTGCCTCTGCTCCTGCTTTTGTAATTGCATTAAATAGTGTTGATTTACCAACGTTTGGCAAACCAACGATACCTGCTGTTAAAGCCATATTTTTTCATTCTCCGTTTTCATTTCAATCCCTAATATTATAACACAAAAAGGGAAAACTTGCTAACCCTCTAACTAAGGCTTCTTAGTCAATAATTCTATTCATTTTTCGATCAAAATCATAGCGCCCCATCATGACAACATGGTCACAATTACTGCATTTTATTTTGATATCTGCTCCTACACGTGTAATTTCCCAACGATTAGCCTTTTTACCAGTCGACTTGATGGTACAAGCGTGTGGTTTTTTCATTTCAACAAAATTTCCAACTTGATACATACTACTCTCCTTTTCTTTTTCGATTATATCATAAAAGAGGCGAGCTAGGCTCAACCTCTTTCACTTAATTTGTACGGACTGGTGTAATGAGCTGCATGAAGTCCTCGTCAGTATCTGCTGGCACAAGAGTAAATGGACGAACAGCTGAGATAAAGCTAATGGTCACCTTTTCGCTATTTAAAGCTTTAAGAGAATCAATCAAATAAGTTGGGTTGAAACTAATGGTCAAATCTTCACCAGTCACCTGATCAGTATCGATTTCTTCGTTTACTTTACCAACTTCTGGAGAGTGAACATGGGCGCTAACAACTCCACCTTTAATTTCAAGCTTCACAGTACCATTTTGAGTCGCACTTGATAAAAGGCGAGCACGCTCCATTGACTGACGTAAGTTTACAACATCAAAAGTAATTGTAGTGTTAAAATCTGTTGGAATTAAGCGATCTGTGTCAGGATAGTTACCTTCTAACAGACGTGTGTAGAAGCTAATATTTTCACTTCTAAAGAGGATTTGATTGTTAGCAAAGAAAATCTCTACCGTTTCAATATCATCTGTAAATACCGCTGAAAATTCGCGTAGAGAACGACTAGGGACCACTACATCAAAATCATCACTATTTTTCTCAAGAGTCAATTTTTTCTGGCTTAGACGATGAGAGTCTGTTGCAACTGTTTTTAGCTCCTTGTGTTGGCTCAATACGAAGTGGACACCTGTCAAAATTGGACGACTTTCTTGTGTACTTGCCGCAAAAGCTGTTTCATTGATAATTTTCTTGAGTAATTTTGTTTCAAGAACTAAAGGAGTACTAGCTGAAATTTCTTGGATTCGTGGATATTGTTCGCTATCTTTTCCTTTTAGGGTAATTTCTGATTTGCCACTTGTTAAAACAATTTGATTTTGTTCAATTTCTTTAAAATCAAGAGTCACATCAGGTAGACTAGATACCACATTGATGAAGAAAGAAGCTTCAAGAAGGATTGAACCTAGAGAAGTAATTAACAAACCAGCATCTTCATTTTTTTGAGAAATAAAATTTTCAATTGAAATTTGACCATTTGAACCAATTAAAGTAACACCTTCATTGGTTACGTCAATTTTTACAGTTGATAAAATAGGAATAGCATTTTTAGAACTAATAGCTCTCTTAGTTGTATTTAAGGCTTGTAGAAATAAATTTTTATTAATTGAAAAATGAATCATGGATTCTCCTTTATTTATTTTTAGTATTAGAAGGATAATAGTAATAATAGGGTCTGTGAAATCTGTGGAAAACAGACTTAAAGTAAGTCATATCAAGATTTTTGGCTTGTTTAAAAAATGTGGATAAAAAAGATAAAAAAGCGAAAGTTATCCACAAGTTATTTGATTTTCTTTTTGATTGATTCAATTTCTAAACGTAAATTATCGTCTTCATCAATCAAAGATTTAATTTTTGCATGGGCATGAATGACTGTTGTATGATCTTTTCCACCAAATTCTTTACCAATTTTTGGAAGACTATTATCTGTTAGTTCTCTAGATAAATACATGGCTACTTGACGGGCCAAAACAATATTTTGAAGGCGTCTGCTTCCCTTCATTTCTTTGACACTAACACCATAAAAGTTACCAACTTCATTTTGGATTTTGTCAATTGGGATGACGAGCATTTGGCTAACATCTTGTTTGCGAGCTCTAATAGCTTCTGCAGCAATATCAATAGTGATATCCTTGATTTTTTTTACTCTGGCAATTAAAGTGATGTCGTTGATGGCTCCCTCAAGATCTCGAACATTTGAATCAAATTGCCCAGCTAGGTATTCTAGAGTATCACTTTGGAAATTGTAGCCTAAATGTTCTGTTTTACTTTGTAAAATGGCAATACGTGTTTCAAAATCAGGAGGTGTAATGGTTTGTGTTAAACCCCAACTAAAGCGCGTGACAAGCCTCTCTTCGAGTCCTTCTAAGTGCTTTGGACTACGATCACTTGTTAGGACAATCTGTTTTTGTTTGTCATGAAGGGCATTAAAGGTATTGAAAAATTCTTCCTGAGTTGCGACTTTTTTTCCGCTGAGTGACTGGATATCATCGATTAACAAAAGATCAAGACTACGGTAGGTCTTTTTGAACTTTTCCATTTCCCCAAGTCTTAGGTGGTCAAGAAAGTCATTGATAAAGCTTTCGGCAGGGATATATTTAACACGCGCATTCGGAATATTTTTTAGAATTTCATTTCCAATAGCGTTTAATAAGTGAGTCTTCCCAAGCCCAGGTCCTCCATAGATAAAAAGAGGATTATAGGTCAGAGCCAAATCTTCAGAGACAGCTAAAGCGGCTGATACAGCCCAAACATTTCCATCCCCTTGGATAAAATTATCAAAGGTATACTTCTCTTTTAATCCAGTCTCCGAATAAGGAATAGATGCTAACTTTGGACTATAGTCATATAAAGTTGAATTTGTAGTTTCTTCAACTTGTGATATAGTCGTATCTTGAGGTTTTGTGAAAATATAGTGGGGAGTTATTTCAGCATCATAAATCTCAAAACCAGCTACTACAATGATATCTTTTAGTTGTTTTTCCCAGACCATTTCCATTTCAGATCGTGGTAAAAATATAGTAGCAACATTTTCTTCTACCTTGATGAGTTCAGCTTGAATAGCATAGAAATCATACATGGATCGAGTTAGTCTTTCTTGCGCAAATTCTAAGATACGATTCCAAAATTGTTTTTCTTTCAATCCGTTCTCCTCCTTTACTACTTGTTTAAAAGTTTAATGCTAGACTTATTTTACCATAGATAGTAAGAATTTTCCACAAGCTGTGAAAAATAATCCACAATGTTATCATCTTTTATCCACAGGTTGGGGATAAAAGTAAAAGCTATTGATTTAGTAAGCTTTTTATCGAAAAAAATAGTGGATAACCTTGTGAGATAAAAAAATAAAAGAACAGCCTTATTTCAGGCTGTTGATAATTCTACTGTATTCTTCTTGATTTGAAAAGGAAATAATGATTTTTCCACTGTCTTTTTTAGACAGTTTGATTTCTACATCTAGTCCGAGTAGTTTTTTTAACTGTTCTTCTTCATTTTGTATGAAATGATCAGTTTTTTGCAGTTTCTTTTGTTTTTTCTCTGTCAGAAGAGCTTCTAACTTCCTTACAGAAATGTCTTCTTCTATAATTCGTTGAAAGAAATAGTCTTGTTGTTCCTTATTTAACCCAACTAGAGAACGCGCATGGGCTTGTGATAGTTTGCCATTTTCTACTTCTGATAGGATCGGTTCTGGCAAGGAAAGCAAACGAATGGAGTTGCTGATGTAAGGACGAGACTTGCCCATTTTATCTGCAATCTCAGCATGGGTAAATCCTTTATCTATGAGAGATTCATAGGCGCGTGCTTCTTCTATTGGATTCAAATTTTCTCTCTGTAAATTTTCAATGATGGACTGGACCATCATCTCTTGATCTGAAAGTTGTTTAACAACAGCTGGGATAGACCTTAGACCAGCTAAAAGTGAAGCACGATATCGTCTCTCTCCTGCAAGGATTTCATAACCAATCACAGGAGATTGACGAACAATAATCGGTTGAATGACCCCATTTTCTTTGATAGACTGTGCTAGTTCATGTAGTTTTTCTTTATCAAATTCTTTTCGAGGTTGATAGGGATTTTTTTGTATATCTGTGATAGAAATCATTTCAAATTTTTCCATGATTCTACACTAACATATCTTTTCTCTTATGTAAAGGTTTCTTTACATAGATGTCAATTAAGATTCTAAATCACCTGAACTCTTGTCAAGTTTAATAGATGTAGTTTCTTCTTTACCGTTACGATAGTAAGTTATCTTAATGGTGTCTCCGATAGAATGATTGTAAAGAGCACTTTGTAAGTCTGTTGATGAAGCAATATCTTTGTCATCTACTTTGGTAATAACATCGTATTTTTCAAGGTGACCATTGGCAGGCATATTACTTTGTACAGAACGAACAACTACACCAGATGTTACACTGCTTGGAATATTAAGTCTTCTAATATCACTTGTATTAATATTTGAGAGATTGACCATTTGGATGCCCAAAGCTGGACGCGTCACTTTTCCGTTCTTTTCCAACTGTTCAATAATATTGATGGCATCATTTGCAGGAATTGCGAAACCAAGACCTTCTACAGATGTGCCTCCATTTGTTGCAATTTTACTTGAGGTAATTCCGATAACCTGTCCTTGAATATTGATCAGTGGGCCACCAGAGTTACCTGGGTTAATAGCAGTATCAGTTTGGATGGCTTTTGTAGAAATGGCTTGTCCATCTTCAGATTTTAAAGATACATTTCGATTGAGACTAGATACGATACCCTGAGTGACAGTATTTGCATATTCAGAACCCAATGGGCTACCAATAGCAATAGCAGTTTCTCCTACGGTTAACTTACTAGAATCACCAAACTCAGCTACTGTTGTCACTTTTTCTGAAGAGATTTTAACGACAGCAATATCAGAGAAAGTATCTGCTCCGACGATTTCTCCAGGTACTTTAGTTCCATCTGACAAGCGAATATCTACTTTACTAGCACCATTTATAACGTGATTATTGGTTACAATATAAGCTTCTTTGTCATTCTTTTTATAAATAACCCCAGATCCTTCACTAGAGATTTGCTGAGAATCTGTGTCAGTATCATCATTGCCAAATACGCTATTTTGTCTGTTTGCCGAATAAGTGATAACAGAAACAACAGCATCTTTTACTTTATTAACAGCCTGTGTTGTTGAATTTTCGTTTTTATAGGCAGTCTGTGTAATAGTGCTATTGTTGTTAGAGCTATTGACACCACTTTTTTGAGTTAGTTGAGTTATTGAAAAACTACCCAAGGCTCCACTAAAAAAGCTAATGACGATAACGACTAATAATTGAAACCATTTTTTATAAAATGTTTTTAGATGTTTCATATTTGCCTCCATATGTTTGAATTACTGAAAGTATAAACTGACTAGCTTAATTATAACTTAAACACAAAAGTTTTACACAGATTGTGGATAACTTTCAAAAATATGTGGTTTTCTCGGCTAAAATTAACCTTTTATTTTGTGAATAAGATGTGAAAAAATAGAGAATATGTTAGAATAGAGTCATGAAAATTAAAGTTGTAACAGTTGGGAAACTGAAAGAAAAGTATTTAAAAGATGGTATTGCAGAGTATTCAAAACGAATTTCTAGATTTGCTAAGCTTGAAATGATTGAGCTAGCAGATGAAAAAACACCAGATAAGGCCAGTGAGTTAGAAAATCAAAAGATTTTAGAAATAGAAGGTCAGAGAATTTTATCAAAAGTTGGTGACCGTGATTTCGTTATTGTGTTAGCCATTGAAGGGAAAACACTTTCTTCAGAAGAGTTTAGTAAGCAGTTAGAAGAAGCTTCTATAAAAGGATTTTCTACTCTTACATTTATTATTGGAGGGAGTCTGGGGTTAGCACAGGATGTAAAAAAGAGAGCCAATCTTTCTGTCAGTTTTGGCCGTTTAACCTTGCCCCACCAGTTAATGAGACTAGTCCTTGTTGAACAAATCTATAGGGCTTTTACAATACAGCAGGGTTCGCCCTATCATAAATAGAAAATTGACTTTCAATTGAATTTTTGGTAGAATGGTTGTGTTAGGTCTCATAGCTCAGCTGGATAGAGCATTCGCCTTCTAAGCGAACGGTCGCAGGTTCGAATCCTGCTGGGATCAATATAGTAGCAAAGCTGGGAATTTTCCCGGCTTTTTTCTTAAAAAAGTACACTTTGGGAGAAAAAAAAGACAGTTGAGAGAATTTTATCTAAAATGAAATTCCATTTTGTATAATGGTTTTTGTAAGTTAGCTTACAAGAAAAAACATTTTAGGAGATTTTATTATGAAAAACACAGTTAAATTGGAACAGTTTGTAGCCTTGAAGGAAAAAGACTTGCAAAAGATTCAAGGTGGGGAGATGAGGAAAATAGATGATGCTTTGTTTAATTTGTTTAATTTCTTTAGAAGAAGATAAAGGAGTAGCAGGATGGATTTTTTCTTAGTAGTAGATTTTATATTATATTTTTTAATTATTAGTCACAGTTACCATTTAATTTGTAAAGGTCAAATAAAATCAAAGGAATTATACATTTTTGGTGCTTATACACTACTATTACAAATAGTTCTTGGTCTTCCTTTTTATTTTCTATCTTTAGATGGGTTAGGGATTGCAACATTTTTATTTCCTTTGGGCTTATATTCCTATTTTCGATGGATGAAACAGTATGAGAGGGATAGAGGACTATTCCTCAGTTTACTACTATCTCTTTTATATGAGAGTCCTCATACCTTTCTGTCCGTAACTTTTTCCTCTATAACAGGAGACAATTTTGTTTCACAATATTATGGGTTATTCTTTTTTGTTGTAACGGTGTTGACTTATGTTATTATCTTAAAAATCATTCATTATTTCCACTTGGAACTAGACTATTTTGACAAGGACTACCTTTATCCTTTCTTGAAAAAAATATTTTTTGCTTTACTACTGCTCCATATTGTATCTTTCGTTTCAGATATGGTAAGTACAATTAAACATTTGAATAGTTTTGGAAGTATTTTATCATCTATAGTCTTTATCTCTTTACTTTTGACCTTCTTTGCAATGAATTCTTATAAAGAACAAAAGGAGAAAGAGATTGCTTTGAAGCAGAAGAAATTTGAACAGAAACATTTACAGAATTATACAGATGAAATTGTCGGACTGTATAATGAAATCCGTGGTTTTCGACATGACTATGCTGGAATGCTTGTCAGTATGCAGATGGCAATTGACAGTGGTGATTTACAAGAAATTGACAGAGTTTACAATGAAGTTTTGGTTAAAGCTAATCACAAACTGCGTTCAGATAAGTACACTTACTTTGATTTGAACAACATAGAAGATTCAGCTTTACGAAGTTTGGTTGCTCAGTCAATTGTTTATGCTCGAAATAATGGTGTAGAGTTTACACTGGAAGTAAAAGATACGATTACCAAGCTCCCAATTGAACTATTGGATTTGGTTCGTATCATGAGCGTTTTATTGAACAATGCTGTCGAAGGCTCGGCTGATAGTTATAAAAAGCAGATGGAAGTAGCAGTTATTAAGATGGAAACTGAAACAGTTATTGTGATTCAGAATTCATGTAAAATGACGATGACTCCTTCAGGAGATCTATTTGCCTTAGGATTCTCTACTAAGGGAAGAAATCGAGGAGTCGGATTAAATAATGTGAAAGAATTATTAGATAAGTACAACAATATTATTTTAGAAACAGAGATGGAAGGCAGTACATTTAGACAAATCATTAGATTTAAGAGGGAATTTGAATGAAAGTTTTAATTTTAGAAGATGTCATTGAACATCAAGTGAGACTAGAGAGAATATTGGATGAAATTTCGAAAGAATCGAATATTCCAATATCATACAAGACAACGGGAAAAGTCCGTGAATTTGAAGAATACATTGAGAACGATGAAGTAAATCAGCTTTATTTCCTAGATATTGATATTCATGGAATTGAGAAAAAGGGATTTGAAGTGGCTCAGCTCATTCGTCATTACAATCCTTACGCTATTATCGTCTTTATCACTAGTCGATCAGAGTTTGCGACTTTGACCTATAAATACCAGGTATCAGCCCTAGATTTTGTTGATAAGGATATCAATGATGAGATGTTCAAGAAGAGAATTGAACAAAATATCTTCTATACAAAGAGTATGTTACTTGAAAATGAAGATGTTGTAGATTATTTTGACTACAATTACAAGGGAAATGATTTAAAAATTCCTTACCATGATATTTTGTATATTGAAACGACAGGAGTCTCTCATAAATTGCGCATTATTGGTAAGAATTTTGCCAAAGAGTTTTACGGTACCATGACAGATATTCAGGAAAAGGACAAACATACTCAGCGATTTTATTCTCCTCATAAGTCATTTTTGGTAAATATAGGCAATATCAGAGAAATTGATCGAAAAAATCTAGAAATTGTTTTCTATGAAGATCATCGCTGTCCTATTTCAAGGTTAAAAATTAGAAAGTTGAAAGATATTTTAGAGAAAAAATCTCAAAAGTGATTGACAATTAGTAAGAAATTGATATAATGGTTATATCTGCTACAGATAGAAGGTCCGTTGGTCAAGGGGTTAAGACACCGCCTTTTCACGGCGGTAACACGGGTTCGAATCCCGTACGGACTATTTTATCCGCCATAGCTCAGTTGGTAGTAGCGCATGACTGTTAATCATGATGTCGTAGGTTCGAGTCCTACTGGCGGAGTATAGATAAAAGGGAACACAACTGTGTTCCTCTTTTTATATCAATTTTTTTATATCAATTTGCATTACCAAGCATCTTCATAAGAAAGTCTGTTATTTCTTGAGGACTTTCTTTTTTTCCATGTGCAATCCAAGTTTGGCAGACACCAAAAAGTGCATGAGTTAGATAGATGCTACTATATTCTAATTCAGTGGTATTGAGATTTAGTTGCATAAATTGCTTTTGTAAATCTGTACTGAGCATGATATGAAGTTTATTTCGTAAGAAATTTTGGATTTCTTTAGTCCCATTTTCAGAAAGAAGAGCAGCCAGAAGTGGTTCTGACTCTAGATATTCAAAGACTTCTAAAATAGCGTCTCTTTTGTGATGAGCATGTTTTTGAAAAATATATTCAAATGTATGGAATAGCTTGCTTTGATAGTGCTCAATCATATCATACTTATCCTTATAGTGAGTATAGAAGCTGGAACGACTAATTCCGGCTTTGTCTGCTAACTTGACAGTAGAAATTTGATCAAATGGTTGTTCCATCAGTAGTTGTACCATAGCATTTTCAATAGTTCGCTTTGTTTTTAAGCGTTTGTTACTTTCTTGCATATTTCCTCCTTGTAAACAAATTAGACTATCTGTCTAAAAATGAATTTTTTATCTTGTAATTTAGATTTTTTAATGTATAATCTATTATATCAAAATTTTAGACAATATGTTTAAAAAAGGAGAAGATATGTTTAAAGAATGGAAAGCAATTTTAAAAAAACCAACCTTTATTATTGTCATGATAGGGATTTCTCTTATTCCAGCTCTGTACAATATCATATTTTTGTCATCAATGTGGGATCCATATGGTCAATTGTCTGACTTACCTGTGGCAGTTGTCAATCATGATAAAGAGGCTTCCTATAATGGTAATATCATGGCAATAGGAAAAGACATGGTGTCTAATTTAAAAGAAAATAAAACCTTAGATTTTCATTTTGTAGATGAAGAGGAAGGAAAGAAGGGATTGGAAGATGGCAATTACTATATGGTAGTGACTTTACCAAGTGATTTATCTGAAAAAGCAGCTTCGATTTTAACGGATCATCCAGAGCAAATGCAAATCGATTATCAGACTTCAAGTGGTCATAGTTTTATTGCCAGCAAGATGAGCGATTCTGCGATGACACAATTAAAGCAGAATGTTTCTACCAATGTAACCGAGACCTATACTAAAGTCTTATTTAACAAAATGAGCGATTTAAAGGATGGTATGAGTCAAGCAGCTTCTGGTAGTGAAAAATTAACTGATGGAGCGAATCAATTAGTGACAGGAAGTCATACATTAACTACTAATCTACACTCTTTAGCAGCTTCAAGTTTAACATTTTCAAATGGAACGGAGCAATTTACTAAAGGATTATCTGCTTATGTTTCTGGTGTTGAACAACTTCATCTTGGCTTAGGGACTTTTAATAGTGGATTGCTTACATATACTAGTGCAGTGAGTCAATTAGATAACGGGTTAGGTCAATTAGCTTCTAAAAGTCCTGAATTAGTAGGAGGAATCAATCAATTATATACTGGTGTAGAGGCCTATACTGGCGGTGTTTCTCAGCTCAATACTGGTCTTAATCAATTTTCATCTGGTGTTAGTGCCTATACAAACGGAGTGGGAAATCTTGCAACAGGTGCGAATCAGTTATCTAGTCAATCAGCTACACTTCGAATGGGTGTGGAGCAATTAAGTGAAGGGATTCAACAACTTTCTAGTAAGTTAGATGCTTCGTCTGGGCAAAAAGATCAAATTAATCAATTATCTTCTGGTCTAAATCAGTTAAATCAAGCTATTCAAAATATTGATGTTGGAGATACAAAACAATTATCTTCTGTTTTATCAAGTATAGTTTCTCTTTCTAATCAAATGCTAGCAAGTGCTCAGTCTGAAAAAGCAACTACATTAGCAAATATTCAATCAACAGCAGCTTATCAATCCTTGACAAGTGAGCAACAAGCTGAGATAAGTGCTTCTGTATCTCAAAATTCGACTGATAGTATTCAATCGGCTCAGTCAATTATAGCTTTAGTACAAGGTTTACAGGGAGGATTAGAAAACTTACAAAATCAATCTTCTAATCTTTCGACATTAAAAAATCAAGCTAATCAAGTATTACCGCTTGCTTCTACTTCTTTGACAGGATTGTCAAGTGGATTAACAGAAATACAGGGAGCAGTGACGAGTAAATTAGTTCCTGCTAGTCAGTCGATTACATCAGGTGTAAAGGCATATACTGCAGGTGTTGATAAAGTTTCTCAAGGCGCAAGTCAACTAAGTGAAAAGAATTCCACCTTGACAGGTAGTTTGAATCAACTAGTTTCAGGCTCAACTACCTTGACACAAAAATCTTCTAACTTGACAGCAGGAGTTGGTCAATTAGTTGAAAAAACTCCAGAATTAGTGTCTGGTATTGAAAAATTATCAACTGGCTCTAACCAATTGAATCAAAAGAGTCAAGAATTAATGGCAGGAGTTGATAAATTACAATCAGGATCTGGTCAATTAGCAGACAAATCCAGTCAGTTACTTTCAGGTGCTTCTCAATTAGAGAATGGAGCTAATAAATTGGCAGATGGATCTGGGAAACTTGCAGAAGGTGGAACAAAGTTAACTTCTGGATTGGAAGATTTACAGGCAGGAGTTGCTTCTTTAGGACAAGGACTAGGTAATGCTAGTGATCAACTCAAATCAGCATCAACAGAATCTAAAAATGCAGAGATTTTGTCAAATCCACTCAATCTTTCAAAAACAGACAATGATCAAGTTCCTGTAAATGGGATTGCTATGGCTCCTTATATGATATCAGTCGCTCTCTTTGTCGCTGCATTATCAACAAATATGATTTTTGCTAAATTACCTTCAGGTCGTCATCCTGAAACTCGCTGGGCTTGGTTCAAATCTCGCTTTGAGATAAATGGAGTTATAGCTGTTTTAGCCGCTTTCTTAGTCTATGGTGGCGTTCATCTTATTGGTCTAACAGCAAATCATGAAATGAGAACCTTGTTCTTAATTATTATCGCAAGCTTAACATTTATGTCTATGGTAACTGCATTAACAACATGGAATAGCCGTGTAGGAGCTTTCTTCTCTCTTATTTTGCTATTATTACAGTTAGCATCAAGTGCAGGTACCTATCCACTTGCTTTGACAAATAATTTCTTTAGAGCTATTAATCCTTGGTTACCAATGAGTTATTCGGTTTCTGGATTACGACAAACAATTTCTATGACAGGAAATATTCATCATCAAGTCATTTTCCTTGCTGTGATATTAGCCCTATTTACTGGCTTAGGTATGCTAGCCTATCGACCTAAGAAAATGGAAGAAGATTAAAAAAATCGACCAACTGGTCGATTTTTTTATGTCTTAGATGACTTTCGTTTGTGATTATAGATTCCAAATAGAAAAAGAGAAGTAAAGGAACAGATTGCTCCAATAACAAACCCATTGGGAATAAAGGAAAGTGTAATAGTTCCTTTTCCCTTAGGAACGTCAACTTTCATAAAGCCAGTTTGAGCTTGTTTAATTTCTATTTTCTTCCCATCTTGGTAGGCAGACCAGCCTTTGTCATAAGGAATGGTGAAGAAAATGGATGTATCTTGTTTGACATCATATGTAGCAAAGACCTTATTTTTAGAAGTTGATACTGTGACAGGTTGTTCTTTAATTTTTTGAATTGCCTCGGTGAAAGTTTTGGTATCTAAACGATAGAAGGTAGGAGATTCAAATGATACTTGTGAATTTCCAGGGAAACTAATATTAATATTGAAAGTTTTTTTTTCTTTTGTATAGCCTAGATTAAAGAAGGAGAAGACATTATCAGTTGTAAAAGTTTTCTTTTCTCCATTTACAAGGATGTCAACCTTCTTTTGTTTGTCATTAGAAAAGTGAAGGTTTGTGAAAGAAAGATAAACTTGGCTGTTTTCTGGCACTTCAATTTGATACTGGATTGCTGCATCCTCATTTGAAGAACTTGTAACAGTAATCAAATCATCAGTATTCTCTGTTTTTTCATAGGGTATTGGAGAAAAATAATCAAAATTGACGTCAGCAAGTTGATTTAAAAACGAGGCCTGATTATCTAAAGTATGTTCAGTGAACTTGACATCATTGTAAACAGATTGACTAGCAAATGCAATCGGAAGAGAGTATTGATTTTCATATAGGGTAAGATTATCTTTTTGATAGATATCTTTAAAACCATACTTATCAATAGGACTGTCTGAGATATTATACTGGATGCCAAATAAACTATCAGCCAAAATACTATTATTGGCATAACGGAGATTTAGATTGGTTCCAGAGGATTTAAATCCCAGTTTATCTAAAGTAGAGCTTGCTGAACGATTTCGAACAGATGAAAATTGAGAGATTCCATTGTAGTTAAATTTCATACTGTCATTTCCTGTCTGAGTTTGTAGTTTTTCAGTACGAGTAAATGAATTTCCAATATATGTTGAGAAAGATTCCATAGCTGGGATATCTCTACTATATGCACTTCGAGAAGCAAATCCCCATTCCTTAGCAATTCCGTCTATTTGAGATGAAGCATTTAAACTCATTTCAACCATTATAAATAAAGAGATTAGAATAGCAAATAGATTCACAGAGATAAACTTTTTGATAAATGCAAGGAGTAAAAGCGAATAGACAACCAAAAATTCAAGAGTAAGCAGAATATTCAAATCTGTTAAAAAAGAATAATGCGATTTTAGATAGATGGTAGCTAAAAATCCTGTTACTATAAGAAAAAGTGAAACTAAAAAATTCCAGATTTTAATTTCTTTCAGACGATTTAAGACTTCCGCTGCTGTGTAGATTAACAAGGTAGAGAAAATCCAAGAATAGCGATGTAAAAACATGTTTGGAGTATGCATGCCTTGCCAAAATAAATCAAGAGCTTCTATATAAAAGCTTGCAATTAAAAATGTAAAGAAGATTGCATAGATAAGTTTCACGTGAAACTTAATAGATTTCAGCGTAAAAAATGAAATGGTCAAAATAAAGGGGAGTAGTCCAACAAAAATCATTGGGATAGCCCCATACTTTGTTGTGTCAAAGGAAGCAATGAATTGCTTAGCAAAGAGATCAAGATACCAGCTACTTTCAGTTTGAAACTTTGTAACTTCAGTTAATTTTTCCCCATGTGTCTGTAAATCAAACAGAGTAGGAAGAGTCATAATCAAACTAGCCATGCCAGCTAAAACGGAGGTGACAACAAAATCAAGAAAAGATGATTTTCGAGTTTTAAAGTCCCAAGAAATTTGACAGAGATACCAGAAAATAAGAAACAATGCGGTCATATAGCCAAAATAATAGTTTTGGATAAATAAGATTGACAGACTTGTAAAGTATAATGAGAATTTCTTCTTAGTTATAAGTAGGTGTAAACCAGTTATGATTAAAGGAATCAAGATAAAAACATCCAGCCAGGTTTTTATCTCTAGTTGACTAACAGTGAAACTCATCAGAGCATAGGAAGTAGATAAAGCTAGTTTTAAAGTCTGAGGGATATTTTTAAATAATTTATTTAAACTAAAGAAGGTTGACAGACCAATCAATCCAAATTTTAAGAGAGTTGTCAGATAGACAGCATCTGGCATATTCGTTAAATCAAAAAAGTAAACCAGAGGCGCGAGAAAACTACCCAAGTAATAACTAGATAGGGCATAGAAGTTTAGTCCTAGACCACTTGTAAAGGTGTAAAACAAACTACCATTTCCATGTAGGATATTTCTTAGAGTTATATCGAAAATAACGTATTGATGAAAGCCATCTCCTAATAGAGGAGAGGTGTCACTATTCCAGTATATACCTTGAGATAGGTATACTCCTGCCATAATCAATACAGGAATGATGAAAGAAACAAAATATGTCCAATATGTTTTAAAAAATAATTTCATGTTACCTCATAAAATGTTAGAAAACTCAGCTGGTTAACCCAACTGAGTTTTGAAGTTTTATTTAGTCTTTCCAAAGTTCTTTAACTTTTGCTTGTACTTCTTCATTTTCTAGGAATTCATCATAGGTTTCATCGATACGATCGATAACGCCATTTTTAGACAAGACAATGATATGGTTAGCCAAAGTTTGAATAAACTCGTGGTCATGACTGGCAAAGATGATTGATTCTTTAAAGTTTTTCAATCCATCATTCAAGCTTGAGATAGATTCCAAGTCCAAGTGATTGGTTGGGTCATCAAGTACAAGCACATTTGACTTCAAGAGCATTAGTTTTGAAAGCATGACACGAACTTTTTCTCCCCCTGACAAGACGTTTACAGGTTTGTTAACTTCATCTCCAGAGAAGAGCATACGGCCGAGGAAACCGCGTAGGAAAGTATTGTCATCTTCTTCTTTACTTGCAAATTGACGCAACCAGTCAAGAATTGATTCTCCACCTGCGAAATCAGCTGAGTTATCTTTTGGCAGGTAAGATTGACTAGTTGTAACTCCCCACTTGACAGTTCCTTCATAGTCAATATCTCCCATGATTGCACGAATTAATGCAGTCGTTTGGATATCATTTTGTCCAATAAGAGCGGTCTTATCACCTGGACGCAAGATAAAGCTGATATTATCTAAAATAGTCTCACCATCAATCTTTACAGTTAGATTTTCTACTGTCAAGAGATCATTACCAATCTCACGTTCCGCTTTAAAGTTGATAAATGGATATTTACGACTAGATGGTACAATTTCTTCAAGTTCAATCTTATCAAGCATTTTCTTACGTGATGTTGCTTGTCTTGATTTAGAAGCATTAGCAGAGAAACGAGCAACGAACTCTTGCAATTGTTTAATTTTTTCTTCTGCTTTGGCATTACGGTCTGCTAGCAATTTAGCAGCGAGTTCAGAAGATTCCTTCCAGAAGTCATAGTTTCCGACATAGAGTTTGATTTTTCCAAAGTCAAGGTCGGCCATGTGAGTACATACTTTGTTTAAGAAGTGACGGTCATGGGATACTACGATAACTGTGTTATCAAAGTCAATCAAGAAATCTTCTAACCATGTAATTGATTGGATGTCCAAACCGTTGGTCGGCTCGTCCAATAGAAGAACATCTGGTTTACCAAAAAGTGCTTTGGCGAGGAGAACCTTTACTTTCTCACCATTGGCCAATTCGCTCATATTTTGATAGTGTAATTCTTCTGGAATATTTAGGTTTTGAAGTAGTTGAGAGGCTTCACTTTCTGCTTCCCAGCCTCCAAGCTCGGCAAACTCTCCTTCGAGTTCGGCAGCACGCACTCCATCCTCATCTGAGAAATCTTCCTTCATGTAGATAGCATCTTTTTCCTTCATGATGCTATAAAGTTTTTCATTTCCCATGATAACGACATCAATGGCACGTTCATCTTCATAGTCAAAGTGATTTTGACGAAGAACAGAGAGACGTTCATCTGGACCAAGAGAGATGTGACCAGTAGTAGGTTCGATATCTCCAGCTAAAATTTTTAAAAAGGTTGATTTTCCGGCACCATTAGCACCGATTAATCCATAGGTATTTCCTTCTGTAAATTTGATATTGACATCATCAAAAAGTTTGCGATCACTAAAACGTAGTGAAACATCAGATACTGTAAGCAATGTTTTTCTCCTATATGTGTAATACCTCTATTCTACTAGAAAATACGGAAATATTCAAATTTTTATCTGTCAATTTTGTGTAAATTATATTTACAATTTCCTTTACACAAAAACATAAATAGCAAGACTGATTTATTTTGATAAATTACGGTTATTTCATTAAAAAAATGCTATAATTGAAGGGACTATATCGAAGGAGAATAAAATGACTAAACCCATTATTTTAACAGGAGACCGTCCAACAGGAAAATTACATATTGGACATTATGTTGGAAGTCTCAAAAACCGAGTATTATTACAGGAAGAGGGTAAGTATGATATGTTTGTGTTCTTGGCTGACCAACAAGCTTTGACAGATCATGCTAAAGACCCTCAAACAATTGTAGAGTCTATCGGAAATGTGGCTTTGGATTACCTTGCAGTTGGATTGGATCCCAGTAAATCGACAATCTTTATTCAAAGTCAAATTCCAGAATTAGCTGAGTTGTCTATGTACTATATGAATCTAGTTTCATTAGCACGTTTGGAGCGCAATCCAACTGTCAAGACAGAGATTGCTCAAAAAGGATTTGGGGAAAGTATTCCTACAGGATTCTTGGTCTATCCGATCGCTCAAGCAGCTGACATCACAGCTTTCAAGGCCAATTATGTTCCAGTTGGGACAGATCAGAAACCAATGATTGAGCAAACTCGCGAGATTGTTCGTTCTTTTAACAATGCATATAACTGTGATGTCTTGGTAGAACCTGAAGGTATTTATCCAGAAAATGAGAGAGCAGGGCGTTTGCCTGGTTTAGATGGAAATGCTAAAATGTCTAAATCACTCAATAACGGTATTTATTTAGCTGATGATGCGGATACTTTGCGTAAAAAAGTAATGAGTATGTATACAGATCCAGATCATATCCGAGTTGAGGATCCAGGTAAAATTGAAGGAAATATGGTTTTCCATTATCTAGATGTTTTTGGTCGTCCAGAAGATGCTCAAGAAATTGCTGAAATGAAAGAACATTATCAACGAGGTGGTCTTGGTGATGTGAAGACCAAGCGTTATCTACTTGAAATATTAGAACGTGAACTGGGTCCTATTCGTGAGCGCCGTATCGAATTTGCTAAGGATATGGGAGAAGTTTATAATATGCTTCAAAAAGGTAGTGAAAGAGCGCGTGAAGTTGCAGGTCAAACCCTATCTGAGGTTAAAGGAGCAATGGGACTTCATTACTTTAACTAAGTTTATTTTACAAGAAACTATCATTTCTATCTCAAAGAAAAGATAGTTTTTTATTTACCCCTGTAACATTTGACAAATTTTTATAGAATGGTATGATAGATACAATATAAAAAGAGTCAAGCTCAAAAAGAAAGAAAAGAGGAAACTTCGAATGTCTAATTGGGACACTAAATTTTTGAAAAAAGGTTTTACCTTTGATGATGTATTGCTTATTCCAGCTGAAAGTCATGTGTTGCCTAACGATGCAGATTTAACAACTAAATTGGCAGATAATTTGACTTTAAATATCCCAATTATTACCGCTGCCATGGACACAGTTACAGAGAGTCAAATGGCCATTGCTATTGCTCGTGCAGGCGGTCTCGGAGTTATCCATAAAAACATGTCAATTGCTCAACAAGCAGATGAGGTTCGTAAGGTAAAACGTTCTGAAAATGGAGTTATTATTGATCCCTTCTTCTTAACACCTGAACATACAATTGCTGAAGCTGATGAGCTTATGGGACGTTACCGCATCAGTGGTGTTCCAGTTGTTGAAACACTTGAAAATCGTAAATTGGTTGGTATTTTGACAAACCGAGATCTTCGTTTTATTTCAGATTATAACCAACCAATCTCAAACCATATGACTAGTGAAAATCTTGTTACTGCTCCTGTGGGTACAGATCTTGCAACAGCTGAGAGCATTCTTCAAGAACACCGTATTGAAAAACTTCCTTTAGTAGATGAAGAAGGTCGTCTTTCTGGTTTGATTACTATCAAAGATATTGAAAAAGTTATTGAGTTTCCAAATGCTGCTAAAGATGAGTTTGGTCGTCTCTTAGTTGCAGGTGCAGTAGGTGTTACTTCAGATACATTTGAACGTGCAGAGGCACTTTTTGAGGCAGGGGCGGATGCGATTGTTATTGATACTGCCCATGGTCATTCTGCAGGTGTCTTGCGTAAAATTGCTGAGATTCGTGCTCACTTCCCAGATCGTACTTTGATTGCTGGAAATATTGCTACTGCTGAGGGAGCGCGCGCACTTTATGAAGCAGGTGTAGATGTTGTAAAGGTTGGTATTGGACCAGGTTCTATCTGTACTACTCGTGTGATTGCAGGTGTTGGTGTTCCACAAGTAACAGCTATCTACGATGCTGCAGCCGTTGCGCGTGAATATGGAAAAACGATCATTGCTGACGGTGGAATCAAGTATTCTGGAGATATTGTAAAAGCCCTTGCTGCAGGTGGAAATGCAGTTATGCTTGGATCAATGTTTGCTGGAACTGATGAAGCTCCAGGTGAAACTGAAATCTTCCAAGGACGTAAATTCAAGACATACCGTGGTATGGGTTCAATCGCAGCAATGAAGAAAGGTTCAAGCGATCGTTACTTCCAAGGTTCTGTCAATGAAGCAAATAAACTTGTTCCAGAAGGAATTGAAGGTCGTGTTGCTTATAAAGGAGCGGCAGCTGATATCGTCTTCCAAATGATTGGTGGTATTCGCTCTGGTATGGGTTACTGTGGTGCAGCTAACCTTAAAGAGTTACATGACAATGCTCAATTTATTGAAATGTCTGGTGCTGGTTTGAAAGAAAGCCATCCTCATGATGTACAAATTACTAATGAGGCACCAAATTATTCTATGTAAAAGAAATAAAGAGAACTCCCGTGAAAACAGGAGTTCTTTTACAATGTTGTCAATATTCGTTTACAGTAACTTTACCACCCTGAATAGTGAAGATACTTAGGTTTTCTGGTAGATTTTGAAGATGGTCTAAGCTTGTTGTTGTGATAAAGGTTTGGATTGACTGAGAAATCGTTTCTAATAATTTTAACTGTCTAGTATTGTCAAGTTCACTCATAACATCGTCAAGCAATAATATTGGAGATTCTGTAGTAATACTTTCCATTAACTCGATTTCTGCTAATTTTATAGACAGGACGAGACTACGATGTTGGCCTTGACTTCCAAAACTAGCATCCATCCCATTTATATAAAAAGAAATATCATCTCGATGAGGACCGACGCCAGTATTCTTTTTAAATAAATCTCTGGATCTACTTTTTTCTAAAGCAATTTTGAAAGATTCGGATAAGTCTTCTTTGTCAGTTATCTTGACAGAAGATTGATAGGATATTGACAACTCTTCAATCTGATTAGAGAGTTCAAAATGTTTCTTACGCGCAAATGATTTTAGTTTTTTTATGAAATCTAAGCGGTGATTCATTACACGACATCCATAATCAACTAGCTGATCATCCAACACTGAAAGGAAGGTTTCATCTATTTTTTGAGCTGATTTTAGATAAGTGTTTCTTTGTTTTAGGATGTGATTATAATTGGTTAAATCTGATAAATAGATTGGCTTAATTTGTCCAAGTTCCATATCAATGAATTTCCGTCGAACCGAAGGTGCTCCTTTAATTAGTTGTAAATCTTCAGGAGCAAATAAGACAACATTCATGTGTCCCACATAATCTGAAAGGCGTGCCTGTTTTAAATGATTAACTTTTGTCACACGGCCTTTTTGTGTTAGTTCGATTTCTAGGGGAATGGATCCAGTTTTTTTCTGAACGAGACCTGAAAGATGAAGTTGTTCCTTATCAAAATGAATGAGATTTTTATCTGTTCGAGTTCTATGACTACGCGTTAAGGCTAAAAAATAGATAGCCTCTAACATGTTTGTTTTTCCTTGTGCATTACGTCCCAAAAATATATTCAATTTAGGATTAAAGTCTATTTTCGTCTCTTTGTAGTTACGAAAAGTCTTGAGAGATAGGTTTTGTAGCCACATGATTATCTACCAGGGAATCGCGGAGCTTGTTTGTTTTTAGGTGCTGAAGTAGGTTTCGATTTGTCTTTTTTAACTCCCTTATTCATCTCCTTTACAAGTTTAGCAATTCGTTCTTTTTCAACTTTATCAGCTTGGTATTCATCTTGTTCTTCAGAAGTAGGTTGTGTCAACAAGATGTCAATATTCATGTCAGGGATGTCAATTTTATCACCAATACGAAGTTTTTTACCACGACGACTTTCTAACTCCCCATTAAAGTAAACAAAATGTTCAGAGAGAAAGGATTTGATAGCTCCTCCGCTATGTGTAATTCCAAGTTCTTTGAGCAGTGCTTGGAGGGTAATAAATTCTTCAAATAATTTGTATTTCATAATTCACCTCAATCTTTGGTATTATACCATATTTTCCTAAAAATGGTGATAGAAACAGGGAGAAATGTAAGCGATTTTTATTTCAAAAGTGTTATAGGGAACAAGAAAATTTCAGGTATTCGTGATATAATAGAAGTCTGTATATAAGGAGGTAAATCATGGAGTTAGTGCATGGAATTTCAACACATTTTATCCAATCAAAGAAGTTTAAAACGAACAAAATTACCGTGCGTTTTACAGCTCTATTATCTCTTGATACGATTGCAGGTCGCATGTTGAGTGCGAGTATGCTAGAGACTGCTAATCTGATGTACCCTACTTCTCAAACTTTGAGAAGACACTTGGCTAGTCTATATGGTACAGATATGTCAACCAATTGTTTCAGAAGAGGGCAAAGTCACATTGTAGAATTGACATTTACTTATGTTCGTGATGAGTTTTTAAGTAGGAAAAATGTGCTAACTGCTCAGGTTTTGGAGCTAGTAAAAGAAACTCTTTTTTCACCCGTAATAGTTGATAATGGATTTGATCCAGCCTTATTTGAAATTGAGAAAAAGCAATTGCTAGCAAGTTTAGCAGCTGATATGGATGATTCTTTTTATTTTTCACATAAAGAATTAGACAAATTATTTTTTCATGATGAACGTCTCCAATTGGAATATAGTGATTTACGAAATCGTATTTTAGTTGAAACTCCACAAAGTTCTTATTCTTGTTTCCAAGAATTTTTGGCCAATGATCGAATAGATTTCTTTTTCCTAGGTGATTTTAATGAGGTTGAAATTCAAAATGTATTAGAATCATTTGGCTTTAAAGGTCGAGAAGGTGATATTAAGGTTCAGTATTGTCAACCTTATTCCAATATCCTTCAGGAAGGTATGGTTCGGAAAAATGTGGGACAGTCTATTTTAGAGTTGGGCTATCATTGCTCTGCTGAATATGGTGATGAGCAACATTTACCCATGATTGTAATGAATGGTTTACTGGGTGGATTTGCTCATTCTAAGCTCTTTACAAATGTCCGTGAAAATGCTGGATTAGCTTATACCATTTCAAGTCAGCTTGATTTATTTAGTGGATTTTTAAGGATGTATGCTGGCATTGATCGAGAAAATCGGAATCAGGCTCGAAAAATGATGAATAATCAATTGCTTGATTTAAAAAAAGGTCATTTTACAGATCTTGAGTTAGAGCAGACCAAGGAAATGATTCATCGGTCTTTGTTACTTTCTCAAGATAATCAATCTTCATTGATTGAACGTGCTTATCAAAATGCCTTACTTGGAAAATCTTCAGCAGACTTTAAAAGTTGGATTGAAAAGCTTGAACAAATTGACAAAGATGCTATTTGTAGAGCAGCTAATAATGTGAAGCTACAAGCAATTTACTTTATGGAAGGAATAGAATGACAAAGGTTGTTTTTGAAGAAAAATACTATCCAGCTGTAAAAGAAATGGTTTATCGAACTCGTTTGGCAAACGGATTGACAGTAGCTCTTCTACCTAAAAAGGAATTTAAAGAGGTTTACGGGAGTGTAACTGTCCAGTTTGGTTCGGTAGATACGCTTGTCACAGAAGTTGACGGAGATGTAAAACAATATCCTGCGGGAATTGCTCATTTTCTTGAACATAAATTATTTGAGAGAGAAGATTCTAGTGATTTAATGTCTGCTTTTACGAGTCTAGGTGCAGATAGCAATGCCTTTACAAGCTTTACAAAAACAAACTATCTTTTTTCATCGACGGATTATCTCTTAGAGAATTTAGATTTACTTGATGAATTGGTAACATCGGCACATTTTACTGAAGATTCCATTTTAAGAGAGCAGGATATTATCCAGCAAGAACGAGAAATGTATCAAGATGATCCAGATTCGTGTTTATTCTTTTCAACTTTAGCGAATTTGTATCCAGGTACACCTTTAGCAACTGATATAGTTGGAAGTGAGAAATCGATTTCCCAAATAAATCTAACTAATTTGCAAGAAAATTTTACAAGGTTTTACAAACCTGTAAATATGTCTCTGTTTTTAGTTGGTAATTTTGATGTGGAGCGAGTACAGGACTATTTTGAAAGCAAAGAACTGAAAGATTTAGATGTTCAGGATGTAGCAAGAGAAAAGTTTGTTTTACAGGCTGTAAAGCAAACAGACAGTGTGAGAATGGAAGTATCTTCTCCTAAACTAGCGATTGGGATTAGAGGTAAGCGAAAAGTTGCTGAGGAAAATTGCTATCGATATCATATTTTATTAAAATTATTATTTGCAATGATGTTTGGTTGGACTTCGGATCGTTTTCAAAAATTATATGAATCAGGTAAAATTGACACTTCCTTATCTCTAGAAGTTGAAGTAACAAGTCGCTTTCATTTTGTTATGTTGACAATGGATACAAAAGAGCCAGTTGCTTTATCTCATCAGTTTAGGAAGGCTATTCGTAATTTCACAAAGGATTTAGATATTACAGAGGATCATTTAGATATTATAAAAAGAGAGATGTTTGGAGAATTTTTCAGTAGCATGAACTCTCTTGAATTTATTGCAACACAATATGATGCTTTTGAACATGGTGAGACAATTTTTGATTTGCCAAAGATTTTACAGGAAATTACTTTAGAGGATGTCCTTGAAGCAGGACATCACTTAATAGATGAAGGGGATATAGTTGATTTTACAATATTCCCATCGTAGTAACCTATCATAATAGACACTAGAAAGAAGGGATGACAAGTATGAGGAAAAAAACAATTGGTGAGGTTTTACGATTAGCTAGAATCAATAAGGGATTGAGTTTAGATGAATTGCAGAAAAAGACAGACATCCAGTTAGATATGTTGGAAGCAATGGAAGCAGACGATTTCGATCAACTTCCAAGTCCTTTTTACACACGCTCTTTCTTGAGAAAATATGCATGGGCTGTTGAGTTAGATGACCAAATTGTTTTGGATGCTTATGATTCCGGGAGTATGATTACTTATGAGGAAGTAGATGTTGATGAAGACGAGTTGACAGGGCGCAGACGTTCAAGTAAGAAAAATAAGAAAAAAACATCCTTTTTACCTTTATTTTACTTTATCATTTTTGCCTTATCGATTTTAATTTTTGTGACCTATTATGTTTGGAACTATATTCAAACTCAACCAGATGGGCCTTCTCTTTCTAATTACAGTGTGGTTCAATCAACAAGTTCAATAAGTTCAACTAGCTCTGTTCCCCACTCCTCAAGTAGTAGTTCATCTAGCAGTTCTTCTAGTGTAGAATCAGCTATAAGTGTATCAGGTGAAGGAAATCATGTAGAAATCGCTTATAAGACAAGTAAAGAAACAGTTAAATTGCAATTGGCAGTTTCAGATGTTACAAGTTGGGTTAGCGTTTCAGAAAGCGAACTTGATGGTGGTGTAACCTTATCGTCAGAGAAGAAAAGTGCAGAAGCAACCGTTTCAACTAAAAATCCTGTAACCATTACGTTAGGTGTTGTAAAAGGTGTTGCCTTGACAGTAGATAATCAGACTGTTGATTTATCGAAGTTAACAGCTCAGACTGGACAAATCACTGTAACCTTCACTAAAAATTAAGGAAAAACGAATGAAAAAAGAACAAATTCCAAATATCTTAACAATAGGTCGAATTCTTTTTATACCTATTTTTATCTTTATTTTAACAGTAGGAAATTCGAGAGAGAGTCATATAGTAGCAGCTATTATCTTTGCGATTGCCAGTATCACAGACTACCTAGATGGATATTTAGCTCGTAAATGGAATGTGGTCAGTAATTTTGGTAAATTTGCAGATCCTATGGCGGATAAGCTACTAGTTATGTCGGCTTTTATTATGCTGATTGAGTTAGGGATGGCTCCGGCTTGGATTGTTGCAGTGATTATCTGTCGAGAGTTGGCTGTGACAGGTTTAAGGCTTTTACTGGTTGAAACTGGCGGAACAGTTTTAGCAGCGGCAATGCCTGGAAAAATTAAAACTTTTAGTCAGATGTTTGCCATTATTTTCTTGCTATTACATTGGACTTTGATTGGTCAAGTTCTACTTTATGTAGCCTTGTTTTTCACTATCTACTCTGGCTATGACTATTTCAAGGGTAGTGCCTATGTATTTAAAGGGACATTTGGTTCGAAATGAAATCAATAATTGATGTAAAAAATCTTTCTTTTCGCTATAAAGAAAATCAGAAATACTACGATGTGAAGGATATTACGTTTCACGTGAAACGTGGAGAATGGCTTTCGATTGTAGGGCATAATGGTAGTGGTAAATCAACGACGGTTCGATTAATTGATGGCTTACTGGAAGCAGAATCCGGAGAGATTGTAATTGATGGCCAACGGCTGACTGAGGAGAATGTTTGGAGTATACGTCGTCAAATCGGTATGGTTTTTCAAAATCCAGACAATCAATTTGTTGGAGCGACTGTTGAAGATGATGTTGCCTTTGGTTTGGAAAATCAGGGCCTTTCTCGTCAAGAAATGAAAAAGAGAGTGGAAGAAGCTCTGGATTTAGTTGGCATGTTGGACTTTAAAAAGAGAGAGCCGGCGCGTCTATCGGGTGGTCAAAAGCAACGTGTGGCCATTGCAGGTGTTGTAGCCCTAAGACCAGCTATTTTAATCCTAGATGAAGCAACGAGTATGTTGGATCCTGAGGGTCGTAGAGAACTTATTGAGACAGTAAAAGGAATTCGAAAAGACTATGATATGACGGTCATTTCCATTACACATGATTTGGAAGAAGTTGCTATGAGTGATCGCGTATTGGTCATGAAAAAAGGGGAAATTGAATCAACTAGTAGCCCTAGAGAACTTTTCTCTCGAAATGATTTAGATCAAATTGGATTAGACGATCCTTTTGCCAATCAATTAAAAAATTCTTTGAGCCAGAATGGCTATGATTTGCCTGAAAATTATTTGACAGAAAGTGAGCTAGAGGATAAGCTATGGGAATTGCTCTAGAAAATGTGAGTTTTACATATCAAGAAGGGACTCCTTTAGCTTCAACAGCTTTGTCGGATGTTTCTTTGACGATTGAAGATGGTTCTTATACGGCTTTAATTGGCCACACAGGTAGCGGTAAATCAACTATTTTACAACTTTTAAATGGTTTATTGGTGCCAAGTCAAGGGAGTGTGCGAGTTTTTGATACCTTAATCACCTCGACTTCTAAAAATAAAGATATTCGTCAAATTAGAAAACAGGTTGGCTTGGTATTTCAGTTTGCTGAAAATCAGATCTTTGAAGAAACAGTTTTGAAGGATGTTGCTTTTGGACCGCAAAATTTTGGAGTTTCTGAAGAAGATGCGGAGCAGATTGCGCGTGAGAAACTGGCTCTGGTTGGAATTGATGAATCACTTTTTGATCGTAGTCCGTTTGAGCTGTCAGGTGGACAAATGAGACGTGTCGCCATTGCAGGCATACTTGCCATGGAACCAGCTATATTAGTATTAGATGAGCCCACAGCAGGCCTAGATCCCCTAGGGAGAAAAGAGTTGATGAATTTGTTCAAAAAACTCCATCAGTCAGGGATGACCATTGTCTTAGTAACGCATTTGATGGATGATGTGGCTGAATATGCGAATCAAGTCTATGTAATGGAAAAGGGACGCTTAGTTAAGGGTGGTAGACCGAGCGATGTCTTTCAAGATGTTGTTTTTATGGAAGAAGTTCAGTTGGGAGTACCTAAGATTACAGCCTTTTGTAAACGATTGGCTGATAGAGGCGTGTCATTTAAACGATTACCGATTAAGATAGAGGAGTTCAAGGAGTCGCTAAATGGATAGTATGATTTTAGGACGTTATATCCCAGGGGATTCGATGGTTCACCGATTGGATCCACGTAGCAAATTGCTGGCTATGATGCTACTGATTTTGATTGTGTTTTGGGCTAATAACCCCTTGACGAATCTGATTCTTTTTATAGCGACAGGGATATTTATTGCCTTGTCAGGAGTATCTCTTTCATTTTTTATTCAGGGCTTGAAGTCTATGTTTTTCTTGATTGCCTTCACAACTATTTTTCAACTGTTTTTCATTTCTAGTGGGAATGTTTTATTTGAGTTTTCGTTTGTGAGAATCACGGATTATGCTTTGCAACAAGCTGGAATTATTTTTTGTCGCTTTGTATTGATCATTTTCTTTTCAACTTTGTTAACCTTAACGACCATGCCCTTAAGTTTGGCCTCAGCTGTCGAAGCTTTGTTAGCGCCTTTAAAACGTGTGAGAGTTCCAGTTCATGAAATTGGATTGATGCTGTCCATGAGTCTACGTTTTGTCCCAACATTGATGGATGATACGACGCGGATTATGAATGCGCAGAAAGCGCGTGGAGTGGATTTTGGAGAAGGAAGTATTGTTCAAAAAGTAAAGGCTATGATTCCTATTTTGATTCCTCTTTTTGCGACAAGTTTAAAACGTGCGGATTCCTTGGCTATCGCTATGGAAGCGCGTGGTTATCAGGGTGGGAAAGGCAGAAGTCAATACCGACAATTGAAATGGACTCGAAAAGATACGCTAGCAATCCTTGTTATTCTCGTACTTGGTTGTTGTTTATTTTTCTTAAAATCTTAGTAGCTTTCAGGAATTGATAAAAAAGTTACTGTAACAGTTTTTGATATAAAGGTAGGGATATGAACCGTTTTAAAAAATCAAAATATGTCATTATTGTTTTTGTCACTGTTCTGCTTGTCTCAGCTCTCTTAGCTACGACTTATTCAAGTACAATTGTGACAAAATTAGGAGATGGAATTTCATTGGTTGATAGAGTTGTGCAAAAACCTTTTCGGTGGTTTGATTCTGTCAAATCAGATTTGGCTCATTTGACAAGAACATATAATGAAAATGAAAGTTTGAAGAAACAGATTTACCAGTTAGAAGTTAAATCAAATGAGTCGGAAAGTTTAAAGACAGAAAATGAGCAACTGCGCCAATTGCTTGATATGAAGTCTAAATTGCAAGCCACAAAGACTTTGGCAGCAGATGTTATTATGCGTTCTCCGGTATCTTGGAAGCAGGAATTGACCTTAGATGTAGGTAAATCAAAAGGGGCTTCTGAGAACATGTTAGCTATTGCAAATGGTGGTTTGATTGGGAGCGTTTCAAAAGTAGAGGAGAACTCTACTATGGTTAACCTTCTGACAAATACGGAAAATGCTGATAAGATTTCTGTTAAAATTCAACACGGCACTACTACAATTTATGGAATTATTGTTGGCTACGACAAGGAAAATGAAGTTCTTAAAATCAGTCAATTAAATAGCAATAGCGATATTAGTGCAGGCGATAAGGTGACAACGGGTGGATTAGGAAACTTTAACGTTGCGGATATTCCTGTTGGTGAAGTGGTTGCCACAACGCATAGTACGGACTATTTGACACGAGAAGTAACTGTTAAGTTGAGTGCAGATACTCATAATGTGGATGTGATAGAATTAGTGGGGAATTCATAATGAGACAGTTAAAGCGGGTTGGAGTGTTTTTATTGCTACCTTTCTTGGTTCTAATTGACGCCCATATTAGCCAGCTTCTGGGCTCATTTTTCCCCCATGTACATTTGGCTAGTCATTTTCTTTTTCTATTTCTCTTATTTGAGACGATAGAAGTATCAGAGTATCTCTACCTAGTCTATTGTTTTGTGATAGGCTTGGTTTATGATGTTTACTTTTTCCATCTAATAGGGATTGCAACTCTCTTATTTATCTTATTGGGAGCGTTTCTTCATAAATTGAATAGTGTTATTTTGTTGAATCGTTGGACGAGAATCTTGGCTATGATTGTTATGAGTTTTCTATTTGATATGGGAGCTTATCTCTTTGCATTAGTGGTAGGTTTAACTGTAGATAGTCTACCGATTTTTATCGTTTATAGCCTAGTACCATCCATGATTTTAAATCTTGTGTGGATGCTTATTTTTCAGTTTATTTTTGAAAAATATTATCTATGAGAAAGAAACAAAAATGTAACAAAGGCGTAATATTCATTAGGCCTTTTTTTGGTATACTAGTATTGTCTTTAAAAGAAGGAGTATCTACGTAATTATGAAGAAAAAAATCTTAGCGTCACTTTTATTAAGTACAGTAATGGTTTCTCAAGTAGCTGTTTTAACAACTGCGCATGCAGAAACGACTGATGACAAAATTGCTGCTCAAGATAATAAAATTAGTAACTTAACAGCACAACAACAAGAAGCTCAAAAACAAGTTGACCAAATTCAGGAGCAAGTATCAGCTATCCAAGCTGAGCAATCTAACTTGCAAGCTGAAAATGATAGATTACAAGCAGAATCCAAAAAACTTGAGAGTGAGATTACAGAACTTTCTAAAAATATTGTATCTCGCAATGATTCTTTGGAAAAACAAGCTCGTAGTGCTCAAACAAATGGAGCTGCAACCAGCTACATCAATACGATTGTAAACTCGAAGTCAATTACAGAAGCTATTTCACGTGTAGCAGCAATGAATGAAATCGTATCTGCTAACAACAAAATGTTGGAACAACAAAAAGCAGATAAAAAAGCAATTTCTGAGAAACAAGTGGCGAACAATGACGCAATTAATACAGTTATTGCAAATCAACAGAAATTGTCTGATGATGCACAAGCCCTAACAACGAAACAAGCTGAGTTGAAGGCTGCAGAATTAAATCTTGCTGCTGAAAAAGCGACAGCAGAAGATGAAAAAGCAAGTTTGCTAGAGAAAAAAGCAGAAGCAGAAGCGGCAGCAAAAGCAGCAGCAGCGGCAGAGACAGCTTATAAAGAAAAACAAGCTAGCCAACAACAATCAGTACTTGCTTCAGCAAACACTAACTTAACAGCTCAAGTGCAAGCAGTATCTGAATCTGCGGCAGCACCTGTCCGTGCAAAAGTTCGCCCAACATACAGTACAAATGCTTCAAGTTATCCAATTGGAGAATGTACATGGGGAGTTAAAACATTAGCACCTTGGGCTGGAGACTATTGGGGTAATGGAGCACAGTGGGCTACAAGCGCAGCTGCTGCAGGATTCCGTACAGGTTCAACACCTCAAGTTGGTGCGATTGCATGTTGGAATGATGGTGGATATGGACACGTAGCAGTAGTTACAGCTGTTTCATCATCAACAAGTATTCAAGTATCAGAATCAAATTATGCAGGTAATCGTACAATTGGAAATCACCGTGGATGGTTCAATCCAACAACAACTTCTGAAGGTTTTGTTACATATATTTACGCAGATTAATTTACAGAGGGACTCGAATAGAGCCCTCTTTTTCATGTTTTACCGTGACAATCCCTATTAAAAATTATATCAAAATAGCTTGAAAATATTGGAAAAGTATGGTAAAATGAAAATTGTCGTGTGAACGATAATACTCATTCTTGATGAATTGTGAGACAGTTGCCCTTGGGTCGTTTTGCGAGTTGAAGTCAAGAAGAGGAAAAAAACAAAAAGGAGAAATACTCATGGCAGTAATTTCAATGAAACAACTTCTTGAGGCTGGTGTACACTTTGGTCACCAAACTCGTCGCTGGAACCCTAAGATGGCTAAGTACATCTTTACTGAGCGTAACGGAATCCACGTTATCGACTTGCAACAAACTGTAAAATACGCTGACCAAGCATATGACTTCATGCGTGATGCAGCAGCTAACGATGCAGTTGTATTGTTCGTTGGTACTAAAAAACAAGCGGCTGATGCAGTTGCTGAAGAAGCAGTACGTTCAGGTCAATACTTCATCAACCACCGTTGGTTGGGTGGAACTCTTACAAACTGGGGAACAATCCAAAAACGTATCGCTCGTTTGAAAGAAATCAAACGTATGGAAGAAGATGGAACTTTCGAAGTTCTTCCTAAGAAAGAAGTTGCACTTCTTAACAAACAACGTGCACGTCTTGAAAAATTCTTGGGTGGTATCGAAGATATGCCTCGTATTCCAGATGTGATGTACGTAGTTGACCCACATAAAGAGCAAATCGCTGTTAAAGAAGCTAAAAAATTGGGAATCCCAGTTGTAGCGATGGTTGACACAAACACTGATCCAGATGATATCGATGTAATCATCCCAGCTAACGATGACGCTATCCGCGCTGTTAAATTGATTACAGCTAAATTGGCTGACGCTATCATCGAAGGACGTCAAGGTGAAGATGCAGCAGCGGTTGAAGCAGAATTTGCAGCTTCAGAAACTCAAGCAGATTCAATCGAAGAAATCGTTGAAGTTGTAGAAGGCGACAACGCTTAATTCATATAAATAGTAATTACCTAGGAGGGCGGGGCTTAGCCCGGCTCTCCTATTTTTAAAAAATATAGGAGAATCAAAATGGCAGAAATTACAGCTAAACTTGTAAAAGAGTTGCGTGAAAAATCTGGTGCCGGTGTTATGGACGCTAAAAAAGCGCTTGTAGAAACAGACGGTGACATCGAAAAAGCGATTGAATTGCTTCGTGAAAAAGGTATGGCTAAGGCAGCTAAGAAAGCTGACCGTGTTGCTGCAGAAGGTTTGACTGGTGTTTATGTTAACGGTAATGTTGCAGCAGTTATTGAAGTAAATGCTGAAACTGACTTCGTTGCGAAAAACGCTCAATTCGTTGAATTGGTAAATACTACAGCTAAAGTTATTGCTGAAGGAAAACCTGCTAATAATGAAGAAGCTCTTGCTTTGACAATGCCTTCAGGTGAAACTCTTGAAGCTGCATACGTATCTGCAACAGCAACTATCGGAGAAAAAATCTCATTCCGTCGCTTTGCATTGATTGAAAAAACAGATGCACAACACTTTGGAGCATACCAACATAACGGTGGACGTATCGGTGTTATTTCAGTTGTTGAAGGTGGAGACGAAGCACTTGCTAAACAATTGTCAATGCACATCGCAGCGATGAAACCAACAGTTCTTTCTTATAAAGAATTGGATGAGCAATTCGTTAAAGATGAGTTGGCACAATTGAACCACGTTATCGACCAAGACAACGAAAGCCGTGCAATGGTTAACAAACCAGCCCTTCCACACTTGAAGTATGGATCAAAAGCTCAATTGACTGATGAAGTGATTGCTCAAGCTGAAGCTGACATCAAAGCTGAGTTGGCTGCAGAAGGTAAACCAGAAAAAATCTGGGACAAAATCATCCCAGGTAAAATGGATCGCTTCATGCTTGACAACACTAAAGTTGACCAAGCTTACACACTTCTTGCACAAGTTTACATCATGGATGACAGCAAGACAGTTGAAGCATACCTTGAATCAGTTAACGCTTCAGTAGTTGAGTTCGCTCGCTTTGAAGTTGGTGAAGGTATCGAGAAAGCTGCAAACGACTTTGAAGCTGAAGTTGCAGCTACAATGGCAGCAGCCTTGAATAACTAATCATAGAAAGGAAGCAAATTTGCTTCCTTTTTTGTATAGGGATTAGATTTCTCCTGAAATTGTTTTTTACCTAGCATCACTCAATTAGAAATAGTTAATACTCTTCGAAAATCTCTTCAAACCACGTCAGCGTCGCCTTACCGTAGGTATATGTTACTGACTTCGTCAGTTCTATCTGCAACCTCAAAACAGTGTTTCGAGCAGCCTGCGGCTAGCTTCCTAGTTTGGTCTTTGATTTTCATTGAGTATAAAACAAAAAGCCCTATAATAAGGGCTAATTGTATTTAGGAGACTAAACTTCAAATTCGTAGAGTGCTGTAGATAGATAACGTTCACCGTTATCTGGTGCTAGAGCAAGGACTTTTTTACCTGTACCTAATTTTTTGGCAACCTCGATGGCTCCGTAGATAGCTGCAGCTGAAGAAATCCCTACAAGGAAGCCTTCTTTTCCGCCAATTTCACGGCCGAGTGCGAGAGCGTTGTCTGATGTTACACGAACGATACCATCATAAGCCTTTGTATCCAGTGTATCAGGAATAAATCCAGCTGATATACCTTGAATTTTGTGAGGACCAGGTTTTTCACCTGATAGAATAGCAGATTCGTCTGCTTCTACTGCAAAAACTTGAATGTTAGAATTTGCTGATTTGAGTGCATGAGAAACACCAGAAATTGTTCCACCGGTACCAACTCCAGCAACAAAGGCATCTAATCCATCTTTACCGAAAGCAGCTAGTATCTCAGCTCCTGTTGTTCTTTCGTGTACTTCTGGATTTGCTGGATTGTCGAATTGAAGAGGAAGGAAACCATCGCGTTCAGCAGCGATTTCTTGTGCTTTGGCGATAGCACCTTTCATTCCTTCGCTACCAGGAGTGAGGACGAGTTCAGCTCCATAGGCTTGGATAATCTTACGGCGTTCTACACTCATAGTTTCAGGCATAACAATGACAACTTTATACCCTTTAGCAGCACCTACCCATGAGAGTCCAATACCAGTGTTTCCACTTGTTGCTTCAACAATGGTAGCACCCGGTTTTAGAATACCGTCTTGTTCAGCTTTTTCAATCATGCTAAGAGCAATACGGTCTTTTACAGAAGAACCAGGGTTAAATGCTTCAAGTTTTACATAGACATCTGCAGCACCTTCTGGCACAATATTGTTGAGTTTAACAATCGGAGTTTGACCGATTAATTCAGTAATGTTGTTATAAATAGACATATGAATACCTCTTTGTATAAGATATCTCTAGTATAACGCTATCTATACAATTTGTAAAATATAGAAATCCTATCGAAGTGATAGGATTTTTTTATACCATAGGTCTAACCTATTAATTTTCAAGCGATTGTGATAAGCTAATTTTAGTAAATAGGTGTAAAGAAGAAAGTTATCAGTTTTCTTTTTGAATTGCTTCATTTTCTAGTAGGTCTTGGCAAGCACCTTTTTATGTTGCTAATTAAAGTAGCGGTGAGAATGTCAGTGAAACACTGTACTATCTATTGTTTACATTAGGTTTACAGGAACTTCAACTTCTCGTAAATCTTGATCAGTTAAAGTGACCTTTCCATTAAAAAACTCTACAAGTGTAGCTTTAATAGTTTCTTTTTCTTCTTTATCAACATAAATCATCGTATCGACTTGATCTGTAAAGTTTGTATCCAGTTCCATGAGATTATGTTCTTTAAGGAAGTTACTGTACTCTTGGTACTGAGCGTAAGACATTTGAATAGCAATGCCAGCCTGTTCTTTTATTTCAATGATGCCAATTTCTTTGACAGCTAAGGCCACACTGCCGGCGTAAGCACGAATCAATCCTCCAGCGCCTAGTTTAATGCCACCAAAGTAGCGTGTCACTACCACACAGACATTGGTGAGATTGTGATTTTCTAGTACCCCAAGCATGGGAACTCCAGCAGTACCACTGGGCTCACCATCATCACTTGTACGTTTAATTTCACTACGTTCCCCAATAATAAAAGCAGAGCAGTTATGCGTAGCTTTGTAGTGTTCTTTTTTGATGGTGGTGATGAAGTCACGAGCCTCTTCTTCGCTATAAACACGCTTGGCATGACAGATAAAGCGAGATTTTTTGATTTCTTCTTGGACTTGTCCGTCCTCTTTAATTGTTCTAAATTCCATGATTTAATTGTACTAAAAAATCATCTAAAGCGCTAGGTTTTTACGAATAAAGAAGTATGAAAGTAAATCCAAATTATCTCGGTCGTTTGTTTACGGAGAATGAATTAACAGAAGAGGAGCGTCAGTTGGCGGAGAAACTTCCAGCAATGAGAAAGGAGAAGGGGAAACTTTTCTGTCAACGTTGTAATAGTGCTATTCTGGAGGAATGGTATTTACCCATTGGTGCTTACTATTGTCGAGAGTGCTTGCTGATGAAGCGAGTTAGGAGTGATCAAGCTTTATACTATTTTCCGCAGGAGGATTTTCCGAAGCAAGATGTTCTTAAATGGCGTGGTCAATTAACTCCTTTTCAAGAGCAGGTGTCAGAGGGACTGATTCAAGCAGTTGACAAGCAAGAGCCAACTTTAGTTCATGCGGTGACAGGAGCAGGAAAGACGGAAATGATTTATCAAGTTGTGGCTAAGGTGATTAATAGGGGTGGTGCAGTGTGTTTGGCCAGTCCTCGCATAGATGTTTGTTTGGAGCTATACAAGCGCTTGCAATATGATTTTGCTTGTAAGATATCCTTGCTACATGGAGAATCAGAACCGTACTTCCGAACGCCATTAGTTGTTGCGACGACCCATCAGTTATTGAAATTTTATCAAGCTTTTGATTTGCTGATAGTGGATGAAGTAGATGCCTTTCCTTATGTTGATAATCCCACGCTTTACCATGCTGTCAAGAATAGTGTAAAGGAGAATGGGCTGAGAATCTTTTTAACAGCGACTTCGACAGATGAGTTAGATAGGAAGGTTCGTTTAGGGGAACTAAAAAGATTGAGCTTACCTAGACGATTTCATGGGAATCCATTGATTATTCCTAAGCCAGTTTGGTTATCGGATTTTAATCGCTATTTGGATAAAAATCGTTTGTCACCAAAGTTAAAGACTTATATTGAGAAACAGAGAAAAACAGCTTATCCGTTACTCATTTTTGCATCAGAAATTAAAAAAGGGGAGCAGCTAAAAGAAATCTTACAGGAGCAATTTCCAAATGAGAAAATTGGTTTTGTTTCTTCTATCACAGAAGATCGATTAGAGCAAGTACAAGCTTTTCGAGATGGAGAACTGACAATACTTATCAGTACGACAATCTTGGAGCGTGGAGTTACCTTCCCTTGTGTGGATGTTTTTGTAGTAGAAGCGAATCATCGTCTGTTTACCAAGTCTAGTTTAGTACAGATTGGAGGACGTGTTGGTCGGAGTATGGACAGACCGAAAGGAGATTTGCTTTTTTTCCATGATGGGTTAAATACTTCAATCAAGAAGGCAATTAAGGAAATTCAGCAGATGAATAAGGAGGCAGGCTTATGAAGTGTTTGCTATGTGGGCAGACAATGAAGACTGTTTTAACTTTTAGTAGTCTCTTACTTCTGAAGAATGATGAGTCTTGTCTTTGTTCAGACTGTGACCCTACTTTTGAGAGGATTGGAGAAGAAAACTGTCCAAATTGTATGAAAACAGGTTTGTCAACAAAGTGTCAAGATTGTCAACTTTGGTGTAAAGAAGGAGTTGAGGTCAATCATAGAGCGATTTTTGTTTACAATCAGGCTATGAAGGATTTTTTTAGTCGGTATAAGTTTGATGGGGACTTCCTTTTAAGAAAAGTTTTCGCTTCATTTTTAAGTGAGGAGTTGAAAAAGTACAAAGACTATCAATTTGTAGTCATTCCCCTAAGTCCTGAAAGATTGCTTGACAGAGGATTTAATCAGGTTGAAGGTTTAGTTGAAGCAGCAGGTTTCAAGTATCTGGATTTATTAGAGAAAAGAGAAGAGAGAGCTAGTTCTTCTAAAAGTCGCTCAGAACGCTTGACGACAGAACTTCCGTTCTTTATTAAAAGTGGAGTCAGCATTCCTAAGAAAATCCTACTTATAGATGATATTTATACTACAGGAACAACTATAAATCGTGTGAAGAAACTGCTGGAAGATGCTGGTGCTGAGGATGTAAAAACTTTTTCCCTTGTAAGATGAGGAAAAAATTTGCAAAAATAAAATGAAAGCGTTATAATGAAATCAGAAAAACAAAAATGTTTAGAAAGAAGGTACTCATATGATTAAATATAGTATCCGTGGTGAAAACCTAGAAGTAACAGAAGCAATTCGTGATTATGTAGTTTCTAAACTCGAAAAGATCGAAAAGTATTTTCAAGCTGAACAAGAGTTGGATGCTCGAGTTAACTTGAAGGTTTATCGTGAAAAAACTGCTAAAGTGGAGGTAACGATTCCACTTGGATCAATTACTCTTCGTGCAGAAGATGTGTCTCAAGATATGTATGGTTCAATTGACCTTGTAACCGATAAAATTGAACGTCAGATTCGTAAAAATAAAACAAAAATCGAGCGTAAAAATAAAAATAAGGTGGCAACTAGTCAATTATTTACAGATGCTTTGGTGGAAGATCCAAATGTTGTCCAGTCTAGAGTTGTTCGTTCAAAACAAATTGATTTAAAACCAATGGATTTGGAAGAAGCTATTCTACAGATGGATTTGTTGGGACATGATTTCTTTATCTATGTGGATGTTGAAGATCAAACAACTAATGTGATTTATCGTCGTGAAGATGGCGAAATTGGTCTGTTAGAGGTTAAAGAGTCTTAATTTCAATATGTGTAAAGGTAGGTTTACTGAATTGTAAACCTCCTTTTTCTTATAATTGATAGAATTACTGATTACACTTTTAAAAAGTCGCTTTTTGGTGGTTATTATGGTATAATGGGTGCCAAGAGGTTTGGAATGAAAAAATTTTATGTAAGTCCTATTTTCCCCTTAATATTAGGAATAGTGGCGTTCGGAGTGCTATCTGTGCAACTTGTTTTTGTAACGAATACACTGGTAACGCTATTTCTTTTGCTACTTATTTTGGGTTCATATATTTTATTGTTCATCCATCAGAGAGACTACTACTCAAGGAGTGAAGTAGAACAAATCCAGTATGTAAACCACCAAGCTGAAGAAAGTTTGACAACCTTGTTAGAACAGATGCCTGTTGGAGTTATTAAGTTAGACTTGTCGTCAGGTGAAGTTGAATGGTTTAATCCTTATGCTGAATTGATTTTGACTAATGAAGTGGGCGAGATTGATGTGGCATTAATTCAAACAATTATCAAGGCTTCTGTAGGAAATCCAGGTTCTTATGCCACCTTGGGTGAGACCCGTTATTCGGTTCATATGGACAAGGTATCTGGAGTTCTTTACTTCTTTGATGTGTCTGGAGAATATGAAGCAACTGTTGAGTTAGTCACGAGTCGGCCTGTTATTGGGATAGTTTCCGTTGACAACTACGATGACTTAGAAGATGAAACATCAGAGTCTGATATCAGTCATATCAATAGTTTTGTAGCCAATTTTGTTTCAGAATTTGCTGGGAAACATGCCATGTTCTCCCGTCGAGTGAGTATGGACCGTTTTTATCTATTTACGGACTACACGGTGCTTGAGGGTTTGATGAATGATAAATTTTCTGTTATCGATGCTTTCAGAGAAGAGTCGAAACAGAGACAGTTACCTTTGACCTTGAGTATGGGCTTTTCTTATGGTGATGGAAATCATGATGAAATTGGGAAAGTTGCATTGCTCAACTTGAACTTGGCTGAAGTGCGTGGTGGCGACCAGGTGGTTGTCAAGGAGAATGACGAAACGAAAAATCCAGTTTATTTTGGTGGTGGATCTGCGGCGTCAATCAAACGTACAAGGACCCGTACGCGCGCTATGATGACGGCTATTTCAGATAAAATTCGAAGTGTGGATCAGGTTTTTGTAGTTGGTCACAAAAACCTAGATATGGATGCTTTGGGTTCTGCTGTAGGTATGCAGTTATTTGCCAGCAATGTGACTGAAAATAGCTATGCTCTTTATGATGAAGATCAAATGTCACCAGATATTGAACGAGCTGTTTCATTCTTAGAAAAAGAAGGAGTTACGAAGTTGTTGTCTGTTAAGAAGGCAATGGGCTTGGTGACTAATCGGTCTTTGTTGATTCTTGTTGACCATTCAAAGACCGCCTTAACTTTATCGAAAGAATTTTATGATTTATTTACCCAAACCATCGTCATCGACCACCACAGACGGGATCAGGATTTTCCAGATAATGCGGTTATTACTTATATCGAAAGTGGTGCAAGTAGTGCCAGTGAGTTGGTAACGGAATTGATTCAGTTCCAGAATTCTAAGAAAAATCGTTTGAGTCGTATGCAAGCCAGTGTTTTGATGGCTGGTATGATGCTGGATACTAAAAATTTCACCTCACGAGTGACTAGTCGGACATTTGATGTTGCTAGCTATCTCAGAACGAGAGGAAGTGATAGTATTGCTATCCAAGAAATCGCTGCGACAGATTTTGAAGAATACCGTGAGGTCAATGAACTGATTTTACAGGGGCGTAAATTAGGTTCAGATGTATTGATAGCAGAGGCTACGGATTCGAAATGCTATGATACAGTTGTTATTAGTAAGGCAGCAGATGCCATGTTAGCTATGTCAGGTATTGAAGCGAGTTTTGTTCTTGCGAAAAATACACAAGGATTTATCTCTATCTCAGCTCGAAGTCGTAGTAAACTGAATGTACAACGGATTATGGAAGAGCTGGGAGGTGGAGGTCACTTTAATTTAGCTGCAGCTCAAATTAAAGATTTAACCTTGTCAGAAGCAGGTGAAAAACTGACAGAAATTGTATTAAATGAAATAAAGGAAAAGGAGAAAGAAGAATGAAAGTAATCTTTTTAGCAGATGTTAAAGGAAAAGGTAAAAAAGGCGAAATTAAGGAAGTACCAACAGGGTATGCACAAAACTTTCTTATCAAAAAGAATCTAGCCAAAGAAGCGACTGCTCAAGCGGTAGGTGAGCTTCGCGGTAAACAAAAATCTGAAGAAAAAGCTCATGCTGAGATGATTGCAGAAGCAAAAGCAATTAAAGCCCAACTTGAAGCAGAAGAAACGGTTGTAGAATTTGTTGAAAAAGTTGGTCCAGATGGCCGTACTTTTGGTTCTATTACCAATAAGAAAATTGCAGAAGAATTGCAAAAGCAATTTGGAATTAAGATTGATAAACGCCATATTCAAGTACAAGCTCCGATTCGAGCGGTTGGTTTGATTGATGTGCCAGTGAAAATCTATCAAGATATCACAAGTGTAATCAATCTTCGTGTGAAAGAAGGATAAATTTACACCTTCTTGACAAGATTGTAAAAGGAAGGGAAGTCTGATGGCAGAAGTAGAAGAGTTACGAGTACAACCTCAAGATATCTTAGCTGAGCAATCCGTTTTGGGGGCTATCTTTATTGACGAGAGTAAGCTTGTTTTTGTGCGAGAATATATTGAGTCTCGGGACTTTTTTAAGTATGCCCATCGTTTGATTTTCCAGGCTATGGTTGACTTATCCGATCGTGGCGATGCTATAGATGCAACAACGGTTCGTACCATTCTTGATAATCAAGGTGATTTGCAGAATATTGGTGGCTTGTCTTACTTGGTTGAGATTGTCAATTCTGTGCCAACTTCTGCCAATGCGGAGTACTATGCTAAGATTGTCGCTGAAAAGGCTATATTACGTCGGTTAATCGCCAAGTTGACAGAGTCTGTCAATCAAGCTTACGAGGCTTCACAACCAGCTGATGAAATCATTGCTCAGGCAGAAAAAGGGCTGATTGATGTCAGTGAAAATGCTAATCGAAGTGGATTTAAGAATATTCGAGATGTGTTGAATGTCAACTTTGGAAATCTGGAAGCTCGCTCGCAACAAATGACTGATATTACAGGTATTGCGACGGGCTACCGTGATTTGGATCATATGACGACTGGTTTGCATGAGGAGGAGTTGATTATCCTAGCAGCTCGTCCAGCTGTCGGTAAGACAGCCTTTGCCTTGAACATTGCTCAGAATATTGGGACTAAGTTGGACAAAACGGTTGCTATCTTTTCGCTCGAAATGGGTGCAGAAAGTCTAGTAGACCGTATGCTTGCGGCAGAAGGGTTGGTGGAGTCGCATTCTATTCGTACGGGTCAATTGACCGATGAGGAATGGCAAAAGTATACCATTGCCCAAGGTAATTTGGCTAATGCAAGTATCTATATTGATGATACACCAGGGATTCGGATTACAGAGATTCGATCACGTTCACGTAAACTTGCTCAAGAAACGGGCAATCTTGGTTTGATTTTGATTGACTACCTTCAATTGATCACGGGAACTGGACGAGAAAATCGTCAACAAGAAGTTTCTGAAATTTCTCGTCAGTTGAAAATCTTAGCTAAGGAACTGAAAGTTCCAGTCATTGCTCTGAGTCAGCTTTCTCGTGGTGTAGAACAACGCCAGGATAAGAGGCCAGTCTTGTCTGATATTCGTGAATCGGGATCTATCGAGCAGGATGCTGATATCGTAGCCTTTCTTTATCGTGACGATTACTATGAGCGTGGTGGTGAAGAAGAGGAAGGTATACCGAATAATAAGGTAGAAGTTATCATTGAGAAAAACCGTAGTGGAGCTCGTGGAACGGTGGAATTAATTTTCCAAAAAGAATACAATAAATTTTCAAGTATCTCAAAGAGGGAGGCATAAGATGTCAGATGCATTTACAGATGTAGCCAAGATGAAAAAAATCAAAGAAGAAATCAAGGCACATGAGGGACAAGTCGTAGAAATGACTTTGGAGAATGGTCGTAAGCGCCAAAAAAATAGATTGGGTAAGCTAATTGAAGTGTATCCGTCCCTATTTATCGTGGAATTTGGGAACGTTGAAGGAGATAAACAAGCCAATGTTTATGTTGAGTCCTTTACTTACTCAGATATTCTTACTGAAAAGAATTTGATTCATTATCTTGACTAAAGTGAGAAATTTTCTCACTTTTTCTTTTTTCTCCGAATAGTTTAAGTGAAGGCAATCTTCGATTTATACTCTTCGAAAATCAAATTCAAACCACGTCAGCTTCGCCTTGCCATACTCAAGTATAGCCTGCGCCTAGCTTCCTAGTTTGATCTTTAATTTTCATTGAGTACTATATTATTTTCAAGGAGGAAGAATGAAAATTTCACCATTTACAGTAACAGAGACAGGGTTTTCTTTTAGAAAATCAGTTAAAAAGGTTGTTCCTTTTTTAGTAGTAGGATTGATGCTAGCAGCGGGTGATAGTGTCTATGCCTATTCTGGAGGGAATGGATCGATTGCGCGTGGGGATGATTATCCTGCTCATTATAAAAATGGGAGCCAGGAGATTGATAAGTGGCGGATGTATTCTCGTCAGTGTACTTCTTTTGCAGCCTTTCGTTTGAGTAGTATCAATAGTTTTGAGATTCCAAGGGCTTATGGAAATGCGAATGAATGGGGGCACCGTGCTCGTCGTGAAGGCTATCGTGTAGACAATACACCAGCTATTGGCTCCATTGCTTGGTCAACTGCAGGAACTTATGGTCATGTTGCCTGGGTGTCAAATGTAATGGGAGATCAGATTGAGATTGAAGAATACAATTATGGTTATACAGAAACCTATAATAAACGAATTATAAAAGCAAATACGATGACAGGATTTATTCATTTTAAAGATTTGGCTGGGGGTAATGTAGTAAGTAGTAGCAAAGTATTCGATAGTCAACCGTTATCTTCGACAGGAGGAACACATTATTTCAAGGCTAAGTCTGCTATCAAGACTCAGCCCCTAGCTAGCGCAACTACAATTGATTACTATTATTCTGGAGAGAAGGTTCATTATGATCAAATTCTCGAAAAAGATGGGTACAAGTGGTTGAGTTATACAGCTTATAATGGAAGTCGTCGCTATATCCAGCTAGAGGGAGTAACTTCTTCACAGAATTATCAGAACCAATCAGGAAATAGTTCTAATTATAGCTCAAATACTGGATCGACTGTCGGTTGGAAGAAAATAAATGGTAGTTGGTATCACTTCAAATCAAATGGGTCTAAATCAACGGGCTGGCTGAAAGATGGTTCTAGCTGGTATTATTTGAAATCATCTGGTGAAATGCAGACAGGATGGTTAAAGGAAAATGGTCTGTGGTATTATCTGGATAGTTCAGGGGCAATGAAAACAGGCTGGTACCAAGTATCTGGTAAGTGGTATTATTCTTACTCTTCAGGCGCTTTAGCTGTTAATACGACGGTGGATGGCTACAGAGTAAACAGTGATGGAGTACGAGAATAGAAAATTGGGGCAGGAAAAATTTCCTGCTCTTTTCTGTAAGCAGTTTCCTTGACTTTTTTTTTGTTTTGCGCTATCATATGTCCATATAATATATGGGAGTCTGTGTACAGTCTGAGAGGAAGTGTTAAACTTCGACCGCACCTGATCTGGGTAATGCCAGCGTAGGGAACGATACTTAGTCTAATTCTGCACCTTTTCCATATATGGTAAAGGTTTTTCTTTTTATTATAAAGAGGAAAACGAGAAGAGGAGGTTGTTATGAAAGCAAGCATTGCCTTGCAAGTTTTACCCCTATCACAGGGGATTGATCGGATAGCTGTTATTGATCAGGTCATTGCTTATCTACAAGCTCAAGAAGTAACCATGGTGGTGACACCATTTGAAACGGTCTTGGAAGGGGAGTTTGATGAGCTCATGCGCATTCTCAAAGAAGCGCTGGAAGTGGCAGGGCAGGAGGCAGATAATGTCTTTGCCAATGTCAAAATAAATGTAGGAGAGATTTTAAGTATTGATGAGAAACTTGAAAAGTATACTGAGACGACACATTAGTCTATTGGGTTTTCTAGGAGTCTTGTCAATCTGGCAGTTAGCAGGTTTTCTTAAACTTCTCCCCAAGTTTATCCTGCCGACACCTCTTGAAATTCTCCAGGCCTTTGTTCGGGATAGAGAATTTCTCTGGCACCATAGCTGGGCCACCTTGAGAGTGGCTTTACTGGGGCTGGTTCTGGGAGTATTGATTGCCTGTCTGATGGCTGTACTTATGGATAGTTTGACTTGGCTCAATGATCTGATTTACCCTATGATGGTGGTCGTCCAGACCATCCCGACCATTGCCATAGCCCCTATTCTGGTCTTGTGGCTCGGTTATGGGATTTTGCCCAAGATTGTCTTGATTATCTTGACGACTACCTTTCCTATCATCGTCAGCATTTTGGACGGTTTTAGGCATTGTGACAAGGATATGCTGACCTTGTTTAGTCTGATGCGGGCCAAACCTTGGCAAATCCTGTGGCATTTTAAAATCCCAGTCAGCCTGCCTTACTTTTACGCAGGTCTGAGAGTCAGTGTCTCCTACGCTTTTATCACAACCGTTGTATCTGAGTGGTTGGGAGGTTTTGAAGGACTAGGTGTCTACATGATTCAGTCCAAGAAACTGTTTCAGTATGATACCATGTTTGCTATTATTATTCTGGTATCGATTATCAGCCTTCTGGGTATGAAGTTGGTCGATATCAGCGAGAAATATGTTATTAAATGGAAACGTTCGTAGAATAAGAATGTTTCTGAAAAAGAAAAGAGGAAATTGAAATGAAGAAAACATGGAAAGTGTTTTTAACTGTTTTAACAGCTCTTGTAGCTGTTGTGCTTGTAGCTTGTGGTCAAGGAACTGCTTCTAAGGATAATAAGGAAGCAGAACTCAAGAAGATTGACTTTATCCTAGACTGGACGCCAAATACCAACCACACAGGGCTTTATGTTGCTAAGGAAAAAGGTTATTTCAAAGAAGCTGGAGTGGATGTTGATTTGAAATTGCCACCAGAAGAAAGTTCTTCTGACTTGGTGATCAATGGCAAGGCACCATTTGCAGTGTATTTCCAAGACTACATGGCTAAAAAATTGGAAAAAGGGGCAGGAATTACTGCCGTTGCAGCTATCGTAGAACACAATACATCAGGAATCATTTCTCGTAAATCTGACAATGTAGCTAGTCCAAAAGACTTGGTTGGTAAGAAATACGGAACTTGGAATGACCCAACTGAGCTTGCAATGTTGAAGACTTTAGTAGAATCACAAGGTGGAGACTTTGAGAAGGTTGAAAAAGTACCGAATAACGACTCAAACTCAATCACACCGATTGCCAATGGCGTCTTTGATACTGCTTGGATCTACTACGGTTGGGATGGTATCCTTGCTAAATCTCAAGGCGTAGACGCTAACTTCATGTACTTGAAAGACTACGTCAAGGAGTTTGATTACTACTCACCAGTTATCATCGCAAACAACGACTATTTGAAAGACAATAAAGAAGAAGCTCGTAAAGTCATCCAAGCTATCAAAAAAGGCTATCAATATGCTATGGAACACCCAGAGGAAGCTGCAGATATCCTCATTAAGAATGCGCCTGAACTCAAGGAAAAACGTGACTTTGTCATCGAATCTCAAAAATACTTGTCAAAAGAATACTCAAGCGACAAGGAAAAATGGGGTCAATTTGATGAAGCTCGCTGGAATGCCTTCTACAAATGGGATAAAGAAAATGGTATCCTTAAAGAAGATTTGACAGACAAAGGCTTTACCAACGAATTTGTGAAATAATGACAGAAATTAGACTAGAACACGTAAGCTATGCCTATGGCGATGAAAAGATTTTAGAGGATATCAATCTACAGGTGACTTCAGGCGAAGTGGTTTCTATCCTAGGTCCAAGTGGTGTTGGAAAAACCACCCTCTTTAATTTGATTGCTGGGATTTTAGAAGTTCAGTCAGGGCGAATTGTCCTTGACGGTGAGGAAAATCCTAAGGGGCGTGTGAGTTATATGTTGCAAAAGGATTTGCTCTTGGAGCACAAGACGGTGATTGGTAATATCATTCTTCCCCTCTTGATTCAAAAAGTGGACAAGGCGGAAGCCATTGCTCGCGCAGATGAAATTCTTGCGACCTTCCAGTTGACAGCTGTAAGGGATAAATATCCTCATGAACTCAGTGGTGGAATGCGCCAACGTGTGGCCTTACTTCGTACCTATCTTTTTGGGCACAAACTCTTTCTCTTGGATGAGGCTTTCAGTGCCTTGGATGAGATGACTAAGATGGAACTCCATGCTTGGTATCTGGAGATTCACAAGCAGTTGCAACTGACAACATTGATTATTACTCATAGTATCGAAGAGGCCCTCAATCTCAGCGATCGCATCTATATTCTGAAAAACCGCCCTGGGCAGATTGTTTCAGAAATTAAACTAGATTGGTCTGGAGATGAGGACAAGGAAGTCCAAAAGATTGCCTACAAACGTCAGATCTTGGCAGAATTAGGCTTAGATAAGTAGAAAAATAGGGAGTTGGTGAAGATTATCCTTTACCAGCGCCCTTTTTCTTTTAAAAATGAGAAAATTTCGGTATAATAGTCAAAGATAGTCAAGGTTTAAAGAGAGAGGTGGGTTTGTAATGAGATTTAAAAATACATCGGATCATATTGAGGCCTACATCAAGGCGATTTTAGATCAATCTGGTATCGTGGAGTTACAACGGAGTCAGTTGGCAGATACTTTCCAGGTTGTTCCTAGTCAGATTAACTACGTGATTAAGACACGCTTTACGGAAAGTAGAGGCTATTTGGTTGAAAGTAAGCGTGGTGGCGGAGGCTACATTCGTATAGGACGGATTGAGTTTTCTAGTCATCATGAAATGCTCCGCGATTTGCTTTACTCAATTGGTGAGCGAGTTAGTCAAGAAATTTATGAGGATATTCTGCAGCTTTTGGTTGAGCAGGAATTGATGACCAAGCAGGAGATGAATTTGCTAGTATCAGTAGCTTTGGATCGCGTTCTAGGAGAAGAAGCTCCAGTTGTTCGTGCTAATATGCTACGACAGGTCATACAAGAGGTAGATAGAAAAGGGAAGTAAGATGAACTATTCAAAAGCATTGAATGAATGTATCGAAAGTGCCTACATGGTTGCTGGCCATTTCGGAGCTCGTTACCTAGAGTCTTGGCACTTGTTGATTGCCATGTCCAATCATAGTTATAGTGTGGCAGGGGCGACTTTAAATGATTATCCATATGAGATGGACCGTTTAGAAGAAGTCGCTTTGGAACTGACTGAAACGGAATATAGCCAGGATGAAACCTTTACGGAGTTGCCGTTTTCTCATCGTTTGCAGGTTCTCTTTGATGAAGCAGAATATGTAGCGTCAGTGGTCCATGCTAAGGTGTTAGGGACAGAGCATGTCCTCTATGCGATTTTACATGATGGCAATGCCTTGGCAACTCGTATCTTGGAGAGGGCTGGTTTTTCTTATGAAGACAAGAAAGATCAGGTCAAGATTGCTGCCCTACGTCGAAATCTAGAGGAACGTGCAGGCTGGACTCGTGAAGATCTCAAGGCTCTACGCCAACGCCATCGTACAGTAGCTGACAAGCAAAATTCTATGGCTAATATGATGGGCATGCCGCAGACTCCGAGCGGTGGTCTCGAGGACTATACGCATGATTTGACAGAGCAAGCTCGTTCTGGCAAGTTAGAACCAGTTATCGGTCGAGATAAGGAAATCTCGCGTATGATTCAAATCTTGAGTCGGAAGACAAAGAATAATCCTGTCTTGGTTGGGGATGCTGGTGTCGGGAAAACTGCTCTAGCGCTTGGTCTTGCCCAGCGTATTGCTAGTGGTGATGTACCTGCGGAAATGGCTAAGATGCGCGTGTTGGAGCTTGATTTGATGAATGTCGTTGCAGGGACACGTTTCCGTGGTGACTTTGAGGAGCGCATGAACAATATCATCAAGGATATTGAAGAAGATGGCCAAGTGATTCTCTTTATCGACGAACTTCATACCATCATGGGTTCTGGGAGCGGGATTGATTCGACTCTGGATGCGGCCAATATCTTGAAACCAGCCTTGGCGCGTGGAACTTTGAGAACGGTTGGTGCGACTACTCAGGAAGAATACCAAAAACATATCGAAAAAGACGCCGCCCTTTCTCGTCGATTCGCCAAAGTGACGATTGAAGAGCCAAGTGTGGCAGACAGCATGACCATTTTACAAGGCTTGAAGGCGACTTATGAGAAGCACCATCGTGTGCAAATCACAGATGAAGCGGTTGAAACAGCTGTCAAGATGGCCCATCGTTACTTGACTAGCCGTCACTTGCCAGACTCTGCTATTGATCTCTTGGATGAAGCAGCAGCAACAGTGCAAAATAAGTCTAAGCATGTGAAAGCAGACGATTCAGGTTTGAGTCCAGCTGACAAGGCCTTGATGGATGGTAAGTGGAAACAAGCAGCCCAGCTAATCATAAAAGAAGAGGAAGTCCCAGTCTACAAAGACTTGGTGACAGAGTCTGATATTTTGACCACCTTGAGTCGTTTGTCAGGTATCCCTGTTCAAAAATTGACGCAAACAGATGCTAAGAAATACTTGAACTTGGAAACAGAACTCCATAAACGTGTCATCGGTCAAGATCAAGCTGTTTCAAGCATTAGCCGTGCCATTCGCCGCAACCAGTCAGGGATTCGCAGTCACAAGCGTCCAATTGGTTCCTTTATGTTCCTAGGGCCTACAGGTGTCGGTAAGACCGAATTGGCCAAGGCTCTGGCAGAAGTTCTTTTTGACGACGAATCAGCCCTTATCCGCTTTGATATGAGTGAGTATATGGAGAAATTCGCAGCTAGCCGTCTCAACGGAGCTCCTCCGGGCTATGTGGGTTATGAAGAAGGTGGGGAGTTGACCGAGAAGGTTCGCAACAAACCCTATTCCGTTCTCCTCTTTGATGAGGTAGAAAAAGCCCACCCAGACATCTTTAATGTCCTATTGCAGGTCTTGGATGATGGTGTCTTGACAGATAGCAATGGGCGCAAGGTCGACTTTTCAAATACTATTATCATCATGACGTCAAATCTTGGTGCGACAGCCCTTCGTGATGACAAGACAGTTGGTTTTGGGGCAAAAGACATTCGTTTTGACCAGAAAAATATGGAAAAACGCATGTTTGAAGAGCTGAAAAAGGCTTATAGACCTGAGTTTATCAACCGTATTGATGAAAAGGTGGTCTTCCATAGCCTATCTAGTGACCATATGCAGGAAGTGGTGAAGATTATGGTCAAACCTTTAGTGGCAAGTTTGGCTGAAAAAGGTATTGACTTGAAATTACAAGCTTCAGCACTGAAATTATTGGCAAATCAAGGATATGACCCAGAGATGGGAGCTCGTCCACTTCGCAGAACCCTACAAACAGAAGTGGAAGACAAGTTGGCAGAACTTCTTCTCAAGGGAGAATTAGAGGCAGGTAGCACACTTAAGATTGGTGTCAAAGCAGGCCAATTGAAATTTGATACTGTATAAAAAACGAGGTCGAGATAAAGTTCCCGACCTCTTTATGTACCATCATGAGATGGTTTTGTGTTGTGACTGCTTTTATGGGTGGCTATCTTTCTTAGAATTGCTCAACAGGTGAGTAAAAAAGTCTTTGTATCGATACTTGAGATAGTTCTCATGTAAAAATAACAAAGCGATGTAGACAATCATAAAGCTTGTAGTCAGATAGAAGACATCAAATGCAGTTCGCGCATAGTAAGTGGCAGTTTCATAAGAGCAAATAGCTCCCAAAATCAACCAAGGAAGATACTTGTAATATTTGCTTAACATAAGCCTACACCTCCAATATCCTATTTCAATGTTATTATATTCCTTTGTCTAACACAATACAAGCGATTACACAAGAGTGATTTAAAAATATTACTCAAAATAGGAATTTTTTTCTGTTTTTGCTATTAGATTACGAATAGAAGAGTAGGAGGAGTAAATATATTTAAATGATGTGAGATTTTTAAAATAGTTTAGATAAATCGTTGACATATTTAAATCTCAATATTACAATTATATTACAAAAAGATTTCTTAATATTTCAAAAACATTACAAAGGAGTAGAAGAATGAAAAAGAAAACCTATATCAAATTAATGGCAGCAACTGTATTGGCTTCTACCTTATTACTGGGAGCTTGTGGAAATAAAAAGGAAACAACTCAAGCGAGCAGTTCTGCTAAGACAAGCCAATCAACAAGCCCTAAAGCAGCTTCTTCTAGCAAAGAAAGCAAGACTCAGAAGTCCTCAAGTTCAGCTTCATCTGAAAAGGCCAAATCATCTACTGACCAGTCTGTAGCAACTGCGACACCATCAGAAGCAACACCTGCACCAGAGCAAAGACAAGGCCAAGAAGTGTCTAACCAACAGGCAGCTAGTCAACAAACTCCTGCTCAAGCTTCTTCAACTCAACAGGCTTCTCAAGCTCAGTCTAACCAATCAAGCTATGACTCAACAACTGACCGCAAACTTCAAGACAAGCAAGCAGAACACAACAAACGCTACAAGGGTGTTTTAACCATGGTTGATGGTGATTTCTCAGCAGCTGCAGGCAACTGGAAGGGTGCCAATGGTGAAACCATCACAGTTTCATCAGGAGGCAAATTCACAGTAGAATCTGCTGATGGAAAGAAAGAAAACTACTCTATCAGAGACTATTCTTATACTCTTGATAATGGTAAGTATAATGCCAAAATTGGTGGGGGAAAAATCATCCAAATTACAACAGGAGCGGATGGTAAGGTTTCCAGTGTTGCTTTGAATCAATAATAACGATCAGTATTTGAATATTTACAATCAAAGAAAATCCGTCAGCTCAATAAGAGTTGACGGATTATTTTATACTTGTACTTGGGTTAAAAATTCTTCTGTAGTAAGAATTTGAGCAAATTCATCTTGTAGAGAAAGGAGATTAATCTCATGGATAGTCTCAGGAGAGATGGCCTGACCGTTTTTGTTAGATAGGGTAAAACTGGCAGTAGCATCTGCTAGTAAAGTGACTTCGAAACCAAGATTTGCTGCCATTCGTGTCGTAGTAGATACACAATGAGGCAGAGTCAAACCAATAACGACTAAATGACAAATCTGATTTGTTCGTAAATAGGTTTCAAGATTTGTTCCAATAAAGGCGCTATTAACCGTTTTTTGAAAGACAGGTTCGGAAGCAACTGGTTCAAATCCACTTTTAAACTCCTGATTTTGTTTGTTATGAAATTGCGACTGGGGATTATCAGATATGTGCTGAATGTGTAAGACTGGAAGACCGTGTTTACGAAAGTATGCCAGTACCCTCAATGCTTGGTGTTCAGCTTGAGGGTTATTTCGTTCTCCCCAAATAGGTCTATCAAATGCTTTTTGCATATCGATAATCAGTAGAGCAGTATGAACCATTTTAAGCCTTATCTAACTGCAAGAGGGCTTCAATCTCTGCTAGGGTGTTAGCTTGCGAAATGGCTCCACGGAGTTTGGCTGCGCCAGATGTTCCACGGAGGTAGTGAGGAGCGAGGCCACGGAATTCACGAACTGCGACGTTTTCCCCTTTGAGGTTAATCAAGCGTTTCAAGTGCTCGTAGGCAATTTTCATCTTGTCTTCAAAGGTCAAATCAGGGAGGATTTCTCCTGTTTCAAAGTAGTGGTTGATTTGGTTGAAGAGGTAAGGATTCCCCATGGCAGCGCGGCCAATCATGACTGCGTCAGCACCGACTTCTTCGATACGTTGTTTGGCTTCTTGGACCGTACGGATGTCACCGTTGGCGATAAATGGAATTTTTGTCAGTGCTTGGGCAACCTTGTGAAGGGTCTCAAGGTCTGCGTGGCCAGTATACATTTGCTCGCGAGTACGGCCGTGCATAGCGAGGGCAGAAACACCTGCAGCTTCAGCGGCGAGGGCATTTTCTACTGCCAGAGATGGGTCAGCCCAACCTGTACGCATTTTGACAGTAAGGGGGATATCAAGGACAGATTGAACCTTGTTGATGATAGAGTAGATCTTGTCTGGGTCTTTGAGCCACATAGCGCCAGCTTCATTCTTCACGATTTTGTTGACCGGGCAGCCCATGTTGATATCGACGATATCGGTCTTAGTGTTTTCTTGGATAAATTCTGCTGCGCGTGCGAGGCTGTCTTCATCGCTACCAAAAAGTTGGATAGAAACAGGGTTTTCGCCTTCATCGATGTGAAGCATATGTAGGGTTTTTTCGTTGTTGTATTGGATTCCCTTGTCAGAGACCATTTCCATGACAACGAGCCCAGCTCCGAGCTCTTTTGCAATAGTACGAAAGGCTGAGTTTGTCACACCAGCCATGGGTGCTAAAACGGTACGATTGGGAATCTCAACATTGCCAATCATAAAGGGTGTATTAAGATTTGTCACGAATGAGTTCCTCCAGGTCGTTTTCATCAAAGTTATAAGTAGTTTGGCAGAATTGACAAGTGATTTCTGCCCCGTGGTCTTCCTCTTTCATTTCCTGTAAGTCTGAGATTGGAAGGCTGGCAAGAGCGTTCATAAAGCGTTCATGGCTACAGTCACATTGGAAACGGATTTCTTCTTCAGAAAGACGCTTATAAACCTCGTCACCATAGATAGCCTTGAGGAGGGCTTCGATGTGGTCTTCACTTTCGAGAAGCGTTGAGATAGCTGGCATTTCTTGGATGCGTTTTTCAAAGCGAGCAATCTCTTCTTCCTTGGCTCCCGGCAAGACTTGAACTAGGAAACCACCTGCAACTTTTACCTTGTCTTCCTCGTCTAAAAGGACATTGAGACCGACTGCTGAAGGGGTCTGTTGACTTTCAGTCAGGTAAAAGGCAAGGTCTTCACCGATTTCTCCAGAGATAAGGGGAGTCATAGAGTTGTAAGGATTTCCAGTACCGTAGTCTGTGATAACGAGGAATTGACCATTTCCAACAAAAGGTCCAACTAGAACTTCACCAGTTGCAGTCTTTTTGATGTCAACACCAGGATTTTGAACGTAACCTTTGACATTCCCCTTGGTATCAGCGACGGTGATGATAGCACCTAGAGAGCTAGATCCCAACACCTTAACTGTTAGTTTGGTATTTCCTTTTTCATTGGCTGCGAGAATCTGGCTGGCAATAAGAGTTCGACCAAGCGCTACAGTTGAGCTAGCTTGGGTTTGGTGTTTTTCTTGAGCAGTGCGGACGGTTTCTGTGCTATCAAGGACGAAAGCACGAAAGGCTCCGCTTTCTGATATAGTTTTAATAATTTTATCCATAGCTACTATTTTAGCATAAAAATGCCCAAAGGGGGAGCCGTGTGTTTGTTGATTTTCAGGATAATGGACCAGGAAATCTGAATGAAAATAAAAAGAGAAACAGATTATTTCAGCATTTGTTAGATTTATGCTATGCTTAAGGTAGAAAATGAAAGGGGTAACAAATGTATTTAGGAGACTTGATGGAAAAGGCTGAATCTGGCCAATTTTCAATCCTTTCCTTTCTCTTACAAGAGTCTCAGACGACTGTCAAGGCTGTAATGGAGGAAACAGGATTTTCAAAAGCAACCCTAACCAAATATGTCACCCTGCTCAATGATAGGGCTTTGGATAGTGGTTTAGATCTGAATATCTCCTTTGAAGATGAAAATCTGCGTCTGTCAATCGGTGCAGCTACCAAGGGGAGAGATATTCGGAGCTTGTTTTTGGAGAATGCTGTTAAATACCAAATTTTAGTCTATCTTCTCTACCATCAACAGTTTTTGGCCCATCAGCTGGCTCAAGAATTGATGATTAGCGAGGCTACGCTTGGCCGTCACTTAGCTAGCTTAAATCAGATTTTGTCAGAATTTGATTTATCTATTCAAAATGGCCGTTGGCGAGGTCCAGAGCATCAGATTCGCTATTTCTATTTCTGTCTTTTCCGCAAGGTTTGGTCGAGTCAGGAATGGGAAGGCCACATGCAGAAGCCAGAGAGAAAGCAGGAGATTGCCAGTTTAGAGGAAATCTGCGGTGCAAGCTTGTCTTCGGGGCAGAAATTGGACCTGGTTCTCTGGTCTCACATCAGTCAACAACGTCTCCGGGTCAATGCCTGTCAGTTTCAAGTCATAGAAGAGAAAATGCGAGGGTATTTTGACAATATTTTCTATCTTCGTTTGCTTAGAAAGGCTCCGTCCTTTTTTGCTGGGCAACACATCCCTCTAGGAACTGAGGATGGAGAGATGATGATATTCTTCTCTTTCCTCTTGTCTCATCGTATTCTTCCCCTTCATACTATGGAATATATTCTTGGTTTTGGAGGGCAGTTGGCAGATTTGCTGACGCAATTGATTCAAGAAATGAAGAAGGAGGAGCTGCTGGGTGATTATACAGAGGACCATGTCACCTATGAACTTAGTCAGCTTTGTGCTCAAGTCTATCTATATAAGGGCTATATTTTACAAGATCAGTACAGATACCAGACAGAGAATCGTCATCCTTATTTGCTGATGGAACATGATTTTAAGGAGACGGCGACGGAGATTTTTCATGCTTTACCTGCCTTTCAACAGGGGACGGATTTGGATAAAAAAATTCTCTGGGAATGGCTCCAGTTGATAGAATATATGGCAGAAAATGGTGGTCAGCATATGCGAATTGGTCTGGATTTGACATCTGGTTTTCTTGTCTTTTCAAGGATGGCAGCCATTTTGAAACGGTATTTGGAATACAATCGTTTCATTACCATTGAAGCTTATGACCGAACTCGGCATTATGATTTGCTGGTTACCAATAACCCGATTCATAAGAAGGAACAAACACCAGTTTATTATTTAAAAAACGACTTGGATATGGAAGATTTGGCAGCGATTCGTCAGTTATTATTCACTTAAAAGGCTTGGTGCGTCCAGGTCTTTTTGTGAAATTCGCACAATCTCCTCACATTTTTTTAAAAATTAAAAAAAGTTGATAAACAAGAAAGAGCTTTATTTTGTATACTAGTTACTGTAAAGAGGAGACATCCTCAAGATCTTTATCAGGAGGACAGCACATGTCACAAGAAAAATACATCATGGCCATTGACCAGGGAACTACAAGTTCTCGTGCCATTATTTTCAACAAAAAAGGAGAAAAGGTTAGCTCGAGTCAAAAAGAGTTTACTCAGATTTTCCCTCAGGCAGGTTGGGTTGAGCACAATGCCAATGAAATTTGGAATTCTGTTCAGTCTGTTATTGCTGGAGCTTTCATCGAAAGTGGTGTCAAGCCAAATCAAATCGAAGCAATCGGGATTACCAACCAGCGTGAAACAACGGTTGTCTGGGATAAGAAAACAGGGCTCCCTATCTACAACGCTATCGTTTGGCAGTCACGCCAGACAGCACCTTTGGCTGAGCAACTAAAAAGCCAAGGTTATGTGGAAAAATTCCATGAAAAGACTGGTTTGATCATCGATGCTTACTTCTCTGCTACCAAGGTTCGTTGGATTTTGGACCATGTAGAGGGCGCTCAAGAGCGAGCTGAAAAAGGAGAATTGCTCTTTGGTACCATCGATACTTGGTTGGTTTGGAAATTGACTGACGGTGCGGCTCACGTGACTGACTACTCAAATGCAGCTCGTACCATGCTTTATAACATTAAAGAACTCAAATGGGATGATGAGATTTTAGAAATCCTCAATATTCCTAAAGCTATGCTTCCAGAAGTTCGCTCTAACTCTGAAATTTACGGTAAGACAGCGCCATTCCATTTCTACGGTGGAGAAGTGCCAATCTCAGGTATGGCTGGGGACCAACAGGCAGCCCTCTTTGGACAGTTGGCTTTTGAACCAGGTATGGTCAAGAATACTTATGGAACAGGCTCTTTCATAATCATGAATACTGGGGAAGAGATGCAGTTGTCTGAGAACAACCTATTGACAACTATTGGTTACGGAATCAACGGCAAGGTTTACTATGCCTTAGAAGGTTCTATCTTCATCGCAGGAAGTGCTATTCAGTGGCTTCGTGACGGACTTCGCATGGTTGAAAATTCACCAGAATCTGAAAAATACGCTCGTGATTCGCACAACAACGATGAAGTTTATGTCGTGCCAGCCTTCACAGGTCTAGGTGCTCCATATTGGAACCAAAACGCTCGTGGTTCTGTCTTTGGCTTGACTCGTGGAACAAGCAAAGAAGACTTTATCAAGGCAACCTTGCAATCTATTGCTTATCAAGTGCGTGACATCATTGACACAATGCAAGTGGATGCTCAGACAGCTATCCAAGTCTTGAAGGTGGATGGTGGTGCAGCTATGAACAATTTCCTCATGCAGTTCCAAGCTGATATTTTGGGAATCGACATCGCACGCGCCAAAAACTTGGAAACAACTGCTCTAGGAGCAGCCTTCCTAGCAGGTTTGTCAGTAGGCTACTGGAAGGACTTGGATGAGTTGAAACTCTTGAACGAGACAGGAGAACTCTTTGAGCCATCTATGAACGAATCTCGCAAGGAACAACTTTACAAGGGCTGGAAGAAAGCTGTGAAAGCAACTCAAGTCTTTGCGGAAATCGACGACTAATATTGTTTCTTGATGCAATTATCAGTTTAAGAATAAAGCGACTCAGTTAGAAAGTGTGTAAATATGGAATTTTCAAAGAAAACACGTGAATTATCAATTAAAAAAATGCAGGAACGCACCCTGGATCTCTTGATTATCGGTGGAGGAATCACAGGGGCTGGTGTAGCCTTGCAGGCGGCAGCTAGCGGTCTTGAGACTGGTTTGATTGAAATGCAAGACTTCGCAGAAGGAACATCCAGCCGTTCAACAAAATTGGTTCACGGAGGTCTTCGTTACCTCAAACAATTTGACGTAGAAGTGGTGTCAGATACAGTTTCTGAACGTGCAGTGGTTCAACAAATTGCTCCACATATTCCAAAGCCAGATCCAATGCTCTTACCAGTTTATGAAGAAGATGGAGCAACCTTTAGCCTCTTCCGTCTTAAAGTAGCCATGGACTTGTACGACCTTTTGGCAGGAGTTAACAACACACCAGCTGCGAACAAGGTCTTGAGCAAGGAAGAAGTTTTGGAACGCCAACCAAACTTGAAGAAGGAAGGCTTGGTAGGAGGTGGGGTTTACCTTGACTTCCGTAACAACGATGCACGTCTCGTGATTGAAAACATCAAACGTGCCAACCAAGACGGTGCCCTCATTGCTAACCACGTGAAGGCAGAAGGCTTCCTCTTTGACGAAAGTGGCAAGATTACAGGTGTTGTAGCTCGTGATTTGTTGACAGACCAAGTCTTTGAAATCAAGGCGCGTCTGGTTATCAATACGACAGGTCCTTGGAGCGACAAAGTACGCAATTTGTCTAATAAGGGAACCCAATTCTCACAAATGCGTCCAACTAAGGGAGTTCACTTGGTAGTGGACTCAAGCAAGATCAAGGTTTCACAGCCAGTTTACTTTGACACAGGTTTGGGTGACGGTCGTATGGTCTTTGTTCTCCCACGTGAAAACAAGACTTACTTTGGTACAACTGATACAGACTACACAGGTGATTTGGAACATCCAAAAGTGACTCAGGAAGATGTAGATTACCTACTTGGCATTGTCAACAACCGCTTCCCAGAAGCCAACATCACCATTGATGATATCGAAAGTAGCTGGGCAGGTCTTCGTCCATTGATCGCAGGTAATAGCGCTTCAGACTACAATGGAGGAAATAACGGAACCATCAGTGATGAAAGCTTTAACAACTTGATTGCGACTGTTGAATCTTATCTCTCTAAAGAAAAAACGCGTGAAGATGTTGAATCTGCTGTCAGCAAGCTTGAAAGCAGTACCTCTGAGAAACATTTGGATCCATCTGCAGTTTCTCGTGGTTCTAGTTTGGACCGTGATGACAATGGTCTCTTGACCCTTGCTGGTGGTAAAATCACAGACTACCGTAAGATGGCTGAAGGAGCTATGGAGCGTGTGGTTGACATCCTCAAAGCAGAATTTGACCGTAGCTTTAAACTCATCAACTCTAAGACTTACCCTGTTTCAGGTGGAGAATTGAATCCAGCAAATGTAGACTCAGAAATCGAAGCCTTTGCGCAACTTGGAGTGTCACGTGGCTTGGATAGCAAGGAAGCCCATTACCTAGCAAATCTCTATGGTTCAAATGCACCGAAAGTCTTTGCTCTTGCTCATAGTTTGGAACAAGCGCCAGGACTTAGCTTGGCAGACACCTTGTCCCTTCACTATGCAATGCGCAACGAGTTGGCTCTTAGTCCAGTTGACTTCCTTCTTCGTCGTACCAACCACATGCTCTTTATGCGTGATAGTTTGGATAGCATCGTTGAGCCAGTTTTGGATGAAATGGGACGATTCTATGACTGGACAGAAGATGAGAAAGCAGCTTACCGTGCGGATGTCGAAGCAGCTCTCGCTAACAACGATTTAGCAGAATTAAAAAATTAAGAAAAAATAAAAGAGGTGGCGGGCAGGACTCCTAGTCTACCCTCTCCTCCTTTTTAATGGAGACAGAAAGATGATGAATGAATTATTTGGAGAATTTTTGGGGACTTTAATCCTGATTCTTCTAGGAAATGGTGTTGTTGCAGGTGTGGTTCTTCCTAAAACCAAGAGCAACAGTTCAGGTTGGATTGTGATTACTATGGGTTGGGGGATTGCAGTTGCGGTTGCAGTATTTGTATCTGGAAAACTCAGTCCAGCTCATTTAAACCCAGCTGTGACTATAGGTGTGGCCTTGAAAGGTGGTTTGCCTTGGACTTCCGTATTTCCTTATATCTTAGCCCAGTTCGCAGGGGCTATGCTGGGTCAGATTTTGGTTTGGTTGCAATTCAAACCTCACTATGAGGCAGAAGAAAATGCAGGAAATATCCTGGCAACCTTCAGCACCGGGCCAGCCATCAAGGATACTGTATCAAACTTGATTAGTGAAATCCTAGGAACCTTTGTTTTGGTCTTGACAATCTTTGCTTTGGGTCTTTACGATTTTCAGGCAGGTATCGGAACCTTTGCGGTGGGGACTTTGATTGTCGGTATCGGTCTATCACTAGGTGGGACAACAGGTTATGCCTTGAACCCAGCTCGTGACCTTGGACCTCGTATCATGCACAGTATCCTTCCAATTTCAAACAAGGGAGACGGAGACTGGTCTTATGCCTGGATTCCTGTTGTGGGACCTGTTATTGGTGCAGCCTTGGCAGTGCTTGTATTCTCACTTTTCTAATTTATACTCTTCGAAAATCTCTTCAAACCACGTCAGCGTCGCCTTACCGTATGTATGGTTACTGACTTCGTCAGTTCTATCTGCAACTTCAAAGCAGTGCTTTGAGCAACATGCGGCTAGCTTCCTAGTTTGCTCTTTGATTTTCATTGAGTATTAGAAAACAATTATTTTGATAGAGCTTGAGCTGAAGATCTCAGGCTTTTTTCTTTTAAAATATACATAGAAAAACCGCATAATCTTTAAAATTAGCTTAAATGTAGTGAAAATGTACGGTAAACAATTGAAAAAATACTATATAAAGTGGTACAATGGTAGAAAAATAAGCTAGTAAGAATTACTCTTATTTTAGTGAAAAATTACAGAAATGAATGGTTTTTCTTGATGAAACAGAGAAAAGAATTGTACCTCTTTCTTGGTCGGACAGCCTTGTATTTTCTTATCTTTCTAGGGCTGCTTTACTTCTTTAGCTATCTTGGTCAGGGTCAAGGAAGCTTTATCTATAATGAATTTTAACTTGAAGGAGAATCCCTATTGTGTCAAATAAACCAATAGCAGATATGATTGAAACCATTGAGCATTTTGCTCAGACCCAGCCTAGCTATCCTGTTTATAATGTTTTGGGGCAGGAACACACTTATGGCGATTTAAAGGCTGATTCGGATAGTTTGGCTGCAGCTATTGACCAACTAGGCTTGCCAGAGAAGTCTCCTGTGGTCGTTTTTGGTGGCCAAGAGTATGAAATGTTGGCAACTTTTGTAGCCTTGACTAAGTCAGGACATGCCTATATTCCAATTGACAGCCATTCGGCCTTGGAGCGCGTTTCAGCTATTTTAGAAGTGGCAGAGCCAAGTTTGATTATTGCCATTTCAGACTTTCCATTGGAGCAGGTTTCGACACCGATAATGAATCTAGCTCAGGTTCAAGAAGCCTTTGCCCAAGGGAATAACTATGAAATCACGCATCCAGTCAAGGGAGATGATAATTACTACATTATCTTTACTTCAGGTACAACTGGTAAGCCTAAGGGAGTGCAGATTTCCCATGATAATCTCCTCAGCTTTACTAACTGGATGATTACGGACAAGGAATTTGCGACGCCAAGTCGTCCACAAATGCTGGCTCAGCCACCTTATTCTTTTGACCTGTCTGTCATGTACTGGGCTCCGACCTTGGCACTAGGTGGTACGCTCTTCGCTCTTCCTTCAGCCATCACTCAGGACTTTAAGCAACTCTTTGCGACCATCTTTTCATTGCCAATCGCTATCTGGACATCAACACCATCCTTTGCGGATATGGCCATGTTGTCTGAAGACTTCAACAGCGAGAAAATGCCTGGCATCACGCATTTCTACTTTGATGGGGAAGAATTGACAGTCAAAACGGCTCAAAAACTACGTGAACGTTTCCCAAATGCCCGTATTATTAATGCCTACGGTCCAACAGAAGCGACAGTAGCCCTATCAGCTGTGGCCGTGACAGACGAGATGTTAGCGACTCTCAAACGCCTACCAATCGGCTATACCAAGGCCGACTCTCCAACCTTTATCATTGATGAGGAAGGCAATAAACTGCCAAATGGTGAACAGGGAGAAATCATTGTTTCTGGGCCAGCTGTTTCAAAAGGCTATATGAACAATCCAGAAAAAACAGCGGAAGCCTTCTTTGAATTTGAAGGACTGCCAGCCTATCACACAGGAGATGTGGGAACCATGACAGATGAAGGCTTGCTTCTCTACGGAGGACGCATGGACTTCCAGATTAAGTTCAACGGTTATCGCATTGAGCTAGAAGATGTCTCTCAAAATCTCAACAAGTCTCGTTATATCGAGTCTGCTGTCGCTGTTCCGCGCTATAACAAAGACCACAAGGTGCAAAATCTATTGGCTTATGTCATCTTAAAAGATGGTGTTCGTGAACAGTTTGAGCGTGATATCGATATTACCAAGGCTATCAAGGAAGATTTAACAGATATCATGATGTCCTACATGATGCCGTCCAAATTCCTTTATCGAGACAGTTTGCCACTGACTCCAAATGGAAAGATTGACATCAAAGGATTGATTAACGAGGTGAACAAGAGATGATGGAGTTCTTTCAACAGCTTCCTCATTTAGAGCCATATGGCAATCCTCAGTATTTTGTCTATGTGATTGCTGCAACCTTGCCCATCTTTATCGGCCTCTTTTTCAAGAAACGCTTTGCCTGGTATGAAGTGCTGGTTAGTCTCTTCTTTATCGTCACCATGTTGGTAGGTGGGAAGACCAATCAATTGGTTGCTTTGGGTATTTACCTTTGCTGGGAAATATTGCTCCTACTTTTCTACAAGCATTATCGAAAAAGTAAGGATGGCAAGTGGGTCTTCTATCTAGTTAGTTTTCTATCCCTCCTTCCGATTATCTTTGTCAAGGTGCAGCCGGCTATCAATGGAACACAGTCTTTGCTTGGATTTTTGGGAATTTCTTACCTGACCTTTCGTTCGGTTGGGATTATCATCGAGCTGAGAGATGGAGTGATTAAGGATTTTACCCTCTGGGAGTTCCTCCGTTTTCTTCTCTTCATGCCGACTTTCTCGAGTGGTCCAATTGATCGCTTTAAGCGTTTTAATGAAAATTATCAGACCATTCCTGAGAGGGATGAGTTGATGGATATGCTGGATGAATCCGTTCGCTATATCATGTGGGGATTTTTGTACAAGTTTATCCTGGCTCATGTTTTAGGAGAGACCTTACTCCCTCCTCTGAAGAATCTAGCCCTGCAGTCAGGTGGCTTCTTTAACCTCTATGCCTTGGCAGTTATGTATACCTTTGGTCTGGAACTCTTCTTTGACTTTGCAGGTTACTCTATGTTTGCCTTAGCCATTTCAAATTTGATGGGAATCCGTAGCCCTATCAACTTTAACAAACCTTTTTTATCAAGAGATTTAAAGGAATTTTGGAATCGCTGGCATATGAGTCTCTCTTTCTGGTTCCGTGACTTTGTCTTTATGCGGATGGTAATGGTGTTGACCAGAAAGAAGGTCTTTAAGAATCGCAATGTAACTTCAAGTGTGGCTTATATTGTAAATATGCTGATTATGGGATTTTGGCATGGCGTGACCTGGTACTATATCGCCTATGGACTCTTTCATGGACTAGGCTTGGTCATCAATGATGCTTGGATTCGCAAGAAAAAAACGCTCAATAAGGAACGGAAAAAAGCAGGGAAGGCTGCTCTACCTGAGAATCGCTGGATTCAGTTGCTTGGCATGGTTATCACCTTCCATGTCGTCATGCTGTCATTCTTGATCTTTTCTGGATTCTTGAATGATTTATGGTTTAAAAAATAAAAGGAAATAAAATATGGATATCAAATCAGAAGTTATCGAAATTATTGATGAGTTGTTTATGGAAGATGTTTCTGACATGATGGATGAAGATCTTTTTGATGCAGGTGTCTTGGATAGCATGGGCACGGTTGAGTTGATTGTGGAAATTGAAAACCGTTTTGACATTCGTGTCCCTGTAACAGAGTTTGGTCGTGATGATTGGAATACAGCTAATAAAATCATAGCTGGTATTGTGGAGCTACAAAATGCTTAAACGCTTATGGATGATCTTCGGGCCGGTCTTGATAGCTGGTTTGTTGGTTTTTCTGCTCATTTTCTTTTATCCTACTGAGATGGGTCATAATATAGGGGCTGAAAAGCGTTCAGCGGTGGCTACTACTATCGATAGTTTTAAGGAGCGAAGTCAAAAGGTCAGAGCCCTATCTGATCCAAATATGCGTTTTGTTCCTTTCTTTGGCTCCAGTGAATGGCTTCGTTTTGACGGTGCTCATCCTGCAGTCTTGGCTGAGAAATACAATCGCTCCTACCGTCCTTATCTTTTAGGCCAGAGGGGAGCTGCATCGCTTAACCAGTATTTTGGAATGCAACAGATGTTGCCGCAACTGGAGAATAAACAAGTTGTGTATGTTATCTCACCCCAGTGGTTCAGTAAAAATGGCTATGAGCCAGCAGCCTTTCAGCAGTATTTTAATGGAGACCAGTTGACCAGTTTTCTGGAACATCAATCTGGAGATCAGGCTAGTCAATATGCAGCGACTCGCTTGCTACAACAGTTCCCAAACGTAGCTATGAAGGATCTGGTTCAGAAGTTAGCAAGCAAAGAAGAATTGTCGACGGCAGACAATGAAATGATTGAATTATTGGCTCGGTTTAATGAACGCCAAGCTTCCTTTTTTGGACAGTTTTCAGTTAGAGGCTATGTCAACTACGATAAGCATGTAGTTAAGTATTTAAAGACCTTGCCAGACCAGTTTTCTTATCAAGCTATAGAAGATGTTGTTAAAGCAGATGCTGAAAAGAATACTTCGAATAATGATCTGGGAATGGAAAATTATTTCTATAATACGCAGATCAAGAAGGATTTGAAGAAATTAAAGGACTCTCAGAAAAGCTTTACCTATCTCAAGTCGCCAGAGTATAATGACTTGCAGTTGGTGTTAACACAGTTTTCTAAATCTAAGGTAAACCCGATTTTTATCATTCCACCTGTTAATAAAAAATGGATGGACTATGCTGGTCTACGAGAGGATATGTACCAACAAACGGTGCAGAAGATTCGCTACCAGTTAGAAAGTCAAGGCTTTACCAATATAGCAGATTTTTCTAAGGATGGCGGGGAGCCTTTCTTTATGAAGGACACCATTCACCTTGGTTGGTTGGGTTGGTTGGCTTTTGACAAGGCAGTTGATCCTTTCCTATCCAATCCCACACCAGCTCCGACTTACCATCTGAATGAGCGCTTTTTCAGCAAAGATTGGGCGACTTATGATGGAGATGTCAAAGAATTTCAATAGATAATAGTATGGAAGAGTTCAAGAATGAAGCCTATTTTCACGTTTTTTCTTGACTCTTTTTTTGCTTGTGATATAATTAACTGGTAAATAAAATTCCAAAGAATAGTATTTTTCTCTTAAAAAAAGAGAAGTCCAAAAGGAAAGGAGTCAGATATGAGACAGCTAGCGAAGGATATCGATGCTTTTTTGAATGAGGTGATTTTGCAGGCGGAAAATCAGCATGAAATCCTAATAGGTCATTGTACTAGCGAGGTGGCCCTGACCAATACCCAGGAGCATATCCTCATGCTTTTGTCAGAGGAATCTTTAACAAATTCAGAATTGGCTCGTCGCCTCAATGTCAGTCAGGCCGCAGTTACCAAGGCCATTAAGTCTTTGGTCAAGGAAGGAATGTTGGAAACATCTAAAGATCCTAAGGATGCGCGTGTGATTTTTTATCAATTGACCGACTTGGCGCGCCCAATCGCTCAGGAGCATCATCATCACCATGAGCATACGCTTTTAACCTATGAACAAGTGGCGACTCAGTTTACTCCAAATGAACAAAAAGTGATTCAGCGGTTTTTGACTGCTTTAGTAGGAGAAATCAAATAATGAGATATATTACGGTAGAGGATTTATCCTTCTATTATGATAAGGAGCCTGTTCTTGAGCATATCAATTATAGTGTTGATAGTGGGGAATTTGTTACCTTGACAGGGGAAAATGGAGCGGCTAAGACGACACTCATCAAGGCCAGTCTTGGAATCCTCCAACCACGCATTGGTAAGGTGACCATTTCAAAGACAAATACCCAGGGCAAGAAATTGAGAATAGCCTATCTTCCCCAACAGATTGCCAGTTTTAATGCTGGTTTTCCAAGTACGGTTTATGAATTTGTCAAGTCGGGTCGCTATCCGCGAAAGGGTTGGTTCCGTCGCTTGAATGCTCATGATGAGGAGCATATCAAGGCCAGTCTGGACTCAGTTGGCATGTGGGAACACAGAGATAAACGCTTGGGTTCTCTATCTGGAGGACAAAAGCAGCGAGCGGTGATTGCGCGCATGTTTGCTTCAGATCCAGATGTGTTTATCCTAGATGAGCCGACAACGGGGATGGATGCAGGAAGTAAAAATGAATTTTACGAACTCATGCACCATAGCGCCCATCATCATGGCAAGGCTGTTTTGATGATTACTCATGACCCTGAAGAAGTTAAGGACTATGCGGACCGCAATATTCATCTAGTCCGTAACCAAGACTCGCCATGGCGTTGTTTCAACGTTCATGAGAATGATCAGGAGGTGGGCCATGCTTAGTTTATTATCTTATGACTTTATGCAACGTGCCTTTCTGGCGGTTATTGCCATGAGTCTTTTCTCGCCAGTTCTTGGAACCTTCCTAATCTTGCGCCGTCAGAGTTTGATGAGTGATACCCTCAGTCACGTCTCGCTTTCGGGTGTAGCCTTTGGTCTGGTTTTGGGAATTTCGCCGACTATTTCCACTATTGCCATTGTCTTGATTGCGGCGGTCTTTCTGGAGTATCTCCGTACGGTTTACAAGAGTTTTATGGAAATCGGGACAGCTATCCTCATGTCAACAGGTCTGGCTGTTTCTCTGATTGTCATGAGCAAGGGTAAAAGCTCGAGTTCTATGAGTTTGGACCAGTATCTTTTTGGTTCGATTGTGACTATCAGTGAAGAGCAGGTCATTTCCCTCTTTATCATTGCGGCGGTTGTCTTGATTTTGACCTTCCTCTTCTTGCGTCCGATGTATATCTTGACCTTTGATGAGGATACGGCCTTTGTGGATGGCTTGCCCGTTCGTACCATGTCTATTCTTTTTAACATGGTGACAGGGGTGGCCATTGCCCTCATGATTCCTGCAGCAGGAGCTCTTCTGGTATCGACCATTATGGTCTTGCCAGCTAGTATTGCCCTGCGTCTGGGGAAAAACTTTAAATCGGTTATGCTGCTTGCCAGTGCTATTGGATTTTTGGGAATGGTGGCAGGACTTTACATTTCCTACTATGCAGAAACACCTGCAAGTGCAAGTATTACTATTATTTTTGTAACTGTTTTCTTGCTAATCAGTTTAGTAAGACGTTTTATCAAATAGGAGAAGAACATGAAAAAAATTAGCTTATTGCTAGCCAGTCTATGTGCCTTGTTTTTAGTGGCTTGTTCCAATCAAAAACAGGCTGATGGCAAACTCAATATTGTAACAACATTTTACCCTGTCTATGAATTTACCAAGCAAGTCGCAGGAGATACTGCTAATGTAGAACTCCTCATCGGTGCTGGTACAGAACCCCATGAATACGAACCTTCTGCCAAGGCGGTTGCTAAAATCCAAGACGCAGATACCTTCGTTTATGAAAATGAAAACATGGAAACATGGGTCCCTAAATTGCTAGATACTTTGGATAAGAAAAAGGTGAAAACCATCAAGGCGACTGGCGATATGTTGCTCTTGCCAGGTGGCGAGGAAGAAGAGGGAGACCATGACCATGAAGAAGAAGGTCATCACCATGAGTTCGATCCCCATGTTTGGTTATCACCAGTTCGTGCCATTAAATTAGTAGAACACATCCGTGATAGCTTGTCAGCAGATTATCCTGATAAAAAAGAGACCTTTGAAAAGAACGCGGCTGCCTATATCGAAAAATTGCAAACCTTGGATAAGGCTTATGCAGAAGGCTTGTCTCAAGCTAAACAAAAGAGCTTTGTGACTCAGCACGCAGCCTTTAACTACCTTGCCTTGGACTATGGACTTAAACAAGTCGCAATCTCAGGACTCTCTCCAGATGCAGAGCCATCAGCTGCTCGTTTGGCAGAATTGACAGAGTACGTCAAGAAAAATAAAATTGCCTATATCTACTTTGAAGAAAATGCTTCACAAGCCCTTGCTAATACACTTTCAAAAGAAGCAGGTGTCAAAACAGATGTCCTCAATCCTTTAGAAAGTCTGACAGAAGAGGACACCAAGGCTGGAGAAAATTACATCTCTATCATGGAGAAAAACCTCAAGGCTTTGAAACAAACAACAGACCAAGAAGGCCCAGCAATCGAGCCTGAAAAAGCAGAGGATACCAAGACCGTTCAAAATGGTTACTTTGAGGATGCCGATGTCAAGGATCGTACCTTGAGTGACTATGCAGGTAACTGGCAATCAGTTTATCCTTTCCTTGAAGATGGTTCGTTTGATCAAGTCTTTGACTACAAGGCTAAGTTGACTGGTAAGATGACCCAGGCTGAGTACAAGGCTTACTATACAAAAGGCTATCAGACAGATGTGACTAAGATTAATATCACTGATAACACTATGGAATTTGTTCAAGGTGGACAAAGCAAGAAATATACTTACAAGTATGTTGGTAAGAAAATCTTGACTTACAAGAAAGGTAATCGTGGCGTGCGCTTCCTTTTTGAAGCCACAGATGCGGACGCTGGACAATTCAAATATGTTCAGTTTAGTGACCACAATATCGCCCCAGTCAAGGCAGAACATTTCCATATCTTCTTTGGAGGCACAAGCCAAGAAGCCCTCTTTGAAGAAATGGATAACTGGCCAACCTACTACCCAGATAACCTATCTGGCCAAGAAATCGCCCAAGAAATGTTGGCGCATTGATGAGAAAATCGACTAGTTCATAAGAGCTGGTCGTTTTTTGGGTAATAGATGGCAAACTTCATTATAGACCTTTCAGATACCTAAGGAATTTTAAACAATAAATAAAACTCTTGAAATATTAGGACTTATATGCTAGAATGTAGTTAATTGATAAGGTTCATTAGAACACCAAAGCCCCTAACTACTGCCATAGTTAAGGGCTTTTTTGACGTATCTTAGCGATTTAACGGGTGTTGATAGGCTAGTCACTCGGTCTACTCCTTACTATCTAGCCATCTGCAGACGAAATACAAGATAATTCCAGCTATGACATCCGCTATAATAGTAAGAGCGAGCTCTATGATAAGGCTCATTAGTTTCACCTCCTCTCACGAACCCATAGGAACGTAATCGGTAACCGATGACAAAAATATTATACCACATCAAATTTAGATCATCAACATTGCTTAATTCTTGAAATATTGGATACCAGTGCATCCAATGATTTTTTTCTATCCTATTAAAAGGTTAACCGTTACTTGTTCTGTGTATTGAACCACAGCTTGAAAAGCTTAGATAGTACACTGATAAGCAACGGAGCTAGAAAAACTGTGAGTAAAGTTTCTAGCATATGTAACACTTCCTTTTTTTAATTAAATTGAGGAGGCGAAATCAGGTGGTTCTCGCAAGCCTATGATTTTAAAATCTGTTCTAATTGCTTTGTTTGTTGATGGAAAAGAATCTCATAAAGAATAATCAAATTTCACTCCTTTTAAAAAACATTTGTTAAATATTTCACAAATAATTGAAAACGAATACAAAAAGTAATATAATGATGTTAAGTAAATAGCGCGGAGACGCAGGAGGAAAATTATATGGCGACATTTTACGTTCCGGCAGTCAACCTTATTGGTAAAGGTGTTGTAAATGAAGTAGGTCCTTATATCAAGGAACTTGGCTATAAAAAGGCACTTTTGGTGACAGATAAGTACATCGAAGGCAGTGACATTTTGCCTAAGGTTTTAAAACCGCTAGATACAGAAGGAATCGAATATGTCATCTTTAGCGATGTAGAGCCAAACCCTACTTGTAAGAATGTCACAGATGGGGTAGCTGCTTTAGAAGAACATGGCTGTGACTTTATCATCAGTCTTGGTGGGGGCTCTCCACAGGATGCAGCTAGTTGTATCTCTATCATAGCTACAAATGGAGGAAAACCACAGGATTATGAAGGGCTTCATAAGTCTGCTAAAAAAGGCTTGCCAGTTGTGGCTATCAATACAACGGCAGGAACTTCTGCAGAAATTACCATTAATTATGTCATTACCGATGAAGAACGCAAGGTTAAGATGGTAATGGTTGACAAGAATAGCCTTGCCTTGATTTCTGTTAATGACCCGGAATTGATGCTCTCTAAGCCTAAAGGATTGACTGCAGCGACAGGTATGGATGCTCTGACTCACGCTGTTGAAGCTTTGGTGACACCTGGTGCTTATGATGTGACCAAGAAGCTATCTATTGGAGCAATTGAGCTTATCAAGGAATACCTTCCTCGTGCAGTGGCAAACGGACATGACATTGAAGCGCGTGAAGGCATGGTCAATGCCATCTTCCTTGGTGGTATGAGCTTTAATAATGCAGGTCTTGGTTATGTTCACTCAATGGCTCACCAACTTGGCGCAGTATATAATTTGCCACACGGTGTTTGCTGTGCCATGTTGCTACCAGTTATCGAACGTGAAAATGCTAAACGTGTTCCGAAAGCTTTCCGCAATGTTGCCAAGGCCTTGGGACTTCATGTGGAAGGTAAATCAGATGAAGAGTGTGCTGATTATGCAATTGCTGAAATTGAGAAACTGTCTGAAACAGTAGGTATTCCTAAGAAACTGACTGAGCTTGGTATTGAAGAAAAAGACTTTGACTTTGAATACCTTTCTAAGAATGCCTTGATTGATGCCTGCGCACCAGGAAATCCATTTATGCCAACTTTAGAAGAAACGATTGCATTTTATAAAGAGTTGTTTTAGTTAGGTATTAGACGACAATGTGACAATTCACTTCTAATTATTGACATTTCAGGAAAAATCGCAGTAAAAACTGCACAGCCTTCTTTAAATGTGCTATAATACAGGAAAAATAATGATGGAGGTCACGATAATGGCAACATTTTTGATGATTTTTGTGGTGGTTTGTGTGCTCCTATTGGTGATAGTCACACTGAGTACAGTTTATGTGGTTCGTCAGCAGTCGGTGGCGATTATTGAACGCTTTGGGAAATACCAAAAGGTTGCCAATAGCGGTATTCATATTCGCTTGCCTTTTGGGATTGACTCGATTGCAGCGCGAATCCAGTTACGCTTGTTGCAAAGCGATATTGTGGTTGAGACTAAGACCAAGGATAATGTGTTCGTTATGATGAATGTGGCGACTCAGTACCGTGTCAATGAGCAGAGCGTGACAGATGCCTACTATAAACTTATGCGTCCAGAATCTCAGATTAAATCTTATATCGAAGACGCCCTTCGTTCTTCTGTTCCAAAATTAACCTTGGATGAATTGTTTGAGAAAAAAGACGAGATTGCCCTTGAGGTTCAGCACCAAGTTGCGGAAGAAATGACAACTTACGGCTACATTATTGTGAAAACCTTGATTACCAAGGTCGAACCGGATGCAGAAGTTAAGCAATCCATGAATGAAATCAATGCGGCGCAACGTAAGCGGGTCGCAGCGCAAGAATTGGCGGAAGCTGACAAGATTAAAATCGTCACTGCAGCTGAAGCCGAAGCAGAAAAAGACCGCCTTCATGGTGTGGGGATTGCCCAACAACGTAAGGCGATTGTGGATGGATTGGCAGAGTCTATCACAGAACTCAAGGAAGCCAATGTTGGCATGACAGAAGAACAGATCATGTCCATCCTCTTGACCAACCAGTATTTGGATACCTTGAATACCTTTGCCTCTAAAGGAAATCAAACTATCTTTTTACCAAATACTCCAAATGGTGTGGATGATATCCGTACACAAATCTTGTCAGCTCTCCGTGCTGAGAAGAAATAATAGACTAATACTCTTCGAAAATCTCTTCAAACCACGTCAGCGTCGCCTTGCCGTAGATATATGTAACTGACTTCGTCAGTCTTATCTACTACCTCAAAACGGTGTTTTGAGCAACCTGCGGCTAGTTTCCTAGTTTGCTCTTTGATTTTCATTGAGTACAAAGAGCTTGGCAACAGGCTCTTTTTGCATTGCTTTTGTAGTTTTGAGGATTCAATCCTCCTCCACAAATTATAGAATCTTTTCTGAGTATTTAGGGAGTGATGGAGGAAAACTTGAAAGCGCTTTTGTTTTGTGCTATAGTCAAGTAAATCGAGTCGTTTAAAGAGGAATGCTTGTATGAGAAGAGAAGAAGTTTTACGAAATCACTGGTTTTTTAGTCAGGAGGTGGGGAAAGAAGAGGCCTTGGCGCCGGATTTTCAGAGGGAAAATTGGCAGGCTATTCAAGTGCCGCATGACTGGAGTATTTACAATGATTTTGACCATTATTCGCCAGCGCAAAATGAGGGTGGCCAGCTAAATGGGGGTCAGGCCTGGTACCGGACGCAGTTTTACTTGGAAGAAGATGCCAGTCTTGTTTCGGTGCGTTTGCTCTTTGATGGGGTTTACATGAATGCCCAAGTCTATATCAACGGGCAAGTGCTGGGCTATTATCCCAATGGCTATACGCCCTTTTCTTATGATATCACGCCTTATCTAAGAAACGATGGGACGGCCAACCAGCTTGCAGTTTTTGTGGAAAATCAGCAACCTAGCAGTCGTTGGTACTCGGGTAGCGGTATTTACCGAGAAGTGAAATTGTTGATTACAGATTCGGTGCATCTGGATTTGTATGGGATTACGATAAAAAGTCCTAAGCTAAAGGAACAAAGGCAATCGTGTGTGGAAACCCAGCTTGAAAGCAAGGTTTCAAATGATGGGCCTCAGTCCGTGTCAGTGTATTTGGAACAGAGTATCTGGTATGATGGACAGCAACTGTCAGACTGGCAGGCGACAGACTCTGTAGTGATTGAGTCTGGGGACAAACATTCTTTCCAGCAAGCAATATCAATTTTTCAACCCTTGCTTTGGGATATTGACCATCCTCACCTTTACCAGTTGGAGACTCGCCTTTACAAAAATGGCGTCTTGGTTGATGAAGAAGAGGAGACCTTTGGTTATCGCTATATGGATTGGCAAGCAGATAAGGGTTTCTTTCTAAATGGTCGCTGGTTGAAGATTCATGGGGTTTGTCTCCATCATGACTACGGAGCGCTGGGAGCTGTGGAAAACAGATCAGCTGCTGAGAGACGCTTGCGCCAGATGAAAGGAATGGGAGTCAATGCTATTCGAATTACCCATAATCCTGCTAGTAGTATTTTGCTGGTTCTGGCTGCCAAAATGGGCCTGCTCATCCAAGAAGAAGCCTTTGATACCTGGTATGGGGGCAAGAAAGAATATGACTATGGTCGCTTTTTTGAGGAAGAAGTGACTCATCCAGAAGCGAAAGCAGGCGATTTCTGGTCAGATTACGATTTGCGCACTATGATTGAGCGTGGCAAGAACAATCCAGCGATTTTTATGTGGTCTTTGGGAAATGAAGTCAGCGAAGCAAATGGAGACGCTCATTCATTGAAGGCAATCAAACGCTTGCTAGAGAAGGTTAAGGAGGTTGATGATAGCCGTTTTGTGACCATGGGAATGGATCAGTTCCGCTTTGGAGATGGTTCTGGAGGTCATGAAAAGATTGCTGATTTGCTGGATGTGGTGGGTTTGAATTACTCGGAAGATAATATTGACGCGATTCGCAAAAGACATCCCAAGTGGCGACTTTATGGATCTGAAACCTCATCGGCTACACGGACGCGTGATTGTTATTTTCGACCAGATAAGGAATGGGTTGGGGATAATCGTCACGTGCGGAATTTTGAACAGTCGGACTATGGTAATGATCGGGTTCCTTGGGGGAAAACAGCGACGGCTTCTTGGATAGCAGATCGAAATCGGCTAGACTACGCAGGTCAGTTTATCTGGACAGGAGTGGACTATATTGGCGAGCCAACTCCCTGGCACAATCAAAATGACACGCCCGTCAAGAGTTCTTATTTTGGGATCGTGGACACGGCAGGGATTCCTAAAAATGATTATTATCTCTACCAAAGTCAGTGGTTGGAGCTAGATCAGCATCCCATGGTTCATATACTGCCCCACTGGAATTGGGAAATCCACAAGAGTTATCAACAAGTTGTGGATAAGTATGGGGGTATCCCTGTTAGAGTGTATTCAAATGCCCGTTCTGTAGAGCTATTTCTCAATGGAAAATCCCAAGGCAGAAAGACCTTTCAGGAAAAATGGACTTCAGATGGTAGAAAATACCAAGAGGGACAAGGTTCTGACCAACTTTATCTCGAATGGCGTTTGCCTTATCAACCAGGAGAATTGCGTGCTGTGGCCTATGACCGTCAAGGGCAGCTTGTGGCAGAAGATAGGGTGGTGACTGCAGGTAAACCAGCCAAAATCGGGCTACATGCCGAGAAAACACAACTGGAGCCAGATGGGCAAGACCTCCTTTATCTCTATTTTGATGTATTGGACAAGGATGGAAATTGGGTTCCGACTGCTTCCAATCAGCTTCATTTTAAAATTGAAGGGCCTGCTCGCATTGTGGGTGTGGATAACGGTAGACAGGCCAGTCGTGAACGTTACCAGGCTCAGAAAAATGGTCGGTTTAAGAGGAAAGCCTTTCATGGCAGGGGTGTCCTTTTAGTTCAGAGCTTGGAGCAGGCAGGTCAAGTAAGAGTAAAGACTAGTGCTAGAGGGCTAGAGCCAGCAAGTTTTGATATCTTAGTGGGAGAGGCTTTGGCTTCCCAACCAATGAAAAATAAGCGCTTGTTTGAGATTCGAGTGGACAAGCAGCCAGGTTTACAAGAAGGAGATTCCCCAGCCATTGGACTTTATCCACAAACTGTGGATAACCCTGTGAACAAGGTGGGGAATAGTGAAGTGATTTGGGAGACGAGTGGCAGTGCCCATGCTATTATCAAGCAGGGGGTGCTTCATTGCTTGTCTGCAGGAGACTTGGTTATCAGTGCTATTTATCAAGGGAAAACCTATCAAATGCACTTGCAGGTCGCAAAAAATACCTCGCTAAGGCAGGTGGTTTCTGTACGACCACTTCGCTTGTATACAGCTAGGGGGACTTATCCACAGCTACCATCTTCAGTCTTGGTGGACTATGAGTCCGGTAGTGCAAAACGAGTCAAGGTTGTTTGGGAGGTAATTTCTAAAGAAGATTTGGAAAAATTTCACGAATTTACGGTATCTGGCCAGCTAGAGGATCTGGATCTAAAGGCCTCGGCTCAGGTTTGTGTTCAAGGGATTTACGCTATTGAGCCTGAAAGGGTTTGGACGCTTGTCAAGGAAGCCCCACACTTACCAGACCGAGTTAAGCTAGTCTTATCAGATGGCAGACGAGATACGGCTAAGGTGACTTGGGATGAACTCAATCCTCAAATCTATGCTCAGGTAGGAAAATATGTTCTCACAGGGCAAGTAGCGGGCTGTGAGTTGCTAGCAAAAGTAACCATTCATGTGACAGATGCTAGTGTAGATGGGGAAGTTATTTCCAATCAGTGGACAGGGTCTAACCTGCCTCTGGTCTTTGCTTCCCATTCAGAGCCTAATCACCCAGCTTCTTACCTTAATGACAAGGTCATTGCTCGGAAGAAATCGACAGCCAATACTTGGATTGCCAAGTCAGAGCAAGCCAGTGTGGGTATTCTGTTTGGAGATGCAGGGATTTTAAAACCGCGATTTGTGGATAACCTGACCTTGTATTATGTTGAAAATCAAGACTACGTGGCGGTGGAACCGATCCTTATTGATTATTATGTGGGAAATAAGCCTGCCTTGCCTCGGACTCCTAACCATTTGGACAAGGATTCTCTGCTCAAACAAGAGGAGAATTGGCGCCCTGTATCAGCTATCCGAAAAGTTTCAAGTGACAAGGAAAAAGACCTTCGTTTTGAATTTGATAAGGTGGAGACTTACGCCCTTCGTCTTCGATTTGAAGGCTTGACCAGTCCCATAGCCTTAACAGAATTGCAAGTGCATGCCAAAAAAGTAAAGAAAAATGTAGATAGGAAGTAGTATGGTAAGAGAAATAAAACCGCATGGGCCCTTGCCTAGTCAGGCCCAGCTAGCTTATTTAGAGGATGAACTAGCAGCCTTTATCCATTTTGGGCCTAATACCTTTTATGACCAGGAATGGGGGACAGGTAAGGAGGAACCTGAACGCTTTAATCCGACAAGGTTAGATGCGCGTGAGTGGGTTCGCGTGCTCAAGGAAACGGGCTTTAAAAAGTTGATTTTGGTGGTCAAGCACCATGACGGCTTTGTCCTTTATCCGACGGCTTGCACAGATTATTCGGTCAAGGCCAGTCCTTGGAAGAATGGAGAGGGGGACTTGCTCCTTGAGGTGTCCCAAGCTGCCACAGAGTTTGATATGGATATGGGGGTCTACCTATCGCCTTGGGATGCCCACAGTCCTCTCTATCATGTGGATCGAGAAGCGGACTATAATGCCTATTATCTGGCACAGCTGAAGGAGATTTTATCAAATCCTGCCTATGGCAATGCAGGGAAATTTGCTGAGGTCTGGATGGATGGTGCCAGAGGAGAGGGCGCTCAAAAGGTCAATTATGAATTTGAGAAATGGTTTGAAACCATTCGTGACCTGCAGGGCGATTGCTTGATTTTTTCAACAGAAGGCACAAGTATCCGCTGGATTGGCAATGAACGAGGGTATGCAGGTGATCCATTGTGGCAAAAGGTGAATCCAGATAAACTAGGGACAGAAGCAGAGTTGGATTATCTTCAGCACGGAGATCCTTCAGGTACGATTTTTTCAATTGGTGAGGCAGACGTTTCCATCCGGCCGGGTTGGTTTTACCATGAAAATCAGGATCCTAAGTCACTTGAGGAGTTGGTCGAAATCTACTTTCACTCGGTTGGGAGGGGCACCCCTCTTTTGCTCAATATTCCGCCGAATCAAGATGGTCTCTTTGACGATAAAGATATCAAGCGCCTCTATGAATTTGCGGCTTATCGTGACGAACTCTATAAAGAAGATTTGGCTCTGGCAGCCAAGGTATCTGGTCCAGCTCTTTCCGCAGACTTTGCCTGTCATCATCTGACAGATGGCCTTGAGACTAGTTCTTGGGCAAGCGATGCAGACTTGCCCATCCAGTTAGAACTCGACTTAGGGGGACCTAAAACTTTCGATGTGCTTGAGTTAAGAGAAGATTTGAAGCTAGGACAACGAATCGCTGCTTTTCAGGTGCAAGTAGAGGTGGATGGTGCCTGGCAGGAATTTGGAACGGGTTTTACAGTTGGTCATAAGCGCCTCTTGCGAGGGCCGCTGGTAGAGACACAGAAGGTGCGCGTGATGATTACAGAGGCACAATCTATGCCTGTATTGACCAAGATTTCCCTCTATAAAACTCCTAGCTTATCCCAAAAAGAAGTTGTTCAGGGACTAGCATTTGTAGAAAAAAGTCTAGCTGTAGCAAAGGGAGAGACTCTTCATTTTAAGGTTGAACGTAGCGAAAGTAGTACTCTTTTGGAGGCTAAGATTTCGATTCAGCCGGGAACTGGTGTGCATGGTGTCGCCTATCAGGACGAGATACAAGTCCTTCAATTCCAAGCTGGGGAAAGCAAAAAAGACCTGACCATACCAACCCTGTATTTTGCTGCCGACAAGACCTTGGATTTCTATCTGAATCTGACTGTTGATGGACAACTGGTTGATCAAGCTCATATTTTAGTTGAAACGAGATAAAATATCTTCACAAATTCATTTCCTTTCCGAATAAATAGATAGAACCATCGAATCTAGCAAAATTAGATTTAAAAATATGGTATAATAGAAGGAGGAAATGGATGACTTTAAGACATCCGGGCATCAGCCCGACCAACGATTTAGTTGCTAAAAAAATCTTTAGCAATCCAGAAATCACTTGTCAATTTATCCGCGATATGCTGGACTTACCAGCCAAAAATGTAACGATTTTGGAGGGGAGCAATATTCACGTTTTGCCTTCTACGCCTTACTCGGCTCAGGATTTCTATACCAGTATAGATGTCTTGGCGGAGCTAGATAATGGAACGCAAGTAATTATTGAAATCCAAGTTCATCATCAGAATTTTTTCATCAATCGTTTGTGGGCTTACTTATGCAGCCAGGTCAATCAGAATCTTGAAAAAATTCGCCAACGTGAAGGTGACACACACCAGAGTTACAAACACATCGCACCAGTATACGCTATCGCTATCGTGGATAGCAACTACTTCTCGGACGACTTGGCTTTTCACAGCTTTAGTATGCGAGAGGACACGACAGGTGAGGTCTTAACCATCACAAACAACGGTCAGGAAAACCATCTGGTCAAAATGGCTTTCTTGGAACTAAAAAAATACAGAGAAACCAGCAAAGATAGCATTCGTAAACCGTGGTTAGAGTTTTTTGGGAACAAGCCCTTTACTCAAGAACCCGAGCGAGCCATCAGCCAGGCAGACCAACTGCTAGACTACAAGAGCTGGTCCGAGGAGGACATAAAAATGTTTAGTGAACAACGCAGGCGCGAAGAACAAGCCTTGTTAGCACAGGACTATGCCTTGGAACAAGCTGAGGAGAAAGGCTTAGAGCGTGGTCTTGAACGTGGCCGTGCAGAGGGCATTGAACAGGGACTGGAGCGAGGACGAGCAGAGGGTGTTGAACAAGGTCTAGAGCGTGGGAAAATCTTTACCTTTCTAGATTTAGTACGCCAACATGTTTTAACTTCCGAATTTGCAAGTGAGCAGTTGGGTATGACTGTTGCTGAGTTTGAGGCCTTGTTGTAAATAGTAAAAAATGACATGTTATCGTATAAGATAGCATGTTTTGTGTTTGTACTCTTTAGGTGGCTCGCCAAGGTCAGGTCATCGTCTTTTGGCTGTAGTTACGTAGTCTAGCCAATTGTGACCTGTCAATGAGTAGCTTTCTGGTTTAGTCTTTGATTTTTTTAAGTATTTTATTTTTACGAATGATTTCTTTTTTTAAAGTTGGAATAGATGGTTTCATGTTTCAAACTGATATATTTTACCTTTGCTAATAAATGTATGCGCTAACTTTCCGAATGGAAGATAAACGGCAAAGCGTTAACATATAATAACCTTTGAACTATTTATTTATAAAAATGTGAAAAAATGCGAAATGGAATTTTCTGAAAATTACCTACATTCCCAAAACGCTTTTTTTTTTTTTGCGAAAATTTCAAATTAAATTAGTTGCATATATATCAAAAATAAAGTAGAATAGTTAATGTAAGGATTCACATTAACTATAATAACTAGCCGTTGCTTAAGAAACGGCTAGTTTCGCGTGAAAATCCAAAATATATTTCAAAAAGGAGATCCTAAATTAATGGAAAACAAATCATCAATGAGTCGCGTTGAGCGTCTACATCGTGAAAAGGTAACACGCTATTCAATCCGTAAGTATAGCTTTGGTGCGGCTAGTGTAGCCGTTGCTGCTCTTTTCATGTTCCTAGGAAATGGTGCTGTATCAGTCCAAGCGGAAGAAATTCAGGCACCACAAGTGGTAGAAAACCCAACACAACCAGCCTCTGAGAACCCAACAACTCCAGCAGAAAGCACTCCAGCAACAAAACCAGTTGTAGAAGAACCAACAACACCAGCGGTAAAACCAACTGAAGAAGTAACAACTCCAGCTTTGGACAAAAAGCAACTTGAAAACTACATTTCAGAAGTTAAATCAAAACTTTCTGCAGGCAAGTATGCTAATAAAACAGAGGAAAGCCTTGCTCTTTTGAATGGTGAATTGGCTTCTGCTGAGTCTGTACTCGCTTCTGCAACTACTCAAGATGAATTGAACTTAGCTTACAGAAACCTTCTCAATACAGTAAGCTCAAAATTAACAAATAAACCAAAAGATTCAAAAGAAGTTCCGAAAGTAGACACTACTAACGGACAACCAACTGTAGGTAAAAAAGCAGAAAACACAGAGAAAAAATCTGACTCTAACTCAATCGAGAACACAGGCTCTAAAGATCCACGTAACGGGAAAGAGATGGATAAAGATAATGCGTTCAGAACAGAAGCAACAGCTGCAACTCATCAGCCAATAACAAATACTGTAGGTAATATTAGTTATACGATGGAGTTTTCTAATGATGCTACAAAAGAAATTTATCTATATAACCAAGAAGATACAAATATCGATATCACTGTCAATTCAACAGCGGGAAATATTAGTAGTGTAAAAGTAAGAGGTGGGGGTAATAGACCTCTTGATGAAGCAACTAAAGATAGTGCTGTTCAAATTGATGGATTTGGTTGGAGTTATAAGCAAACTGTAGCTGAAACAGCTGGTCCAGTAACGATGAATATTACTGGTAAGAGTAATGAGAGATTTTTAGGTCTTGCTAACACTAATAGACGTGAAGATCAAAATTCGGTTTTAGGAGATAGATATTTAGTAGTTACAGATACGGCAGGTGGAAGTGTCAGCGCATCTTCTAACGGATCAAATCAACCAGGATACTTCAAATTAGTTGTTAAATCTCAAACATACAAATACAGTATTCAACAACCCGAATTAAATGGAGATAAAATCGGTGTTTCAGATATTAACAATTTAACTGCAACAGATATTCAAAAAATTAAAGATCAAATCAATATCGAATATTCTAAAACAAGTACTGACGCAAGATTAGAATCAAAAAAAGGTACAGCATTAGAAAACAAATCTGATGTTGTTAAAAATATCGAAGTAAGTGGTGGAAATATCACTGTAACATACAACGATGATTCTACAGATACAGCAACAATTTCAAGTGTTGTACGTACAAACGAAAAACCAACAGTAGAAATTCAATATTCTGATCCAGCTCCAGATAAAAAAGAAGTATATGTATATGCATCAGAAGTTAATTCATTTGATATTAAAATCAAAGATGATAGTGGAAAACTTGCAAGTGCTGAGTTAAGAAGAGGAAGTAATCAAGAGTTTAAAGACGTAGCAGGAGAAACAAATAAACAAGACACTCAATACGGATTTACTGCGAATAAATTCACTTCTGAAACACCGGCAACAGATGCGAACCCAGCTGTTATTACGTATACGGGTACTCCAGCACCAGAAGGAGATTTTACAAAAGAAAAGTTTGACAAAGCCATTCAAAACGGTGGAACACCATTAGGATGGCGTTTCGTAAAAGCTATTGATAAAGACGGAGCAGATGCGAGAGGAAATGGTAGAGATGCTACTGACCCAACTGCAGTTAACGTAATTCTTAAACCACAAACTTTAAAATACGACATTAAAACTCCAGCTGAAGCAGATAAAGTAGCAGTAGCAGATGCTAACAGCGTTACTGATGCAGAATTTGACAAAATTAAAGAGAAAATTAAGCTTGAATATTCTCAAAATAACCCAGATGCACGTTTAGCTGATAAAAAAGGTACATTAGTTGATGAAAAAGAACAACCATCTCGTATTCAATCAATAACTAAAGACGGAAACAATGTTGTTGTAACATATAAAGATGGTTCTAAAGATTCTAAACCACTAACTGACTTCGCACGTACAAACCCAGTTCCGACAGTTGAACTTCCATACTCAAATGCTGACAAACGTCAAATCTACGTTTATACAGGTGAAAATACTGACTTGACATTCAAAGCTTCAGATGATACAACAGTTAAAGATTTGTATCTACGTGGACCTGGTGGAGTTGGAACTGATAACACTGCAGGTTATGGATTTACAACAGGTAAGATTGATAACGATGTAGTTACAAATGGCGAAGGAACAGTATCTGACGATAAGAGAACAGCAACTATCAAGATGACAGGTGTTACAACACTTACTGCTCCAAATAAATGGACAAGTTTTGTTGTTGCTAATGACAATGATGATGCTAAGTCAATGCCATCAGATCAAAACTATGATGCCTCAACTGATGATGCAGTACGTCAACAAAAACCAGGATATGTTGAATTCATCGTTAAAAACCAAACATCTAAATACGATATTGCAGCTCCAACAGAAAAAGTAGCTGTAACAGATCCAGCTAACGTTACAGATGCAGAATTAGATAAAATCAAAGAAAAACTACAAATTGAGTACTCTAATAGCAATGATGATGCTAACTTAGCTGACAAAAAAGGTAAAACTGTAGATGCTGCAGATGCTAAGGCTAAGATTGCCTCAGTAACAAAAGATGCTGATGGAAATCTTGTAGTAACATATACAGATGGTTCTACAGATAAAAAACCATTGTCAGAATTTGTAACTCTAGACAAACAACCTGCTATCGATGCGGTTAATAAAGCAGCTGAAGATAAAATCGCTGAAATTAACAAAACTCCAAATGCTACTGACGAAGAGAAACAAGCGGCAATCGATAAAGTAAATGCAGATAAAGAAAAAGCTTTAACTGCAATTAACGATGCTACTGTCAAAGATGCAGTGAACAACGCTAAAGAATCTGGAACAACAGCAATCGCAGCTGATAATCCAGTAGTAGCTAAGAAAACAGAAGCTAAGAAAGCAATTGATGATGCACTAAAAGCCAAAGAAACAGCAATTGATGCTCGTACAGATTTATCAGATGCAGAGAAAAAAGCAGCTAAAGATGCAGCTAAAGATGCAGCTGATAAAGCCAAAGAAGCAGTAGATAATGCAACTTCAAATGCAGCTGTAGAAACAGCTAAAGGAACTGCAACTACAGAACTTGGTAAAGTAAACCCAGTAGCGAAAGAAAACGCAAAAGAAGCGATTGCGAATGCCTTAACAGCTAAAAATGATGAAATTGATAAGCGTACTGACTTAACGACAGAAGAAAGAGAAGCAGCGAAAGCTGAAGCTAAGAAACTAGCAGATGCTGAATTAGCTAAAATTAATGCTCAACCTGACAATGCTGATACACCAGAAGCAGCAGCGACAGCACAAGATACAGTAAATGCGGCAGGAACAAAAGGTTCAGCAGACGTAGCAGCAGTAAACCCAGTAGCAACTAAGAAACCTGAAGCTAAACAAGCAATTGATGAAGCATTAACAGCTAAAAACAATGCAATTGACGCTCGTGATGATTTAACACCTGAGCAAAAAACAGCATTGAAAAATGCAGCAAAAGCAAAAGCAGATGCAGCTAAAGATGCTATTGATAAAGCAACAACAGATGCAGATGTAGATCAAGCTAAAACAGATGGAGCGACAGCAGTTGCAAATGTAACTCCAGTAGCCAAAGAACCAGCTAAACAAGCAATCGCGAAAGCGTTAGAAGATAAAAATAGTGAAATCGATGCACGTACTGACTTAACAGATGAAGAAAAAACTGCAGCTAAGAAAGAAGCGAAAGATAAAGCTGATGCCCAATTAGCAGAAATCGCTAAACAACCTGATGCAGCAGCAACACCAGAAGCAGCTAAAACAGCTCAAGATGCAGTGGATGCGGCTAAGAAAACAGGTGTAGATGAAGTTACAGCAGTAAATCCAACAGCAGTAACTAAATCAGCTGCTAAGAAAGCAATCGAAGATAAATTAGCAAAACAATTAGAAGAAATTGCTAATACTCCAGATGCAACTGATGAAGAAAAAGCAGAAGCAGCTAAAAAAGCAACAACAGCAGCAGAAGCAGCTAAAAAAGCAGTGGATGCGGCAACAACAGATGCGGCAGTTGAAACTGAAAAAGATGCAGCAGTAGGTAAGGATGGTGCCAAAGGTACAATCGATGAACTTCCTGTTGTAGAAGACAAGCCAAACGCACGTAAAGCGATTGAAGACGAAGCTAAAGCTAAGAAAGCAGCAATCGATGCACGTAATGATTTAACTCCTAAAGCTAAAGAAGCATTAAAAGCTAAAGTAGATAAAGTTGCAGAAAAAGCTAAAAAAGCAATTGATGAAGTAACTAGTGTAGAAGATGTTAATACAATTGAAGAAGGAGACAAAGCCGCTATTAAATCAATTGGAGATATCAATAGACCAATTGATAAAGTTCTAGTAAAAAATCCTAGTGCGTTAACAGATGAAGAAAAAGCTAAAATCTTAGAAGAAGTTAAGAAAGTAAATCCAACAGCCACAGAAGTTAAATATAACGAGAATGGTGATATTGAAGTTACTACAGAAAATGGTAATAAAGGAACAATTAAGCCAGCTAAATTAGTTAAAACTGAGGGAGATTTAGATAATGGTAAAGGTGGAAATGATATTCATAAACCACTTGATAAAGTTATCGTAAAAGATCCAGCTAAGTTAACAGATGAAGAAAAAGCTAAGATTGTTGCTAAAGTTGAAGAAGTAAATCCAGATGCTATCGTAACAATAGATGAAAACGGAACTGTTTCTGTTTCTACTCCAAATGGTAAAACTGCTGCAATTCCAGCATCAGATTTAGTAAGAACTAAAGAAGATACAGCAAAAGCTGGAGCAGGTAACTCTAATATTGTTAAACCAGCAGACAAAGTAGTTGGTGAAGCAAATGATCCAGATGATCAAGCTAAAGTAGAAGAAAAATTAAGAGCATTAAACCCAGAAACTAAATCTGTTAAATTCGATGAAAATGGAAATGCAACAGTTACATTAAACGATGGAACTACAGCAACAATCCCATCAGAAGATTTATTCAGATCAGAAGCAGATGCAACTAAACCAAATGCAGGAAATGACGTTGTTAACCCAGCAGATAAGACTGTAATAGCAAATCCAGCTAAACTTACAGATGCTGAGAAAAAAGCAATTGAAGATAAAGTTAAAGCAGTAAATCCAGGTGCAACTGTAGTAGTAGACGACAAAGGAAACGCAACAGTAACAACACCAGAAGGTAAGACAGCAGTAATTCCAGCAGCAGACTTGACTAAGACAGCGGAAGATGCAACTAAGCCAAACGCCGGAAACGACATCGTTAACCCAGCAGACAAGACAGTAGTAGCGAATCCAGAAAAATTAACTGACGCTGAGAAGAAAGCAATCGCAGCTAAAGTAGAAGCAGTGAATCCAGGTGCAACTGTAGCAGTAGACGATAAAGGAAACGCAACAGTAACAACACCAGAAGGTAAGACAGCAGTAATTCCAGCAGCAGACTTAACGAAGTCAGCGGAAGACGCAGCTAAGCCAAACGCAGGAAATGACATCGTTAAACCAGCGGATAAAACTGCAGTAGCAAACAAAGATGCTCTAACTCTAGAAGAGAAGAAAGCAATCGCAGCTAAAGTAGCAGCAGTGAACCCAGGTGCAACTGTAGCAGTAGACGACAAAGGAAACGCAACAGTAACAACCCCAGAAGGTAAGACAGCAGTAATTCCAGCAACAGATTTAGTTAAATCACCAGAAGATGCAACTAAACCAAACGCAGGAAATGACATTGTTAAACCAGCAGACAAAACTGTAGTAGCAAATCCAGATGCATTAACTCCAGAAGAGAAAAAAGCAATCGCAGCTAAAGTAGCAGCAGTCAACCCAGGTGCTAAAGTTGTAGTAGACGATAAAGGAAACGCGACAGTCACAACTCCGGAAGGTAAGACAGCGGTAATTCCAGCAACAGACTTGACTAAGTCAGCAACAGATGCCGCTAAACCAAATGCAGGAAATGACATCGTTAAACCAGCGGATAAAACTGCAGTAGCAAACAAAGATGCTCTAACTCTAGAAGAGAAGAAAGCAATCGCAGCTAAAGTAGCAGCAGTGAACCCAGGTGCAACTGTAGCAGTAGACGACAAAGGAAACGCAACAGTAACAACTCCAGAAGGTAAGACAGCAGTAATTCCAGCAACAGATTTAGTTAAATCACCAGAAGATGCAACTAAACCAAACGCAGGAAATGACATTGTTAAACCAGCAGACAAAACTGTAGTAGCAAATCCAGATGCATTAACTCCAGAAGAGAAAAAAGCAATCGCAGCTAAAGTAGCAGCAGTCAACCCAGGTGCTAAAGTTGTAGTAGACGATAAAGGAAACGCAACAGTCACAACCCCAGAAGGTAAGACAGCAGTAATCCCAGCTTCTGACTTAACAAAATCAGCAGCGGATGCAGCTAAGCCAAACGCAGGCAACGACATCGTTAAACCAGCAGACAAGACTGTAGTAGCAAATCCAGACTCATTAACACAAGATGAGAAAGATGCAATTGTAGCTAAAATTAAAGCAGTAAATCCAGATGCTGAAGTTGTAGTAGACGATAAAGGAAATGCAACAGTAACATTAGAAAACGGTAAGACAGCGGTAATTCCAGCGACAGACTTAACTAAGTCAGCATCAGATGCTGCTAAACCAAAAGCAGGAAATGACATCGTTAAACCAGCAGATAAGACTGTAGTAGCGAATCCAGATGCATTAACTCCAGAAGAGAAAAAAGCAATCGAAACTAAAGTAGCAGCAGTCAACCCAGGTTCAACTGTAGTCGTAGACGACAAAGGAAACGCCACAGTAACATTTGAAAACGGTAAGACAGCGGTCATTCCAGCGGCAGACTTAACTAAGTCATTAGATGCAGAAAAAGCACCAAAAGCAGGAAATGACATCGTTAAACCAGCTTCTAAGACAAAAGTAGCAAATCCAGATAGCTTAACTCCAGACGAGAAGAAAGCAATCGAAGCTAAAGTGAAAGCTGTAAACCCAGATTCAACTGTAGTAGTAGACGATAAAGGAAACGCAACAGTCACACTTCCAGACGGTAAGACAGCAGTTATCCCAGCATCAGATTTAACAAAATCTGAAAAAGATGTGAACGATGGAAAAGCTAAAGACAACGCAGTTACACCAGCAGCGAAAACAAAAGTAGCAAATCCAAATGCTCTAACTCCAGAAGAGAAGAAAGCAATCGAAGACAAAGTTAAAGCAGCAAATCCAGACGCTGAAGTTGTAGTAGACGATAAAGGAAATGCAACTGTAGTGAAAGATGGTAACGTTTCAGTTATCCCATCAACAGACTTAGTTAAAGTCGAAGGCGATGCTACAAAACCTAATGGTGGTAACGATGCAAACACACCAGCAGCTAAGACTGTTGTAGAAAATCCAGATTCTCTAGATCCAAAAGAGAAAGAAGTAATCAAAGATAAAGTTAAAGCAGTCAACCCAGGTTCAACTGTAGTAGTAGACGATAAAGGAAATGCAACAGTAACGAAAGGTGACGGCACAGTTCTTAACATCCCAGCTTCAGACTTAGTAATCCCTGCTAAAAAATTAGCTGATGAAGCAACAAATGCTAAAGTGAAAACACCAGCTATCCGTACATTAGTTGGAGATAAAGAAAACTTAACAGACGCTGAAAAAGCAGCTGTTAAGAAAGCAATTGAAGCAGTAAATCCAGGCGCAACTGTAGTAGTAGACGACAAAGGAAACGCAACAGTAACAATGCCAGATGGTTCTACAGCAACAATTTCTAAAGACCAACTAGTGAAAGATAAAGAAGCTGTTTCTAAATCTAAACACGGTGGAGATAATCTTGATATCGACTTGAGTAAAGTAGAGGTAGCAGACCTTGCTAATATTACTCCAGAAGAAAAAGCGAAATTCCAATTCAAGGTTCTAGGTGCTATCACAGATGTAGAAGAATTCGATCTTGATGCTTACATTAAATCTACAGATAAAGATGGAAACACAGTTTACACATCTAAAGATTCTAAAGTGAAAATTACAATCGACAAAGATGGTAATGCAACAGTCGAAAAAGATGGTAAGAAAGAATTAGCTGTTAACATTGATAAAGCCGGCAATGTAACAATCGTTACAAAAGAAGGTCAAGTATTAGCAATTCCAAGAGATGATGCATTCAAACAACGTCCATATGTACCATCAAATGGTGGAGGCAATAACAGTGGTAACGGTAACGGAACTTCTGACAATAACGCAGCTAATAACACTGATGCAAAAGTGGATAAATCTAAGTTAGAAGGCGCTATCCATCAATTAGATGAATTAATCATCAAAGAATCAGCTAAGCTTGATGCAGAAACTGCAAAAGAAGCGAATGACTTATTAGCAGATGCTAAGAAAGTATTTGCCAATGCAGATGCAAGTCAAGCAGAAGTGGATGCAATGGTTAAACGTATCGAAGACTTCATGGCGAAAGTTGCTCCAGCAACTGATCATGCAACTCCAGCTAACGACCAAGCTGCTCAAACACCAGCTGTAGCTCCAGCTACTGCTCAAGTAGCAAATGCTAACCAAGAAGTAACAAATGCGCGTACAGTGGCTAAAGAACTGCCAAATACAGGTACAGCAGACTCTGTAGCATCTATGGTAGCAGCTGCCGCAAGTGCAGTACTTGGTCTTGGTCTTGCAGGCCGTCGTCGTAAAGAAGACGAAGAAGCTTAATTGGTAGATTGTTTGATAAACATCAGATGATAAATCCGATTTTCAGAGCTTAAACCAGTACCTCTCATAAGAAAATCTCCTAGCAGAAAAGTCTGCTAGGAGATTTTTGCATTTCAGGAAGTTGAAGGCTGACTTGGCAACCAACTGAGGGTGAAGGTCAGTTGCTCAGCTTTCAAGAGGTCTTGATGTTGGATGCTAGATACTGAGGTCTTGTCCAGTCGGCACTCTTTGACAAAGTTGAAGTGGCTATGGTTTTGCTTAGCATAGATATCTAGCCATTTATTTTCCTTAGCCAGATAGATACGGAGGTGGTCAAAGAGAGGGATTCCGAGGTCGTAGCTGGGTTTTCCTGGACAGGTCGGATAAAAACCAAGAGCTGACCAGATGTACCAAGCAGATAGGCTACCGTTATCCTCATCGCCAGGATAGGCTTCCCAACTTGGGTGAAAAGCTTTCTGACGGAGCGTCTTGATGAGAAGGGCAGTGTAGTCAGGGTAATTGCTGTAGCGGAAGAGATAAGGAATGTGGAAACTCGGCTGGTTGGAAATGGCTATTTGTCCAAAAGGAGCAGTAGCCATCTCGCTCATTTCGTGAATCTCGTAGCCATAGCCTGTTGTCTCAAAGAGGGGAGCCTCCTGACAGGCTTTCAAAAGGTAGCGACTAAAGGCTTCTTTTCCACCCATAAGTTGGATTAAGTCTGGGATGTCGTGGAGGACGCCTAAAGTTGCTTGGATGGCAGAGCATTCGGCATAGTCGCGTCCCCAACTATAAGGAGAGAAGTTAGGACGGAAGTTTCCTTGGTTATCACGCGCACGCATATAGCCTGTTTCAGTATCAAATAGATGGCGGTAATTTTGTGAAGCGGTTTTATAAGTTTCTGCGATGTTATCCTGACCAAGTTTTTTGGCACAGCTGGCGATACAAAAGTCGCTATAGGCATAGTCTAGGGTATGGCTGACGCTTTCGTGGTGGCCGGTAGAGAGGTAGCCAAGCTCTTGGTATTGGGCTAGTCCGTGACGACCATTGATGCCGAGAGGGTCGGACTTGGTGGCTGTTTCAAGCATGGCTTGAAGGAGTTCTTCTTCCAAGTCGAGAGCCATGTCCTTGCAGGCGCTATCTGCGATAATACCATCTAAAAGAGTACCCGGCATCATGCTACGTTCATCTGGAGCTAGCCATTTTGGAAGGAAACCAGTATCGCGGTAGCTATTGAGAAATCCCTCTAAAAAGCGACGATAATGCTCTGGTATGATAAGGGCAAAGAGGGGGAAGGTGGTGCGGAAGGTATCCCAGAAACCATTGTTGCTAAAGAGGACACCGGGCTTGACAGTACCAGTAGCTAGATCCATGTGGATAGCTTGCCCTGATTCATCAACCTCATAAAAAGTCTGCGGGAAGAGGAAGAGTCTGTAAAGGCAGTGGTCAAAGAAGGTTCGGTCAGCCTCTCCTGTTTCCATGATATCAAAACGATGGAGGAGATTTTCCCAGTTCGCTTGGGCACTTGCTTTACAGCTATCAAAATCTTCTTGAGGTAGATTGATTAAAGCTTGAGAAGGAGAGATGAAAGAAGCTCCTAGTTGAATCTCAGCATGGCTATCTTCCAAGTCAATTCGCCAATCTTCACCTTCTTGGCTGACAGCAAGAATAGCCGTATTCGATTGTAGAGCAGTGAACATTGTAAGCGGATTTTTGTTAGTCTCAGTTTTACCTTCTTGTCTTAGGACAAGCGTTCTCTTATCTACTTGCTCTACGGTCAGTTTATCTGCTGCGTGAAGGTAGAGGGAGAGGGCTTTACCTTGCTTTTGCTCCAAATGAATAGAAGCGCCGTAGCAAGTTGGAGTAAGCTGGCTTTCAATCTGATAGCGAAGGGAGAAAATTTTCAGATAATGAGGTTGGAAAGAGGCCTTATCCCTATCATAGGAAGACTGGCGGTGGAAGAGGCTGTCTCCACCCAGTTGGCCTGTGACGGGTGTCAGGAGGAGCCAAGAGTAGTCCCCAATCCAAGGACTGGGCTGGTGGGTTAATCGAATGCCCTGAAAGATGGGCAAATGCGGATCGAAAAACCAAGCTCCCTCCTGGTCACTGGTCTGGGGCACAAAGTAATTCATCCCAAAAGGCACGCCTGTGTAGGGCAGGGTATTTCCTCGAGAAAAGGCATGCTTGCTAGCAGTCCCAAAGCGGGTATCGATGGTTTCAAGTAGTGGTTTCATAGTCTTTCCTTTAGCTGTTTTTCTACATTATATCAGAAAAAGAAGGCCTTTAGAAAAGGAGTTTCAAAGATAACTATTTTGTAGAAAAATGACTATCATTTGTGTATGTATTTTCTGTTCCAAAAGCTATATACTGAAAATGAAACTTGTTTGAAAGAGGAAATTGCGTGATGATTTATTCGAGAGAAATTGTTAGAGAGTGGCTAGATGAAGTAGCAGAGCGGGCTAAGGATCATCCAGAGTGGGTGGATGTCTTTGAGCGTTGCTATACAGACACATTGGATAATACAGTTGAAATCCTAGAAGATGGTTCAACTTTTGTCTTGACTGGGGATATTCCTGCCATGTGGCTTCGGGATTCGACAGCCCAACTAAGACCCTACCTGCATGTTGCTAAAAGAGATTCCCTCCTGCGCCAGACCATTGCAGGTTTGGTTAAGCGTCAGATGACCTTGGTGCTCAAAGATCCTTATGCTAACTCATTTAACATTGAGGAAAACTGGAAGGGGCACCACGAGACTGACCATACAGACCTTAATGGCTGGATTTGGGAACGCAAGTACGAAGTGGACTCGCTTTGCTATCCTTTGCAGTTGGCTTATCTCCTCTGGAAAGAGACTGGTGAGACTAGTCAGTTTGATGAGACCTTTGTCGCAGCGACCAAGGAAATTCTTCATCTGTGGACGGTGGAACAAGACCACAAGAACTCTCCTTATCGTTTTGTTCGAGATACAGACCGCAAGGAAGATACTCTGGTAAATGATGGCTTTGGACCTGATTTTGCAGTGACAGGTATGACCTGGTCAGCCTTCCGCCCGAGTGATGATTGCTGCCAGTATAGCTACTTGATTCCGTCCAATATGTTTGCCGTTGTTGTTTTGGGATATGTTCAAGAAATCTTTGCTACATTAGATCTAGCTGATAGCGAGAGTATTATTGCTGATGCTAAGCGTCTCCAGTCTGAAATCCAAGAAGGAATCGAAAACTACGCTTACACCACCAACAGTAAGGGCGAAAAGATTTATGCCTTTGAAGTGGATGGCCTAGGGAATGCCAGCATCATGGATGATCCAAACGTACCAAGTTTGTTGGCTGCGCCTTATCTGGGCTATTGCGACATTGAAGACGAAGTCTATCAAGCCACTCGTCGTACCATTCTGAGCCCTGAAAATCCATATTTCTACCAAGGAGAATATGCTAGTGGGTTGGGAAGTTCTCATACCTTCTATCGCTATATCTGGCCAATTGCTCTTTCTATCCAAGGCTTGACAACAAGAGATAAGGCAGAGAAGAAATTCTTGCTGGATCAGCTGGTTGCTTGCGATGGTGGGACAGGTGTCATGCATGAAAGCTTCCACGTGGACGACCCAACTCTCTACTCTCGTGAATGGTTCTCTTGGGCCAACATGATGTTCTGCGAGTTAGTCTTGGATTACTTGGATATCCGCTAAGGAGCGAGCTGTAGCTTCACTGATTCTTGTTAGAATCACACCTTTACATTTAAAACGTTAAAATTTAAATTTAGAATGAGGTTTTACTTCATGGAAAATGTTGTTGTACATATTATCTCACATAGTCACTGGGACCGTGAGTGGTACTTGCCTTTTGAAAGCCACCGTATGCAGTTGGTGGAATTATTTGACAATCTCTTTGATCTCTTTGAAAATGACCCTGAGTTCAAGAGCTTCCACTTGGATGGGCAAACCATAGTCCTTGATGACTACTTGGAGATTCGCCCTGAAAATCGCGACAAAGTCCAACGCTACATCGACGAGGGCAAACTTAAAATTGGTCCCTTTTACATCTTGCAGGATGATTACTTGATTTCAAGTGAAGCCAATGTCCGCAATACTCTTATTGGTCAGCAAGAGGCTGCAAAATGGGGCAAATCAACCCAGATTGGTTACTTCCCAGATACCTTTGGAAATATGGGGCAAGCGCCTCAAATTCTTCAAAAATCAGGCATTCACGTGGCAGCCTTTGGTCGTGGTGTGAAGCCGATTGGATTTGATAACCAAGTTCTCGAAGATGAGCAGTTTACTTCTCAGTTTTCAGAAATGTACTGGCAGGGTGCGGACGGAAGTCGTGTTCTCGGTATCCTCTTTGCCAACTGGTACAGTAATGGGAATGAAATCCCTGTTGATAAAGACGAGGCCTTGACCTTCTGGAAACAAAAATTGTCAGATGTGCGTGACTACGCTTCGACCAACCAATGGTTGATGATGAACGGCTGTGACCACCAACCTGTACAGCGAAATCTGAGCGAAGCCATTCGTGTGGCAAATGAACTCTTCCCTGATGTGACCTTTGTGCACAGTTCCTTTGATGAATATGTTCAAGCTGTGGAAGGTGCCCTTCCTGAACACCTATCAACAGTTACAGGTGAGTTGACCAGTCAGGAAACCGATGGCTGGTACACACTTGCCAACACTTCTTCATCTCGCATTTACCTCAAACAAGGCTTCCAAGAAAATAGCAACCTCCTAGAGCAAGTTGTAGAACCCCTGACTATTATCACTGGGGGTCACAACCACAAGGATCAGTTGACCTATGCTTGGAAAACTCTTTTGCAGAATGCGCCGCATGATAGTATCTGTGGCTGTAGCGTGGACGAAGTTCACCGCGAGATGGAAACACGTTTTGCCAAGGTTAATCAAGTAGGAAACTTTGTTAAGAGCAATCTTCTTAACGAGTGGAAGGGCAAAATTGCTACAGCTAAGGCTCAAAGTGACTACCTCTTTACTGTTATTAACACAGGCTTGCATGATAAGGTCGATACGGTTAGCACAGTAATTGATGTGGCGACTTGTGATTTCAAGGAATTGCACCCAACAGAAGGTTACAAGAAGATGGCTGCTCTTACCTTGCCAAGCTACCGTGTGGAGGACTTGGATGGTCGTCCTGTAGAGGCTAAAATCGAAGATTTGGGAGCTAATTTTGAGTATGATTTACCAAAAGACAAGTTCCGCCAAGCTCGTATTGCTCGTCAAGTGCGCGTGACCATCCCCGTTCACCTAGCACCACTTTCTTGGACAACCTTCCAATTGCTTGAAGGAGAACAAGAACACCGTGATGGCATCTACCAAAACGGAGTGATTGATACGCCATTTGTAACGGTGAGTGTGGATGACAACATTACAGTCTATGATAAGACAACTCACGAAGCCTATGAAGATTTTATCCTCTTTGAAGACCGTGGGGATATCGGAAACGAGTATATCTATTTCCAACCAAAAGGAACAGAGCCCATCTACGCCGAGCTTAAGGGTTACGAGGTCTTGGAAAACACAGCTCGCTATGCTAAGATTTTGCTCAAACATGAATTGACAGTGCCAGTCAGTGCCGATGAAAAACTAGAAGAAGAGCAAAAAGGCATCATCGAGTTTATGAAGCGTGAAGCTGGACGTTCAGAAGAATTGACAAACATTCCTCTTGAAACTGAGTTGACTGTCTTTGTTGACAATCCACAAATCCGCTTTAAGACGCGCTTTACTAACACTGCCAAGGATCACCGTATCCGTCTCTTGGTCAAGACTCATAACACGCGTCCAAGCAATGATTCTGAAAGCATCTATGAAGTGGTGACACGACCAAACAAACCAGCAGCTTCATGGGAAAATCCTGAAAATCCTCAACACCAACAAGCCTTTGTCAGTCTGTATGACGATGAAAAAGGTGTGACTGTATCTAACAAGGGATTGAATGAATACGAAATCCTTGGAGACGACACCATTGCCGTGACTATTTTGCGTGCATCAGGTGAGTTGGGTGACTGGGGTTACTTCCCAACACCAGAGGCACAATGCTTGCGTGAGTTTGAAGTCGAGTTTGCGCTTGAGTGCCACCAAGCCCAAGAACGCTTCTCAGCCTATCGTCGCGCGAAAGCCTTGCAGACACCATTTACCAGCCTTCAGCTTGCTAGACAGGAAGGAAGCGTGGCTGCGACTGGTAGCCTCTTGAGCCATTCCGTTCTCAGCATACCGCAAATCTGTCCAACAGCCTTTAAGGTAGCTGAAAATGAAGAAGGCTATGTTCTTCGTTACTACAATATGTGTAGTGAAAATGTGCGTGTACCGGAAAGTCAACATCTCTTCCTTGACCTACTTGAACGACCATACCCAGTTCATAGAGGTCTCATTGCACCGCAAGAGATTCGTACAGAATTCATCAAAAAAGAAGAAATTTAATTTCAAAAAGTAAACATAAAGAGAAAGGAGGGGCGAAAAAGTAAGAACTAACTGCTGATTCGCCCCTTTTTATGGTAAAAACAATGACCATTGCAACGATTGATATCGGAGGGACTGGGATTAAGTTTGCTAGTCTGACTCCTGATGGGAAAATATTGGATAAGACAAGCATTCCAACGCCAGAAAGTTTGGAAGATTTACTAACTTGGCTAGACCAGCGCTTGTCAGAACAGGATTATAGCGGGATTGCTATGAGCGTTCCAGGTGCAGTCAATCAAGAGACAGGTGTGATTGATGGCTTCAGTGCGGTGTCCTACATTCACGGATTTTCTTGGTATGAGGCGCTTGCCCATCATCAACTATCTGTCCATCTAGAAAATGATGCCAACTGCGTTGGACTCAGTGAATTACTGGCTCATCCAGAGCTAGAAAATGCAGCCTGTGTCGTTATTGGGACTGGGATCGGCGGAGCCATGATTATCAACGGTAGACTTCACCGAGGACGCCATGGCTTGGGTGGAGAATTTGGCTACATGACAACCCTTGCCCCTGCTGAAAAGCTCAACAATTGGTCGCAACTAGCGTCAACTGGGAATATGGTACGCTACGTGATTGAAAAATCTGGTCAGACTGACTGGGACGGTCGCAAGATTTACCAAGAGGCTGCAGCTGGCAATGTTCTTTGTCAAGAAGCTATTGAGCGCATGAACCGCAATCTGGCGCAAGGCTTGCTCAATATTCAGTATCTGATCGATCCAGATGTTATCAGTCTGGGAGGCTCTATCAGCCAAAATCCAGACTTTATCCAAGGTGTCAAGAAGGTTGTCGATGACTTTGTCGATACCTACGAAGAATACACGGTCGCACCTGTTATTCAAGCCTGCACCTATCACGCAGATGCCAATCTCTACGGTGCCCTTGTCAATTGGCTACAGGAGGAAAATCAATGGTAAGATTTACAGGACTTAGTCCCAAACAAACTCAGGCTATCGACTTGCTGAGAAAACATATCTCTTTTCCAGATGTGGAAGTGGCAGTCGCCCAGTCTGATCAAGCGTCTATCTCTATTAAGGGTGAAAGTGGGCACTATCAACTAACCTACCGCAAACCTCACCAACTCTACCGCGCCTTGTCCTTGTTGGCAACAGCTCTAGTAGAAGCTGACAAAATAGAGATTGAGGAGCAGGCGGCTTATGAAGATTTAGCCTACATGGCAGACTGTTCTCGAAATGCAGTTTTGAATGTAGCCTCTGCCAAGCAGATGATTGAGGTCTTGGCTCTCATGGGTTACTCAACTTTTGAACTTTACATGGAAGACACCTACCAGATTGAGGGGCAGCCCTATTTTGGTTACTTCCGTGGCGCCTATTCAGCAGAGGAGTTGAAGGAAATCGAATCCTATGCCCAGCAGTTTGATATGACCTTTGTGCCTTGTATCCAGACCTTGGCTCACTTGTCAGCCTTCGTTAAATGGGGTGTCAAGGAAGTACAGGAGCTCCGTGATGTAGAGGATATTCTTCTTATCGGCGAAGAAAAGGTTTATAACCTGATTGATGGCATGTTTTCCACTTTGTCTAAACTGCAAACTCGCAAGGTCAATATTGGGATGGATGAAGCCCACTTGGTTGGCTTGGGACGTTACTTGATTCTAAACGGGGTTGTAGATCGTAGTCTCCTCATGTGCCAACACTTGGAGCGCGTGCTGGATATTGCTGACAAATATGGTTTCCACTGCCAGATGTGGAGTGATATGTTCTTCAAACTTATGTCAGCAGATGGCCAGTACGACCGTGATGTAGAAATTCCAGAGGAAACTCGTGTCTACCTAGACCGTCTCAAAGACCGAGTGACTTTGGTTTACTGGGACTATTATCAGGATAGCGAGGAAAAATACAATCGCAACTTCCGCAACCACCACAAGATTAGCAATGATCTTGCATTTGCAGGAGGTGCTTGGAAGTGGATTGGTTTCACACCTAACAACCATTTCAGTCGTCTCATCGCTCTTGAGGCTAACAAAGCCTGCCGTGCTAATGATATCAAAGAAGTCATTGTAACGGGTTGGGGGGATAATGGTGGGGAAACAGCCCAATTCTCTGTCCTACCAAGTTTGCAAATCTGGGCAGAACTCAGCTACCGCAATGAACTAGACCGTTTGTCTGCTCATTTCCAGACCAATACAGGTCTATCAGTTGAGGATTTTATGCAGATTGATCTTGCCAACCTCTTGCCAGACCTACCAGGCAATCTTAGTGGCATCAATCCTAACCGCTATGTCTTTTACCAGGATGTTCTCTGTCCGATTCTTGACAGACACATGACACCTGAACAGGACAAACCGCACTTCGCTCAGGCTGCTGAGACGCTTGCTAACATTAAAGAAAAAGCTGGCAACTATGCCTACCTATTTGAAACTCAGGCCCAGTTGAATGCTATTTTAAGTAGCAAAGTCGATGTGGGACGGCGTATTCGTAAAGCCTATCAAGAAGGTGATAAAGAGAGTCTGCAAGAAATCGCCAGACAAGAATTACCAAAACTCAGAAGCGAGATTGAAGACTTCCATGCCCTCTTTAGCCACCAATGGTTGAAGGAAAACAAGGTCTTTGGCTTGGATACAGTTGATATCCGTATGGGCGGACTCTTGCAACGCATCAAGCGGGCAGAAAGTCGCATCGAGGCTTATCTGGCTGGTCAGCTGGACCGCATCGATGAGTTAGAAGTGGAAGTCTTACCATTTACAGACTTCTACGCAGACAAGGACTTCGCAGCCACAACAGCCAACCAGTGGCATACTATTGCGACAGCTTCAACCATTTATACAACTTAAAAACAAGAACAGTGTCCCTTGTTCAGAGTGTTTCCCGTGAAACATCCCTTTCTTAAAAAAGTACTCCACATAAAATAATTTGTGGAGTTTTTTCTATAATTAGTAGTTTAATCTAACCTGCAAATAGGAGTATACTAATAATGTAATCGTTATCAAAAGTCTAAAAAGGAATTTTTAGATGGATATCAAAATAAAAAAGGGAGGAAATTATGAATAAGTTTTCAAAAACCTTGAGAGACAACTGGATCTTTCTCTTGATGGTTTTACCAGGGGCACTCTGGTTGATTCTATTCTTCTACATTCCAGTATTTGGGAACGTGGTTGCCTTCAAAGACTACCACATGACCAGTAATGGTTTCATAGATAGTATCATGAATAGTAGATGGGTCGGACTAGATAACTTCAGATTCTTGTTTAGTTCAAAAGACGCCTTTATTATCACACGAAATACTGTCCTCTACAATCTAGGCTTTATCTTTATTGGCTTGATTGTATCTGTAGGAATTGCCATCATCCTCAGTGAACTCCGTTCTAAGAGAATGGTTAAGATCTTCCAAACTTCTATGTTGTTCCCTTACTTCTTGTCTTGGGTTATCATCAGTTTCTTTACAGATGCCTTCCTAAACATTGATAAAGGGGTGTTCAACCATTTACTGGAAACTCTTGGTCTCAAAGAAATCAATTTCTACGCTGACTTGGGTATCTGGCCATATCTCCTACTTTTCCTAGGTATCTGGAAAGGCTTTGGATATAGCAGTGTCATGTACTATGCGACAATCATGGGAATTGATCCAACCTACTACGAAGCCGCAACAGTGGACGGGGCTAGCAAATGGCAACGAATTCGCAATGTAACCATTCCGCAGTTGACACCATTGGTAACCGTATTGACCATCCTTGCAGTCGGAAATATCTTCCGTGCAGACTTCGGTCTCTTCTACCAAATCCCCCACAATGCTGGTCAGCTTTATAATGTAACCAACGTTTTGGACGTATATGTTTATAACGGTTTGACTCAGACAGCGGATATCGGGATGGCATCAGCGGCAGGTCTCTACCAATCAGTTGTCGGCTTGATTCTGGTTATCCTATCAAACTTACTTGCAAGACGAGTTGATCCAAACTCAGCCTTGTTCTAGAAAGGAGGAGAATATGGCAGAAAAGAAAATTAAAAAAGAAAAGATTGATAATGTCGGCATTCACTCCTTCAGTAAGAAAGCGGATATCTTCTTCAGTACCATTTCTGGTTTGATCGCTCTCTCTTGTATCCTACCCTTTATCTTCGTTATCGTTATTTCGGTGACAGATGAAAAGAGTATTCTTCAAAATGGATATAGCTTCTTCCCATCACAATTTGGATTTGACGGTTTTGAATTTTTGGCTCAGTTTAAGGATAAAATCCTACAAGCCCTCTTCATTTCAGTCTTTGTAACTGTAGTTGGGACATTGACAAATGTCTTTATCACAACAACCTATGCCTACGCTATTTCACGGACAACCTTTAAGTATCGCAGATTTTTTACAATTTTCGTTCTACTTAGTATGTTGTTCAACGCTGGTTTGGTACCAGGTTACATCATGGTAACTCGTGTACTTCAGCTTGGTGACACTGTTTGGGCCTTGATTGTTCCAATGCTTCTCTCACCATTCAATATTGTCTTGATGCGTTCCTTCTTCAAGAAGACCATTCCAGAAGCTATTCTAGAATCTGCTCGTATCGATGGTGCCAGTGAAGCCCGAATTTTCTTCCAGATCTGTTTGCCATTGTCACTACCAGGTATCGCAACCATCACGCTCTTAACAGCTCTTGGTTTCTGGAATGACTGGTTTAACGCCCTTCTTTATATCAAGAGTGACAACTTGTATCCATTGCAATATTTGCTCATGCAAATCCAACAAAATATGGACTACATCGCCAAAGCAGTCGGCCTATCTGGTCAACTGGGAGTTGCTCTTCCAAAAGAAACAGGTCGTATGGCCATGGTTGTAGTTGCAACCCTTCCAATCGCAATTTTGTACCCATTCTTCCAACGCTACTTTGTAAAAGGTTTGACTATCGGTGGTGTGAAAGAATAGTGCTTGTTGAGAAATATCCTTTCTCAGTTCCCAACTTCCCTTGCGTGAAGTTAAAATCATCACATTGTTTATAAGTTTAAAAATAAAAAAAGGAGTTTTTATCATGAAAAACTGGAAAAAATATGCTTTTGCATCTGCTAGTGTAGTCGCTTTGGCTGCAGGTCTCGCTGCTTGTGGAAACCTTTCAGGTAACAAAAAGGCTGCTGACTCAGCTTCAGGTGATAAGACTGTTATCAAAATGTACCAAATCGGTGACAAACCAGATAACTTGGATGAATTGCTAGAAAATGCTAACAAAATCATCGGTGAAAAAGTTGGTGCTAAATTGGATATCCAATACCTTGGATGGGGTGACTATGGTAAGAAAATGTCAGTTATCACATCATCTGGTGAAAACTATGATATCGCCTTTGCAGATAACTATGTTGTAAACGCTCAAAAAGGTGCTTACGCTGACTTGACAGAATTGTACAAAAAAGAAGGTAAAGATCTTTACAAGGCACTTGACCCAGCTTACATCAAAGGTAACAGCATTAACGGTAAAATTTACGCAGTTCCAGTTGCAGCCAACGTTGCATCATCTCAAAACTTCGCCTTCAACGGAACACTTCTTGCTAAATACGGTATCGATATTTCAGGTGTAACTTCATACGAAACACTTGAACCAGTCTTGAAACAAATCAAAGAAAAAGCTCCAGATGTAGTGCCATTTGCGGTTACTAAAAACTTTATCCCATCTGATAACTTTGACTACCCAGTTCCAAACGGACTTCCATTCGTTATCGACCTTGAAGGAGACACTACTAAGATCGTAAACCGTTACGAAGTACCTCGTTTCAAAGAACACTTGAAGACTCTTCACAAATTCTATGAAGCTGGCTACATTCCAAAAGACGTAGCAACAAGCGATACTTCATTTGACCTTCAACAAGATACTTGGTTCGTTCGTGAAGAAACAGTAGGACCAGCTGACTACGGTAACAGCTTGCTTTCACGTGTTGCCAACAAAGATATCCAAATCAAACCAATCACTAACTTCATCAAGAAAAACCAAACAACTCAAGTTGCTAACTTTGTTATCTCAAACAACTCTAAGAACAAAGAAAAATCAATGGAAGTGTTGAACCTCTTGAACACTAACCCAGAACTCTTGAACGGTCTAGTTTATGGTCCAGAAGGCAAGAACTGGGAAAAAATTGAAGGTAAAGAAAACCGTGTTCGCGTTCTTGATGGATACAAAGGAAACACTCACATGGGTGGATGGAACACTGGTAACAACTGGATCCTTTACATCAACGAAAACGTTACAGACCAACAAATCGCAGACTCTAAGAAACAATTGGCTGAAGCTAAAGAATCTCCAGCACTTGGATTCATCTTTAACACTGACAATGTGAAATCTGAAATCTCAGCAATCTCTAACACAATGCAACAATTCGATACAGCTATCAACACTGGTACTGTAGACCCAGATAAAGCTATTCCAGAATTGATGGAAAAATTGAAATCTGAAGGTGCCTACGATAAAGTATTGAATGAAATGCAAAAACAATACGATGAATTCTTGAAAAACAAAAAATCATAAGATCAATTGATTTCGTGTATTCATTCTTAATTCCTAAAAACTGAATCACTGTTTTCCTCAGGCTTATCTGGGGGAGGCAGTGATTTTTTGAAACAATAACATATATATCCATGTTTCTCGTATCCCTATTTAACCATTCAGGAAATCTCAAGCACCATTTAGGATTTGGAGTAAGGATTTAGGAGAATATGGCTTATATTAGAGATGTTCCGAGATTACAAAGGAGGGTTCAAATGAAAAAGTATCAGCTTGTCTTCAAAATTAGTGCAGTTTTCTCTTATCTATTTTTCGTATTTGGCCTTTCTCAGCTGACGCTTATTGTCCAAAATTATTGGCAATTTTCTTCCCAGATTGGCAATTTCGTCTGGATTCAAAATCTCTTGAGTTTGCTATTTAGTGGAGTCATGATTTGGATTCTGGTTAAGACAGGCCATGGTTATCTCTTTCGCATTCCAAGAAAAAAATGGCTTTGGTATTCGATTTTGACAGTATTAGTGGTAGTGCTCTATATCTCTTTTAACGTTCAGACAGCTAAACATGTTCAGTCAACTGCTGAAGGTTGGAATATGTAGTACACTTTAAAGGGTTTTAATTGCATTTATTCTAGGCTTTTTTGTATAATGTATAAAAAGGAGAAAATAGAATTATGAAAAAGAAGTTGATTTTAGGCTTGGCTGTAGTTTTGTCAGTGACCTGTTTGACAGCTTGTAGTTCCCTTGAATTACCAGCACCTTTGAAAAACTTATTTGGTGGTTCTAAAGAACAAACGTCAAATAAGGTAGAGGATCTTTATAAAAGCGTTTTTGAGGATTATGACATTATTTTATCCTCTGGGAAAAAATCCGCTCCTGATATAGAAGCGAAACTTCACAAGTCTGAACGAACAATAAACTCATGGGTTATTGAGGCTGCGGCCGCTGAGCCATCAAGACAACGTTATACTTTTTTGGATTTAGACGGTGATGGTCAGTCAGAAATGCTAGTTGGTAGCCAGTCAGCAGGGAAGAACTATTTTGTTACAGGTTTGTACTATTTGAAAGAAGGACAACCAACTTTGTTGGCGGAGGGCTATGTAGCAGGTCACGGTGGTGCGCGTAGTTCGATTAAATTCTTTAAAACAGGTGAAATCTTAGCTTTGACTTGGTCTTCAGGAACCGGTGAAGGAGAAGGAAGTCTTTATAAGTTAGAAGGAGCTAAGGGTGCGACAAAACTTGGTACTAAAGAAATCAAGATTACGGATAAGAAACTGCTAGAGAATTTTGGTAAAACAGAAGCTGATGAAGTCACACCAGATAAATTCTCATGGCAAGAGTTCAGTTATACTCCTGCGAAGGAAGAAACAAGTGGAAGCTCTAAATCAGAAGCAAGTAGTAGTATTAGTAGCACATCGTCTGAAAGCAAAAAAGAAGTTAAGGAAACGACTCCTTCTAAGACAGAAGAAGCAGGACCTTGGAATTCAGAAAAATCTGCAGCTTTAGCAGACTTTATGAAGAGTTGGGGCGATGAAATGGGTCAGCCTAACTACCAAAAAGGAATCGCTGCAGGCAATATTGGTCCAGATATGCTTTACTGGAAAGATGGTAGCAAACTAGATGCAGAATTTTCGAAAACAGGTAGTGGAACGGCTAAATACCGTATTGTAGAGACTTATAGCAATTGGGACAAATACCCAACAGTTCATAATTATTTCTTTGCTATTACAGATACTGGGGAAGGAATTGTTTTTCACTCTCCGACTACCAATGGAGACAAGATGTATCTAAATCCGACCGAGAATGTCGATTTGCGAAATGGCTTTGCCAGCCTAGTTAAATAAAACTAGGATAGATTTTGATAAGGAATGTAGAAAATTATTTTGATTCTATATATCATATATAGGATGCGTATTGTATAGAACAAGAATCACTGTTTTCCTCAGGCTTATCTGGGGGAGGCAGTGATTTTTTGGAATGAGGGCATAGATATTCATGTTTCCTCTTTTCCCCTATTTAACCATTCAGGAAATCTTAAGAGCCCTCTCCAATTTCCAGTCAAATAAATTGCATTCGTTTTCTCAAGCAGGTATACTAGTATAGTTAGATGAAAAATTCTGAAAATTTAAGAATAGAAAAGAGAACAAATCTTATGGCAAAAGATATTCGTGTCTTACTTTACTACCTTTATACTCCAATTGAAAATGCAGAGCAATTTGCTGCAGACCACTTGGCTTTCTGTAAATCAATCGGCCTTAAGGGCCGTATCCTAGTCGCTGACGAAGGAATTAACGGAACCGTTTCAGGTGACTACGAAACAACTCAAAAATACATGGACTACGTTCACAGCCTCCCAGGCATGGAAGACCTCTGGTTCAAGATTGATGAAGAAAATGAACAAGCCTTCAAGAAGATGTTTGTTCGCTACAAGAAAGAAATTGTCCACCTTGGTTTGGAAGACAATGACTTCGACAACGACATCAACCCACTTGAAACAACAGGTGCTTACTTGTCTCCAAAAGAGTTCAAAGAAGCCCTTCTTGACGAAGATACAGTTGTCCTTGACACACGTAACGATTACGAGTACGACCTAGGACATTTCCGTGGAGCTATCCGCCCAGACATTCGCAACTTCCGTGAGTTGCCACAATGGGTCCGTGACAACAAGGAAAAATTCATGGACAAACGTGTCGTGGTTTACTGTACAGGTGGGGTTCGCTGTGAGAAATTCTCAGGCTGGATGGTCCGTGAAGGCTACAAAGATGTAGGTCAATTGCACGGAGGAATCGCAACTTACGGTAAAGACCCAGAAGTCCAAGGTGAGCTTTGGGATGGAAAAATGTACGTCTTTGACGAGCGTATTGCCGTTGATGTCAACCATGTCAACCCAACCATCGTAGGGAAAGACTGGTTTGATGGAACACCATGTGAACGTTATGTTAACTGTGGAAATCCATTCTGTAACCGTCGTATCTTGACATCAGAAGAAAATGAAGACAAGTACCTTCGTGGCTGCTCGCACGAGTGCCGTGTTCACCCACGTAACCGCTATGTTTCAGAAAATGAATTGACACAAGCTGAAGTTATCGAGCGCCTAGCCGCTATCGGTGAAAGCTTGGATCAAGCAGCTACAGTATAAGATCAAACAGTCCTTAGGGGCTGTTTTTCTATGCTTTTTACTCAAAAATCTAAAGTTTGTTTCTGTATCTTTCAGAAAAATAAGGTATACTATATGTAAACGATTTCAAAAGGAGTTCAGTTATGGCGAAAACATTTTTTATTCCAAATAAACAGAGCATTTTAGGAGAACAGGAAATTTTGACTGCCAAGTCCATCTTGGCTTTGGTAGATGGTTTGGAGTCACATAGCTATGATGCAGTCTATCTCCGTCAGCCTCTTAACCGTCTCGAGTATATCGAGTGTGCGATAGTGGGGCAATCACAATTTCTTTTTAAGGTCAGTTATGCTGATGGTCAAAAGGCTTACCGTGTCGATCTTCCTGACCTACTAACGCAGACAGACTGGGAGATCATCAAGTCATTTTTAGATGCTTTGCTTGCTTATACAGGAACTGAGATTGAGGGGCTCGATGGTTTTGACTTTGAAGCTTATTTCCAAGCAGGTATTCAAGCCTATCTGGCTGATAGTGCAGCTTGTTTTACGATTTGCCAAGGAATTTTTAATCCTGTTTTCTTTAGTCATGAGGATTTGAAAAGCTTTTTAGGGGCAGATGGCTTGGCTCAGTTTGAAGCGCGTGTACGTGCGGTTCAAGAGACAGATGCCTACTTTGCAAGAGTTTCCTTCTATCAGGATGGAGAAGGGCAAGTGCATGGCGTTTACCATCTAGCTCAAGGTGTCAAGACAGTGTTACCGAGAGAACCATTTGTTCCTGCAGCCTATATTGAGCAATTGCTGGATAAGGAAGTCCAGTGGGAAATTGACTTGGTTCAAATCACAGGAGATGGCTCTAAACCAGAAGACTATGAAGCCATTGCCCGCTTGGACTATGCAACATTCCTTGAGGTACTACCGTCAGAATTTTACCACCAACTAGATGCCAATCAATTAGAAGTGCAACCCATCTTAGAAAAAGATTTTAAAGCATTAGCACAATTAGCACAAAATTAACTATTTTCATGTTGTTTTCTATAATATTGCTTGACAAAATAACATAAATAAAATACAATGTAAGAAAATACATTTTAAAGGGAGTTTATTATGTCAAACTTTACAGATTCTTTCTTATCTGCAAATACAGCAAATTTGCCAGCTGAACAATTGCCGTCTTTGCGTCAACGCCTAGAATTATTAAATGATTCACAGGCAAACCAAGTAATCGCAGCGTCTAATATTAAAAATCCTACAACAGCTCTGATTCTTTCATTATTCCTTGGAACATTGGGAATTGATCGTTTTTATATTGGTCATGTTGGATTAGGAATCGCAAAACTTCTATTCGCTTGGATTACTTTTGGTCTTTGGACAGTTATTGATTGGTTCTTAATTATGAATGCTACGAAAAAAGCAAACTTTGAAGCTATTAATACTGCTCTTGCAACAATGACTGTAACTTCAACTACTCAAAAAGTAGAGTAAGGACTAGTAGATTAAAACATGAAGATTTGTAGTGTAATGAGATCAGAGTTATTGACACTACAAATCTTTTTCTTTTGACTCTCAGAATACTAACTATATATGATTGATGAAACAAAACTTTTAGTGTACTTGACAGGTATTGTATTTGATGCGGAGAAGATTCAACGGAAAAGTATCACGTTTAATAATAAGACAATCAAAAAAATTGCTTCTATAGATGAAATCAATTCATGGATAAATGGTCTTCAGGCTGTAGCCTATGAAATGGAAAATACTGAGGAAGTTTATATTGTTATTCGTGGAGCAGATGTAGGAATTGGTAAAAAGTTTTTTAAGAAAACAGGAGCCAGCGAGAGGTTTATCCCTCAGGTAAATGAAGAAGACAGTTTTAAAACAGTTTTTCAAGATTGGATTTATACATCTACTCTAGGAAGTATGGGGTTGGTACATTTATATCAATATGATAGTCTAAAAGATTTTTATATTTCTCTAAAAAGAGATTATCCTCAAAAACGATTTATAGTTTCAGGAGTTTCATTAGGGGGTCTCCTTGCTCAGAGATTGTATGTTCTAGAAGAAGGCTTGGATAAATGTATTTCATTTTCAGCTCTCTCTCCTTGGTGGACGTTTAACAGGCAGAGTCAAAATATTTTAAAAAACAACTTATTTTTAATAAAAGATGAGAATATGGTTAACTATTACTCTAATCATGATTTCTTTCGATTTGTTCCAATATTTAATAAGCAATTAGGTGTTCAGAAAAATGTTTTGTTGCAACCTTTCCAATCTAGGTCCAATTTTATAGCTACATTGATTGAAAGATTATACTGGGCACATATACCAAACTATTATACCTATACAGATAAAGGACTTATTCGAACAAAGGAAGATAAGTCAAGGGTTTGGAACTTGTATCGTACACTGAATGACCCAGCAAAGCATTCATTTTTTTTGAATATCTTTATTGGAATTTCCTGTATATTATTATCGCTATCTGTAGTTTTATTATATCCCCTTCTTTTCACTTCGGAGGCATTAAATTTAATATCTATAAATGAAATGTTACGGGGTATAATCGTTTTCTTTGGTAGCATTTTAATATCGATTTTATTTTTTATTCCAACTTTGATAGTAAAAACAAATTGGAAATATCCAATGTTTGGTTTAAATTTATTATCTATATTATTGTTACCGCTTTGGTTTGTTTTATTTATTTTAAGTATTATTTTTCGCTCGATTTCTAATAGCTGATGGGGGTCGGGTAGAATATTGGATTAGGTGATTTTTTATGAGTAATATAATTGATTATGCAGTAGGTGTCAAGTCTTATGCATTTGATCAAGTTATCATGAATGATATTGATATACTAGCTTTGACGGAAGTTGCATATCTACCATTTGATAAAATTATAAGTCAAACTAGAATATCCTTAAAAAGTTTATCAGAAAATTATTTTGATATTAATGGAGATAAAGGTGAATTTTTATCAGTTATTACAACACCTAGGATTGATTTATTGGGGATTCTAGGCCACAGTGTCCGTTATAAAGATATTGAAGCTTTTGATTTTGTAAATAAAATTGATTCAAGTATTGAACGTCAATTTTCAGCTATAACTTATCAATTGGAAGAAGGCAAGTATTTGGTTGTTTTTAGGGGAACAGATGAAAATTTGATCGGTTGGAAAGAAGACTTTCATATGACATTTATGCATGAAGTTCCAGCTCAACAAGCAGCCTATAAATATTTAGAGAAGCAAATAAATGAAAATCCTGGAGAATACATTGTTTCGGGGCATTCTAAAGGAGGGAATTTAGCTATTTATGCTTCTTCAAAAGTATCGACTGATTTACAAGAAATGATAAGTGGTATTTATGCATTTGACTCTCCGGGAATACACGAAAGCCTTAGAGAATCTGTAGAATTTTTAAACATTAAGAACAAGATTATTTCGTATATTCCTCAAGATTCGATTGTGAGTGTTTTGTTAGAAGCACCAGTAAATGCTAAAGTCGTGAAGAGTAATGCTGTGTTATTGTTACAACATGATACTTTTACATGGGAGATAGGACAACTAGATTTCATATTAGCAGAGAATCAGTCCTATATTAGTCTGCATACTGATAAAGTAATCGGGAATTGGCTGGACAATTTAAGTAATAAAGAGAAGCAGGAATTCTCAGATGTTCTGTTTGATGTGTTTTTAGAATCAGGGATTAATAAATTTGCTGATATTACTGTGGAAACACCCAAAAAAATAATTCGTATTATAAATAATATGACACGAATTACTGCAGAGCAAAGAGCTATGGCTACTAAGGTATTGTTTAAATTATTTAATGCCCAATTTGATGCATTTAAAAGTTATCTACCTGAACCTATAAAAAAGGTTGAAGGTGGTGTAGAACATATTGCTAAAAATACATACAAGAAAATAACAGGTATGTTTAAAGCTGTGAAAAAAATAAGAAGAAAATAAGAAAAATGCTCTTTGTTACTTATATATGTGACAAAGAGCATTTTATAATAGCTTATGATAATATTCAGATTAGAATCGGAATAATTTTGAGATATGTTCTGCAATTAGAGACATTTCTGCATAGAAGAAAATTCCCATAATCAAACCATTTACAACAAGGGCAAATAGATATTTATGGAATGGATTAATAGAGGAATCATCTTCAGTTTGAGAGATAGCAAAGATGAGTCCAGCGGTAAATAGTAAGATACTAATAATGAATAGAAGTGCAGAAAGCGATATGATATTTAAAATAGCTAATAGTGCCGAAAGAACAGTTAAAACGGTATTGATAGAGAATAGTTTAGCGTAGTAATCAAATGCTTTAATAAAAGTAAAGTTTGTATTTTGGTAAATTAGACGTTTGACTACGAATCCACCTAGAATAATTGAAAATAGATATAGAGCGACTGAAATTAGGATTGGGAAAAGAGTGGTGATTCCGACAGGATTAGATATTTGGAACGCATTTCCTGAGAAGGGGTTAGAAGTTGATTGGAATTGAGAAGAGAAACTGTTAATACCAGATGTAAGAGTGCGTCCTGCATGGAATGCCGCAAAGAAGATAGTTAAGGTATTGAAAAGTATTAGGATACCGAATGTTAGAAAAGCATTGTTTGCTTCTACTGTTCCTTCACCTGTTGGATTTTTCCAAGCATTTAGTAACCAATTCCAATAGTTTGTCACAGTTTTTTGGAAATCACTTGGTTGAGTGGGAGCGATAGGAGCTATAAATGTAGTATCTTTTCCTACGTTATCTGTGTTAGGTGTGGTTTTAGGAGCGACTTCCTCGCTATTGGGTATTACATCAGATTGAGGAATCTCAGAAGTTCCTTCATCATTGCTAAGTTTTGCTTCGGGTTTAACAATTTCAGTTGTATTTTCTTCCTTAATAAGTGATGGTTCTGACTTTGGTGATCCTTGAGTAATCTGTTCAGTTTGATTAGGTGTTATCTGTGTTGGCTCTGGTTGTTGAGCAGGTACGCTCATGGTTGCTAGTGCGGTATTAAGAGCTTGGAAATTAGCCTTCTTCGTGGCATTCATAATTAAAAACCAATCTATAAGTGTCCATGTACCAAAGGTCATCCAAGCGAATAAAAGTTTTGCGATACCTAGGCCAACTTGACCAAGATAGAAACGATCGACTCCAAGTGTTCCTAAGAAAATGGATAGAATCAAAGCTGTTGTAGGATTTTTAATATTGGCAGTAGCAATTACTTGGTTAGCCTGTGAATCATTTAGTAATTCCAAACGTTGGCGCAATGAAGGCAATTGTTCAGCAGGTAAGCTAGCTGTATTAGCTGACAAGAAAGAGTCTGTAAAATTGGACATCATAATCTCCTTTTAGATATAAACTTTTTCTGTTATCTTACCAATTTATCCAGTTTTTGTCAATTGATATTTAAATTTTTACTTTAAAAGTGCATAAAAAATCCTGCCATGAAAGACAGGATTAAAGTTTAAAGAAAGGCCAAGATACGAAGATAATCTCCAATCAGTGCCACTTCAGCTACAAAGAAGAGGAGGATAATAACTCCGTTCACAAGGACAGACAAGAATAACTGATAAAAGGAGTCGGCTTCACTTGTTTGACTTGGTCTTGTAATGATATGGAGACTAGCAAGCAGAATGATTCCAATGCTAATCACACACAAGAGGGCTGTAAATCGTAGGCTATCAAAGAAGGCAAAGAAACTAGCAATGGCAGTGAGGAAGATTGGAATTGCCAAGAGTTGACTATATTGTTGGAGAACCTTTTCTAGCGTCCAGTCCTTTTCTTGGTAGATAAATCGTCTCACGACGAAACTACCCAAGAGGAATGAAAAGAAGAAGAGTGTTGTTGCTACTAGGATAGAGATAATCGAAAAGAGATTTAATGAAGCAAATTGTTCAGGGAAGTGATTATGCATAGTTGCTATATGTCCATAGTAAGCATGTTTGATGTGGTAGATACTAAAGAAAAAGGAAGATGCAGAAAACAGAATGAGTAAGAGAAAGGCTGTGTAACTGTGTGTGCTACTTGTTTCAAGCTTGCTTGTAGGAGATTTAAGAGCTTCCAGTAGCCAAGACCAAAAATCAAGCACTTGCTCTTTCCATTTATCCGTCGATTTTGGAGCTTGGTCGGGAATATAAGGACTTTCTAAGGATTTACTGAGAAGAAGGGGCTCTTTCGTAGTTGTTTTTTGCTGAGGAAGTGCTTCTTGGGTCTCTTCAACTATAGTGACTCTTTCTGTTTCTTTAGAAAGATCTTGCTCTTCTTCAGTAGAATCGGATGCTTTCTTTTCTTCTATTGCTGTTTTCGCTTCACTGTCTTCAGGAGCTTCAATTTTCTCTTCTTGCTGGTTTTCCAGTTCGACTGCAGCTTGAGAGACTTCCTCCTCTAACTGAGTATTTTTTTCAATTGGTGTATCGAGATCGGCTATCGTTTCTTCAGCCTTGTCTGCAACATCTTGGGCTTGTTCATCAGGCTTGTTCTTGCTTGTTGTTTTTACAAAATCATTACTTTCAAACCATTCTTGTTTCATGGTAGAACCTCCTTTTTAGTTGTATATACATCATTTTGGTAGATATAAGTAGATTTGTTAAGGTCTGTTGGCTGTAGTTTCAAGACTAATATAATTTTCAGCCCTAGCTATGAGTTGACCTTTTACATCGGTTTTTTCAGTTTTGTAAGGGTTGCTTAATTCGTTTGGGTGATGTTGACTCTCATCTCTTGATAACTGATAAATAGGACCATAGTGACTTGAGAAGTCTAAGTTGATTTCTTGGCTTTCTTTTTGAGTTAGTGTGATACTGAGTTCATTTTTAGAAGTTAGTTCTACCTTACCATATACTTTAATATTGTCAACGTAGAAGTGATTTTTTGTTGACTCTAGCTGACTATCTGTCAGTTCTGTGCTAAAGATATTGATGATATTTGGTGTTTTGAATTTGCTGTTTTTGATACGACTTCCTTCAATTCGGAGGAGATAACCATTTGTATTGAGAGTTGCATTTTCAAGGCTAGCATTTATGATGGTGGTTTGTCCACGATTGGCTAACACGTTGATCCCTTTTAGAGTTCTTCCTTTTGGAACTTGGAGAATAACTTCTTCAAAACGACGAGAGTAGCTACTTGCGATATGGAGAATCCCGCCAATTCCAGAAGAGAGAAATGGAGTTTCAGACAGTTTCTTATCAGTGAGGTTTAGAGTTTTATCATTTTGATTCGTAACAAGATCATGGTGAGAAGAGAGTGATGGATGGTAAGAAATGTGGATTTGATCATCGAAAGAGTCTGTGATGGTCAGTGCGTGTTGATGGAGAGTAATCTCTAGGTTTTCGACTTCCTTGCCAAAGGTCAACTCTTCCATCCGACTATCATAGACAGGCTCCTTGGACATGGCAAGTAGGCTCTTAATTCCGTCAGATTGGATACCTACAAAAAGCAGGATAAAGCCGATAACGGTAGTCACCACACCAAAAATGAGAAATCCTTTTGTCAATTTACGCATGCTGGTCACCTCTCTTTCCTTTTTTAAGAACAAATTGCACCAGGCGAACAATGAGTAGGCCGAAGAAGCGGGCTACATAGGAAATACCTAATAAAACCAGCGAAGAAGCACCGATGGCCAGTAAACCAGCACCAAAAATCAAGATAAAGGCTGATTTAGCTTGGGCTAAGACAGTGAAACTTTCAACTAAGAATAGGAATCCGCCGATGATACCAAGTATGGAAACCGCAAAGAAAGCCAGAATGACAGTCAAAGCTGCCACAAGGATTCCGAACAGGGCCACGAGGATGGCGATTCCCAGAGGAATACCGATGGGTGCTGCAAGGAGGGCTAACAAGGCGATGTGTAAAATTTGTCGGTTATTTTTTTGAGCGGGTGCCTCATTGATTTTTTTATCGAGAAGATTGGAGAGAACTTCGTGGGCCGCTTCTTTGGGAGTTCCCAAGCTAGCGATAAGTTCTTCTTCTCCTTCGACTCCAGCATCGTCAAAGAGTTCCCTGAAATAGTCCATGGCTTCAATTTGGTCAGCCTGAGGCAGTTTTTTGAGATAGAGTTCTAGCTGAGTCAGGTATTCAGTTCTTGTCATGGCGGATACTCCCTTCTATGATGCCATTGATAGTGTCTGTATAGAGTGTCCATTCATCTTTTAGAGTCACGAGCTGCTCTACACCACGGTCTGTTAAGGAGTAGTATTTGCGCATGCGACCTTGGAACTCTCTAGAATAGGTGGTCAGAAAGCTATTGCCTTCCAATTTTTTGAGAATGGGATAGAGCGTAGATTCTTTGATATTAGCGATCAGCTTAATGGTCTGGCTAATCTCATAACCATAAGAATCATCCTGCTCTAGTACGGCCAAGATGAGAAATTCAATCAAGGCAGAGGATGTTGGAAAATACATGGGAAACCTCCTTTTCTAATGTGTAAGATTTTTATATATAATTTTTCTACACATACATTGTACATCTAAAAGAAAGCCCTGTCAAGAGAAATGTGTAAAATTTTTATATATAAAAAACTTCTAGCTAAAACTAGAAGTTTAGAGGATTTTATCAGCTCTGTCCACTATAAAGAGAGCCACAGTCATCAGGATATCTACGAGCAAGAGAGCCGCTACAGCTGGTACCCAAGAGTGGAATAGGTCAAAACTGTAACCAAAGAGAGTCGGCCCAAAGGCTGCTAGGATATAGCCTCCTGTTTGAGATAGGCCAGACAATTGGGCTGTCTTTTCAGGAGCACTTGTCTTGAGTGAAAAGTTGACCATGAGATAAGGGAAGAGGGCGCTGGTTGCGGTTCCGATGAGGAGATGGATGGCAAGCCAGTAAATGAAACTATTGATCGGGAAGAAGAGCATGGAAATGCCGACCACACCAGCTAGTGATACCAGAGTGAGCATGAGCTGACGATTACGAGTTGACAAGCTGGTTGTCAGGCTTGGGATGATCATTGAAAAAGGAATGCTAATCAGAGAGAAGATAGAGGTCAGCAAGCCAGCTTCGTGACTAGATAGGCCTGCATGGATAGCCATAGTCGGTAACCAGGTCATAGCGGTGTAAAAGATCAAGGATTGAAAACCTGCAAAGACAATAACTGCCCAGACCTGTTTATTACGCATGACCTTTGTTTGGCTTTTTTGTTTGGTTTGTGGAGCCAGTCTGTGATTGTAGCGGTGATTTGGGAGCCAGACCAAAAAAGTTGCTAGACAGAGCAGGGTGAGGAGGATGATCAGTCCTTTCCAAGAGCTTGCTTGTGTAATGGGCACAGCTAGATAGGAAGCCAGAGCCGTCGCAATCCCCATAGACGTTACATATAAGGTAGTCAGAAAACCAATTTTTTTTGGCTGATTGGCTTGGATAAGACTAGGAAGTAGAACGTTGATGACTGCGATACTTGCCCCAACCATCAAGGTTCCTAGATAGAGCAGGGGCAGATTGATTAGTCGAATCAGAGAACCAATGGTTAAGAAGAAGAGACTGTAGGTAAAGAGATGCTCCAAGCCGATTCTCTGAGCCAGTCGGGTAGAAAATAGGGAGAAGAGGGTAAACATGAGGAGAGGAAGGCTGGTCAAGACACCAAGTGAACTAACTTCTACCCCCAGACCTTGCGAAATATCTCCCAAAATAATGGGTAAAACAGTAAAAGGAGTCCGCAAGGAAACACCAATCAGGATAATACCTGGAACAAAAAAAAGTGATTGCTTTTTCATATAATACCTCTTCTAGCTGATTTTAATAACAGCTTATTTTAAGGCTTTTTCACTATAATGTCAAGTAAGGTTTCTGGCTTTCAAGATAAAAATGGGAAAGTCTTGAAAATTATGATAAAATAGTGGAAGGAAATCTATACATTGGAGAAAAACTGTGTCTGAAAAGCAAAAAATCAGCGTATTGATGTCGGTATATATCAAGGAAAATCCGACATTTTTAAAGGATGCTATTGAGAGTGTTCAAAATCAGACCCTGAAACCGAGCGAGTTGGTTCTGGTTGAGGATGGGCCTTTGACACCTGAGCTCTATCAGGTATTAGACCAGGTTGAAGCTGAGTCTGATATTCCAGTGAAACGCTATCCTCTTGAGCAGAATCAAGGTTTGGGTCTGGCTCTTCGACAGGGTGTTTTGCAGTGTCAGTATGATATTATTGCCCGTATGGATACGGATGATATAGCAGTTCCAGATCGTTTTGAGAAACAGGTTCAGTTAATGGAGAAGGAAAACCTCGACCTATTAGGTGGCCATATTGCAGAGTTTATTGACAATCCTGATGAGATTGTTTCTTATCGTCGTGTTCCAACCCAGCACGCAGATATTGTAGCTTATCAAAGAATGAGAAGCGCCTTTAACCACATGACTGTTATGTTCAAGAAGGATATGGTTCTCAAGGCAGGCAACTATGAGGATGGCCTTTATATGGAGGATGACCTCCTCTGGCTCAATATGATTGCTGCAGGAGCTAAGACTGGAAATCTGGATCAAATTTTGTGCAGGGTTCGTGTCGGAGCAGGGATGTTTGAGCGTCGTGGGGGACTGCGCTATCTCAAACTCTATCGTCAAGCTCGTCAGCGCATGCTGAAGAGAGGGCAAATTTCTTACATGGAGTATGCCAAGAGTGTTGCCATTCAGATGATTGTTGCCCTTTGTCCCGGATTTGTCCGACAGTTTATTTTTATGAAACTGTTACGAAAAAGCAATTAAAAGATTGTAGCAAATCGTAAACTTCAGAAAAAGTGTTATAATAACAATATACCTATCTGGCTCTTTTAAGGAGGAGTAAATTTCTATGAATAAAAAACTCACAGATTATGTCATTGATCTGGTGGAAATTTTAAATAAACAACAAAAACAGGTCTTTTGGGGCATATTTGATATTTTCAGTATGGTGGTTTCCATCATTGTATCTTATATCTTATTCTACGGATTGATTAATCCAGCGCCTGTTGACTACATTATCTATACGAGTTTGGCCTTCCTGCTCTATCAATTGATGATTGGATTTTGGGGGTTGAACGCTAGTATTAGTCGTTACAGCAAAATTACGGATTTTATGAAAATCTTTTTTGGTGTGACTGTGAGCAGCGTCTTGTCATATAGTATCTGCTATGCTTTCTTGCCACTCTTTTCCATCCGTTTTATCGTACTCTTTATCTTGTTGAGTACCTTCTTGATTTTATTGCCACGAATTACTTGGCAGTTAATCTACTCTAAACGCAAAAAAGGCAGTGGTGATGGGGAACATCGTCGTACCTTTTTAATTGGTGCTGGCGATGGTGGCGCTCTCTTTATGAACAGCTACCAACACCCAACCAGTGATTTGGAACTTGTCGGTATTTTGGATAATGATGAAAAGAAAAAGGGTCAAAAACTCGGTGGTATCCCTGTTTTGGGCTCTTATGATAATCTGCCAGAATTAGCCAAACGCCATCAAATCGAGCGTGTTATCGTTGCGATTCCGTCGCTTGATCCGTCAGAATATGAACGTATCTTGCAGATGTGTAATAAGCTGGGTGTCAAATGTTACAAGATGCCTAAGGTTGAAACCGTTGTTCAGGGACTTCACCAAGCAGGTGGAGGCTTCCAGAAGATTGATATCACAGACCTTTTGGGCCGTCAGGAAATTCGTCTTGACGAATCGCGTCTGGGCGCAGAACTGACAGGTAAGACAATCTTGGTTACAGGAGCTGGTGGTTCAATCGGTTCTGAAATCTGTCGCCAAGTTAGCCGCTTCAATCCTGAACGCATCGTCTTGCTCGGTCACGGGGAAAATTCAATCTACCTTGTTTATCATGAATTGATTCGTAAGTTCCAAGGGATTGATTATGTACCAGTGATTGCCGATATTCAAGACTATGACCGTCTGTTGCAAGTCTTCGAGCAGTACAAGCCGGCTATTGTTTATCATGCGGCGGCCCACAAGCATGTTCCCATGATGGAGCGCAATCCAAAAGAAGCCTTCAAAAACAATATCCGTGGAACCTACAATGTTGCTAGGGCTGTTGATGAAGCCAAGGTGCCTAAGATGGTTATGATTTCGACAGATAAGGCGGTCAATCCACCAAACGTTATGGGAGCAACCAAGCGCGTGGCTGAGTTGATTGTTACTGGATTTAACCAACGTAGCCAATCCACCTACTGTGCAGTTCGTTTTGGGAATGTTCTTGGTAGCCGTGGTAGTGTCATTCCAGTCTTTGAACGTCAGATTGCTGAAGGTGGTCCTGTAACAGTGACAGACTTCCGTATGACCCGTTACTTTATGACTATTCCAGAAGCTAGCCGTTTGGTTATCCATGCTGGTGCTTATGCCAAGGATGGGGAAGTCTTTATCCTTGATATGGGCAAACCAGTCAAGATTTATGACTTGGCCAAGAAAATGGTCCTTCTAAGTGGCCACACCGAAAGCGAAATTCCAATCGTTGAAGTTGGAATTCGTCCAGGTGAAAAACTCTACGAAGAACTCTTGGTATCCACCGAACTGGTTGATAATCAGGTTATGGATAAGATTTTCGTTGGTAAGGTTAATGTCATGCCTCTAGAAGCCATCGATCAAAAAATTGAAGAGTTCCGCACTCTCAGTGGAGATGAGTTGAAGCAAGCCATTATCGCCTTTGCTAATCAAACTACTCACGTTGAATAAAAAATCTTTACAATCAGAAAACGCATATTATCAGGACTTGAAACCTTGGTAATATGCGTTTTGTTATGTGTAAACTTGCTTCATTTTATTCTGATACTCAATGAAAACCAAATAGCAAACTAGGAAGCTAGGAAGCTAGCCGTAAGTTGTTCAAAGCACAGCGTTGAGGTTGCAGATAGAAACTGACGTGGTTTGAAGAGATTTCGAAGAGTATGAAAGTGAGTTTTTGCCCAGTCTCCGTTATATTATTGAAAATACGCCAAAACTTCTAAGGGTTTGTGGGCGATATAATCAGGTTGATAGTTTAGTAGATCTGCCTTCTCTCCAAATCCCCAAGTGACGGCCAATTTCTGAATGCCTGTTTCTTGAGCTCCCAGCATATCAAACTTGGTATCTCCGATAATGATGGCTTGTTCAGGTGCTAGTTGATGTGTCTGCAAGGCTTGGCGAATGACATCGGCCTTATGGGGTGCCTCAGGGCTGGAACCATAAATGCCCTCAAAGAAATGATGGATTCCCAAATTTTTAGTCATATCCTGAGCGGTTGGAGTATTCTTTGTAGTGGTGATGTAGAGAGGATATTTGCTAGATAACTCCTCGAGTAATTCTACAATCTGAGGGAAGAGCTGAGCTTCATGGATGCCTTTTTCCTTATAGTAAGAACGGTATATCTGCACAGCTTCAGATATTTGTTCTTTGGGCAGGCAGGTCGCAAAACTACTTTCGAGAGGCGGTCCCATAAAACCACGAATCGTTTTGGCATCAGGGCTAGGCACCCCTAGCTCTTTAAAGGTATGGGTAAAGGCGTTGTGAATCCCGATAGAACTGTCAACGAGGGTTCCATCCAGATCGAAAAAGATAGCTGAGATAGAGGTCATAGTTTCTCCTATTTGATAAGCTTATTCTCCGAAAATTTCTTTTTGGAGGCGACGACCAGTTGGGGTGGCAGCGAGTCCACCTTCAGCTGTTTCACGAAAGGCAGTTGGCATGCTTGCTCCTACTTGATACATGGCATCGATGACTTCATCCACAGGGATTTTAGATTCGATACCTGCCAGGGCCATGTCTGCTGCGATAAAGGCAAAGCTAGCTCCCATAGCATTGCGCTTGACACAGGGAACTTCAACCAAGCCGGCCACAGGATCACAGATGAGGCCTAGCATATTTTTAATAACAAAGGCAATGGCCTGACTGGCCTGATAAGGTGTCCCACCAGCAGCTAGAGTCAAGGCGGCGGCACTCATAGCAGAGGCAGAACCAACCTCGGCCTGACAGCCACCCTCAGCACCTGAGATAGAGGCATTGTTTGCGATGACTAGTCCAAAGGCACCAGCAGCAAAGAGGAAATCCAGCTGTTGCTCGTGGCTGAGGTCTAATTTTTCAATAGCAGCAGTGAGAACTGAGGGCAGACAGCCAGCACTTCCTGCGGTCGGAGTGGCGCAGACCAAGCCCATTTTGGCATTGTGTTCATTGACTGCGATGGCATTTCGGGCAGCAGAGAGAACCGTGTAATCTGATAGAGTTTTTCCGTTTTTGATATAGTGATCCAGTTTGGCAGCATCTCCACCTGTCAGGCCACTACGAGATTTATTTTCATTGAGACCGAGTTGGACAGAGGCTTTCATGACTTCCAGATTGCGTTCCATGAGAAGGAGAACTTCTTCACGTTCACGACCGGTCAATTCAAACTCCGTTGTAATCATGAGTTCTGCGACATTTCCTTGAAAGTCCAGTTCTGCCTGCTCGACCAATTCTTTGATAGAATAAAACATGCTTCCCCCTATTTAAAGAAATTGACATTGTGGAGATGAGGGATTTTTCGAATTTCTTCGATGGCCTCATCACAGTTGCGACTGTCGACTTCGATAATCATAATGGCTTTTTCACCAGCTTTTTCACGAGTAACATTCATCTGGGCGATATTGATGCCATAGCGTGAAAGGGCCTCTGTTACAAGGGCAATCATACCTGGAATATCTTGATGAACAATGATGATAGTCGGTGTATTCATATTGAGCGAGACGGCAAAGCCATTGAGTTCGGTTACCTGAATGTTTCCTCCACCGATAGAAATACCAGTTACGCTGATGGTCTTGTGGGCATTTTTGACAGTAATTTTAGTGGTGTTTGGGTGAGGAGCATTGCTGTCTTTCTGAATAGTCCAGACAATTTTGATGCCGCGCTTGTGGGCAATCTCCAGACTGTTTGGAATTTCAGGATCATCTGTATCCATGCCCAAAATTCCTGCAACAAGGGCTAGGTCTGTCCCGTGGCCACGATAAGTTTTGGCAAATGAGTTAAATAGTTGGAATTCGAGTTCTGTCGGAGTATCATCAAAAATGGAAGATACAATCTTCCCAATACGAACAGCACCAGCGGTATGGCTACTAGATGGGCCAATCATAACTGGTCCGATGATATCAAAGACAGATTGAAAACGAAGTGATTTCATCAGTTTCCCCTTATAAAAATTCTTATCTCTATTATATCAAAGAATGAAGGTCTTGGCTTTAATTGTGGATGAAAACCTTTTTACACTACAAATAGCATAAAAATAGTATCTTTTATGACAAAAATAGCTTATTTAGGGAAATAAAAAATAATTTTGTAATATTTCTACATAAAAGTGTCAAGAAACAGTAATATTTAAAGGGTATGATAGTACTATAGAAAGAAGGAGAATTTTCGAATATGAAATCAACAACTAAAAAGATTAAAACAACTCTTGCAGGAGTAGCTGCCTTGTTTGCAGTATTTGCTCCATCATTTGTATCTGCTCAAGAATCATCAACTTACACTGTTAAAGAAGGTGATACACTTTCAGAAATCGCTGAAACTCACAACACAACTGTTGAGAAATTGGCAGAAAACAATCACATTGACAACATCCATATGATTTATGTTGGTCAAGAGTTGGTTATCGACGGTCCAGCAGCGCCAGTAGCACCAGCTTCAACGACTTATGAAGCACCAGCTGCCCAAGATGAAGCTGTTTCAGCTACAGTGGCAGAAACTACAGAGGTAGAGGAAGAAACTCCAGCAGCAAGCGCCCCAGTAGCAGAAGAAACAGTTGCTACAACTGTAAGCGGATCTGAAGCAGAAGCCAAAGAATGGATCGCTCAAAAAGAATCAGGCGGTAGCTACACAGCTACAAACGGACGTTACATCGGACGTTACCAATTGACAGATTCATACTTGAACGGTGACTACTCAGCTGAAAACCAAGAACGTGTAGCAGATGCCTACGTTGCAGGACGTTACGGTTCATGGACAGCTGCGAAAAACTTCTGGCTTAACAACGGCTGGTATTAAGAAATAACGAACAGAATAATATGAAAAGGTCGAGGAAACCCCTCGACTTTTTTATATTTTCTTCGGTTGGTAATAGGTCTCCACTTCTTTTTTGAGATGAGACAGCATGGAGGCTTCCTCGGTGATCTCTAGAAGGGAGAAACCTTTTTGAATAAGTTTAGCATCATCCCTACAAATCCCAATACGGACATAGTAGATAGCAAGCCTATCGTAGCTTTTCTTGTTCTTGGCGTCCTCTAGTAAAGTGTAGCAGATTTGCTTACACATGTTTTTGTCTTGATTGTATAAGTAAATGGTGGAAAGGTTGAGTAGGATTGCCACTCGTAATTCATATAAATGTTGATAGTTTTTATAGACTTCTAAGCGTTGTAAGATTTTTCCAGTGATGAGATGGAGGTGTTCAATGGGAAAGCTGAAAAGGATGGTATTGAGGATTTTTAGATCATTTTCATACCATGTATCTTGTTTTTCAATTTTCTCCCAAAGTTTTTTGACAGTCTGTTGCACTTGGTCTGACAGTTGCTCTGTACCATGTTGGCGGATATGAATGACAATTTCCAACATATCTCTGATTTCTTCTATGGGCAGGTCGTGGTGGGTTTTGAGATAGTCTTGGCATTTTTGAAATAGTTTTTCGAGTTCACTAGTCCCTAGGGTTGAGCTCATATTGAGATAGGTTTGCATGATTTCTGTTCGTTGGCTCGGTTGATAGAGGTGGCAAATATAGTCAAACTCTTCAAAACTCATATTGATTTGCCGGAGAAGAAACTCCATATTTTCATATTTGGGAGTTACTTTACCACTTTCAATTTTTGATAAGCTGGTTCTTGAGAGAACCTCCCCACAGACCTCTTCTTGGGTCAATCCTTTTGACTCACGTATTTCTTTATAGACTTTTCCGAAATCATAACGCATGGGTTTTCTCCTTTTTGTGAAAAAGGTTAACAAATAATAAAATCCTATTAAAAATATTGTATCATAATAACAGGAATAGTAAAAAAGAAAACTAAAATAATGTGTGAAAAAAGTTAACTAATTTTAAAATAGAATAAAGAAGAGGTATACTATAGATACAAAATACAGATAGGAGGGAAAAAGTATGAATAAAAAAGTTTTTCGCTTTTTAGTTGTTCTTGCTTTCTTATTTAGCATTGCTACGGTTTTCCCGTGGAGATGGCCGATATAATGCGCTAGTTGTAAAAATGAAAGGAAGGTGAGTCCAATGGACTATTTAGTGATTACATAAGATTTTCTGTGAATGCTAATATCGTTTTTAAAGTAGTTATTCGATAAATTTGAATTCATTATAATTTTGATTTTTAGTTTATCATATTTGGTTTTCACAGAAAGTATATCATATCCCAAATTAAAGAAAACAACACAATACAACATGTTTTTCATTTTGTGTTGTGTCGTAAGTGGAGCGAAAGGATTGAATTACAATAATGAAAAAACTAGATACTAAAACAAAGTTATTTGCAAGTATATGTGCTACGTTAATGATTGGTGCAATGGCTGTCTCTGCTAGAGAAATTTCGGACTACGATATGATTATGCCGAGATTCGGAGGTCGTACAGTGACTGACTCATTATATAAAACAAATCAATCAAGAGGAGTAAATAATAATACATCAATCGGTGGTGGTTATACAATGCACTGTGCTATTTTTAGAGGTGACGCTCAAATGACACATACATATTCTGCAGGCAGTGGAGATAGGATTTATTTGAATTATAATAGTCCATCAGATGCAGAAGGATCTAATCTTAGATTGGGTGGATGGACAGGGTTCGCAACATATGTTAAAGTTCAAACCAGCGGTTCATGGAGTCCTGATGAGTATTAAGAGCTAGAATATAGGTTTGTATATTTGGGGGTGAGCATGTTCGTTCATCCCATTTGTTTTATAGGAGAGAAGTATGGATTACAAGGTCAGTATGTTTTTAAAAGGGATGAAAAATAAGCAATTCTTTTTAGCAATATTAATCATTTTAACTTCTATGATATTTTCTGTAAGTGCATTTATTGAAGAGGGAATGGAGTATTTTTTTAATCATGATTATATTGTGGCATTTTTACAAGGTTATAATGGTGATAGGTCGTTGTTAGTAGTTTTGGCACCTCTTATTGCAACAATTCCTTTTGCGTCACAGCATATCGAAAATAGAAAAAGTGGAACAATGAAATATATTGTATCAAGGATGGGATATAAACAGTATTTTAATTCTATTTTTATAATCAATGGATTCATATCATTTACAACATTTATTTTTGGAATGTTGTTATTCTTGATAATGTCAATTTTATTTTTTAATAGAAGTATAAATATGGATGCTTATTATGCAATAACAAAAGTTTCTATTTATGAATCAGCAGTGAAGACATCCCCGTTATTTTATGTAGTAATAATCATTTTACATTGTTCCTTTGTTGGCGTTGCATATAGTAGTGTTGGATTGGCGATGTCATATTTTATTAAGAGCAAATTTGTTGCATGGTTATCCCCATTTATTTTAACGACAATAGGATCATTGTTTGCGATGTTTTTAGGTCTTACTAAAATTGAACCAATGGCAATTTTTGATGTTTCAAGAGTAAAAGGAATAAGCGTAATATTTGTTTTTGTATACTTAATCCTTATAGTAGTAACATCATATTGGATATCGTATAAAAAATTTAAAAGGGATATAGAAACTGATGAAGAAATTTAAAGAATTAAAAAATAAAGAAGATTTTTATATAGGTTTTGTATATTTATTAGTTGCTTTTGCTATATTAGCAAATTTTAGTCAGCTGATAGTATTAAAATATAAATTTGGGAATTTTCATTTTGGTGAGCTGATTCTTATCATGTTTAATGATTCCTATACTGGATATTTCACATTTCCGTTTTTATTAGCTTTCATAATGATGCTACAAAGCCCAGTTGAACAAAATATATTTTTTGTACTAAGTAGGTATTCAAGTAGAAATGATTTTTACAGAAATAAGCATTTCAAAATTTTGAAAAGTGTGATTTATTATGTGGTTAGTATTTGTATATTTTCCACTATAGTAGGAATAGGAGATTCTAACTTTGGCATCGACATTTCAACAGCCACAAAAAAATTTTCAGAAACGTATTTATTTGGAAATTTTGAAACGAATATCGTAATTTATGAGATAGGGAAGATAATAATTTTACAAGGATTGTTGCTATATTTCTTTTCTCTGCTCCATGCACTTTTAACACAGTTTAGAATATCACAATCGTTAGTATTTGTTATCTATACGGGCACTTTGATTATAATGGCGGGTTCAACATTGGGCTTTTTAGGAGAACATCTGAGACCATTTTCATTGTTTTCTATTTCTGGTTCAGTATATGGTTACGGTATAAATTTCATTGGTAGATGTGGGATATTGGTATTTGTTGATGCAATGTTGCTTCTATTAAATTTTAAAATATTTGAAAATAAAGATATTACATTACCTAAAGGAAGTAAGCAGTATCAAAATGAGTAAGGAGTTGAAACGTATGGATTGTATAAAAGTAGATCATCTTTCAAAAATATTTGGGAAAAAGTATGTTATAGATGATGTTAGTTATGTTTTTGAATCAGGTAAAATATATGGAATTGTAGGAACCAATGGATGCGGGAAAAGTGTATTATTTAAAATGCTTTCAGGATTAATGAAACCTACTACTGGTAAGATTACAGTTGGGAGTGTAATTGTTGGGGAAAATGGTTCTATGCCACTTGATGTAGGGTTACTTATTGAACATCCGGGATTTTTGCCTAGTCTAACTGCATTAGAGAATTTAGAGCAATTAGCTGCAATCAAAAATAAAATTACTAAGAAAGAGATTGAGGAAGTATTGAATAAGGTAGATTTATATCAGGATAAAGATGTAAAAGTAAAAAATTATTCATTAGGCATGTTACAAAGATTAGGGATTGCCCAAGCATTGATGGAAAATCCTAAGATTTTACTCCTAGATGAACCATTTAATAGTATGGACTATGAAGGTGTAGAAGAACTAAGAAAAATAATTAAGAATTATGCTCGAAAGAATCATATTACTATGTTGGTCACATCTCACAATAAAGAGGATATTGAAGTATTATCTGATATTGTTCTTGAATTGAAAAACGGTAAATTAGTTAAGATATCTAACTTTTAGTAATGGTAGGTGACTGACTTTATTATAGGTATTTCAATATACTTTCTCGAAATTATATTGCATAATTTTCTCCTATTCGTGAAAAAATTAACAAACAATAAAATCCTAGCAAAAATATTGTATAATAGTAATATAGAAAGTAAGGGAGAAAACTAAAATAAGTTTAAGGAGTACTATGATGTCGCTAGAAAAGGGGTGCTAAAATGTTAAAAAATAAGGAGCTTTTTAGAGTAGTCATGATATTTGTGATAGGAATCATCCTCATTTTAATGACACCCGTCTTATTTAAAGTTGTTATTGAACTATTTTCAAAATAAATAGGGCTCTGCTTTAGGTAGAGTCGTGAATCAGGAGGTTAAGTGATGAACTACAATTTAAAATATCTTTTATCAGGAATATTTATCATAGTCTTTATAGGTTTCCTAGTCTGGATGCGTTATTTTAATCAGAGGAAGGAAGAAGAGTATTCGGATGTGTCTTTTGAAGCGAGGTTAGATAGTGAGGTCAAGGCCTTATATAAACAACTAGGATTGGGTGAGGAGCCTCATTATTTCTTAGCGTATCGCTACCTACATCCTTGGTTCAACTTGGCGATTTTACCACCAACAGTTGAAATTTTCTTAACTAAAATAGCGCTAGTGATGGTAACTCCAGATGAACTACTGATAAGAAATCTTGGGAATGGGATGACTTTCACAAATGAGCATCATCGCGATTTGCGGCAAGGACTTATCCGCATTCCAAAATCAGAGATGAAAGAATTTGAGATTCGTAACTGGAAAAAATTTTTTGTATTTGGCGATTTTTTGACAATTAAAACAAGCCAACATAGCTATTATTTGCAGGTTAGAGATGATGGACTTCAAAGAGGAAGTCTCTCTACCAAACATTTCTCAGACTTGAAGAGTCAAGATTTTCTCGGATTATTGACAGATAAAAGAACATTCTGATAGACAATTGCCCTAACGGCTTATTGTAAACTTTACAGATAAGTTGTAAATACTAGAATCCCTTCAGAAAGGCAATTCCTATGAAAAATAAAATTTTAATCATTATTTATATATTAGCCTCGCTAATCACCAGTTTTGTAATCTTTTCACTTTTACATATTGATTTTAAATGGTGGACAACTCTGGCTATAAGTGCAGGATTTATTTACACCTACTTAAAATTTAGTAAAAAATAAAAAGCACTTGCACCTATCTCACTTTCGTCTCTTCACGGGAGGTATCTCTATGAAAAAAATCAGTCATCTTTGTATGCTCCTGCTCTTGCTGTGTACTACGTTTTTTGTCCTGAATGTAAATGTTACACGTGAAATAGTGCGGATTCAGGAGATGGGCAAGACAACTTATTCATTTGACTTGTACTTGAAAGATGTCACTAAACCGACAGAAACGATTCTCCAGTTTTTTGAAGAGGTTGCAAGCCAAGACAAGGTCTCTATTATCAAAGTAGATAATGGAGATGAGGCCGTCAAGGCTGGTGTTTTTGATAAGGAAACCTTCCCCTATCAGGAGTTCGGTCTGACTTCTCTTGATTTTTCAAAGAATGAAAAGGGAGTCTACAGTAACCAGGACCTTCCCAATAATCTAGGAACCATTCCCACCTTTTTAAAGGTGAAACTCATTCGACTCCAGACCTTCCGATCCTATATTGAGGATAAATCCCATACTGTAAATGGGCGCTACATGATTACCTCCAGCAAAGAGATAGATCGCGATACCATTCTACAAAAGTGGAGTGATTTTTTCCAGATAGATAAGACGATTTTATTAGAACCCACTTACCGAAGTCAGGTTGGAGTGCTAAATCAAGCTTTGTTACTATCTATCATTATCTTTATCTTGGCAATCTTGCTTGTGATTTTAGTGACAGTGTATCAACCGATGATGGAGATGAAACGAGTTGGGGTACAAAAATTACTTGGTTTTCAAGATAGGGCTGTTTTAGCTGATGTTGTAAAAGGCAACCTTTACCTCCTCCTAGGTGGGGCTCTTGTGATCAATCTAGGCGTGTTTTTCTTGCTTGATTATAAGCCAAAAGATTTGTTTCCTATGCTGTGGTTGTCTCATTTTTTGCTGTTGCAGCTTTATCTCTTTATCAGTTGGTTGACTTACCTCTTAATCCAAAAAATGACAATCAGCTCTCTGCTGAAAGGTTTTTCATCTTTCAAATTTGGTCTACTCTTTAATTATTTGATGAAAATTGGAACTACCATTTTACTGACAGTCTTGCTAGTTGGGGTAGGAAAAAGTTTGGAGCAAGAAAACAAAGAGTTGGATTACCAGAAACAGTGGATCAGCCAAGGAAATTATCTGACCTTAGAAACTTTCCAACTCAATGATAACTTGTGGCAAGAGCAGTTGGCAGGCTCAGGGAAGGCATTGGATTATTTCTATCGATTTTATCAGGATTTGGTAGAAAAAACGCAGGCGGGCTATGTGCAGAGTAGCAGTCTTCCTGTAAAAAATTTTGTCCAATCAGAACAGATTCAGCAATATCAGTTAACAGATACGGTGGATGTTTACTATGCCAATCGCAATTTTCTAAAGAGCAAGGGATTCAAGCTACCAGATACCGGTATTAAAAAAGTTATTTTGATGCCAGCAAGTACGAAAGGTGAAGAAGATAAAAATCAGCTCTTGGGGAAGTTAATTGCCTTTCATTCGATGAAGTATGAAGAGCAGCAAAAACGAACGATAGAGGAGATGGATGTCGAGATTGCCTATTATGAAGGAGATTGGTCATTTTTCCCATATAGTGATAAGCGAAAGGAAAATCTCTCCAATCCAATTATTAGCTTGGTCAATGATTCTGATATGATGTGGGATGAGAAAGCCTCCCTGTCAACAACTGGCTTAAATAATCCGATGAAAGTTGAAAATACAGAACAAAATCAAAAAGTGATTACGGAGTTAGTTGAGAAATTATCAGATGGGAATTATTTAAAATTTTCATCGATTCAAGCCATTCAACAAGAGAAAGTGGATTCTTATCGAGATGCAGTTCGAAATCTTAATATACTCTTTGCTTTGTTTGGTCTCCTTAGCATGATGATTTCCTACTTTTTACTCGTTACTACTTTCTTGTTGAAGCGCAGGGATATTATTACCAAGAAGTTTATGGGGTGGAAACTGGTCGATCGCTACCGCCCTCTCCTCGTTCTACTCTTGCTGGGCTATAGTCTGCCTCTTCTAGTCTTGATTTTCTTTGCCCATGCGCTCTTGCCACTCCTGCTGTTTGCAGGCTTTACATGTCTGGATATACTATTTGTGCTAGTCTTGGCTTCTAGGATGGAGAAAAGAAGTCTAGTAGAGTTATTGAAAGGGGGCATCTTATGATTGAATTGGAAAATATTACCAAAACTATTGGGGGAAAAGTGATTTTGGATCACTTGTCTCTCAGGATTGATCAGGGGGATTTGGTAGCCATTGTTGGCAAGAGTGGTAGTGGTAAGTCGACCTTGTTAAATTTATTAGGTTTAATAGATGGTGAATATAGCGGACGGTATGAGATTTTTGGCCAGACAAACCTAGCGGTTAATTCTGCCAAGTCACAAACAATAATCCGTGAACATATCTCTTATCTGTTTCAAAATTTTGCCCTGATTGATGATGAAACGGTCGAGTACAATCTCATGCTGGCGCTGAAATATGTGAAATTGTCCAAGAAAGACAAGCTCAAAAAGGTGGAAGAGATTTTAGAGAGAGTAGGTTTGCCAGCTACTTTGCATCAAAAGGTCTCCGAGTTGTCTGGTGGTGAACAACAACGAATTGCAGTGGCTAGAGCCATCTTAAAACCCAGCCAGCTGATTTTAGCAGATGAACCGACAGGTTCGCTGGACCCTGAAAATAGAGATTTGGTCTTGAAGTTTCTCTTAGAGATGAATCGAGAGGGGAAAACAGTCATTATTGTGACCCACGATGCTTATGTAGCCCAACAATGTCATCGTATCATTGAATTGGGCAAGGGAAAATGAGTTCGTCCAGCTACTTTTGACTGACTGAATACTCATGTTTTTCAGAGAGAAATAGCATAAATACGCCTAGAAATGACATTTTTATGTAGTATTTCTAGGTTTTTTTGTTTCAAATTGAAAATTTTTTCAATTTGGGCTTGACAAACGATGAGGATAGGAGTATTATTTATACAACCAAAAGGAATAAACATAAAGGAGGCTTTATTATGAATAAGATGAAGAAGGTGTTGATGACGATGTTTGGTTTAGTGATGCTCCCCCTACTATTTGCTTGTAGTAACAATCAATCGGCTGGAATTGAAGCCATCAAGTCCAAAGGAAAATTGGTTGTAGCCCTCAATCCAGATTTTGCTCCATTTGAATACCAAAAAGTGGTTGATGGGAAAAATCAGATTGTGGGTTCAGATATCGAATTAGCCAAGGCTATTGCAACAGAACTAGGTGTCGAATTGGAACTATCTCCTATGAGTTTTGACAATGTATTGGCTAGTGTTCAATCAGGAAAAGCCGACCTTGCCATATCAGGTGTTTCTAAGACAGATGAACGGAGCAAGGTGTTCGATTTTTCAACTTCCTACTATACTTCAAAAAATAAACTCATTGTCAAAAAATCTGACTTGGCTACTTATCAGTCTATAAACGACTTGGCGCAGAAAAAGGTCGGAGCGCAGAAAGGTTCGATTCAAGAGACGATGGCGAAAGATTTGCTACAAAATTCTTCCCTCGTATCTCTGCCTAAAAATGGGAATTTAATCACTGATTTAAAATCAGGACAAGTGGATGCCGTTATCTTTGAAGAACCAGTTGCCAAGGGATTTGTGGAAAATAATCCTGATTTAGCAATCGCAGAACTCAATTTTGAAAAAGAGCAAGATGATTCCTATGCGGTCGCTATGAAAAAAGACAGCAAGGAATTGAAAGAAGCAGTCGATAAAACTATTCAAAAGTTGAAGGATTCTGGGGAATTAGACAAACTCATTGAGGATGCCTTTAAAGCGTCCATTGAAAAATAGAAAGAAGGAAAAGAACATGAGTAAAGAAAAAGTAATTTTGGCCTATTCTGGCGGTTTGGACACATCAGTTGCTATTACCTGGCTAAAGAAAGACTATGATGTTGTTGCAGTTTGTATGGATGTGGGTGAAGGGAAAGACTTGGATTTCATCCATGATAAGGCTCTCAAGGTTGGAGCAGTCGAATCTTATGTTATTGATGTTAAGGACGAATTTGCTACAGATTATGTGCTAGTAGCTCTCCAGTCACATGCCTACTATGAACAAAAGTACCCCTTGGTATCTGCCTTGAGCCGCCCTCTTATTTCTAAAAAATTGGTTGAAATCGCGCATCAGACCGGAGCGACTACAATTGCTCATGGTTGTACCGGTAAAGGGAATGACCAAGTACGTTTTGAAGTATCCATTGCAGCCTTGGATCCCAATTTAAAAGTGATTGCGCCAGTTCGTGAATGGAAATGGTCTCGGGAGGAAGAAATTCATTATGCTAAGGAAAATGGGGTGCCTGTTCCTGCTGACCTTGACAATCCTTACTCTGTTGACCAAAATCTTTGGGGACGTGCCAATGAGTGTGGTATTTTGGAAAACCCATGGAATCAGGCTCCAGAAGAAGCCTTTGGTATTACATCTTCTCCAGAGGAAGCTCCAGATACGCCAGAATACATTGAGATTGAGTTTAGTAAAGGTGTTCCAGTTTCCCTCAATGGAGAAGGGCTAAAATTGGCAGATTTGATTCAAAAACTCAATGAAATAGCTGGAAAACATGGGGTCGGACGGATTGACCACGTGGAAAATCGCTTGGTGGGGATTAAATCAAGAGAAATCTATGAGTGCCCAGGGGCAGTGACCCTGCTGACAGCTCATAAGGAAATTGAGGATTTGACGCTTGTGAGAGAAGTGGCTCATTTTAAACCAATCATAGAAAATGAATTATCAAATCTTATTTATAATGCTTTGTGGTTTAGTCCGGCTACACAAGCCTTGATTGCTTATATTAAAGAGACTCAAAAAGTTGTCAATGGGACTGCAAAAGTCAAACTGTATAAGGGAAGCGCTCAGGTCGTGGCTCGGAAATCACCAAATTCACTTTACGATGAAAATTTGGCGACGTATACTAGTGCAGATACCTTTGACCAAGATGCAGCTGTTGGCTTTATTAAGTTGTGGGGACTTCCAACCAAGGTTCATTCTGAGGTTCAAAAAAGCGCCAAATAGGGCGATTGACTAGAGAGGTGGATGTGATATGGCTAAGAATACAAAATTATGGGGTGGTCGCTTTGAAGGTACTGTCGAAGACTGGGTAGAGCGCTTTGGTGCGAGTATATCTTTTGACCAAAAATTAGCTAAATTTGATTTGATTGGTTCCTTAGCCCACGTTCAGATGTTGGGCCAGACGGGCATTTTGAGTTTGGAGGAGTCAGAAAAGATCCAAGCAGGCTTGAAAGAGCTCTTAGAAGAGCTAGAGGCAGGTCAACTTGATTTTGATATCGCAAATGAAGATATTCATATGAATATGGAAGTATTGCTGACAGAAAAAATTGGTCCTCTTGCAGGGAAATTACATACAGCTCGTTCTCGAAATGACCAAGTTGCGACAGATATGCACTTGTATCTCAAGGACCAACTAGGTCATGTCCTAGATAAACTGGCTCATCTCAAGGGTATTTTATTAGATTTGGCGGAAAATCATGTGGAGACGATCATGCCGGGCTATACTCATCTGCAACATGCCCAGCCTATTAGTTTTGCCCACCATCTGATGGCTTACTACAACATGTTTCAAAGAGACAGTGAACGTTTTGAATTTAACCAGCAGCATACAGACCTATGCCCTCTAGGTGCGGCAGCTTTGGCAGGAACGACTTTCCCCATTGATCGCCAATTGTCTAGCGATTTGCTGGAGTTTAAGCAACCTTATACAAATTCTTTGGATGCTGTTAGTGACCGCGATTTTATCTTAGAATTTCTATCCAATGCTAGCATACTCATGATGCATATGAGCCGTTTTTGTGAAGAAATGATAAATTGGTGTAGTTTTGAGTACCAATTCATTACCTTGTCAGATACGTTTACAACAGGTTCCTCTATTATGCCCCAAAAGAAAAATCCAGATATGGCTGAGTTGATTCGAGGAAAGACTGGTAGAGTTTATGGGAATCTGTTTGGACTATTGACAGTCATGAAGTCCTTGCCTTTAGCTTATAATAAGGATTTGCAAGAGGATAAGGAAGGGATGTTTGACACGGTCGAAACGATTTTAAATTCCCTCGATGTATTGGCAGGTATGTTATCTAGCTTGCAGGTAAACAAGGAAAAAATGCAAGAGTCTACAGAGAAGGACTTTTCAAATGCAACTGAGTTAGCAGATTATTTGGCAGGGAAAGGCTTGCCATTTAGAGAAGCTCATGAGGTTGTGGGAAGATTAGTGCTAGACTCTATTAAGTCTGCTAAAAATATTCAAGATTGGACTTTGGAGGAATTACAAACCTATCATTCCCTCATTGCCGAGGATATCTATGTCTACTTGCAACCTAAAACTGCTGTTCAAAGACGAAATTCCTTGGGAGGTACAGGATTTGACCAAGTGAAATACCAGATAGAACAAGCTAAGAAAGAACTTAAAAGGAAAAATTGATTCGTTTGCAAAGTAAGAAAGAGAGGCTGAGATGATTTATCAGCCTCTTTCTTGTCTTCTCTAATCAAGCATGTTATAATGAATACTGCTCAAGCGACCTTCAATCGTGAAGCACACACGACCTTCAATCGTGAATAAACGAATAGATGGGAGACTTACCATGAGTGATAACTCTAAAACACGTGTTGTCGTGGGGATGAGTGGTGGTGTTGATTCGTCGGTGACGGCTCTTTTGCTCAAGGAGCAGGGCTACGATGTGATCGGTATCTTCATGAAGAACTGGGACGACACAGATGAAAACGGCGTCTGTACGGCGACCGAAGATTACAAGGATGTGGCTGCGGTGGCAGACCAGATTGGTATTCCTTACTACTCTGTCAACTTTGAAAAAGAGTATTGGGACCGCGTTTTTGAGTATTTCCTAGCGGAATACCGTGCAGGGCGCACGCCAAATCCAGACGTTATGTGTAACAAGGAAATCAAGTTCAAGGCTTTTTTGGACTATGCTATGACCTTGGGGGCAGACTATGTAGCGACTGGGCATTATGCCCGTGTAGCGCGTGATGAGGATGGCACTGTTCACATGCTTCGTGGCGTGGACAATGGCAAGGATCAGACTTATTTCCTCAGCCAACTTTCGCAAGAACAACTTCAAAAAACCATGTTCCCATTGGGACATTTGGAAAAGCCTGAAGTTCGCAGACTAGCAGAAGACGCAGGACTTGCGACTGCCAAGAAGAAAGACTCGACAGGGATTTGCTTTATCGGAGAAAAGAACTTTAAAAACTTTCTTAGTAACTACCTGCCAGCTCAGCCTGGGCGCATGATGACTGTGGATGGTCGCGATATGGGTGAACATGCAGGTCTTATGTACTATACGATTGGTCAGCGTGGTGGTCTTGGTATCGGTGGCCAACACGGCGGTGACAATGCCCCTTGGTTCGTTGTCGGAAAAGACCTAAGCAAGAATATTCTCTATGTCGGCCAAGGTTTCTACCATGACTCGCTCATGTCAACAAGCCTAGAAGCCAGCCAAGTTCACTTTACTCGTGACATGCCAGAGGAATTTACGCTGGAATGTACGGCTAAATTCCGCTACCGTCAGCCTGATTCTAAGGTGACCGTCCATGTCAAAGGAGACAAGGCAGAAGTTATCTTTGCAGAACCGCAACGCGCGATCACACCAGGACAGGCAGTTGTCTTTTACGATGGCGATGAGTGTCTAGGTGGTGGCTTGATTGACAATGCTTATCGAGATGGACAAGTTTGTCAGTACATTTAGATTGACAAATTTTCTCAATTTGCTACAATAATAAAAGCAATAGAAATGATGGTCAAAGCTCATGGATGTTGCAGGCTTTTTTGTCCTGCACTTCTTTGGAGTTTTGACTGTTTTTGTGTCGTTTAGAGGAAAGGACAAAAATGACTCAGCAAGACTTTCGGACAAAAGTAGGAAATACGGTTTTTGGTGTTCGGGCGACAGCCTTGATTCTCCAAAATCGCAAGCTTCTAGTCACCAAAGACAAGGACAAGTATTACACTATTGGCGGTGCGATTCAAGTCAATGAAAGCACGGAAGACGCGGTAGTCCGTGAAGTGAGGGAAGAGTTAGGTGTCCGAGCTCAAGCTGGACAGCTAGCTTTCGTAGTTGAAAATCGTTTTGAACAAGACGGTGTTTCCTATCACAATATCGAATTTCATTATTTGGTGGACTTACTTGAGGAAGCCCCATTGACCATGCAGGAAGATGAAAAATCGCAGCCCTGTGAGTGGATTGATTTGGGTCAGCTCCAGAATATCCAGCTAGTTCCAACCTTTTTGAAAACAGCCCTACCAGAATGGGACGGCCAACTAAGACACATTCATCTTGAGGAATAGGAGAGAAAATGATGGTTAAGCTTATTGCCCATGTGCTTATTCATAGTGGTGATGATTATTTGCTCATTCAGCGTTCGGAAATTAAAAGAGGACAACCCAACGTTTATCCAACTTACTGGGATATTCCTGGTGGCGGGGTTGAAAAGGGTGAACTTCCGCGAGATGGAGCTCTTAGAGAATGTGTTGAAGAAGCGGGAGTTAGGCTAGACAGCAGTTCGCTCAGGCTTCTTCACGAAGATAGTCAACTGGATACTTCTAAGGATACTGTCTTTACTCGATTAGTTTATAAAGCAGAGTGGGTTGGGGAGAAGCCAATTATCAGATTAGATCCTGAAGAGCATACGCACTTTAAATGGGTTACTATGGCTCAAGCTCTAAAGGAGGAGAAGTTAGTTCCTTATTTACGAGAAATTTTTGAAAGGTTAAGAAATGACATATAATTTTACTGAAGAATACGATATTATTGTAATTGGTGCGGGACACGCTGGGGTTGAGGCTTCCTTGGCTGCCAGCCGTATGGGCTGTAAGGTCTTGCTTGCGACCATCAACATTGAAATGCTGGCTTTCATGCCTTGTAATCCCTCTATCGGTGGTTCTGCCAAGGGGATTGTTGTGCGTGAAGTCGATGCCCTCGGTGGCGAGATGGCCAAAACCATTGACAAGACTTACATCCAGATGAAGATGCTCAACACAGGGAAGGGACCAGCTGTTCGTGCCCTTCGTGCGCAGGCTGATAAGGAACTTTACTCTAAGGAGATGCGCAAGACGGTTGAAAATCAAGAAAATCTGACCCTTCGTCAAACCATGATTGATGAGATTTTGGTGGAAGATGGCAAGGTTGTCGGTGTGCGTACAGCGACCCATCAAGAATATGCTGCTAAGGCTGTTATCGTGACGACAGGGACTGCTCTCCGTGGGGAAATCATCATCGGAGACCTCAAGTACTCATCAGGACCTAACCACAGCCTAGCTTCGATTAACCTAGCTGATAACCTCAAGGAATTGGGCCTCGAAATCGGTCGTTTCAAGACAGGGACGCCTCCACGTGTCAAGGCTTCTTCTATCAATTATGATGTGACAGAGATTCAGCCAGGGGACGAAGCGCCTAATCACTTCTCATATACTTCACGTGATGAGGACTATGTCAAGGATCAGGTTCCATGCTGGTTGACCTACACCAACGGTACCAGTCATGAGATTATCCAAAACAACCTCCACCGTGCGCCTATGTTTACAGGTGTGGTCAAGGGAGTGGGTCCTCGTTACTGTCCGTCGATTGAGGACAAGATTGTGCGCTTTGCGGACAAGGAGCGCCACCAACTCTTCCTTGAGCCAGAAGGGCGCAATACAGAGGAAGTCTATGTCCAAGGTCTTTCAACCAGTCTGCCTGAGGATGTCCAACGTGACTTGGTCCATTCCATCAAAGGATTGGAAAATGCTGAAATGATGCGAACAGGTTATGCTATCGAGTATGACATGGTCTTGCCTCACCAGTTGCGTGCGACTCTGGAAACCAAGAAAATCTCAGGACTTTTCACTGCTGGTCAGACAAATGGAACGTCAGGTTACGAAGAAGCTGCTGGCCAAGGGATTATCGCGGGTATCAATGCGGCTCTGAAAATCCAAGGCAAGCCTGAATTGATTTTGAAGCGCAGTGATGGTTATATCGGGGTGATGATTGATGACTTGGTGACCAAGGGAACTATTGAACCTTACCGTCTCTTGACCAGTCGTGCTGAATACCGTCTCATTCTCCGTCATGACAATGCCGATATGCGTTTGACTGAGATGGGACGCGAGATTGGACTTGTGGATGATGAACGCTGGGCTCGCTTTGAAATCAAGAAAAATCAATTTGAAAATGAGATGAAACGCCTAGACAGCATCAAACTCAAGCCAGTCAAGGAAACCAATGCTAAGGTTGAGGAGATGGGCTTCAAGCCATTGACAGATGCCGTGACAGCTAAGGAATTCCTTCGCCGTCCAGAAGTTTCTTACCAAGATGTGGTGGCCTTCATCGGACCAGCTGCTGAGGACTTGGATGACAAGATTATCGAATTGATTGAAACAGAAATCAAGTACGAAGGCTATATTTCCAAAGCCATGGATCAGGTTGCCAAGATGAAACGCATGGAAGAAAAACGTATTCCAGCAAATATTGACTGGGACGACATTGATTCTATCGCAACCGAAGCCCGTCAGAAATTCAAGCTCATCAATCCAGAAACCATCGGCCAAGCCAGCCGTATTTCGGGAGTAAATCCAGCAGATATTTCTATTTTGATGGTGTATTTGGAAGGTAAAAATCGTAGTATTTCTAAAACTCTTCAAAAATCAAAATGATACGTCGTCGGCTTCGGCTCACCTAACTTAAGTTATGCTTTCGCCTAGCCTTCTAGTCTGATTTCGATTTTTATTGAGTTTCAATCTCAAAGAAAGCATAGAAAAAACAGCTCCGAGGACGGGGCTGTTTTGTTGATTTATTCTTCATCTGGTGTGAGGATCATCGGGATGATAATCGGTTCACGTTCTGTATTTTCATAGAGGAATGGTCGAATGGCGTTGACAATGGCACCATTGACAGATTGCACGCTGGCGTCCTTATTTTTCAGTGCGATACGAATTGCATTGAAGAGGATGCGTTGACTTTGGCGAATCAAATCACCAGACTCACGCATGTAGACAAAGCCTCGGCTGAGGATATCTGGACCAGACAGAATCATCTGCGACTTGAAGTCAACGGTTGCGACTGCTAGAACGACACCGTCCTCAGATAAATCACGACGATCTTTGAGGACAGCTGCACCGATTTCACCGATACGATTTCCATCGACATAGATGTCTTGGGCATTGAAATGGCCTGCGATACGAGCTGAGTCAGCAGTAAGGGCAAGGACATCACCATTGCTCATGATAAAGATATTGTCCTTCTCGACACCAGTATCTACCGCTAGTCCAGCGTGGACTTTTTGCATGCGGTATTCACCGTGGACAGGCATGAAGTATTTTGGCTTAATCAAGCGGAGCATAAGTTTTTGCTCTTGCTGACCACCGTGTCCAGATGTATGGATATTGTTCACTTTACCGTGGATAACTTCGACACCAGCTTCAGAAATGATGTTAATCAGCTTGTTGACGCTAGTCGTGTTTCCAGGGATTGGACTTGAAGAGAAGATAACGGTATCACCTGGTTGGAGTTGCACCTGACGGTGGGTTCCGTTGGCGATACGAGAGAGGGCGGCCATCGGCTCGCCCTGACTACCTGTACAGAGGATCAGAACCTCGCCTGCAGGGTAATCTTTGATTTCATTTGGCTCGATAAAGGTTCCCTTAGGAGCTTTGATGTAACCAAGCTCGATTCCATTGACAATGGCTTTTTCCATAGAGCGACCAAAGACCGCAATCTTGCGTCCAGTCTTAACAGCGGCTTCTGTCGCTTGCTGGAGACGGAAGATATTTGAGGCAAAGGATGCAAAGATGATACGTCCTTCAATGCCTTGGATAATCTTCATGATGGACTGACCAACGACTTTTTCAGAGTTGGTAAAGGTTGGAATTTCTGCATTTGTCGAGTCAGACAGGAGACAGAGTACACCTTCTTCACCAAGCGCAGCCATACGGTGCAAATCTGCTGGTTCACCAACTGGTGTTAAGTCAAACTTGAAGTCACCCGTACAGACAATTTTCCCTTGAGGAGTATGAATGACAATCCCCAAAGGCTCTGGAATAGAGTGAGTAGTTCTAAAGAAAGTTGCCTTGAGATTTTTAAAGGTCAACTCTGTGTTATGGTTGATTTCGTAAAGTTTGGCGTTGCGCAGGAGGCCGTGTTCTTCGAGTTTTCCACGGATCAAAGCCAAGGCAAGTGGTCCAGCATAGATAGGGACATTTGCTTGCTTGAGCAGGAATGGAATCCCACCGATGTGGTCCTCGTGTCCGTGTGTAATCAAAACAGCCTTGACGCGGTCGATATTGTCCACAATGTAAGAGTAATCAGGAATGACATAGTCGATACCAAGCAAGTCATCTTCTGGGAATTTAATCCCAGCATCGACGATAATAATCTCATCTTGGTATTCAATCCCATATGTGTTTTTCCCGATTTCTCCCAGACCACCGATGGCAAAAACGCCGACTTCTTCAGGTTTAAGAGTATAGGCCATATTAGAACTCCGTAATTTCGAAGGCGCCAGTTTCTTTTTCGTAATCTAGCAATTTGTCAGACAAGAGTTCGATATACTCGATATTGTACTCTGGGCGATTTTCTTCGACAAGTTGGCGAGCAGCGATACGACCCTCAAGTTCTGAGCTAGCATCGATGTCTAGGTAAAGTGCGCGTGTTGTTTCACGACGTGGGCTACGTTCTTTTGTTTCTTGATAAAAAACTTTGTAAATCATATAGTTCCTTTCTATTTACAGGTCAGCTTATTCCAAACTTTTAGCATAGATTTGCTTGATTTCATTCCATTTTGTGTCTAGATTGACCTTGATTCGTTACAATTATTTCAATTATACCACAAAATGAAAAATTAGTAAAAGACAGAAACGAGAAAGTCAGGGGACGATTTCTTTGGTAAACGCTTGCAAAAATAAAGAAAATGTGCTATATTGATAATGGAAGTGAAATTTATCGCTTGTCATAATTCCATATAGATTTTAAGTCAAGGAGGTTGCCCTATGAATAGTTTATTTGCTTTTGCTATCGGAGTTCGCTTGGTAGCTTTCATCGTTTTTGTTGCTTGTGTTTATGGAGGGAATCTTCTGTTTACAAAACTGGAACAACGACAAACTAAGTTCTTGTGGAAAATTACTTTTGTGACTCTCTACTCGCTTTTTCTCCTCCTTGTAACCTATGTAGTTTGGTTTGTATTTTACTTTGGATTAAATGCTTAGATGCCCTGCCCATGCAGGGGCTTTTTGTTTGGGGTAAAGAAAATTCCCATGTGCCAGCTTTTGTAGTATAATAGTAAGCAGACAAAAAGATAGGAATGTGTTATGAAAGTATTAGCTTTTGATACGTCCAGTAAGGCTCTTTCTCTCGCTATTTTAGAGGACAAGCAAATTCTTGCCGAGACGACGATTAATATTAAGAAAAATCACAGTATTACCCTCATGCCTGCCATCGATTTTTTGATGGCGAGTTTGGACTGGACGCCCAAGGATTTGGATCGAATCGTGGTAGCAGAAGGGCCAGGTAGCTACACAGGTTTGCGAATTGCGGTAGCAACTGCCAAGACCCTGGCTCATACTCTGAACATCGAGTTGGTTGGCATGTCTAGCCTCTTAGCTCTGGTGCCATACCAGCAAGAGGGCTTATTCGTTCCTTTGATGGACGCGCGTCGTAACAATGTTTATGCAGGATTTTATGAAAATGCCAAACCTGTCATGCCAGAAGCGCACCTGCCTTTTGAGCGAGTCATCGAGCTAATCAAGGGTGCTAGTCAGGTAACCTTTGTCGGAGAAGTTGGCCCCTTTGTTGAGCAGATTCAAGAACATTTGCCAAGGACTAATTTCAAAGAAACCTTGCCCAATGCAGCCAATCTTGCTCTTTTGGCCTGGGATAAGGAAGCAGACTCCTTGCATGACTTTGTGCCGAATTACCTCAAACGAGTCGAGGCTGAGGAAAACTGGCTCAAGAACCACACTGAATCTGGCGAGTCTTACATTAAACGCCTATGATAGAAATAAAACGAATCCAAGGACAGCCTGACTTGGCTCAAGCCATCTACGCTGTCATGGCAGCTGTTTACCCAGTTAGTCCTTGGACGCTGGAACAAATCCAAGCAGACCTGTCCCAAGACCAGACTTGGTACGCTCTGGCTTATGATGGGACAGAAGTGATTGGCTTTCTAGCTGTTCAGGAGAATCTCTTTGAAGCAGAAGTCCTGCAAATCGCTGTCAAAGGAGCCTATCAGGGTCAGGGAATTGCCTCGGCCTTGTTTGCTCAATTGCCGGCAGATAAGGAGATTTTCCTCGAAGTCAGAAAGTCAAATCACCGAGCGCAAGCATTTTACAAGAAAGAAAAGATGGCAGTCATCGCTGAGCGAAAGGCCTACTACCATGACCCAGTCGAGGACGCCATCATCATGAAGAGAGAAATAGATGAAGGATAGATATATTTTAGCATTTGAGACATCCTGTGATGAGACCAGTGTCGCCGTTTTGAAAAATGATGATGAGCTCTTGTCCAATGTCATTGCTAGTCAAATTGAGAGTCACAAACGTTTTGGGGGCGTAGTGCCAGAAGTAGCTAGTCGTCACCATGTAGAGGTCATTACAGCCTGTATAGAGGAGGCGCTAGCAGAAGCAGGGATTACGGAAGAGGACGTGACAGCTGTTGCAGTCACCTATGGACCGGGCTTAGTTGGAGCCTTACTAGTTGGTTTGTCAGCTGCTAAGGCCTTTGCTTGGGCACATGGACTTCCGCTGATTCCTGTTAACCACATGGCTGGCCACCTCATGGCAGCTCAGAGCGTGGAGCCTTTGGAGTTTCCCTTGTTAGCACTTTTAGTAAGTGGTGGGCACACAGAGTTGGTCTATGTTTCCGAGGCTGGAGATTACAAGATTGTTGGGGAAACGCGAGATGACGCGGTTGGTGAGGCTTATGATAAGGTCGGCCGTGTCATGGGCTTGACCTATCCTGCAGGTCGTGAGATTGATGAGCTAGCTCATCAGGGACAGGATATTTATGACTTCCCTCGTGCCATGATTAAGGAAGATAATCTGGAGTTTTCATTCTCAGGTTTGAAATCTGCCTTTATCAATCTTCACCACAATGCCGAGCAAAAGGGAGAAAGCTTGTCCACAGAGGACTTGTGTACTTCCTTCCAAGCAGCTGTCTTGGATATTCTTATGGCTAAAACCAAGAAGGCTTTGGAGAAATACCCTGTTAAGATCCTTGTCGTGGCAGGTGGTGTGGCAGCCAATAAAGGCCTCAGAGAACGCCTAGTGGCCGAAATCACATATGTCAAGGTTATCATCCCACCTCTGCGTCTTTGCGGAGACAATGCAGGAATGATTGCCTATGCCAGTGTCAGCGAGTGGAACAAAGAAAACTTTGCAAACTTGGACCTCAATGCCAAACCAAGTCTCGCTTTTGATACCATGGAATAAAATGGAGTCTGTCTGATTACAATCAGCAGACTTTTTTGGCTCTTTGTCAACTGTAGTGGGTTGAAGAAAAGCTAAGCTCGAGAAAGGACAAATTTCGTCCTTTCTTTTTTGATG